>NZ_JBIGIM010000002.1:0-537542 GCF_043556235.1 Microbacterium sp. P03
CCCCCCCCCCCCCCCCCCCCCCCCCCCCCCCCCCCCCCCCCCCCCCCCCCCCCCCCCCCCCCCCCCCCCCCCCCCCCCCCCCCCCCCCCCCCCCCCCGCCGTCGTTCGTGGATCGGCGTCCTATGGTGCCGCGATCAGGTCGGACGTGAGTCGGTAGCCGACCCCGCGCACCGTCTCGATGAAGCGCGGATTGTTCGGGTTGTCGCCGAGCTTGCGTCGGAGGTTCGTCATGTGCGCCTCGATGGCGCGCTTGTCGGCGTCGCCCACGAAGTAGCTCGTGACGTACGATTCGCCGCGCAGCACGAGCGTGAGGTCCGCCTTGCTGCGCACCCGACGCTTGGACTCCAGCAGGGTGGCGAGCAGATCGAACTCGGTGCGGGTGAGATCGACTTCGGACGCGCCGATCGTGACGATACGGGCGTCGGGGTCGAGCAGCAGATCGCGGTGGCCGAGCCAGTGCTCCTGACGCACCGGCGGCGCGGCGTGGGTGACCTGCTCCACGGCGCTTCCCGCGTCCTCGTTCGGCGCCGGGTGCACGATGTACGGCGTCGCCGCCGGTCGCGAGGCGGCCGGCGCCGGGACGGTCTGCGCGATGTATTCGATCGGAGGCTCGGCGAGTGCCGGCTCCTCTTCGTACCGCGGCGCCATGGTGGGCATCTGCGTTGTGACCGGGCGCGGCGAGGGGAACGACGGTCCCACCCGCTCCTGAGCGGGCGGCGGCGGGGTGTTGCTTCGGCGTTGACGTCGAAGGGCCGCATCGATGCGCGCGCGGAGCTCGCGCGGCCGGAACGGCTTCGTGAGGTACTCGTCGGCCCCATTGCCGAGAGCCAGGACGACGTCGGCCTCGGATTCGGACCCGGTGAGCATGATGATGTACGTGTCGCTCTCGGCGCGGATGCGGCGGGCCGCTTCGAAGCCGTCGATGCCCGGCATGTTGACGTCGAGCGTCGTGATGAGCGGCTTGTATGTGAGGACGGCGCGCACGCCGTCAATGCCGTTGCCGACGCTCACCGTCGAGAAGCCCGCGCTCTCGAGCACCTCGGCGAGCAGGTGCCTGATGTCGGGATCGTCCTCGACGATCACGGCGGTCTTGAGCGCGTTCTCGTCCGTGTTCATCTGCGGCCCCCCGGCATTTCGGGTCCCCGAGTATCGGTGGGGCAGGATCGGATGCTGCGGCTGGGGACCGAGGCACGACACTGTCAGCCGACCACGGCTGGGGACCATGGTGTGAGGCTCATGCTACAGGTGCACGGATTGCGAGCGTGTGACGCGGGACGAGGCATCCGCGAGTGTCTTCTCGGGCTGCCCGCCGCCCGTTGCCCTGGTCAGCGGGCCGCGCGCGTGAGCTCGATGGCGGCGTCGGGCCACCAGGTGCCGGCCACAGGTCCGCCGTTGCAGGTGCCGTCGCTTTCGCCCGGGGGCTTGATCCACAGGTTGGTGTCGACGACGTCGTCTCCGATCGACCCGCCCGGCTCGCCGACCTCGCGTCCACGCGGATTGCACCACTCGCCGTTGGAGCCCCGGCCGTTGCGCGATGTGTCGATCACGGCGTGGGCGCCGTCGAGCAGGCCGGCCAGTTCGTGCGCGTATGCCACCTCGTCGTCGGTCGCGTTGTAGTTCGACACGTTGGTGGCGAAGCCGCGGATGTTCTGCAGGCCGACGCCGCGGATGAGTCCGGCCATCTCGCCGGCGCTGAGCCAGTCGGAGTGGCCTCCGTCGAGGTAGGTCCAGATACCGGGGCCCGCGAGGCGGTCTGCGGCACCACGCAACTGAGTGGTGCGGGCATCGACGTTGCCGCATTCTGGCGCGAGGGCGAGGCTGTCGGGCTCGAGGATCACGATGCGCTGCAGGTCGGACGCATTGCGCAGTGCGTCACCGATCTGCTGCGTCCACGTCACGTAGGACGCGTCGTCGAGTCCACCGGCCGACAGGTTGCCGCAGTCGCGTTCAGGCAGCCCGTAGACGACGACCGCCAGCGCAGCATCCTGTTCCCGTGCGTCGGCGGCGAGCGCGGCGATGCGGTTCCAGACTTCGTCGACGGGATCCGCTTCGGGGGTGAGCCAGTAGGCGGTGGGTTGCGAGGCGAGGTACTCGGCGGCGGCCTGGGCATCGGAGCCGCCCGTTGCATCCGCTGCCGCCTGCGTGGCTTTGGAGTCGCTCGGCGCGACGATCGTCGTGCCGGGGGCGGGTGGACGCGTGCCCAGGCTCTGGAATGCGTTCATGACCAGACCTCCGACCAGTGCGAGCGTCACGATCACCGCAACGATCACGACGGCCACCAGCGTGATCCACAGCCAGCGTCGCGATGACGGGCGGCGCGGAGAAGGTCGGCGCGATGCCGGCCGGCCTGTCGGTCGGCGGGGCGCCCTCGCCCCGGGCCGCGGCGGCGGCGTGGGCGACGTCATGTCGAGGGCGCTCCGGCCGGATGCGCGCCGACGCGGGGCGTCGTGCACGTCCTCACAGCGGGATCAGTCCTGGGTGAGACGGTGGCGCCGCACGACCGCGCCCACCGCGAGCGCGATACCGGCGAGCACGAGCGCGCCGCCGCCGGCCCAGAGGCCGAGCAGGGAGTTGCTGTCGAGGCCGGTCGCCGGCAGGCCGCTGCCGTCCGTCGACGCGACCGAAGCGGTCGCGGTGCCGCCGGCGGACGTGGCGGAGATGGCGGCGATGTTGTAGGTGCCGGAGGCGTCCTTCGGCAGTGTGATCGCCGTGGCCGGCAGTGAGCCGTCGGTCGCCGACTCGACCACGCCGCTCGCCGTGGTGACGGCGAACTTGACGAATCCGACGGACGCGCCCGCACCGTTCTCGCCGGTGACCGTGATGGTGACGCTCTCGTTGCTCGAGAACGTGGCGGCCCGGCAGGAGAGCGAGAGCGTGCCGCCCGGCGCGGCGGAGGCGGGGCTGACGGTGCAGGACCCCGACGGCGGGTAGATCGAGTCCGCCTGTGCGGCCACGGGGGCGCTCAGGGCGGCCATGCCGATTGCGGCACCCATCGTGATGTTGCGAATGGTGCGGTTCATGTGGAGGGCCCCCCGGCGCGATGACGTGATGGAACGGTCATGCGATCAAGGCTCAGAGCACGCGCGGGACGCTGCACTGAGCGGCGATGCCCGTGGCCTGATTCTACGGGGTCTCGCAGACGGCGACAAGCGACTGCGTGTCGGTTGTGTTAACAGTCGGCGTGGTCCGCGCGATCATCGTGGTCGAGCTCGGCGCCGTGGTCTGCACCGTCGCGGTGGCGGTCGCGGATGCGCCGGGGACGAGGTCGACCGAGAAGCTCAGGACCTGGCGACCGTCGTGGAAGCCTCCGCCGAAGCCGGGAGTGCCGGTCACGTCGGCGTCCACCAGATCGAAGCCCTCTGGCAGATAGATGTATCCGACCGTGCGGATCGTTCCCGGGGGGACCCCGAACGTGCCCCCTCCGGTGATGTAATCCGGCAGGCTCGCGCTATCGGCCGGGGCGTTGTTGGTGAGTGTCAGCGCGAGCTGCGCCTGCCCGGTGGCGGTGCGGTCCGATGCGGGGACGCAGGTCGTCCACTGCACCTGCGTGTCCACGCCGAGGTAGTAGTCCATCTTCGAGCCTGTGCCGTCGTTGAGATAGACCCCGAAGGTCGAGGCGTCGCGGTCGGTGACGGGAAGTCCGCCGGCGAGGGTCGTATCGGCAAGGAGTGCCTGGTCGTCGTCGCGGGCGCTCCAGATGAGCAGGCGGTCCTCGTCGCCGGCGCGGGCAAGGGCGGTGAGCAGGGTGACGGGGTCGACGTTTCCGCTCGAGAGGGCCGTGAAGATGCCGCTGGCGGCCGCCGCGAAGAACGCGTCCTGATCGGCGGGACGCTCGTAGCGCAGGTACACCTCGTTGAGCAGAAGCTGCACCGCGTTGTCAGGCGTGAGCACGTCACCCGTCGGAAGAGTGACGGGTCCGGTGGCAGCAAGCAGGTAGGACAGGGCGACGGGGTCAATCGAGAGCACGCCGTCGACCTCGAGGCCGTCGTGCTCGCGGGCCCACATGGCGCGTGCGGCCTCAGCCGCCACGGTGAAGTCGGGCACCAGGGTGGTGTTCTGCATCCATTCGCCGGGACGGTCGCCGTACAGCGCGCGCACCTCCTCCGAGAGCGGGATGACCGACTCGGGATATTTCGGGAAGCCCGAGGTGGAGTCCTGCGCCGTCAGGGTCATGGTGCCGCCGTCGGTGTGGATCAGCGCCATCGCGCCGGGGTTGCCGCCCAGCGAGCGCAGTTCGGCGTTGTTCTGGAACAGCACGAGGTAGTCGCGCGGACCGTCGGCTCCGAGCATGGCCGGAAGAAGCGCGGTCGCACGCGCGAGGGCACCGGTGGCGCTCTCCGTCTGAGCCAGCAGGTCGTCCACCTGATTCACCGCATCGCGCAAAGGGGAGACGAGTGGTGCACGATCGATGGCGTCGATGGATGCTGCGGCCTGACCCAGACTGCGGGTGCCGGTGGTCGCGGCATCCTGCACGGATTGGAACGACGTGAGATCGATGCGGCCGTTCTGCGGCCGGAGCGCGTCGACCGAGAAGGTCGAAGCCACCTGCGCGAGCGGAGCGAGGGCGGTGCTCGCGACCTCGTCGAGGGCCCCCGCGACGGTCGAGACGGCGGCGAGCTGGGGTCCGACCCAGGGCAGCCCCTCGGCGGCGCGCCAGATCGGGTCGCTCGTGAGCGCATGCGCCTGCTGCGTGTCGGCGGAGAGATCCGCCAGGGCCGTTGCGACCGTGGTCGGATCGGTGAGGTCGGCCCGCACGGAGGCGGCGCGGGACTGCGCGTCGGTGAGGTGGCCGTAGGCGAGGAAGCCGCGGATGCCCACCCACGCGACCACGAAGATCGACAGCAGCACCAACGCGGCGAGCACCCACGCGAAGACGACGCCGGCGGTGCGCGCCGGGCGAGGCAGGACGGGTTCGGACACTCGACCACCCTATGGGGTGTTTCCCCGCCTTCCCCGGGCGGGCGCTGAGCGCGACCTGCGCAGGTTCTGTTCGACCGCCGGACGCGCCGCGCCCGGGATGCCGGCGAGCTCGACGGGGACGGTCGCGGGCGCCGGTTCGGCCGGTGTCGCCGACGCGTATCCCTGGTACTGGTAGCCGTAGTAGCCCGCGTCGCCACCGCGCCGCGTGACCTTGTTGAGGACGACGCCGAGCGGGCGCGCGTGGGCCTTCTCGAGGTTCAGGAGCGCGTGGTTGAGCATGTCGAACGTCGTGCGACCTGCGGAGGTCACGACCAGCGCGCCGTCTGCGCCGGTGGCCAGGACGGCGGCATCGGTGACCGGCAGCAGAGGCGGGGAGTCGATGATGACGAGCGCTTCGGCCGACAGCGTGTGCACCAGTTCCCGCATGCGCTGCGAGCCGAGCAGCTCGCTGGGGTTCGGGGGGATGCGACCGGCGGGAAGCACGACGAGATTGCGCGCCGAATCGGCAGTGTGCACCACATCGGAGATCTCCGCGCGGGCCGCGAGCACGTCCGTCAGGCCGGCGCCATCGGGCAAGTCGAAGATCTTCGAGACCATGGGTCGCCGAAGGTCGGCGTCGATCAGCACGACCTGCTGACCGGCGGCGGCGAGGCTGCGCGCGAGGTTCGCGGCGACGGTCGATTTACCGTCGCCGGGAAGGGGACTGGTCACCACGATCGCACGCGGCGGGTTGTCGACGTCCATGAACTGCAGGTTCGTGCGCAGTTCGCGCATCGCTTCGGCGACGGCCAGCGAGCTGACGTCGGCCTCCGAGAAGCTGAGCACCTTCCGGCCCGTCGTGAACTCCTTGTCGAGGGGGAGTGTCCCGACCACCGAGACGCCCGTCTCACGCTCGATGTCGCGCGCGTTGCGGATACGGCGGTCGAGCACGTTGCGGACAACCGCGTACCCCATGCCCATGGCCAGGCCGACGAGGGCGCCCAGCGCCAATGACAGGCGCACATTGGGAGAGGACGGAGCGGTGGGGAGTCGGGCGGAATCGCCGGGGATCAGGGTGACGGCGGCCGATCCGGCGGTGCCGTCCCCCTCGATGTCGTCGATCGCCGTCACCATGCCGTCGATCCATGCCTCGGCGAGATCCCGCGCAGCCTCGGGGGAGGCGGCGTCGGCCGCGACGTGGATCACGACCGTGTCGTTGGGATTCGTGACGTCGACCTGACCGACCAGCTGTTCGGGGCTGACGTCGAGTCCGAGGTCGGCGATGGCGTACTCGGCGACTTCGCGCCACGTGCCGATGTCGAGGTAGGAGGTGACCTTGTTGCGGGCGAGCTGGTCACCCACCAGCGAAGCACCGGAGTCGGTCTCGGTGCCGGTTCCGGTCGCGACGACATAACCGCTGGCCGAAGCCGAGTAGACCCTCGGCTGCAGCGCGGTCCACCCGAAGGCGACGGCCACCCCGAGGATCGTGAACACGACGATGCCCATCCAGTGCGCTCGCAGTATGCGCAGATAGTCGCGCAGTTCCATCGGGCCCCCTCTGAGTTCGAGGCGACTCTATCCGCGCGGAGGCGGCCGCTCGGGGCTGATCTCGGTAGCCGGCCGCGAACCTCAGTAGTACTGATGACCGCATCTGCGTAGTGCGCCTCGAACCCCAGTAGTCGACGCGCGCAATCGGGTGGCCGTGCGGTTGTGATCGTCTTTTTCGCTGTGTCAGCCTGGCCGTGGGGTCCGCAGACGTGCCTCGCGACGATCATCGGAAAACTACGGCGTGGGGGAACATGTCCGACAACATCCTGGAGCGCGAAGAGCCGCGCTCCCTCATCGAACGACGCACGATCCTGAAGGGCGCGGCCTGGTCCGTGCCGATCATCCTGGCGACCGCGGCGGTGCCCGCGCATGCGGCCAGCAACGTCGATGTCGGGGCGTTCACGCTCACCGGCACGTGCGGGACGCTGGGCCTCATCGGTCCCGGATTCCTGCTCCAGGCCGGTCCGACCGCGCCGCTCCCCGTGGGCACCGTCGTCACCGTCACCGGTACGGGCGTCGCCAACATCGGCGTCTTCTCGGTCAGCGGCGGGACGGCGAGCGTCGTCGTGCTCACCAACCGCAGCCGTCAGATCACCCTGACGTCCGCGTTGCCTGCGGGGGCCACGATCGCCTTCCGCACGACTCTCAGCATCTCTGTGGCGTTCACCCTGAGTGCCGTGGCCACCCTGCCGGAAGGTTACGTCGCGACAGGAGCGAAGTCGGCCGGCACCGTCAACTCCACGCTCGTCCTCTGCAGCGCGTCGTGATGTGGTCGGGGAGCATCACACGGCTCTGATCGCGACCGACGTGGCGTCGGAGGCGTCCGTCGAATCGAGCCTGTTCGTTCTCGCGATCGGCGAGGTCATCCGGATCGACGTCGCGAGGGTCTCGCCCGCTCAGCGCGCCGCCATCGTGGCCGCGTGGGCCGATGCGGTCTCGCCCGGGGGAGAGACCGCACCGGCCGCGACGGTCGTGGTCGAGGCATCCGACGACCTGCCGTCGATGCTCGCAGACCTCTCGCAGCGCGTGACGCTGGCGGCGATCGCGGCGCGCCGAGGCAGGTCGTGGATGCTGCACGCTGCGGGGATCGCCGACGATCGGGGGAATGTCATCGTGCTCGTCGGCCCCTCGGGGCGGGGGAAGACGACGGCGGCGCTCGCCCTCGGGCGGGCGTACGCCTATCTCTCCGACGAGACCGTGGCGATCGACCGTGACGGCACGGTGTGGCCCTACCGCAAACCGCTCTCGATCATCGAGCGCCCGGACGCCCCGAAGGCGCAGCGCGCTCCCTCGGAGCGTGGGCTGCGGCCCCTGCCGGCGGGTCCTCTTCGATTGGCGGGAATCGTCCTGCTCGACCGAGGGATCGATGCGCCGGATGCCGCGTTCCTGGACGCTCTGCCGCTGGATGCCGCGCTCGCCGACCTGGTCGAGCAGTCCAGTCACCTCACCGCACTTCCCGCGCCGCTGAAGACGATCGCACGACACGTGGTCGAAGTGGGAGCTGTCCACCGCGCGCACTATAAAGAGGCATCGTCGCTTCCGCGGGCGATGGCGACGATCTTCTCGGCCGCCGCGAATGGTGACAGCCCCCGCTGTGGCGCCGAACCGGGTGAGGCACACCGCGACGAGGTCGCCGCGACGCCGGCCGCGGGCCGAGCGACGATCGCTCGAGCGCCCTACATCGACACCATCACCCTCGAAGACACGGGCAGCGTGGCGGTCCTGCAACCTCGCCCGGACGGCACCGGGAAACTGACCGTCCTCGCCGGGATCGCGCGCGCCCTCTGGGCGGCAGCGGCCGATGGTGCGTCGATGGCGCGTTTCCTCTCCGCGGCCGAGGCGGCCTACGGCGCGCCCGATCACCAGGAGTCGGCAGTGCGCCTTGTCGAGGCATCCGTGTTGCAGCTGATCGAAGCCGGCATCTTCGAGGATGCCCGGTGGCGTCGCAGGGAGCGTGTCGCGTGGACGGATGACGGCGATCGCGTCGTGGCGCTGTCGCTGACCGATGCCGCGGCCGCCCCGGTTGCGATGGAAGGCCCTGCCGGGGTCGTGTGGCGATGTCTCGAGGTCGGAGAGGCGCGATACGCGGCGGAGGTCGTCCGCCGTGTGGCGACAATGGCGTCGTTGGAATCGATCGACGTCGACGCCGATGTGCGGGTATTCCTGGGGGCGCTCGCGGAGGCGGGGCTGGCCTCGTCCGAGAGGGTCGGGTGAACCGGTCGCGACGGCGCTGGCGATAAGGTCGACGCAGACGTCGGGCCGAGCGGGTTCTCGCTCCGACCCGACACAGGAACATGCGCGGCACCGTCGCAGCGCTGCGAGCGGAGGCAGCGTGACCGAGCGATCAGAGACGGCCGAGGGATCAGAGAGGGTGGAGGCGGGGAGACCTGTTCTCTGGGCGCCTCCGTCGACGGAAGGCCGAGACCTCCGCGGCAAGGTCATCGCCGGCACCCTGCTCACCCTCTATCTCGTTGCGCTCACGCTGATCGCGCTGTGGCCGGTGCCGATCGACAGCGGGTCTGACGACCTCCTCCGGGCGATCACCCGGCGCCTCCCGTGGGTGACGTATCCGCGGATCGAGTTCGGTGCGAACATCCTGCTCTTCGTCCCGCTCGGCTGGCTGCTGGCCGTCCTGCTCGCGCAGTCGAGGTATCTCGTGCTGCCGATCGCGATCGTCGTCACGGTGGCGATCGAGTGCACGCAGGCGCTGCTGCTGGACCGTCGTACGCCGAGTCTGCTCGACGTCGCGGCCAACACCACCGGGGCGTGCATCGGTCTCATCCTCGCCGCCATCGTCGTCGCCCTCCGTCGACGCCGCGCCTGAGGCGAACTCTCACAGCGGGCTCCGAAGCCCGCCGCCTAGCCTGGCGCCATGACCATTCCGCTGGGCGATACGACCTTCTCCGCCACCGTCGCGCAGATGCGGGCGATGCGAGACGAGTTCCAGCGGTTCCTGCTGGAGTACCAGTTCGGGTTGCGTGAAGTCGAGACGAAGATCGACATCCTCCGGGACGAGTTCCTGCACATGCACGATTACAACCCGATCGAGCACGTGTCCAGCCGGGTGAAGTCCCCGGACAGCATCGCCGAGAAGGTGGCGCGCAAGGGGATCGATGCGGACTTCCCGTCCATCAGGGAGAACATCACCGACGTCGCGGGCATCCGTGTGACGGTGAGCTTCGTGGCCGATGCGTATCGGCTGTTCGATCTGCTCACGCAGCAGGACGACCTCACCGTGCGCGTGGTGAAGGACTACATCGCAGAACCGAAATCCAACGGCTACAAGAGCCTGCACGCGATCGTGGAGGTTCCCGTGTTCCTCTCGACGGGCCGGGTGGAGGTGCCGGTGGAGGTGCAGTTCCGCACGATCGCGATGGACTTCTGGGCGAGCCTCGAGCACAAGATCTACTACAAGTTCGACCGTCAGGTTCCGAACGCGCTCCTGGACAGCCTCAAGGACGCAGCAGAGACCGCCGCCGAGCTGGATGCCCGCATGGAGCGTCTGCACAAAGAAGTGCACGCTCCCCAGGCGGAGCCACGTTCGCACCACATCTGAGCCGACTCGCGACGGTCAGGGGTCGGTCCGAGGCGACCTGCGGCTGCGCACAGCCGCGCCGACGAACGACGGGAGTGCTCGCAGCCCTCGGCCCCAGCGTGCCGCTCTGAGGCGCGTTCGACCGACGACGGTGTCGCGACCTTCCGGGTGCGCGAGCAGCAGGTCGCTGCGCGTGGGCCAGATGGCGCGCCCGATGATGACAGCGCGTTCTCTGCGTCCCGACCGGCGAAGGACGAGCAACCAGAAGTAGGCGGGCTGCGATCCAGCTTCCAGACGCCCACGCCATTCGGTCACTCCGGGCGCGACCGCTTCGCTCGGCGATGGAACCGCCGTGACGCCCATCCTCGTCAGCACCGGCGCGAGTGTCACCACGCTGCCAGTCGCGCGGGCAAGCGCCGCGGCCTCGAGGCGTTCGTCGTCGGTGAACGACGCAGCCGCCAGCTGATCGAGCTCGTCCGCGGGGCGCGCGTGGCTGGGATTGCCGCGCAGGGAATGCAGGCCGAGGATGAGCGCGTTGCCGACCCGATCGGGCACGGCGCACGCTCGGTGGGCGAACGCGACCGGCGCCCGTCGCTGCCAGAGGGTGTCGAACACCGCGCTCGGGTCTGCGAGGAAGCCCGGGTAGTGCGTGTGCACGTCGAGATCGCACGGCCACGCATCATGGACCAGGGTGATCGAATGCGTGGGGCGGCGCGCATCGAGGAACGTCGAGGGGCGACGGTGCCAACCCCTGTCGGTCAGTGCCGCGACGAGCTCGTCGACGCCGGCCGGATCGACCAGCACATCCACGTCGGCCGAGGGTCGCTCCGCGCGCAGGCCCTGCAGGTGCAGCGTGGGTCCCTTGATGAAGAGAACCCGGATGCCTCGTACATCGGCCAGCTCCTGCACCAGGGCGCAGCCCAACTCGATCGCCTCCGCGAGGCGCAGGTCGACGGTGGGCACGGTCATGGTGTCAGGGGCGACCCATGCCGACGTACGTCCACCCGGCGGCGCGCCAGGCGGCGGCATCCATGCAGTTGCGTCCGTCGACGAGGATCCGCCCGGCGGTGAGCGTCGACGCGTGCTCGGGCGACAGGTCGCGGCGCCACTCGTCCCACTCCGTGACCACGATCACGGCGTCCGCGTCGCGGAGCGCCTCGTCGCGGTCTTCGACGTAGGTGAGCTGGGGGTGCGCGCGACGCGCATTCTCGATGGCCGCGGGGTCGGTGACGGTGACGGATGCCCCGAGCCCGTGCAGCCGGACGGCCACATCGAGCGCGGGCGAGTCCCGGATGTCGTCGCTGTGGGGCTTGAAGGCTGCACCCAGGACCGTGATCTTCTTCTCGAAGACCGCTCCGCCGAGTGCGCTGACGGTGATCTCGACCGCGCGCTCGCGGCGTCGCAGGTTGATCGCGTCCACTTCGCGGAGGAAGCCGACAGACTCTCCACGCCCGAGCTCCTCGGCGCGTGCTGAGAAGGCCCGGATGTCCTTCGGGAGGCAGCCCCCGCCGAAGCCGATTCCCGCACCGAGGAATCGTCGGCCGATGCGGGCGTCATGCCCGATGGCGTCGGCCAGCTGGGTCACGTCTGCGCCCGACACTTCCGCGATCTCGGCCATCGCGTTGATGAACGAGATCTTGGTCGCGAGGAAGGCATTTGCTGCGACCTTCACCAGTTCGGCCGTGGCATAGTCCGTGACGATGAAGGGCGTGCCCTTCGCGACAGCCGGATGGTAGACCTCGCGCAGGATGTTCGCGGCCTCGCCGTCGGAATCGGCGTCGGGGACGCCGGCCACGAGACGGTCGGGGTCGATCGTGTCCTGCACAGCCCAGCCCTCGCGGAGGAACTCCGGGTTCCAGACGAGCGTCGCGCCGGTGGCGTGGACGCGCGGCGCGAGTCCGGCCGCAGTTCCGACCGGCACCGTCGATTTGCCCGCGACGATATCGCCAGGACTCAGGTGGGGGAGTAAGCCATCGATGGCCGCATTCACGTACGTCAGGTCGGCCGCGTAGCCGTCCTTCTGCTGCGGGGTGCCCACTCCGACGAAATGCACTTTTGCGCCGGCCGCTGCCGCCATATCGGTCGTGAACGACAGCCGTCCCGATGCGATGCCTTCGGTGAGGATCTCGGTCAGCCCGGGCTCGAAGAACGGCGCCTCGCCGCGCGACAATGACGCGATCTTCCGTTCGTCGACATCGATCCCGACGACCTCGTGCCCGATGGACGCCATCGCCGCGGCATGGACCGCTCCGAGGTATCCGCAGCCGATGACAGAAAGACGCATGAAGCTCCTCGGGGTCGGCGCGGGATGACGAGCCGCGCGGGCACTCTCATTCTGTCGTAAGACGGGAGGGTCATCTGACGCAGGGTTGCCGACGGCCCGCGTTACAGGACTGTCAGGGCCACAGGTCACGAGGGAATGAGGCGAGCAGCGAATCGCCATCGAAGTCCGGCGGGCTCTCCCCACCCATGGAGATCGCCTCCTCGACCGTTTCGGCGGTGGTGTAAGACGTGCGCCCCGTCCCGCTGTAGTAGTCGTCGTATTTGAACGCCGGTTCGGCGTGCGAGCGGATGAGGCGGGCGGGGATCCCGAACGACTCAGCGATGACGATGCCGTGCAAGGACGATCCGCAGACGAATGCGCTGCTCGCGATGTCGCTGATCACGGCGTGAGGGAGCCGGAGCGGGTCGACGACCAGGGGCCCGCGGGCTCTTCGGCGATCGTGGAAATTGGGCACCACGGCCACCTCACGCTGGGGTGCACCGCCCGCGCTTCCGGTGTAATGCTCGCGCGGCCAGAAGCGAGACCAGAGGAGAGCAGGGTCTCCGTAGATTTCCGGTACCGCGGTGCCGGCCCCGACCAGCAGGTCGCGCGTGAAGGGCCCACGCACAGAACGGACGTCCAGGTGCGGCGCACCCCCCGTGTCTTTCGACTTCCCATTCACGCCTGCGCCCCACACCGTGTCGCCAGGCCGCGTCAGCTTCATGATCGAACCCACGGCGACAAGACGTCGGTCGTCAGCGGGTTCGGTAAGCCCGAGTTCCGAGACGATCCGCGCGACCAGGAGCGGTCCGATGAGGTCGCCGAAGTTGTTCAACGGAACCCTCGGGAGTATTCGACCGGCTGGTCCGGGGCGTCGGCGCGTCGGGTTGAAATGAACGATGTCAACGGGAATGGCAGGCCTCCTCAGGCGTTCAGCGCCGGATTCTCCGAGCGACGTCCCAGAGCTCGAGGTAGTCGCGTCGGATGGCGGGGACGAGTAACGAGAGGCCGAGATAGCCCCCAATTGCGACGAGAAGAACTGCGAGTTGCAGCCACTCGTTCCACGATGCGATCAGCGTGTAGGACAGCAGGAGGGAGAGCACCGTCATAGGCATGAAGACCACGATGGGACGAACAGCGATCGCCAGGAGGGGACGGCGTTGTAGTCCCGTCTTCGCCATCGGGAAGACGGTCATCAACAACCAGCTCACCGCCTGTCCGGCGGTCAACGCGATGGCGACTCCGATGGGCCCCCAGACGACGCCCACGCACACGCCTGCGATCATCAACGAGCGTGCGATCACGGTCCATCGGAGTTGCAGACCTGTGAGCGCGCGGGAGAGGAACACCCAGTAGTAGACGAAGCCGATGCCCTGGAACACGCCGCCGATCGCGAGTATTGCAAAGATCGGTTTCGCAGGATCCCATCCCGGTCCGAGCATGATGTCGATCGCTGGAACCGACACCGCGGCAAGCAGCAGGAACGTTCCTCCGAAGCAATAGCTCAACACGAGTTGTGCTCGCTGCACGTAGCTTTCGTACCGGGCATCTGCCTGAAGCTTCGAGAGGATCGGCATCGCGACCTTCGTCATCGGCGCTGCGATCTGCAGAAGGGGAAGCCGGAAGAGCTGGTAGGCGCGGTCGTAAAGTCCCAGTGACGAGGCTCCCCACACCCGACCGATCAGGATGCTGTCGATGTTCGATGTCACGTAGGTCAGCAGCTGCACGCCCAGGGTGTTGATGCCGTAGGTGTACAGCGCTCGCATATCCGCGCCTCGGCGCGGCATGCTCGGCAGCCACCGCGCAGCGATCACCAAGATGATCAGCGTGACGGCAGCGATCACGATCTGCTGCACGACAAGTGCCCAATAGCCCAGCCCGCCGGCGGCGACCGAGACGGCGGCGATCAGTGCCACTGCTGACGCCGCGACGTCTGCGGCTGCCAGCCACGTGAACTTGAGCTTCGTGGACACCTCGGCGCGGAACTGCGCCATGAGAGAGTTCAGAAGGAAGGTGAGCGCGAGCCAACGAGCGATGTCTGTGAGTTCCGGCCTGTCGTAGAACGCCGCGATGAGCGGAGCCGCGAAGAACGAACTGAGGAAGAGGACGAGCCCGACGCCCGTATTCGTCCAGAACAGGTTCGATCGTTGCTGTTGGGTGATCGTCTGCGATTGGATCGCTGCCATTGACAGGCCGAAATCGCCCAGCACTGATGCGACACCGATGATCGCGATCACCATCGCGTAGACGCCGAAGTCACTAGGAGCGATCAGTCTCGTCAGGATGACGACGGACAGCAGCTGGATGAGGAAGCGCGCGAGCTGACCGGCCAGTGTGGCGGCTCCCCCTCGGGCGGCGGCGTTGGCGAGACTCAGAACCCGCTCCCATCGACCATGGCTCGATCGTATCGGGCGAGCCGACAGCGCCGGACCTCGACATGTCTGCGCTGACTCGTGCGTCCCCATTCCATCGGCGACAGGGAGGCGACGTCATGCGCGCTGGACGAATGCCTCACCGCCACCTCATGCTCCGCGGTGTTCATCGCAACGCAGAGGTGAACACCGCGGCGTAGGCATTCGCGACGTGAAGCCAGTCGCGGGTGTCGAGAACAGGGTCGATCGCTCTGTCGTGCGATCGAAGGTCATCCATGGCATCCGCGAGAACCTGATCGGTCAGGGGGCCGTCGTACTCGATGACCCAACCCGCGCCGACTTCTTCGGCAAGCATCGTCGTTGTGCAGCTGCGTGGGACGATGACCGGGCGGGCGAGCGAGAGCGCCACCAGCATGACACCCGAGTTGTGCATCTCGCGGTAAGGGAGGACGAGCGCCTCAGCCGCGGTGACCTCCTTGACCATGTCGGTGTCTGTGACGTACGTCAGTCTCGCGGATATGGGGAACGCTTCCGCTCCGCGATCGATCGCTTCCGACAGGGATGCAACCAGATCAGGCACCGGCTTGCCGACGATCCGAAGTTCGTTCACACCTGCTGGTCTATATGTCACGGTGTCGATGAGCTCGAGAAGTCCTTTATAGGGCTCGATGCGGCCGAGGAACAGCAGCCGGCCGGGGATGCTCTCCTCACGGGGTTCTGCTTCGAACCGGTCTCGGTAGTGCGCGTGTCTGATGAGTGTCGCTCGCTGATCGCTCCCGCGAGGAGTGCACTCGTTCAACACGACGTGCTCCGTCACCTGTCGGTCCAGCGCCGCGAGGAGTCGTTCCTCTTCTTGGTCGCCGGGCGTGTGCGGGGACACGTTGTGGACCGTCCGAACCACCGGCAGTCGTTGAAGGCGCAAACGTGCGAGAAGTATCCGAAACAGCGAGCGCTTGACGAACCGGCGTATCGGCCGCACATCACGGATGAGGTGCTCCGGCCAGTGGAAATGAATCACGTCGTAGGAGCTGAGCAGCACGCGTCTCCAGGAGAAGAAGGAGAAGCTCACACTTTCGGGCGCGAAGTCCACGATCTGGTTGATGAACTTCAGCGTGTCTCCCGGCGCCTCAACCGCCTCTAGTACCCGCACAGTCCGCATTTGACCCCCGCGGTCGTCGTCACCTGGCCTGATGCCCGAGCGGGCAATGGTGACCTCCGGCAACGCTGGCAGGTGTCGTTGTCTACCTTAGCGTGGAGCATTCACGAGCTCCGCGCGCAATCTATCCGTGCGCCCAGCTAGGAGGAGGACGGTCAAGCAGCTCGTGAAGGCAGCGAACTCCGCTCGAGTTATGAGGCTTCTCTCTCGCCCATGGGGGTCGCAAGAACAGCCTGGTGGTGCTCATACAATCTAGTTGTGCAGGTTTTTGTGGACGTAGCGGGTCAGGATGACAATCTGGGCGACTCAGTGCTCCGGAGGGGCCTACTCGACGCACTTCGAGCTTCAGGGACGACGCTGCACGTCCACAGTGGAGACAACTCGGAGAGCTACGTGAGTGGCCTGGAGTTGCCAGACGAGGACGTCCAGTACAGCAGTCGACGTGCCTGGCGGAACGCACTCCTGCAGAGCGTTGGTCGCGAAAAGACGAGTCTTGCAATTGATCCGGGCGAGATCAGGTCGGACGCCGAGATGAACTTTGCCGGCCCTCGGGTAATCGCCGCCGCTGCGGCCGTTCGGTTGCGCGGGGGAGCGGTCATCCACTCGGGTATCGGTCTGCGAGCGGCTAGCCATCCCCGAGATAGGGGCACGCGAGTGCTCGCCCGGCTTTCGTCAGTGACGACATGGCGCGATGAACCGTCCCGTGCTCGCGGTGTTCACGGTTACGTCGCTCCCGATTGGGCGTTCGCGACGGGCCCGTCATCTCCGCGGTTCGGCGATCGATCCTGCATTGCCGTGTCGATGCGAGGGGACCGCTCTGTTCCCAATGAGCGGTGGGTAGAGCTGGTAAACGACCTCGCTGAGTCGACCCAACTTACTCCGGTGATATTTGCGCAGGTGAGACGCGACAACGAATTGGCCTCCTGGATTGCGGCTAGGGTTCCGAGAGCCACTGTCGAGATTTGGCCAGACGAGGTGAATCATCACGACCGGGAAATCTGGGTCAGGAGCCTATTCGCGCGGTCGCTGACAGTCGTGTCGGATCGCGTGCACGCTCTGATCATCGGGGCGACCGAGGGGGCTGTGCCGATCGGACTCACTCGGAACCCCGAGAAGCTCACGCGAACATTGTCTGGCGGTGGTATCACCGGGCACACCTTCGACACCTCTGCCGCGACGACTCACTCCGACGCAATACTCGAAGCGAGTCGGCGCGGAGACGAGATACGTGCATCCGTCCAGTCCTCGCGTGCAAAACTCGACGAGCTGCAGCAGCAGATCCGGCAATTGCTCGCAAGATAGAGACGGGAAGCGCCACCCGTCGCGTCCGTGCAACTGGAGGGTCCGCGAGTCGCCGCGTCGGCGGAACGGGCAGCGGCTGATATCTGCCACGTTGTGCTCAATATGGTTCGGGTCGAGTGCGTCCCACCTCGCGGGTCGCCTAGGTGGCGGCCTTGACAAGAGCGTCCGGTCGCCAGGTCTCCGTGGGAGGGGAGCTCGTTGCTGTGGAACGCAGGCCCGCCGCGAGCAGGAGGAGAACGGGCAGGTACACCGGTACCTGCCCGCCCAATGGTCCGCGCAGGATACCGAACATGACGACCGCCATATAGGGCGCGAAGACCGCGAGCTTCGACATGGGGGCGTGGAGCCACGCTGTGTCTAATCGGGAACTTATGTAGCCGAGCGCCGCCATCCCCGCGACTACGCCGATGAGGCCGAACTGCAGGTACATCTCAGCGTGAATGGGGAGTGAGAGGTTGGTGAATGAGTATCCGGCAAACTCTGCAATAGTTCCTCCGGCCGGCTCCGCCTTCGCGGGCCACACCGAACGCGGTACGAAGAAGAGCGCAGCTGACAACCCCTGGATGCCCCAGGTGATGCCGTGCTCCTCGACGTAGGACATGGTCGTCACAACCTGCTGGAAGCCGTCGAAGTCAGCCGAGGCAAAGGTTGATGCCGTGATGTCCCGAAGTTCAGTTCCTGCGTAACGGAAGGAGTTGGCGAGAGGGTAGATGAGCACCCCGGCGAAGAGCGCGATGGCGACGAAGCTGAAGCCTGCCCGCGTACTCCTGGGCTGAAGTAGGAGTAGGAGGACCGATCCGAACGCGGTCAGCGCAATGAATCTGGACTGGGACAGCGGATTCGCGAAGACGCAGATGCCGACGAATCCAATCATCGACGCAAAGACATATCCCCCGCGGACGAAGCGAATTCCTCGCCAACTCATGCGGATGGCATGGAGAGCGAGCAGCAAGATGCTGATCGAGATCGTCATAGGGAGGATCGTGTAAACCGCATACAGGGGGCCACCTAGATCTGAGTACGTGTTCCCACCTTCACCTAGTACTCCGGCCCGCTCGCTCCGACTCACGAAATAGTTCGAGATGCCAGTCACTCGGATCGCCAGCGGAGCAATGACCGCCAGTATCCCTACCAACAACCCGATCACCCATCCACGCGTGCTCGCTACAGCGCCGGAGTTCCTGATACCCCGGTTGCGCCCAAACCTGTCACCCACCCAGAACGAAGCCACGGCTACCAGGGAGAGAAGCAGTGCGGACGAAACCCGGCCCGAGTCCGAGAGAATGGACGAGTCTGCCCAAGCAACCCTGTTGATGCTGATCTGGACGATCGGTCCAACCCCCAGCCATGCGAACCAGAACGTGTAGAACGCCGCAGCAACGGGGCGAAGACCATGGCTTGCTGACTGTATTGCCCCGATGAGCGCAAGCAGCGCACCCGCGGCTGCAACGACAAGAACCCATACGTCTGCAATGTTCTCAGTGAGCAGGAGAACGCCAGCAAGCGCTAGGCAGGCAAGTGGAGGCACGAAGGGGTTAATGCGCCGATCTACCCCACGGCGCACGCCCGCGACGACGTCATGCAGGGCGTGTCCGCGACCTGTCGGCTCGCCCGTCGAAATGTGAGGTGGTTGCCTTGACGCTTTCATCGGGTACGCGCCTCTCTGGGATCGGCCCGATGTTCGCGGGGAGGTTCCTCAGGTTTCTCGCCCGCGCGACTGAACTTCTTCCTCAACCGCTCGCACGGTCTTTCGACCCAATGTCTCATGCCCCACGAGAGCAACACTGCGAGTGCGATGCCGACGACGGCGCCAAGCGCTCCTCCGATCCACTCTTCCCCGAGGACAAGTGCCCAGCGATGCGTGAGGTAAAGGGAGTAGGAGATGAGCCCAACCCAAGCGATCGGTCTCCAGTTGAGTATTCTTCCGATCCACGAACGTGGAGCGAGGATGACTGGAATGAAGATGCCGAAGGCAGCAATGCCCTGGACCGTGAACCCATAGACGAAAGCCCCCGGGAAGCGGCTCGCAGCCCAGAATACGAGTGCTGAGGAAATCACGATCGCCGGTCCGACCCATGGCGGCCGCGGTAGACGAATCTCGCCGTACATCGGATTGAATCCGATCGCGAGGATGGCGCCCCAAAGGAGGGTATCCACTCTTGTGTCGGTCGCGTAGTACAGGCGGAGGTCACTCGCTCCGTGGGCGTGCAAGAAAACGCGCCATCCGAGGATGAGCACGCATAGTCCCGCCAGAAGCGCCACCTGATGCATGCGGTTAGGGAGCCATTTCCGCATCGCGATATACAGCAATGGGAACACCAAGTAGAAGTGTTCCTCTACGGCAAGCGACCAGAACACGCCAAGACCCGCCGGAACGCCTTCGTGCCCGTTGAAGATGATCCAGTAGTTCGTGAAGAAAAGTGCCGTTGACAGAGTGCCGCCAGCGCTCATCACGTTCGGCAAGACGCCAACGAGGGTGAGGGCGACTACCAGGGCGATCACGATGTACATCGGTGGGAATATTCGAAGGACGCGGCGGAGGTAGAACCCGCCCAGTGATATCCGGTCGAAACGGTCCCATTCGGCTCTCAACAACGTCGTAATGAGGTAACCACTCAGGAAGAAAAAGAGCGCCACGCCCATTCCGCCCTGAACGGGGCCGGGCAGCCCTGCATGGGTCCAGACGACGACAGCGATCGCTGCTGCTCTGAGACCATTCAGTGATGGGATGTGGCCGATCTTCGTAGTGACTACTCCAGCAGAAGGCATGAGATGTTCCTTGCGTGGGTTAGCGGTCGTCGCGGCGACGCCGCGCTAGTTGTTCGACGATCGAAATTCGTTTCCGGGAACCTCACAGGCCAGGGTGCTCCCACTCGGACTTCCTCGACCGCCGATAGATTGCGCGAACAACCGCGGGCGCGTATCTGGCCCCGAGAGCGAACGCCGCAGGCTTGAGAGCACCGCGACGGGCGAGCCGGGCTGACGCGCGAATACCCAGACCACCGTTCACGGTGCGCATCGCTAACGCTGCGGCCGGCGACCGATCGTCGAAGCGCCACACCTCCGTCAGGAGGGGGATCGCGATGGATTTCACCCAGAAGAGGTCGAGTTCGAACCGTTTCACCTGGTGGGTCGGGAGCAACCTGTAACTCAACTCAGCCACCCGGATGAGGTCTAGTGGCTTGGCACGCGACGTCGCTATCGATCCTGCGTGGAAATGGTAGGTGTATACCTGATCGGTGATCGAGACGGCTCGGGTGATGCGGGGAAGCACGGTGATCAGCCCGCACACATCCGATTTCGACGGCAGCGAGGGGAAAACGGTGCCGGCGCTGGTTAGCACGTTCCGGAGGAACAGCTTGTTCCACAACTGGCCCTGTATGTCACCGCGAAAGTAAGCGGTCACGAGATCAGAGGAATCAAGGGTGCCCGCGCGCGGCGGCGCAGGGATCCGACTCGACCGCTCTGTTCCCGAGACGATACGGGTGGCCTGTGCGATCACCAACTCGCTCTGCGTGCGCTCCGCCGCGTCGCACATGACGGCCAGGGACCGGGACGTCCAGCTGTCGTCACCGTCCACCATCCACACGTACTTGCCTCGCGCGTACGACAAGGCGATGTTCCGGGCTTCGGCAACGCCGACGTTACGTTCCACGCGTATCAGCAGAGCAGGGAATGCCAAGTCTGCCAGCTCTGCAAGAACGTGCGCTGTCGTGTCGGTAGAGCCGTCGTCCACGAGGACGAGTTCGAACGAGGGGTGCCTGGTGTCCTCCAGCTGCTTGAAGAGCCCCGGGAGGTAGTCATCAGCATTGTGGACGGCCACAACGATTGTGGCGTGGGGTTCGAATGCCGACTGCCAGGCATCCTCTACGCGACGGTCGACCGCGTCAGAGATGGTGATACGGCTGAGGGCAGATGCTTGGCTCACAGTCTCATCACGCTCGAGGATGGCCTGACACCACGGGCGGGGTCAGCACCAACGAGGTTTCGAAGCTGGCGCGCGGTGTCATCCCACGACTGCTCGGGGGGGCCAGCCACCTGGGGAGTTGCCAGCGCCCGGTTCAGCGCGTGGGCGAGCGAGTTCGGATCGGGCTCGGCGACATGGGGGAAGTCGCCGAATATCGATTCCATGCCACTGTCGGAAGTGACGACGGCAGGGATGCCCAGATAGTGGGCCTCGGCGACGGGCAGGCCGAATCCCTCATCGCTCGACACCAGGGCCACGACAGAAGCACCGGATACGAGCCGCTGATACTCCTCGTCGTCGACGAACCCCGGTAGCACGACGCGGCCGGCAACGCCGTTGCGCTCGGCCCGGTCACTCAGCTCATCGCGGTATTGACCCCGCGCGCCCAGAACAACGAGGCGCACACCGGCGTCGGTGAGTCCAGACAGTGCATCGATGAGCAATTCGGGGCGCTTGTTGTTGTGATGGCCGAACGTCACGATGTATCGGTCGGACGAGTCGTGGTCGAATGCGGGCCAGCTCCGGGCATGGTCCCACCCATTTTCGATGACCACCGTCCGAGCTCCAGGAACGTAAGACTGCGTCTCCTGGGCGGCCTTCTGCGAAATGCACACGTTCACTGCAGCCCGTGCAGCCGAGATCTTCCACATCCGCCGATATGCCCGCTGCGCGACAGGGAATTCGTGCGGGTTCTTGATGTGTCGCCAATCGTGCTGGAAGCAGATTGCGCGGTTGGACGGAGCAAGCGGTGACACGATCGGACTGAGCGAGATCAAGACGTCGGCCTTGGTGCGAGCCCGCAACCAAGCGGTATAGACAGCCTGGCCCCACGCGCGCCACACGAACTTCTCATTGTTCAGTACGGAGACGCGGGCACCGACCTGTTCGAACTCCGACTTCGCCCAGGAACCGCCGACGACCAGGACATCATCCTCGGGAAACTGGTTCAGCCAGGAGTTGACGATCTCCGTCGCATGCAGGCGCATACCGCCGGAGCGCTCGGTCGAGCCGAGGATGTCGAAGATGACCCGCATCAGACGGTCCCGAATTTTCGGTCGAGAGACTTGATCATCGGACGCGTCCACGGAGACAGCAGTCGCGGGTAGCGTGAGTAGAACTTCGCCATGGAGGGGATCTCGCGGCGCCAGGGCGCCCATTCGAATCGGGTCGTCTCACGCGCCCACCCGTGCACCCAGGTGATTTTTCCCGACACGATGCGAGGGATGCCGGAGGCCGCCGCCCGTAGGCCGAGGTCGCTGTCTTCGTAATACACGAAGAACCGCTCATCCCATGGCCCGAGCATCTCGAAATGAGCACGCGTTCCGAGCACAGCGGCCCCCATGAACCATACGACCGGCAGATCTTCTCCAGCCGAGGCGAACCGGCGGTAGGTCGAGGCCGCATCGTCGGAACCGAGCCGATTGCGCAGTTTCTCGGCCAAGAACGGGTATCCGCGCCCGTTCGGCTGCGGGGTCCCGTCCGGGTTGACGAGCTGGGGCGCGACGAGCCCTCCGGTCGAGTCGATGACGTTCTGGAGCGGTAGGAGAGATCCCGGGCGAACGGACACGTCCGGGTTGACGAAGCCGACGTACTGCGAGGATGACGACCGGAAGCCGACGTTGTTCGCTCCTCCGAAACCCAGATTCCCCGGCAGGGCGATCACACGGGCGCCGAGCTCACCGGCAACTGCGGCAGAATCGTCGGTTGACGCATTGTCGACCACGATCCACTCGACGTCCGACGCGGGCTCGTAGCCGGCCCAGTATTCGCGCAATGCCTCCGCGCTGTTGTACGTGACAGTGATGAGCGACCAGGTGGGTGCCATGTCAGTGAGCAGTTCCTTTCGGCGCGATGACGGCCTTGATCGTGCGGAGAAGGATGATGATGTCGCTGATCAACGACCAGTTCTCGACGTAGTAGAGGTCGAGCTTCACGGCATCCGCCCATTCCAGGCTGGAGCGCCCGCTGACCTGCCACAGGCCCGTGATGCCAGGCCGGGTGAGCAGCCGGCGGCGCGCGGCATCCGTGTACAACGCCACCTCGGCCGCGATTTGCGGACGCGGACCCACCAGACTCATGGACCCGCCGAGAACGTTGAAGAACTGCGGCAATTCGTCGAGCGAATATTTCCGGATGAAGCCTCCGACTCCGGTGATGCGCGGGTCGTTCTGCACCTTGAAAAGAGGCGTCTGACTCGTCCCCTGCGCGGCCAGCAACTCCGCCAGCTCTGCTTCAGCGCCGACCCGCATCGACCGGAACTTCAGCATGTGGAACGGCTCTCCCTTCATGCCGATTCGCTGTTGTTTGAAGAAGAGTGGTCCGGAGCTCGATGCTTTCACCGCGATAGCGACCGCCAGCAGCACCGGTGAGAGGAGGACCACGAGAACTGACGAAGCTGCGATGTCGAAACCTCGCTTCACGACGCGCTGCCCGCGAGAGAAGCGCGGTGTCTCGACGTGGATGAGGGGCAGGCCTGAAACGGGACGCGTATGGATGCGCGGTCCCGCGATGTCCATGATGCTGGGCGCGAGGACCAAGTGCTGACGACCCGCCTCGAGGCCCCACGAGAGCTCTTTGACCTTGTAGGGCGGCAGTTCGTCGGTGCTCGTGATCGCCACCGTGTCCGCGTGAGTGGCCACGATCGCACGCTCGACGGCGTCGACACTTCCCATCACCGGGATGTCGGTTCCCTCGATCGTGTCCGCAACTTTTCCAGACGGCACGCATGCCCCGACGACTCGGTATCCGGCGTTGGGTGTGCGACTCAGCTCGCGCGCGATCTGCGCGACGGATTCGGCAGATCCGACCAGGAGAACTTTCGCGGAGTACTTTCCCATGGACCGCTGGGCATTGAGCCACTGCCGCCACAGCCATCGCTCGATGATCAACACCGCGATGCCCAACGGCAAGCTGATGAGAAGGAAACCGCGAGCGACGTCGACTCGAAGGAGGAACGCGCCGATCGCGATGAAGCCGAACACTCGGAAACTCGCGTCTGCCACACGCGCGTACTCCGTCGGACCGGTTCCGATCACCCGATCACTACGCGAATCGATCAGCGCGAGTGCGATCATCCAGATCACGACGAGTACGGCTGAGAACGACCAGTATGTGCTGATGGCAAGACCGGATATCTCGACAGGCTCGATGCCGAGCCAGGCGATCTGTGTACCGTAGACGACCCAGATCAACACGAGCAGGTCTGAGACCCACAGGCGACGCATGTAGCGACGGCGCCAGTTGTCGATCGGCTCCTGGCGGGCCGCGGAAAGGAGGTCTGGTCTCCTCGACGCCCGCGAATCCCGTTGAGAGCTGGCCTCCGACGCGGAATGCCGAGAGTTCTCGACGGACGAAACGTCCGGAACCGGACCCGCATCAAGTTGTGTTTCCGACATGAAGTCGAACAACCTTCCTACTGCCCAAGACGTGCCCCACCGATGAGCGTAGCCGGTCCCTGTAACGGACATGTTGCGGAGGTGTCGCAATCGGGTGCGGCGCCCCGCGCGCCGAGGGGCGCCGGCCGTCACGGGACATCGACTCGAACAACGTCGTTGCCCGACCACACGAAGGCGGCGCCATCTACCACTGCCATTGCCACGGCCGCCGAAGGAGACCCTGGGACGCAACCGAGAGACACCGGCATCCCCACGTCGGCGCCCGTGTGCACGGTGATGTTGAGGCCGTCGCAGTCTGCTGTGGCGGCCGCTACATAGACCGAGGGATCGGCGACGGCCACGGCCGCGACATCCGTCTCGGGCAAGGCGCTCCACCGACCGTCGCGAAGTGCGAAGGCCGTCCCCTCACACACGAGCGCGACCGTGGATCCGGCGGCTCGAAGCCCGCGCGCGTCGACGCACGGCGAATCCACGGAGACTCCTGCGAGGCGTACCGTGCTCGCATCTTCGAGATCGATATAGCGGGCTGCGGGGAGCAGGGTGGGGTACGAGTCCCAGAACTGGCCTTGAGTGTAGGTGCGCAACAGATTCACTCCGCATGACCCCGCGAGGCCGGCGACGGCCTCGGCCTCCGTGCTCTGGAAGGCGTCGAGGCCGCCGATCTGAGCGAGGCCGAGATAGCCGGGCGTCACGCTGCGCCATGTCCTCCCCCCGTCCGTCGAACGATCGATGGTGGGCGCGGCCCCACCACACTCGCCGGCGGTCGCCCTCCACATCGCGCCTCTACCGACCGCCAGGAAGCGCTCGGACGCGCGCGGGACGAGAGGGGGAGACACCGCGGCAGCGGGTGTCGGAGGAGGAGCGGCCGTCTCGACCCCTAAAGAGAAGGTCGGAATCGGTGCGGCCGAGCCACCCCCCACGCCTGCTGGATGCGCACGCTGGTAAGCGGTATACGACAGAAAGCCAACAGCAATGGCGAGGATGACAACAGCAGTGATTGCCACCAATGTGGAGCTCGGCGATCGTTCGAAACGTCGGGCGCCCATGAACGATCAGGGAACGGGAGCCGTCGGTGTGCTGCTGCGGCGGGTGCCCGGCGTGTCGTCGCTGCCGGACGTACGCGGACGCAGATCGTCGGCCGCGTGACTGACGGGGGGCGGATCCCCTTCCGTATCGTCTTCGGCGGCGGGACCCGAGCCGTACGTTCCGTACCCGCCGTAGCCGTACCCGTATCCGTAGGCGTACGCGTCGGGTCCTCGGGTCGGCACCATCGTGAGGACGACTCCGGCCACCTTCGCCCCGACGGTGTTCAGCGCGTCGATCGCGCCGCTGAGCTGGTGGCGGTTCGTGCGACCGGCCGAGACGGCGACGATGGCGCCACTCGTGGCTTTCGCCAGGATGGCGGCGTCCGTCACCGGCAGCAGCGGGGGAGCGTCGCAGAGCACGACGTCGAAGTCGCGTTCCAGCACCTCGAGCAGAGTCTGCATTTGCGACGACCCCAGCAGTTCGCTCGGGTTGGGCGGGATCTTTCCGGCGGGCAGCACGTACAGGCTGCGCTCGCCCCACGGGAGCATGACGTCGCTCACGCGCGCGCGGCCGATGAGGACGTCGGTGAGGCCGGCGCCGCCCTCGATGCCGAGATACTCGGCGACCTTGGGCTTGCGGAGGTCGGCGTCGATGAGGGCGACGCGCTTGCCGGCGTCGGCGAGGGCGATCGCGAGGTTGATCGTGGTCGTGGACTTGCCCTCGCTCGGCACGCTCGACGTGATCACGAAGCTCGCGCGCCCGCCCATGTCGAGGAACTGCAGGTTCGTGCGCAGCGCTCGGAACGACTCGGCGCGCGGACTCATCGGGTCGGCGTGCACGATCAACGGACGCGACTTGGCCTTCGGGTCGAAGGCGATCGCACCGATCAGCGGGCGGTCGGTGACGATCTCGATGTCGCGCGGGTTGCGGATGCGTGTGTCGAGTACCGCGCGCAGAACTGCGAAGCCCAGACCGAGTGCAAGCCCCACGAGCCCTCCGAGCGCCAGGTTGAGGGGAACGTTCGGACTGGACGGTGCCAAGGGGGGGATCGCGTCCTTCACACGCGTGAGCCGCACGGGACTGGTGTCGGTGCCGTTCGGCGTCTCGATCGACTCGACGGCGGATGTGAGGCTCGCGGCCAGCGCGTTGGTGATGTCGGCCGCTGCCACCGGGTCCGGGTCGGTCACCGTGATGGTGATGAGAGTCGTATTCGTTGCGCTCGACGCCGTGACCTTCCGGGTCAGCTCTGACGCGGTGATGCCGAGGTCGAGTTTTGCGATGACGGGGTTCATCACGATGGGCGTGGCGACCAGGTTCGTGTACGTCGTGACCCGGGATTGCGTGAAGTTCGAGCCTTGCTGGAGCTCGGCGATGGTTCCGCCCGCCTGAGACGACACGAAGACGGTGCTGGATGCCTCGTACTGGGGTGTGCGGGTGAGGGAGTAGCCGGCCGCAGCCCCCACGCCGAGCAGGGTGGCGATCACGATGATCAGCCAGTTCTTCCGCAGGATGCGAATGTAGTCGCTGAGCTCCATGCTGCCTCTCCGATGGTCACGCGCCTGGGGTGCGCGTGGTCAAGGCCATCTTGTCACAGCCGATTTACAGCCGAGAGAGGGCACGTTTCGGGCAGGTTACGCGGCCTCCGCCAGGGCGTCGCGGAGGACGCGGACGACTTCGCGGGTGGCCGGCTCGAGCTGCGATGCGGAGAGCTGATAAGTCGACCACGAACGTCGATAGGGGTCGATCACGTCGTCGTCCGTGGGATCGTCAGGCGGCAGCACGAGTCCGCGGCGGGACGCGACGAGCGCGGCCACGGCGCGGACGCGGGACGAGGCATCCGGCCCGGCGCTCTCGGCGGCCTCGCGCAGCAGTTCGTCATCGATGTCAGCCGCAAGACGCGCGAACTCGCGCACCGTGAATGTCGATCGCAGCCGTGAGGGCGCGAGTTCTACGATCGCTCGGCGGTGCTCCCGCGTCATGGCGAGGATGAGGTCGGGGTCGGACAGCTGCGCCTCGGTCAGGTATCGCGATCGGTGCGCGCTGCTGTCTGCCGGATCGACGCCCAACTCGGTCGCCAGCCGGAGCGCCTCGGGTGTCATCGGCGCATCGCGCAGGCCCCGGGTGCCGGCGCTCGCGACGTGCACGTCGAGGTCGGACAGGCGCGTGCGCAGGAGCTGCTCCGCGAGCGGCGAGCGGCAGATGTTGCCCGTGCACACCGTCAGAACCTCGATCACGGGGAGCCTCCTGGGGCTGAGAGAAGCGCGGCAGGTAACGTGGGCGCGTGCCCGACCACTCTATAGACGCCCCGGCGGAGGCTCGCGACGCGCGAGAGGCCCGGTCCGAGTCGAGCGCGGAGCATATCGGCCGCCGAGACTGGCGCCTGGGCGGCCGGACCGTCCGCCGGTGGCGCGAGCGGCTCCTGGCGATCGCGTTCTTCTCTCTGGGGCTCGGGCTGCTCGCGGGCGCGCTGCTGATCTCGATGCTGCCCGTCACGTGGGGCCCGATGGCCGCGACCGGGGTCCTGTGGATCGGGATGCTCGTGCCGGTCGTCTGGGCGTTCACCCGGTCGCGCCCCATCGGCCTCCTGCGGCTCCGCCCCGTCGATCTGCTCTACGGTCTCGCCATCGGCGCAGCTCTGAGGATCGCGCAGGGGTGGATCGAGCTCGCCCTCGGCGAGGACGGCGCGTTGCCGTCATACCCCGTCATCGGGGGAAATCTGCCGTCGGGTTGGCTGTTCACCGACGTGGTGTCTCCCGGACTGATCGCGCCGGTGATCGAGGAATTCTTCTTCCGCGCCGTGCTGCTCGTGGCGTTGTTCACGGTGTTCCGACGTCAGGTCGGTTCGCTCTTCGCGGGGGTGATCGCACTCCTGGGCAGCACGGGCGTCTTCGTGCTCGCCCACGGGCTGCAGCCCAGCGAGGGCGCGGGAGTCGTCGGCCTCATCATGCTCGGCGCGACGTGCTCGGCACTCGTGCTGCTGACGGGCAGAATCTGGGGAGCCGTGCTGGTGCACGCGGTCTTCAATCTGAGTTTCGTCGCCCTCGCGATGGCGGGCACTTTCGCCGCCTGAATGCTCGGCCGTTCATCGACTCTTTACATAGGCGAAATACTGCCGCCTGGCGGTATGGGAAACGAACCCGCTAGCATGGCCGATATGGGAAGCCCTCTGGGGGGGTTTGCCGCCTTTGAACAAAGACGACTCACCGCTTCACCAAACCTTTGGAGATCAATCACCATGTTCAAGAAGACTTTCACGGCGCTGGCCATCGCGGCTGCGATCGGGCTCACCGGTGCTTCTGCCGCCAACGCGGACACCTACCCCGCACCGCCCATCACGATCATCATCAACAACCCGACGATCATCATCGGCGACGTGACGATCATCACGATCAACGGTGTCGGCGACTACGCCACCATCATCTTCAGCACGACGGGCGGCGGCGGCACGCTGTCGTCGGCCGCACTCGCCAACACGGCGTCGTCTTCGGTCACCAAGACCGTTGCCAATGGCTCCGCGAGCACCACGTTCACGGCCAAGGCCGCGGGCACCTACACCGTCACGGCCGCTGCGCCGGATGGCACCGTCCTCGGCAGCCGGACCGTCACGGTCACCACTGCGGCGGCCTCGGGCTCGCTGCCCGCGACCGGTGGCGAGGTTCCGACCATCGCCATCTGGGGCGGCGTCGGCGCTGTTGCGCTCGGTGGCCTGGCTGTCGCCGCGGTGGCTGCCCGCCGCCGCGCGACGACCAGCAGCAACTGATCACACGCTTCATGGCGAAGACCCCGGACACGCGTCCGGGGTCTTCGTCTTTTCTCGCGTCGTTCACGCGACCGACCCCGGCGATTGTCGTCCTGACGGTCGCCTTCGTCGTGGCCGCGGTCGTCGGGACGTCCTTCCCCGGGGTAAGCGTGTTCCTCCCGTCGTGGCCGGCTTGGGTCCTGCGCGCACTCGACATCGCGGTTCTCTCGGCGCCTCTCGTGATCGGTGCCGTGCTCGCCGTCCGCGTGGGGACTCGACCTCACGCGTGGGTGCGCGCTCTGCGCCGATGGAGGGTGGGCGACCTGCTGATCGGCGCGTGCGTCGGGGCGCTCGTCCGCGCCGCCGTCGAGCTGAGTGCACCCACCACGGGATCACTCGAGGGCCCGTTCGTCGAGGAACCGAGTTTCAGCCGCTACGCCACGTTGGCCGTCGTCATCGTGACGGCCGTGCTCCTCAGCCCGGTGATCGAAGAGGTCTTCTTCCGCGGCATCGCCCTGCCCGCCCTCGCGAACGGGCTCCGCGGCGCAGGCCCGACGATCGCCGGCACCGTGGCGCTCGTGCTGACCACCGCGGCCTTCGTCGCGCTGCACCTCCTGCCGCTCGGGGGAAGCGCACCGCTCGGTCTGGTGATCGGAACCATCGGAGTGGGCGTCGGATGCGGCATCCTGACCCTCGTCACCGGGCGCCTCGCCGCGGCGCTGGCCGCGCACATCGTGTTCAACACCATCGGTGTTGTTCTCATGCTCGGCTGAGGAGTGCTTCGACTCGCTTCGCTCGCTCACCGACGGGGGCTGAGGGCGGTCGGTGACCGGAGGGATGAGGCGGCGTTTGGCCGCAGCATCCGCATGCCGTAGGCTTGACCCTTGGTGTCTGCGTCTTGCTGGCGTGACACTACGAACGTGAGCCCTCCACTGGCGTGTTCCGTCGGCCTTCAGGTCGGAGAACCACCCCGGAGCGGGATTCACGAACCTCTCCGTTCGATTCAAGAAAGCAGCACTATTGTGACGCGCACGTACACCCCCAAGGCTGGCGAAGCCCAGCGCGAGTGGCTCATCATCGACGCGACCGACGTCGTCCTGGGCCGTCTCGCCTCCCACGCCGCAACGCTCCTCCGCGGCAAGCACAAGGCGACCTTCGCCCCCCACATGGACATGGGTGACTTCGTCATCATCATCAACGCCGAGAAGGTCGCGCTGACCGGCCAGAAGCTCGAGAAGAAGAAGGCGTACCGCCACTCGGGCTACCCGGGCGGCCTGAAGTCGATCACGTACAGCGACTTCCTCGCCAAGAACCCCGAGCGCGCCGTGGAGAAGGCCGTCCGCGGCATGCTCCCCAAGAACAGCATCGGCGCCCAGCAGCTGAAGAAGCTCAAGGTCTACCGCGGCGCCGAGCACCCCCACGGTGCCCAGCAGCCCACGACCTACACCCTCGACCAGGTCGCCCAGTAAGCGCCGTTCAGAAGATTAAGGACATACTCGTGGCGAACATCGAAGAGACCACCGAAGCTCCCGAGAGCTACTCGACCGAGACCCCCGTCGACCAGGAAGCCGTCGCCGTAGAGCGCCCCGTGCTCAGCGTCCCCGGTGCGGCCGTCGGTCGTCGCAAGCAGGCCATCGCCCGCGTGCGCCTCATTCCCGGCTCGGGCACCATCACGGTCAACGGCCGTGCGTTCGAGGAGTACTTCCCGAACAAGCTGCACCAGCAGCTGATCACCGACCCGTTCACCGTGCTCAACCTCACGGGTGCCTACGACGTCATCGTGCGCATCTCGGGCGGTGGCCCCTCGGGCCAGGCCGGTGCACTGCGCCTCGGTATCGCACGCTCGCTGAACCAGATCGACGAAGAGCACAACCGCGCCACCCTGAAGAAGGCCGGCTTCCTCTCGCGTGACGCCCGCGTCATCGAGCGCAAGAAGGCCGGTCTCAAGAAGGCCCGCAAGGCGCCTCAGTACTCGAAGCGCTGATCGGTACCGCTCCGATGCCGCTGTTCGGCACGGACGGCGTGCGGGGGCTGGCCAACGGCCCCCTCACCGCCGATCTCGCACTCACCCTGGCCCAGGCGACCGCCGTCGTCCTGGGCCAGGGCCGTACCGCCGAGGCCCGCAAGGCCTCAGGCCGCCGGCTCACCGCCGTGGTCGCACGCGACCCCCGTGTGTCCGGCGAATTCCTCGCCGCGGCGGTCTGCGCCGGTCTGGCGTCGTCCGGCGTCGACGTCCTCGAAGCCGGGGTTCTGCCGACCCCCGCGCTCGCGTTCCTGATCTCCGACCACGACGCCGACTTCGGCGTGATGGTCTCGGCGTCCCACAACCCCGCGCCCGACAACGGCATCAAGATCTTCGCGCGCGGAGGGGTCAAGCTCCCGGACGAAGTCGAGCGGCGCATTGAAGAGGCGCTCTCCGGACCCAAACTGCAGCCCACCGGCGCGGGCGTGGGCCGCATCCGCCGGTTCTCCGACGCCGAGGACCGCTACGTCCTGCACCTCCTCGCCTCGCTGCCCAACCGCTTGAGCGGTCTGCACGTCGTGCTCGACTGCGCGCACGGCGCGGCATCCGGAGTCTCACCCGAGACGTTCCGCGACGCGGGCGCCGAGGTCACGGTGATCGGCGCGGACCCCGACGGCTGGAACATCAACGACGGAGTCGGGTCGACGCACCTCTCCGTGCTCTCCGAAGCGGTGTTGAAGGCCGGCGCCGACATCGGTATCGCGCACGACGGCGACGCCGACCGATGCTTGGCCGTGGATGCCACGGGCAAGGTCATCGACGGAGACCAGATCATGGCCATCCTCGCGGTGGCGATGAAGGAGCGGGGGCACCTCGTCTCGGACACGCTGGTCGCGACCGTCATGAGCAACCTCGGACTGCACCGCGCGATGGAATCGCACGGCATCACGGTCGAGCAGACCGCAGTCGGCGACCGCTACGTGCTGGAGCGCATGAACGAGGGCGGCTTCTCCCTGGGCGGTGAGCAGTCGGGGCACGTCATCATGAGTGAGTTCGCCACGACGGGCGACGGCCTCCTGACCGGCCTGCACCTGGTCGCCGAGATGGCCCGCACGGGCCGCACCGCCGCCGAACTCGCGTCGGTGATGACCGTGTTCCCGCAGGTGCTCATCAACGTCACAGGCGTCGATCGAACGCGCGTCGCAGACCCCGTCGTCGCCGAGGCCGTGGCCGCCGCGACCGCATCGCTGGGCGACACGGGACGGGTGCTGCTGCGGGCATCGGGCACCGAGCCCCTCGTGCGCGTGATGGTGGAGGCCGCCGACGAGGCTGCCGCCCACCGCTATGCCGAGGGGCTCGCCGAGGTCGTGCGGGGGCGGCTGGCGCTCTGACGGGCGACGGTCAGTCGACCGTCTCGAGGTAGCGCAGGAGCACTCCTTCGCGCAGGGCCCACGGGCTCACCTCGAGCGTGTCGACGTTCAGCGCCTTCATCGCCGCGTGCAGCACGACGGCGCCGCCGACGATCTGGAACGTGCGCTCGGGGGTGATGCCCGGGAGCTGCTGGCGCGCCTCGGCGGGCATCGCCGCCATCCGCGGGATCCAGCTCTTCAGGCTCGCACGACTGAGCAGCAGGCGGTCCTCTTCGGCCCACCCCGGCTGCGTCGTCCCCGCCAGCCGCGCGAGCGACCGGATCGTCTTAGACGACCCCACGAAATGATCGGGCGACGGATGCCCCGCCATCGCCTGCTTCACGGGTTCGAGCTGCTCGTCCGCGTGCGCGCGCAGCGCGCGCAGCTGCGTCTCGGTGGGCGGGTCGTCCGGAAGATATCCGACCGTCACGCGCCCGGCTCCGAGCGGGACAGACAGGGCGACGTCGGGAAGCTCGTTCGCCCCGACCGCGACCTCGAGCGATCCGCCTCCGATGTCGAGCATGAGGATCTCGCCCGCCGACCAGCCGAACCAGCGCCGGATCGCGAGGAACGTGTAGCGCGCCTCGCCGGGTCCGTCGAGCACCTGCAGGAGCACCCCGGTCACCTGCTCGATGAGGGCGATGACCTCGGGCCCGTTCGTGGCCTCGCGCAGCGCGGATGTGGCGATCGTCAGGAACGCCTCGACCCCCTCCGCCTCGGCGACCGCGCGAGCCTGGGCCGCGGCATCCGTCAGCGCCCGCACTCCGTCGGCGCTGATCGAGCCGTCGGCCTCGAGGAAGCGCATGAGGCGCAGCACCCGCCGGAACGACGTCGTGGTGACGGGCCGGACGCCCGGTCGAGCCTCGGCGACGAGCAGATTGACCGTGTTCGAGCCGATGTCGAGGACCCCTAAGCGCACGGCTCGACAGTATCGTGCGCGGGCACAGCCTCATGCACGGAGGCGGGCCGAGGCATCCGCACCCGCTACCATGGGCGCGATGCCTGCCGACGACACCGCCACGACCGACGTGGTGCACTCGCTGTACCGCGAGATCGACCGCGCGGAATGGTCGCGCATGGCCGCGGGCGTGACCCAGCCGCTGACCGAGAACGAGATCGTCCAGCTGCGGGGGCTCGGCGACCGCCTCGACATCGCCGAGGTGCGCGAGGTGTACCTGCCGCTGTCGCGACTGCTGTCGCTCTATGCCGAGGCCAACAAGCGGCTCGGGGCGGACACCAGCACGTTCCTCGGCGAGCAGGACACGACCACACCGTTCGTCGTCGCGGTGGCGGGGTCGGTCGCCGTGGGCAAGTCGACCATCGCCCGACTGCTGCGCGAGCTCATGAGCCGGTGGCCCGGCACGCCGCGCGTGGAGTTGGTGACGACCGACGGCTTCCTCTACCCGAACGCCGAGCTGGAGCGGCGCGGGCTGATGGACCGCAAGGGCTTCCCCGAGTCGTACGACCGGCGGGCGCTCGTCGCCTTCATGACCGATGTCAAGAGCGGGGCTCCCGAGGTGCGGGCGCCGTTCTATTCGCACCTGCAGTACGACATCGTCCCCGATGCGCACGTCACCCTGCGTCGCCCCGACGTCGTGATCGTCGAGGGGCTGAACGTGCTGCAGCCCCCGGCGAACCCGAACGACGTCGCCGTCAGCGACCTCTTCGACTTCTCGATCTACGTCGACGCCGAGACCTCGCACATCACCCGGTGGTTCGCCAACCGGTTCCTGGCGTTGAAGGCGAGTGCGTTCAACAGCCCGACCTCGTTCTTCCGCGGGTTCACCCACCTGAGCGACGAGGAGGCCCTCGACCTGGCGATGGGCTTCTGGAACGACATCAACCTGCCGAACCTCGTCGAGAACGTGCTGCCCACCCGGCACCGGGCGACCCTGGTGCTGCAGAAGGGTGAGGCGCACGCCGTCGAGCGGGTGCTGCTGCGCAAGGTGTAGCCCAGCCGCGGCGGGCGGTCCAGGCGCGGCATCCGTTTCGTTCAGGCGTCTCGCATACCCCGCCTCGTAGCATGAAGAGCATGTGTGGAATCGTGGGATACGTCGGCCCCCGGCCGAGTCAGAGCGTGTTGATGGCCGGGCTGGCGCGGCTGGAGTACCGGGGTTACGACTCCGCCGGAGTCGCCGTGATCAACGGCGACGGCACGCTGGGGATGCGCAAGCGCGCCGGCAAGCTGAAGGTGCTGCGCGATGACCTCGCGATCGACCCGCTCGCCGACGGGACGACCGGCATCGGCCACACCCGCTGGGCGACGCACGGCGGTCCGACCGACGCCAACGCCCACCCGCACCTGGCCGACGACGACAAGCTCGCCGTCATCCACAACGGCATCATCGAGAACTTCGCCGAACTGAAGGCCGAGCTGCTCTCGGACGGCTTCACGTTCCACAGCCAGACCGACACCGAGGTCGCCGCGGTGCTGCTCGGCCGCGAATACCGGGCCAACGGGGGAGACCTGGTCGAGGCCTTCCGGACGGTCGCCGCCCGGCTCGAGGGCGCGTTCACGCTGCTCGCGATGCACGAGGAGCATCCCGGCCTGGTCGTCGGCGCCCGCCGCAACTCGCCTCTGGTCATCGGGCTCGGCGAGGGCGAGAACTTCCTCGGATCCGACGTCGCGGCCTTCGTCGAGCACACCCGCCGTGCGCTCGCCATCGGTCAGGACGAGATCGTCGCCATCACTCCGCAGGGCGTCGAGGTCACCGACTTCACGGGCAACGCCGTCGAGGTCGAGCCGTTCGAAGTGACGTGGGATGCCTCGGCCGCAGAGAAGGGCGGATGGTCGAGCTTCATGGCCAAAGAGGTGTCGGAGGAGCCCGAAGCCGTCGCGAACACCCTGCGCGGCCGCATCCGCGACGGTCATGTGGCCATCCCCGAGCTGGACGGCCTGGACGAGCTGTTCCGCGACATCAACCGCGTGATCGTCATCGCCTGCGGCACCGCCGCCTACGCCGGCCTGGTCGGCAAGTACGCGCTCGAGCAGTGGACGCGCGTGCCCGTCGATGTGGAGCTCGCGCACGAGTTCCGCTACCGGGATCCCGTGATCGGCCCCGACACTCTCGTGGTCTCGATCAGCCAGTCGGGCGAGACCATGGACACGCTCATGGCCGTCAAGTACGCCCGCGAGCACGGTGCGCGCACCCTGTCGATCTGCAACACGCAGGGGGCGACGATTCCGCGGGAGTCCGACGCGATCGTCTACACGCACGCCGGCCCCGAGGTCGCGGTCGCGTCGACGAAGGCATTCGTCGCGCAGATCACCGCGCTCTACCTCCTCGCGCTGCACATCGGCGGCATCCGCGGCGCGCTGAGCCCCACCGAGATCGCGCAGAACGTGCTCGAGCTCGAGGCGATCCCGAGCAAGATCTCGCGCATCCTCGAGCGCGAGCAGGACCGCATCGGCCAGCTCGCGCATTGGATGACCGACACCCGCTCGGTGCTGTTCCTGGGCCGCCACGTCGGCTATCCGATCGCCCTGGAGGGCGCGCTCAAGCTGAAGGAGCTCGCCTACATCCACGCCGAAGGCTTCGCCGCGGGGGAGCTCAAGCACGGCCCCATCGCGCTCATCGAGCCCGGCCAGCCGGTCTTCGTCATCGTGCCGTCGCCGCGGGAATCGGCCGAACTGCACAAGAAGGTCGTCTCGAACATCGAGGAGATCCAGGCCCGGGGCGCCCGTGTGATCGTCATCGCCGAGGAAGGCGACGCCGCGGTGCTGCCGCACACCGACGAGGTCATCCACATCCCGCTCGCCGGCCCGCTCTTCGAGCCGCTCCTGGCGGTCGTTCCGCTGCACATCTTCGCGATGGGCCTCGCCACCGCGAAGGGCCTCGACGTCGACCAGCCGCGCAACCTCGCCAAGTCGGTCACTGTCGAGTAGCCGGCGGGATCGCGGGCACCGCGCGATAGTGTGGCGGATGCTGCAACAGAGGCGCGAGGGGAGCGGCCGATGATCGTCGGGATCGGCGTCGACCTGGTCGACATCCCCCGCTTCGAGCGCTCGCTGGAGCGCACGCCGCGCCTGCTCGAGCGGCTCTTCTCGCCCGCGGAACGAGCACTGCCGCCGCGCTCGCTGGCTGCGCGCTACGCAGCCAAGGAAGCGCTCATCAAGGCGCTCGGCGGCTCGGACGGGGTGCACTGGACCGAGATCGAAGTCACGCCCGAGGCATCCGGCCGCCCGTGGTTCACGCTGTCGGGTTCGACCGCCGACACCGTGGGCGAGCGCGGGATCGCCACGCTGCACCTCTCGATGTCGCACGACGGCGGGATCGCCGCCGCATATGTGATCGCGGAGACGGCCGCATGAGCCGTCTGCCTGCCGGGGTCATGCGCGAGGCAACGATCGACGTCGGCGCCATCGCGGCCAACGTCCGTCACCTGCGTCGTCTGACCTCGAGCGAGGTGATCGCGGTGGTGAAAGCCGACGGCTACGGGCACGGAGCCGTGCGCGCGGCCGCCGCGGCCCTCGAGGGCGGCGCGAACCGACTGGGGGTCGCCGACATCGCGGAGGCGCTGCACCTGCGTCGCGCGGGCATCGATGCTCCGATCCTCGCGTGGCTGCATGCCCCCGGCGCCTCGTTCGCCGAAGCAGCGGGCGCCGGTGTCGAGCTGGGCATCTCGGACTTCGACCAGCTGCTGCGGGCGGCGGCCGCGGCATCCGTCGGTCGCGCCGTCGCGGTGCAGCTCAAACTCGAGACGGGGCTGGCCCGCAACGGCATTCCGCCCGAGGACTACGGCATGGTCTTCGCCGAGGCGGCGCGCCTCGAGCGGATCGGCAAGCTGAGGGTGATCGGGGTGTTCAGCCACCTCTCCAACACCAGCGCCGATGAAGACCGGGCGCAGCTGCGGGCATTCCACGAGGCGCTCGCGGCCGCGGCATCTGCCGGCCTCGCGCCGCCGCTGCGGCACATCGCGGCCACGCATTCCGCGATCGCCCTGCCCGAGACGCGTCTGGGATGCGTGCGCACGGGTATCGGCATCTACGGGCTGTCGCCGTTCGCCGACAAGTCCTCCGCGGACCTGGGTCTGCGGCCGGCGATGACCCTGCGCGGATCGGTCGCGGCCGTCCGCCGGGTCGGCCCGGGACACGGCGTCTCGTACGGATACGACCATGTCACCGACAGCGAGACGACGCTGGCCCTGATCCCCCTCGGATACGCCGACGGGGTGCCGCGGCAGGCATCCGGCGTGGGTCCCGTCCATATCAACGGAAAGCGTGTGTCGGTGGCGGGGCGCATCGCCATGGACCAGTTCGTCGTCGACGTCGGCGACCTCCCGGTGGCCGTCGGCGACGAGGCGGTGCTGTTCGGTGATCCGACGCTGGGGTCTCCCTCGGCGACCGATTGGGCCGACGCCGCCGGCACGATCAACTACGAGATCGTGACGCGTATCGGCGCGCGCGTGTCGCGCCGGCAGGTGTCTTCGTGAGCGGGAAGCCCCACGACGGCGCCGGCGTTGCAGAAGGTATGAGCGAGGGACTGGACGAGCTGGTCGGGGAACGCGACATCGAGTCGCCCGCGGCCATGGAGGCGCTGGGCGAGCAGATGGGGCGGATGCTGCACGCCGGTGACCTCGTCGTGCTCACCGGACCGCTCGGCGCGGGCAAGACGACCCTCACGCGGGGCATCGCGGCGGGTCTGGGCGTACGCGGACCCGTGCAGAGCCCGACTTTCGTGATCGCACGGACGCATCCGTCCCTCGTCGAGGGCCCCCCGCTCGTGCACGTGGATGCCTACCGGCTCGGATCCGCACTCGAGCTGGACGATCTGGACATCGATCTGGACAACTCCGTGGTCGTGGTCGAGTGGGGTCGTGGCATGGTCGCGGGGTTGCGCGACCATTGGTGGGAGGTCGAGCTCGAACGTCCCACCGGAGGTCGTGGCGCCGACACGATGTGCGGCGACATCTCCGCGCACACGCTCGCGCTGGACGACGATGCTCCGCGCACCGTGTCGATCAGCCGCGTGTCGATCAGCCGCGCGTCGTAGCCGCGAGGCCTCGACGAGCGGATGTCGCGGCATCCGCTCGTTCCGGTGTGTCGCTCTTCTCGAGACCGGCCACCGTCGTCCGACGGACGCCCGCGAGGGCGGTGAGGACGGCGAAGGCGGCGGTCGGGCGTTCGACGTGGGCGAAGTGGCCGGCGTCGGCCAGCCGCACTTCGCGGAAGCCGGGGATCAGGCGGGCGAACTCGTCGGCGTCGGACGTGGCCGAGAAGACGTCGTTCTCCCCCCGGAGGGAACCGACCGGGCACACGATGCCTCGCCAGGCGTCGGTGTCATAGGCGGCGGCAAGGATGGCGGCGCGGCGGAACGTCGCGGGGCGGGCATCGGCCGCGATCGCGGCGATGACGCTGCGGTGGACTTCCGAGGGGAGGGCGAACAGGGGCGCGGAGAGGCCGCGGAGGACGCCGACCCGGTCGAGCGTGCGCATCACCGCACGGCCGCCGCGCCCGCGACGGCCCCACGTGGACAGGAGGCGCATGGCGAGCAGCATCCCGGCGAGCGCGGGCAGTCGCAGCCCGCCGCGGAGGGGCCGGCGGGCGGCGTCGAGCACCGCCGCGCCACTCGGCGACACCAGAGCGACGCTCGTCGTCTCGCGCGGATGCCGTGCGGCGATGTCGAGGGCGATGACACCGCCGAGGGAATGACCGATCACCCGCCACGACGTGTACCCGAGTGCCCGGGCGAGTTCGGCGACCGCATCGGACATCTCGCCCACGCTGTCGATGAGCGGGAGTTCTCCGCTTTCGCCCCATCCGGGCAGGTCGGGGACGATCAGGTCGTGCAGCGGGGTGGCCATCGAATCGGATGCCGCGATCAGGGGCGTCCACGTCGTCCAGGACCCCGCCGCCCCGTGGAGCAGGATGGTCGCGGAGCGTCCCGCCGGGCGGGTGCGCCTGCGGGGGACGGGTGGGTCCCCGGCGATGCGCTCGGCGTCTTCGCCCTGCGTGACGCGGGCGACCCGTCCGACGCGCGCGACGACGGGCCCGAGCGTGGTCGGCACGACGACGCGGCGAAGACCCAGCTCGCGTTCGCGCGTGATCAGGGCGGGGGTGCGTCGGGTCGTCGTCGGTCTCACACCCCTCATTCGTCGCGGCGGCGCGGACGGTTTGGGCCGGGCGGGTGGGTGCGGACGCCGAAACGGCTCGCCGCCGCGCGACTACCCTGGAACCTGTGATCCTGAGCATCGACACCTCCCTCGGAACCGCGGTCGCCGTGGTCGAGGACGACGGCGTCGTGCGCGCCGAGATCGCGAATGAGAACGCCCTCGGGCACGCAGAGGCGATCGGCCGGATGCTCACGGAGGCGCTGGCCGCGGCATCCGTCGTCGGGGAGACGGCGAGCGACGTCCGCGCCGCGCTCACGACGGTGGCGGCGGGTATGGGGCCCGGCCCCTTCACCGGGCTGCGGGTCGGCATCGCGGCGGCGCGCACGTTCGCGCAGGGACGCGGGATCCGCGTCGTTCCCGTGGTGAGCCACGACGCGATCGCGCTCCAGGTGCTTCTCGCCGACGCCATCCGAGACATCGAGACGCCCCGTTTCGCGGTCGTGACCGATGCGCGGCGCCGGGAGTTCGCGTACTCCGTATACGACGGGCTCGACGACGACGGGCTGCCCGTCCGCGCCGTCGGGCCGGCGCTCGTCCCCCGCGACGACCTCGACGCGCGTCTCGAGGAGCTCGGCGCACGCCGCCACGATGCGACCGCCGTGCCCGCGGCGATGGTCGGGATCGTGGCATCCCGCGCCCTCGCCGCCGATCGAGCGGTCGGCCCGGACGAAGCGCTGTACCTGCGGTCGCCGGACGTGACGCTGTCGGCCGGACCCAAGCGGGTGACCGCATGACCCTGCGCGATGCCGTGCCCGACGACCTCGGCGCCATCATGGCCCTCGAACGGGCATCGTTCCCGACCGATGCGTGGTCGGACGCGATGATGCGCGAAGAGCTGTCCTCTCCGCACGGGTGGTACATCGTCGACGAGGAAGGCCCTCAGCTGCTCGGGTACGCCGGCCTGCGCGCCCCGCGTGGCTCGAAGGACGCCGACGTGCAGACGATCGCGATCGCCGAAGCGGCTCGCGGACAGGGCCGGGGCCGGGTCATCCTGTCGGCGCTCCTGCACGAAGCCGCGCGACGCCGGGTGCGCGAGGTGTTCCTCGAGGTGCGGGCCGACAACCCGGTCGCGCAGGGCCTGTACGCATCGGAGGGTTTCGTCGAGCTCGGGCGGCGTCCGCACTACTACCAGCCCGACGACATCGACGCCGTGGTCATGCGCCTGGTCGTGGCCGACTGGGTCGCGGCGCGGGAACGGACGTCCGAGCCCGGCCCGACGTCCGAGATCGGCCGGAATGCGGAGCATCCTGCGGGCATCGCTCCGACATCGGGCGGATCCCCGGCTTTCGGCGAGCGCCGGCGGGCGAGCGCGGATGCCGCGTCCCCGGCGTCGACGGAGGTACCCGAGTGAACCGCCCCGAGCTGAACCGCACCGAGCCCCTCGTCCTCGGGATCGAGACGAGCTGCGACGAGACCGGGATCGGCATCGTCCGCGGTCGGACGCTGCTGAGCAACACCATCGCCAGCAGCATGGACGAGCACGCCCGTTACGGCGGAGTCGTGCCCGAGGTCGCCGCCCGCGCGCACCTCGAAGCCATGCAGCCCTCGATCGCTGCGGCGCTCGCCGAGGCAGACGTCACGCTGGCGGACATCGACGCGATCGCCGTCACCTCCGGTCCGGGTCTCGCCGGGGCGCTGATGGTCGGCATCGGTGCGGCGAAGGCGCTCGCCGTGTCGCTCGACCGGCCGATCTACGCGGTGAACCACCTCGTGGGGCACATTGCCGCGGACATCCTCGATCCCGCCGGCGACCCGTTGGAGTACCCGACCGTCGCCCTTCTCGTCAGCGGCGGCCACACCTCGTTGCTGCTGGTGCGCGACCTGACGAGCGACGTGGAGCTCCTGGGCGAGACCGTGGACGATGCCGCGGGGGAGGCGTTCGACAAGGTCGCCCGGCTGCTCGGGCTGCCGTATCCGGGCGGACCGGAGATCGATCGGGCGGCACTGACGGGCGACCCCCGGGCGATCCGCTTCCCGCGCGGACTCTCACGGGCGTCCGACATGGACACCCACCGCTACGATTTCTCCTTCTCCGGGCTCAAGACCGCGGTCGCGCGCTGGACGGAGCAGCAGCAGGCGGCCGGCGAACCGGTGCCGGTCGATGACGTCGCCGCGTCCTTCCGAGAGGCCGTCATCGACGTCCTCGTCACGAAGGCGCTCGACGCGTGCGCCCGACACGGAGTGCCTCGCCTGCTGCTCGGCGGCGGCGTGATCGCGAACCGCCGCCTGCGGGAGGTGGCGCACGAGCGCGCGGATGCCGCCGGGGTGGCGCTGCGCATCCCTCCGTTGTCGCTCTGCACCGACAACGGGGCGATGATCGCGGGGCTCGCGGCCGAGCTCATCATGGCGGGGCACCCGCCGTCGACGCTCGCCTTCGGCGCCGATTCGACCCTCCCCGTCACCGAGATCCAGGTCGCCGTGGACGAGGACGCCGTGGGGGTCGCGGGCGCCATCGCCGCGGGTGACGGCGGGCGCGGAGCGGCAGCGTGACAGATCCGGTCGGACCCGCATACGGCGGGGCATCCGTGCCGCGGAACGAACCGCCGTCGCCCGACATCGCGCCGCCGGCTGCCGAGACCGCGCTGCCCGGAGCGCATCGGGGAGGATTCGCGAGACTGCCCACAGCGCCCGTCGAAGTGACCTCCGCGCCCGCCGACGCAGGCGAGCAGCCCTACGCGCCCGTGCAGTGGGCGGTCGCAGAACCGGCGCCCCCGCGCGGCCTGGCCGGCTGGGCACTTGCTTTCGCGGTGGGCGGCCTGGCGTTCGCGCTCTTCGTCGGCTGGGCCTTCCCTCTCGGCCTCGTCGGGATCGTCGTCGCCGTCCTCGCACTGCGACGACCCTTCGAGAGCCGCGCCGTCGCGGTCTGGGCGCTCGTGCTCGGGCTGCTGTCGGTGCTCTACAGCGCGGGTTGGCTGCTGTGGGCCGCCGGCCGTGCCGACATGCTCAGCTGACCCCGACCGCTAGACGCGATCCGCCAGCAGGGCGACGCGTCTGCCGTCGATACGCGTGACGAAAAGGGTGGCGGATGCGTCGCCCGAGAGCTTCAGTGACTTCCGCAGCACCGCCGGGTCGATGTCGACGCCTCGCTTCTTGATCTCGAGCGTGCCGATGCCGCGCTGGCGGAGGGCCCGGGCGAGTGCCTTGACGTCGGCGGGGAGCTGCTCACGGACGCGGAAGGACGAAACGAATGGACTCGTCAGCGCGGCGTCCGACGTGAGGTAGGCGATGCCGTCCGCGACCATCCCCGCCTGCAGCGCCCGCGCGACGTCGCCGATGAGGCGCGCACGGATGACCGCACCGTCGGGCTCGTGGAGGTAGGCGCCGAGTGCGCGGACGGGTTCGTCCGCAGCATCCTTCGCCGCCGTCAGCTCATGCGCGGAGTCGCCCCGGACCACGAGCGCCGCACGACGCACTCCGTCACGGGCGAGCGTTCCCGACCACAGCACGAGTTCGATGGTCGACCCGTCGGCGCTCACCCATTGCGCCTCCACGTGCGGCGGGAGGGCGCTGCGATCGAATCCCGGACCGAGCTTGATGCCGGTCGGCATCCGCTCCGCGAGCGCGAAAGCCCACTCCAGCGACGGCGTGTAGTCCTCGGGACGCACCCGGGAGGTCTCGCTGTGGCCGGCCGTCCGCCGCGCGGGATCGAGCCACACCGCGCCGCGCTCGCCGGGTGCCGCGAATCGTGCGGCCAGATCCACGTCCTCGGCGCGCGCGTGCTGCACGGTGACCGCATCGCCGAAAGGCGCGAGGTTGTACGCGGCGATGGCTGCCGTCACCTCGTCGGCGTCGACCGCGTGCACCCGGAGGCCCAGCGCGGCGAAACCCAGCGCATCGCCGCCGATACCGCACCCGAGGTCGGCGACCGCCGTCACGCCCGCCTCGCGGAACCGGCCCGCATGCCGTGCGGCGATGGACAGCCGGGTCGCCTGCTCGAGGCCGGCGCGGGTGAACAGCATCCGATCCGCGAACTCGGCGAACTTGCCGCGCGCCTTTGCGCGCAGGCGTGCCTGCCCGACCGCCGCCGAGACGAGGGCGGGGGACCGGCCGTCGGCGCGCAGCCGGGAGACGGCTCGCGCGACGTCGTCGGTCGATTCCATCGGGGGGAGGCTGTCGACGAGCCGCAGACCTTCGGGGGTCAGCAGGGCGCCGAGCTCTGCTGCATCCACGCTGCCAGCCTAGCCCGGGCGCTCCGGGTGCCTCACCTCGACGACGTGCGCAGATCGACGCGGAGTTCGCAGACAGGCGGCGCTGCTCTGCGAAGCACGCGGGATTCTGCGAGCTTCGGCGGCGGCGGCGGCGGCGGCGGCGGCGACGGGGATCGGAGAGGCGGTCGGCGGGCGGGAGCGCGGCGGCGGGCGGGCGCCGCGGAAACCCCGGATGCCGCAACCCCTGACCACCGGAAGCCCACGGCTCGATCCCCCTAAGGCCCCCACCCCCGCCCCCGAAAACCCCCTCCCATGGCGCAGCGAAGCCCGGAGACATCCCCGATGTGGTCGTTTGCGTGCGCTCGTAGCGTGAAGCCACACCACAAATACGTCGGGGCCCTTGACCCCGGGATGGGGAAGAACTCATGGCTGACATCGACACCGAAGAATTCAACGACTCGTTCAACACGGGCACGTGGAACTCGGGCAACACCGAGAACACGGCGAACAGCGCGAACCTGGGCGTCGTGGTCGGAGATTCCTTCAACGAGGACAACTCGACCAACGACAGCGGTAACACCGACCTCGGGATCACGGACTCGTGGAACGAGGACAACTCGACGAACGACAGCGGCAACACCACCGTCGATGTCGCCGATTCGTTCAACCAGGACTCCAACGACATCGACACCGACATCACGGACTCGTGGAACGACAACTCCGACAACTCGGTCGACGACCACTCCGACAACTCGATGAACGACTCGGGCAACGACTGGTCGACGCAGACCACGACCGACTCGTTCAACACCTGGACGGATGCCTCGACCGATGACCACTCCGTCAGCGTCGGCATGCGCGAGTACAACACCGGCTTCGGCGATGTGACGCTCGGCGGCGGTTCTGCCGGTGGCGGCAGCGGCGACACGATGATCAACAACCAGAACACGGTGATCGACCAGTCCTTCAACGCCAACGTCGACGGCGGCGTCTGGGGCGGGGGCGGCAGCAGTGCGGTCGTCGCATCGGGTGACGAGGCGTACGCGGCCGGCGGCGACATCAACCTGTCGACCGACGTGGACTACTCCACCAACATCAGCGGCGGCGGCGACGTGAACATCGGCAACGAGACCACTATCACCAACGTCATCGACTCGAACAACAGCTGGGACGAAGAGACCAACTGGGAGGACAGCTCCACGAACACGAGCATCAGCGACTCCTGGAACGACCAGTCGCAGGACTACACCGCGACCGACTCGTTCAACTCGTCGGAGCTGTGGGACACCACGAACGAGGTCAACCTCGACGTCGACGCGATCGTCGACAGCCACGACGCGGCGATCATCGAGGGCTGACCCACTCGCCCGGCCGTCGGTGGATCCGGCGGCCGGGCATCCACCCCACTGAACTCCCCCGCTTCGCGCGGCGAATGGAAAGAGACCGATCATGGCCGATTACACATCCACCGAATTCAACGACTCGTTCGACACCAAGGTGAAGGATTCGTTCAACACCAGCAACACCACGAACACGACCAACCTCGCCGTCGATCTCGACGGCGTCGGAAACACCGACGACTCCGTCAACGGCAGCGGCAACGTCGACACCGAGGTCACCGGGTCGGGCAACACCGACGACTCGGTCAACGGCAGCGGGAACTACGACGTCACGCTCGATGACGTGGGCAACGTCGACTCGCACGACCAGACCTGGTCGGCGGACGGCTCGTTCAACGACAACAGCGACAACTCGACCGACGACAACAGCGACAATTCGATCAACGGTTCGTACAACGACCACTCGTCGGACGTCGTCGAGGGATCGTTCAACTCGCACGTCGACGCGTCGACCGACGACCACTCGATCGAGGTCGGCACCCGCGACTACAGCACCGGATTCGGCAGCCTCGGACTCGGCGGCGGCGCGGGCGGCGACGGTGACCTCTGGGTCAACAACCAGAACACGATCGTCGACCAGTCCGTCAACGGCAACTTCGAGGGATGGGGCGAAGGGTCGTTCGAGGGCAGCTCTGCGGTCGTGGCATCCGGTGATGGATCCATGGCGGCCGGTGGCGACCTGAACCTGAGCCAGAGCGTCGACCGCTCGACCAACATCGACGCCGGCGGCGACGTCAACATGGGCAACGAGACGATGATCACCAACGTGGTGGGCTCGTACAACGACCACACGTCGACGTCCACCTGGACCGACTCGTCGACCAACTCCGACGTCGCGGACTCGTACAACGACATGTCGGAGAGCTACTCGGCCGACTCGTCGTTCAACGAATCGCTGGAGGTCGACACCGCCAGCAGCTGGAACGTGGACGCCGACGTGATCTGGGGCAGCGACGATGCCGCGATCGCGACCGATGTGCCCATGGAGTCCGCGGACTTCGACGGCTCCTGACATCCGATCGGGCGCGCGTTCCGAACAAAACACGTGAGAACACAGACCTCGGGCGAGAGCAGTCCGAGGTCTGTGTTCTTCGTGCGGCGCGATCTCGCACGCACGCCGTGACCGCGGCGGCGACGCGATCCTGATCGGATGCCGCGAACAAGGGAGTTCCTCATGACCGATACCGCCCGTCCTGCGGAGCGCGCAGCCACGGCAGGGGACGACCTCGCGTCCTCCTCGCTGGCTCGCCAGCGATCGCCCATCGTCGCGCTCGTCGACCAGGCCACGGCGTTCTCGACGTCGGTCGGTCGAACGGACCTCGTCCAGAGACTCCAGCAGACCAGATCGCGTTTGATGGATCCCTACGTGCGCGTCATCATCGTCGGGCAGTTCAAGCAGGGCAAGAGCAAGCTCGTGAACGCTCTGGTCAACGCGCCCGCGTGCCCCGTCGACGACGACATCGCCACGAGCGTGCCGACCGCCGTGTCCTTCGCGGCGGAGCCGGCCGCCTTCGCCCTCCTGCGCAAAGACGAGGGCGTGGAGTCGTCGATCGAGCGGGTGCCGATTCCGCTCGCCGACCTCGCCGACTACGTCTCGGAGAGCGGCAATCCCGACAACGAGCGGGATCTGGTCGGCGCCGAGGTCATGCTGCCGCGCGAACTGCTCAAGGGCGGGTTGCGGCTCGTGGACTCCCCGGGAGTGGGCGGCGTCGAGTCGACCCGCTCGGTGAGCACCCTCGCCGCGCTGTCGACGGCCCACGCCGTGCTGCTGGTCTCGGACGCCTCGCAGGAGTACACCGAGCCGGAGGTGCAGTTCCTCCGCCATGCGCTGCGCGTCTCGCCGAACGTGGCGGCGGTGCTGACGAAGACCGACATCTATCCGGCCTGGCGGCACATCGAGCACATCGACCGGTCGCACCTCGGCGACGTCGGCGAGATCCCCATGTTCGCGGTGTCGAGCGATCTGCGCATGCTCGCGGCGCAGGAACAGGACCGCGAACTCAACGAGGAATCCGGCTTCCCCGCGCTCGTCGCGCACCTGCGGCGCGACGTGCTCGGCAAGGCCGAGATCGTCCACCAGCGCGGTGCGGTGCACGACCTCGCGTCGGTCGCCGACCAGCTCGCGATCACCGTGAGCACCGAGCTCAACGCCCTGCTTCATCCCGAGGACACCCCCAGGATGATCGCGCAGCTCGAGGAGGCGAGGACTCGTGCCGACGAGTTCCGCAGCCGTTCTTCGCGGTGGCAAGTGTCGCTCAGTGACGGCATCGCCGACCTCATCGCCGACACCGAGCACGATCTGCGCGACCGCCTCCGGAAGGTGCAGCGCGAAGCCGAGGTCGCGATCGACGAAGGCGATCCGGGCCCCATCTGGGACCAGATCGCCGAATGGCTCGACCAGCGCGTCTCGGCCGCGGTGTCCGAGACCTTCGTGTGGACCAACGAGCGCTCGCGGTGGCTGTCGGAGCGCGTGGCGGAGGAGTTCACGGCGGGGGAGTCGACCATCCCATTCATCGATGTCGGCGACACCGACGGTGTGCTCGCTCCGGTGGAGCAGCTTCAGGGGATGGACGAGGGCAGGCTCGGGGCGGCCGAGAAGATCTATATCGGCGTCCGCGGGTCGTACGGCGGCGTGCTGATGGCGGGGCTCGCCACGAGCCTGGTGGGACTGACGCTGATCAACCCCCTCTCGCTGCTGGTCGGAGTGCTCGTCGGCCGGCGCGCGTACCGGGAGGACATGTCCTCGCGGCTCTCGCGGCGGCAGGCGGAGGCGAAGAATCTCGCACGTCGCCACATCGAGGACGTCGTGTTCCAGGTCGGCAAGCAGCTCAAAGACAGACTGCGACTCGTGCAGCGCGTCGCGCGGGACCACTTCGGCGCGATCGCCGACCAGCTGCATCGTTCGCTCGCCGACTCGGTCCTCGCCGCCAAGCAGGCCGCGACCGTGTACGCCTCCGATCGCGACGGGCGCATCGCAGAACTGCGGGGACAGCTCGCGCGCATCGAGGCGTTGCGGTCGAAGATCCCGGCGCCGGCGGCGCTCGACGCGGGCGTCCCCTCCGCGGGAGCGCTGACCTCCGGGGCGCGCCGATGATGCGTGGCGGCCTCGGCGAGCTGACCGGTCTCCTCGACGGGACGCGGGAGCTGTACGCCGACGACACGTCCGCGATCGCCCAGCTCGACCGCTGGCAGCAGCGGCTGCGCGAGCCGCTCCGCCTCGCCGTCGCGGGCATGGTCAAAGCCGGCAAGTCGACGGTTCTGAACGCGCTGATCGGCGAGCAGATCGCCCCGACGGATGCGGGCGAATGCACCCGGACCGTCACGTGGTACCGCTACGCCCGCACCGCGCGCATCACCGCCCGTCTCGTCGGTGGGGGCGAAGTGCGCCTGCCCGTGACCAGGTCGGACGGCGCGCTGGTGATGGATCTCGGGGGGAGGCAAGCCGAGGACGTCGCCCGCATCGACGTCGAATGGCCTTCCGAGAGCCTCCGCTCGACCGTGCTGATCGACACGCCGGGCATCGCCTCGATATCCGCCGATGTCTCCGAGCGGTCCGTGCGCTTCCTTACACCGACGGATGCCCCGTCCGAAGCCGACGCGATCCTGTATCTGCTCCGGCACATCCATGCTTCCGACGTGTCGTTCCTCGAGGCCTTCCGCGACGCCGCGGCGGGCTCGTCGCAGACGATCAACGCCGTGGCGCTGCTGTCGCGCGCCGACGAGATCGGGTCCGGTCGCATCGACTCCCTGCTGTCGGCTGCGCGCATCGCCAGCCGTTACCGGCAGGACGGCGCTCTGCGCTCGCTGGCACTGGGGTGCATCCCGGTAGCCGGCCTGTTGGCGGAGGGAGCGCGCACTCTGCGCGAGAACGAGTTCTCGGCGTTCCAGGAGCTCGCGGGCTTGGATCGCAGCATCCGCGATCGGATGCTGATCTCCGTCGACCGCTTCACGCGGCCGGGGGAGCAGACCACGCTGAGCGTCCAGCGCCGAGCGGCGCTCCTCGACCGGTTCGGCATCTTCGGCGTGCGCCTGGCCGCGGCACTCGTACGCGGCGGCGCACGCTCGTCGTCCGCGCTGTCGGAACGGATGGTCCAGCAGAGCGGGCTCATCGAGGTTCAACGTTTCGTCGCCGAGCAGTTCCGCTCGCGGGCGACCGCGCTCAAGGCCCGAGTGGTCGTCGAGGGAGTCGAAGCACTCCTGAGGGATGACCCGCGGGCAGGTTCCGACCGCGTCCTGGCCTCTCTCGAGCGGGTGACGGCCAACAGCCACGACCTGCGCGAACTCGATCTCCTTGCGAGCCTGCGCACCAGCGGATCCGATCTCTCGGACGATGATGCCGTCCAGGCCGAGCGCATCGTCGGGGGAGCCGGTACCCCCGCTCTCTCGCGATTGGGGCTGCCGGATCTCGCGACCACCGTGCAGATCCACGATCGCGTCGAAGAGCTTCTCGCGCGGTGGCGGTCTCTTGCGGAGGCCCCCCTGAGCGACCGGCGGACCGTAGAGCTGTGCCGTGTCGTGGTGCGCAGCCTGGAGGGCGCTGCCTCAGAGCTGGGTGTCGGCCGCCGGAGCGATCGGTCCGCGCCGGACGTCGTGCTTGCGGGCGGTCCACCGCAGCGCCTGGGGTAGGACGCTGACCAGAAGTCCTGCCGTCGCCGCGCCGATCTGCAGCAGCATGATCTGCTCGAGGGGCATCCCGCGTTCACCGAACGCGACGAGTTCGCGCGCGATCAGGAAGACGCCGACCTGTGCCAGCAGTGACCCGAACTGCCACCACCGCACGTTCGGCCGCCGGTTCGAGAACGAGACCTGGAACACGATCTGCAGCAGGACGATCGCGACCGTGGGGGCGAAGATCGACCAGAACACGATGTCGGCCGCAGCGGTGTAGGTCTGCTCGGCACGCGTCCCGTCGACGGTGCGGACGAGTTCCGCGATGTCGGGGAGCTGCGCCTGCCGGATGACGAACATGTAGACGATGGCAGCCGCGCCCAGCAGAAGACTGACGATCCAGAACAGCTGGCTGACCCGGACGAAGAACGGCGGTGGCAGCTTGACGAGGACCGGCGGGGCGTCGGTGCTGCGCAGCGGCGGCCGGGCGGGGATCGCGGCGCGCTCGACGCTGCGTCCGCTTCCCTCGTCGGGTTGTGCAACGGCGCCGCCCGTCACGGCGGTCGAGGAGGTGACGGATGCCGCGGCTTCGGGGGCGGCATCCGTCACGGTCTGATCGGTCTGCGTTCCGGCTTCCGCGGCTGTGTCCGCATCAGCCGGCTCGCCGACGGCCCCGGAATCGGAGTGCCGGGAGGGGGTGAACAGGCGCATGGCCTAGAACTGGTCGTCGGCCGCGGGCTCGTCGCCCATGACCGTGTCGGTGCTGCCGTACAGGTCGGTCGAGTCGGCGTCCGACTCGAGCTCGGCGTACTGCGCCGCGGAGTCGACCGGCGCCTCCACGGAGGCAGGTTCGGCATACTCCTCGACGGGGGCCTCCTCGGCGGGGGCTTCCTCGGCGGGGGCTTCATCGATGGGCGCGTCCTCGCCGCCTTCCGCCGGCGCGGCACCGTCGGCCGGCACGACCGTCGGGTCGGCGTCGAGCGAGGGATCGTCGACGACGTCCACGATGACGGTCGAGTCGGTCGTGGTGGTGACGTCGGTGTCCTGGTTCAGCGACCCGTCGACGGTCGTCGTGGTCGAGTCGTCGTTGAACGACCCGTCGACGTCGGTGTCGGTGGAGTCGTCGTCCGTCGTCGCCTCGTCGGTGTCGACGTTCAGCGAGTCCTCGATGACCGACACATCGGTGTCGTTGCCGATGTTGACGTTGCCGTCGGCATCGATGGTCGTCGACTGATCGAGCGTCTTGTCGACGTCCACATCACCGGCGGCGGCGATCGCTTCGTCGCCCGATGCCACCGTGGCTTCGTTGTCGAAGGTCTGCGTGACATCGCCGTCGGCCCAGATGTTCTGGTTGACCGACTGGTCCACGATCGTGTCGCGGTCATCGACCCACTGGAAGTGGGTGGTGACCTGCTTGATCTCACGGACGACGGGATTGTCGTGCGAGTCGTGCGACTCGGAGCGCACGTACACCGCCTTGGGCACGGCGACCTGAACGACCTGGGTGCGCTCGATCACGACCGGGGCCACGGCCGCCACATCCGCCGCAGTGGCGTGGCTGAGTCCGCGGTGCAGCAGCGCGGCATCCGGATCCTCGTCGAACTCCGCGGCGGCGACGGGGTCGCGCAGCAGGCTCAGGATGAATTCGATCAGGGCTTCGGCGACTGTTGCGAGCGTAAGGCTCATGCTCGGCTCCTCAATGTGTAGAACTTCTTCTGACGGTAGGTGGTGGCACGTGCGCCGCGCGTCGGGGTAACCCCCGCATCAGGCGGTGGGGGACTAGGGGTTTGAGGAGGGAGGCGTCATGCCGAGGCCCGCTTGCGGCGCGGCTCGGCGGACGACGTCGACGACTCAGCCGCGCTCTCGTCCCGCTCTTCGGATCCCGCCTCCTCGAGGACGGGCCGCAGCTTGGCGATCAGGTCGGATCTGTTGGTCGCCCCCAGACGGCGGCGGATGCGGGCGATGTGGTGCTCCGCGGTGCGGGGCGAGATGAAGATGGATGCTCCGATCTCGGCGTACGTCTTTCCCTGAACGACCAGGGCCGCCACCTCGAGTTCGCGGGTGCTGAGGTCGCTGTGCGCACGCGGCTGAGCCGACACCGGCGCGGGCCCCGTGTCTTCCAGCGCGGTGGGACGTCCTTCGTCGCGGGGGTGCAGCTGTCGGGCGCACGCGAGGAGGCGCGAGATCTCCCGCCTGTCCTCGGTGCGCGCGGCGCCCTGCCCTGCGAGGCGAGCGCCGTCCCATGCGAGGCCGACCGTGCCGAGGCCGAGCGCGGCGGTCTCGATCGCTTCGACGTCGACGGACCCCGCGAGGACGGCGGTCCACACGCGACCGGCCTGCGCCATCATCGCGGCGAGCCGGTTGTGAGGGGCGGCCGCAACCAGGGCGCGGGCATGGGGAGTGAGGTCGGACGGACGGGCACGCAGGATTCCCTGCTGGATTCCGGCCCAATGCAGGTGGGATGACCACAGGGGCGGTGCCCCGAGTCGCTCGATCTGCGCGCACGCCTGCGTGAAGTGCGGCCGGACGCGGTCGACGTCGCCGACGCGGGCGGCGGCCACGACGAATTCGCCCAGCGGCAGCAGGCTGAACACGTCGAAGCGTGCCCGCAGCAGGCTTTCGCGAGCAGCACGCCAGGCCGACGCGAGCGCCGCCGAGTCGTGGTAGCGCCGCGCGATCGCGACCGACAGTGCGTCGAGCAGCAGCTTCTCGCGAGGATCGAGCGAGCGCGACTCGGGCACGATCGCCTGCAGCGCGGTCTCGACCTCGTGAGCGCGCTCCTGCTGGAGGGCGACCCACGCCCGCCACAGCAGGAGGCGCCGCGACGCCCACGCGCCGCCGTGGCCGCTGTGCACGGCCTGATCGAGCACGGAGTGAGCGACGTCCGGTTCGCCGACGTTCAGCGCGGCGACGGCCGCGATGACGGCGGGGAGCTCCGGTATCGCGTCGGAGCTGCCGGAGGCGCTGTACATCTCGGCCGCGCGCACCAGCTCGTGCAGGGCCTCGTGAGCCGAGCCGGTGAGTGTTTCGCGCATGCCGCGGGTCAGCAGGTCCATCGCGACGGTCAGCGTGGACGGCATCGTCTGCGCGGGCGGAGCCACTGCGTCCGACAGGAGCGCACCGCGGTCCGCCACCGCCAGCGCCACGATCGCGGCGCGAGCCGACGTCTCGGCTGTGCGGGGGACCGAGGAGCGGTAGACCGCGTCGCTCATCGGCATGAGCCCGCGCGCTGCCCAGATCGCCGCGCCCACATCGGCGGCGCGGTCGTGGTCGGGGTGTTCGGCGGCGATCGCGACACCGTCCAGGAAGACGCTCGCCGCGTCGATCCGGCCCAGCGACCACTCCACCTGCGCCTGGCGGATCGCGACCGTCGCGGCGTCCGCGCCGGCGTCGCGTGCGCTGCGGTACAGCTCGCGCGCTCGTACGGGGTCGTTCTGCCGAGCGGCGTCGGCGTGGCTCTGCAGCACGCGGGCCACCCGCGGATCGCGCACACCTCCGAGGAGCTGGCGGACGGATGCCTCGTGGGCGGAGTCGCCCGCGACGGTGGCATACAGCGCGATGACCCGATCGAGCGGCAGCGTGGCACGCACCGCCGCGCGGACGGCCGGAACGGGTTGGCCGCTGCGGAGCAGGAGACCAGCCGCGTAGGCCGACCCGAGCAGAGCGTCGTCGGCCGCGACGGACGGGGAGTGATCGTCGGGGGCGGTGCAGACCGCCTCCACCACGGCGCGCGTCGCCGGGTCCAGGGCGCGCAGGCGGTGCGCGATGACGTCCTGCAGCGCATCGCCGATGGCTCCGTGCGCGCCGTCGCCTGCGCACTCCCCGCTGTCATGGACGGACAGCGACTCGGCGACCAGCCACGACATCCCCCCGGTGAGCGCGAGGATGTCGTCGACGCAGGCGCGAGGCATCCGTCGATCCCGTTCCTCCAGATGCACCTGCACATCGCTGCGGGAGATGTGGCCGAGGACGATCGCCGACTGGGCCCGCTCGAGGGTGTCCGCGATCTGCTGCAGGGTCGGCGGAAGCGGCCCGGGTCGGGTGGCGATGACGACAGCCGCCGCCGGATCGCCCGTGCGGCTCTGCACGGCAGCGATTTGGGCGGGGGTGAGCAGGTGGGCATCGTCGATCATCAGCACCGTCGAGGCGGGAACGGCGGCGATGTCCGACTCGCCGCGCGCCAGCGACGTCGCGGTGCCCTGGGCGGTCAGAGCGCGGCGAAGGTGTCGCATCACGCGCGACTTGCCCGAGCCGGCGGGGCCCACCACCAGCGCCCGGGAGGGGGCGGTGCCGGCGGCGATGCCGTCCACGTGAGCGCGGGCCAGACGTGTCCAGAGCAGGGGAGTGTCGGCGATGCGCAGAGCGGTTTCGGTATTCAGGGACATGAGATCACCGGTCCGTTCCGTCGGCGTCGGTGCGGGGGAACACCACGACGACGTCGTTGTCGGGGGCGGGCGTCAGCAGCGGGGACGAGGGGTTCGTCGTGGTGGGTGCGGGATCGGTGTCGGCCGCCTCGTCGGCCGGGTCACCGGCGGCGGGGTCGTCGACGGTCACCGCGGGACTGTCGCTGACGCTCGGCGATGTTCTTTCGGGCGCACCGGAGTCGCCCAGCGTCTGCGAGACGAAGATACCTCCGGCCAGGACGAGGGCCCCGGCCGAGATACCGGCGACGGTGACGATCCGCCCGATCCGCGACGGGCGCTCCCGCACCGCGTCCTCGGGCGCTTCACGGTCTGCCTCGGGCGCCGCAGGCCGATCCGCCGCCGCGTCGCGTGCCGGCCGGCTGCCGCCGAACAGCACACGCCGTTGTCTGGGCGGGCGCGCCGACGTGCCGTGGTGATGGGCAGTGGATCGGTCGGGATCCCCGATCGAGGGGGAGTCTGATGCCGCGTCGCCGGCAGCTTCGCGTGCGGTCGCGATCTCGGCGCACATCCGTGCGGCCCCGAGGGCCATGATCGCCTTGGGGTCGCTGTCGACGGCGATCGGCCGATCGAATCGTTCGGAGAGCAGCTGTGCGATACGCGGGATGCGCGAGGATCCGCCCGTGAGGAGGACCGCCTCGATCTCCGCCGGAGCGACCTGTGAGCCCGCGATCGCCTCGGCGAGAGCATCCACGGTGTCGACGATGCCCGCTTCGATCATGTCCTCGAACTCGGAGCGGGTCAGCCGGACGGTCACCGAGCGTCCGCCGAGCATCACCGGGATGACCGCCTCGGAATCGAACGAGAGCGATTCCTTGGCCTCGATGCACTCGCGCCGGAGGGCAGTGAGGGCCATCCGCGACTCCCGGTCGTCCCCGAGGTCGGCGGCAGTCAGCCCGGCCGCTTGCACCGCGTGCCGGACCACGACGTCGTCGAGATCGGCGCCGCCGAAAGAGGAGAGGCCCTGTGGCTGCCCGAGCACATCCACATGACCGTTCCCGACGCGCAGCACCGCCGCATCGAAGGTGCCCCCGCCCAGGTCGTAGAGCGCGAGGACTCGTTCACGTGCCAGAGGGCGCTCGGCGACGTAGTGACGGGCCGCGGCCTCCGGCTCGGTGAAGAGTACGGCGTCGCGCCATCCTTCGCGTGAGAGGGCGTCCCGGACCAGCTCGCGCCGATAATCGCCCCACCCGAGCGGGACGGTGACGGCCACCCCGGACGGCTCGCGCCCCTCGCGTTCGGACACGGTGTCGACCACCCAGGCGACGGTCCGCGCGTAGAGCTGCTCGGGGGTGAACCGCTGATCGCCCGCGCGGATCGGAACGTCGTCGCCGATGCGACGCGTGAACTCGCGGACGAGTCGCTCGGGTTGCACGATGCCCCGACGGATCGCGGCATCCGAGAACAGCAACTCGCCCTCCGCGACGAAAACGGCCGTCGGAGCGCTGGCGAGGTGCCTGCCGAGCGGGAAGCCATCGACGTGCACGGCGCGATCGGCGCCGTAGCGGGCTGTGGCGGCGGCGGTGCGGCTCATGCCCACATCGACGGCCAGATAGTACGGCGCTGTCATCATCCGACTCCCCAGTCGATCCTGCTCGCAGGCCGGGCGCCACGGGGGCAGCGCCTTTGCCTACACCAGCGATTCGGCGTCGGCGCGGATTCGGATTGGAGTGCGACCGAGATTGGCACTCGCGTTGCATGAGTGCCAGCTGTTCCCTAGACTGGGGTTAGCACTCTCAGGGTGAGGGTGCTAACCAGTCTTAGTTTCCAGGTTTCAAGAAAGAGGTAGACCGTGTCGGTTTCCACTCAGGTTTCCATCAAGCCGCTCGAGGACCGCATCGTCATCCAGCAGGTCGAGGCGGAGCAGACCACGTCCAGCGGTCTTGTGATCCCCGACACCGCCAAGGAGAAGCCCCAGGAGGGCGAGGTCGTGGCCGTCGGCCCCGGTCGCATCGACGACAACGGCAATCGCGTTCCGATCGACGTCGCCGTCGGCGACCGCGTGATCTACAGCAAGTACGGCGGCACCGAGGTCAAGTTCGGCGCGGACGAGTACCTCGTGCTCTCGGCTCGCGACGTGCTGGCGGTCGTCGTCCGCTGATCGGATCTTTTTCGAGAAGGGCCCGGATGCTTCGGCATCCGGGCCCTTCTTTCGTCCTGAAGGCAGACGGGGTATCCGCCGGTGGCAGGATTGCGCGGCTGAACGGCAGGCGACGGATGCCTCGACCCGGCCTCGACGGCGGTCGTGACCCCGCTCGGTCCTAGGGTGGATGAGTGACCTCGAAGAATGCCGAAACCCCCGCCGCGGCATCCGATGTCCCTTCGAACAGCGAGGCGGAGGCCGCACGCCAGCGCACGCTGGGAGGCGTGTATGCGTTCGGCGCCTACCTCCTGTGGGGCTTCCTCCCGCTCTACTTCGTCATCCTCGCGCCGACCGGCCCCTGGGAGCTCGTCGCGTGGCGCATCCTGTTCTCGCTCGTCTTCTGCGTGCTGCTGCTGACGGTGACGCGGGGGTGGGCGGCCCTCGGGCGTATCGTCCGCAACCGCCGCCTGCTGGGCTGGACGGCCGTCGCAGGCGCGCTCATCTACGTCAACTGGCAGGTCTTCATCATCGGCACCCTCAGTGGGCACGTGATCGAGACGAGCCTGGGGTACTTCATCAATCCGATCGTGACGGTGCTGCTCGGGGTGCTCGTGCTCCGCGAGCGCTTGCGCGTTCCCCAGTGGATCGCGATCGGACTGGCCGCTGTCGCGGTGATCGTGATCGTCGTCGGGTACGGCTCCTTCCCGTGGATCGCCCTCTCGCTCGCGTTCTCGTTCGGTCTCTACGGACTGGTGAAGAAGCGGATCGGGCCCGCGGTCGACGCCGTCAGCGGTCTCTCGCTCGAGACGGTGTGGCTCGCCCCGGTGGCCGTGGTGCAGCTCATCGCGGTGAGCGCGACGACGGGCCTGACGATCGGCAACGTCTCCCTCGGGCACACGATCCTGCTCGTCCTGACCGGGGTCGTCACGGCCGTCCCGCTGCTGCTGTTCGCCGCGGGGGCGCGTCGCGTGCCCCTCACCGTCATCGGGCTGCTGCAGTTCATCGCCCCGATCATGCAGTTCATCTTCGGCGCCTTCGTGCAGGGCGAGCCGATGACACCCGAGAGGTGGGTCGGCTTCGGGCTCGTCTGGCTCGCGCTCATCCTGCTGAGCGCGGATTCCGTCATCTTCTCCCGCCGTGCGCGGGGGGCCTCGGACGTCGCCGCCGTCGTGTGAGCAAGCGCGGCTTCCGGATGCCGCGGACCCAGGCCTCATAACGATTTGACGGCGTTACAAACCGTTAACGAACGGCAACATCGCCGAGACCCTACCGCGGTTAGGTTGGGGACACTGGGCAAACGCATAAGTCTGCCCGCGTTTCTACACAGCAAGGAGCACCATGAGCGTTTTTACCCGAGGTAACGCCTCCCGATCCCGCGTCCGAGCGGTGATCGGCGGTCTCGCCATTGCCGGCGTCAGCGCCCTCGTTCTGGCAGGATGCGCGGGCGGAGGCACCGCCGCCGAGCCCTCCTCGTCCGGAGGAGCACCCGCGGAGGACCTCACCCTGAAGATCGGCACCGTCCTGCCGCAGACCGGCAGCCTCGCATTCCTCGGCCCGCCCGAAGAGGCCGGCGTGCAGTTGGCCATCAACGAGGTCAACGAGGCCGCAGCCGGCGTCACCATCGACGCCACCTTCGGCGACTCGGGCGATGCCGACAACAAGGCGTTCGAGACCACCGTCCCGAAGCTGCAGAGCGAAGGCGTCTCGGCCATGATCGGTGCCGCCTCGTCGGGCGTCACCAAGCTCTTCCTCGACAGCAACGTCAGCGAGGGCATCATCACGTTCTCGCCGGCCAACACGTCGCCCGACTTCACGACGTGGGATGACGACAACCTGTACTGGCGCACGGCTCCCAGCGACTTGCTCCAGGGCGAGGTGCTCGGCAACCTGGTCGCCGAGGACGGTCACAAGAACATCGGCATCATCTACCAGAACGACGCTTACGGCACCGGTCTGTACGGCGTCGTGAAGGACGTCTTCGAGTCCACCGGCGGCACCGTCGTGGCCGAGGCCTCCTACAACGACGGCGACGCATCCTTCGACGCCCAGGTGGCGACGATCGCTGCGGCGAAGCCCGACGCGATCGTCCTGATCACGTTCGACCAGTTCGCGACCATCGCGCCGCTGCTGGTCAACGCGGGTGAGGATGCCGCGAACTTCTACCTCGTCGACGGCAACCTCAAGCAGTGGGGTGCAGACGTCAGCGTCAGCCTCGAGGGCGCGAAGGGCACCACGCCCGGCCCGGTCCTCTCGGACGACTTCCAGGAGCGACTGAACACCGCCTGGACGGCTGAGGGCAACGCCGCGCTGGAGGACTTCTCCTACGCAGCCGAGTCCTACGACGCGGTCGTGCTCCTCGCACTGGCTTCGCTGTCGGCCGGGTCGACCGATGCCGCCGACATCGCCGGCAAGCTGCAGGAAGTCTCGGGTGGAACCGGTGACGGCGAGAAGTGCGAGAACTTCGCCGACTGCGCCGCGATCATCAACGCCGGCAACGTGCCCGACTACGACGGATACTCCGGCGGAGTGGCGTTCGACGACGCGGGCGACCCGACGGAGGCCACGATCGGTGTCTTCCAGTACGGTGCCGACAACACGCACACGCGCATCAACTGAGCGCAACCGCATGACGAAGGGCCCCGGAGCGATCCGGGGCCCTTCTGCGTAGCCCGTCCTCGACCGACGTCGAGAGCCGACGAAAAGGAGGAGCGGATGCCTCGGCATCCGCTCCTCCTTTTTCGTCGTGGACCTACTCGTCCTCGGCGCCGAGGGTGCCCAGGTACAGGCCGATGACCTTGGGATCGTTGAGGAGCTCACGACCGGTGCCGTGGTACGCGTCGCGACCCTGGTCCAGGACATAGCCCCGGTCGCAGATCTGCAGACAGCGGCGGGCGTTCTGCTCGACCATGATCGTCGTCACGCCGGCCTTGTTGATGTCGGAGACGCGGATGAACGCATCGTCCTGGCGCACGGGGGAGAGGCCCGCCGACGGCTCGTCGAGCAGCAGCACGGACGGATCCATCATGAGTGCGCGCGACATCGCCACCATCTGACGCTCGCCGCCCGAGAGCGATCCCGCGCGCTGCTTGAGACGCTTGCCCAGCTCGGCGAAGATGCCGGTGACGAACTCCAGACGCTCGGTGTAGATCTTGGGGTTCTGGTAGAGCCCCATCTGCAGGTTCTCCTCGATCGAGAGCGAGGGGAAGACGTTGTTGGTCTGAGGCACGAATGCGACACCGCGCTTCACGAGCTTGTCGGCCTTGAGGCCCACGATGCTCTCGCCCTTCACGGTGATGTCACCGCCCCGCACCTTCACCAGTCCGAAGATCGCCTTGAGGAGCGTCGACTTGCCGGCACCGTTCGGGCCGATGATGCCGATGAGCTCACCCTGGCGGGCGATGAGATTCGTGTTGTTCAGGATGTTGACGCCGGGCAGGTAGCCGGCGACGAGGTCTTTCACCTCGACGACGACGTCGTCCGTCTTGGCCACGGAGCGCACGCCCGCGTGGTCGACCTCGGCGGGTGCTCCCGATCGGGGGGCGGACTCGCTCATTTCGCCTCTTCCTGCTTCGCGTTCGTGCTGCCACCGGCCTCGGCGATGGACTCGCGCTCGGCCTCCTGGATCTCGGCGAGCAGTTGCTGTGCCTCGGCGTCGACGACGCCCTCATGGCGTCCCGTGATGATGCCGAGGTCGACGTCCTGGTGACTGCCCAGGTAGGCGTCGATGACGGCCTTCTCCTGCATCACCATGTCGGGCGGGCCCTCGGCGACGACGCGTCCCTCGGCCATCACGACCACCCAGTCGGCGATGTGGCGCACCATGTGCATGTCGTGCTCGACGAACAGGACCGTCATCCCGAGTCCCTTGAGGTCGAGGATGTGGTCGAGGAGCGATTGCGTCAGGGCGGGGTTGACACCCGCCATGGGCTCGTCGAGCATCACCAGGGTGGGATCGCTCATCAGTGCACGAGCCATCTCGAGCAGCTTCCGCTGACCGCCGGACAGCGAGGCCGCGAAGTCGGCCTCCTTCGCGTCGAGCTTGAACCGACGGAGCAGGTCGCGGGCCTTGTCTTCGATGTCGGTGTCCTGCGCACGCCAGAAGGCGGGGATGAAGCTCGTCCAGAACCGCTCGCCCCGCTGGCCGGTGGCGCCGAGCTTCATGTTCTCCAGGACGGTCAGGAGCGACAGCGCCTTCGTGAGCTGGAAGGTGCGCACCTGGCCCATGCGCGCCACCTTGAAGGCGGGGATGCCCGAGAGGGTCGTGCCGTCGAAGGACCACGTCCCGGTGTTGGGCTTGTCGAATCCGCAGAGCAGATTGAACAGCGTCGTCTTGCCGGCGCCGTTGGGTCCGATGAGCGCGGTGATCGCGCCGCGCGGGATCTCGAGGTGCTCGACGTCGACCGCCGTGAGGCCGCCGAATCGACGCGTCACGTTGTCGACGACCATGATCGGGTCGACTTTCGCGACCCCCGGAGCGGGTGTCCCCTTGGTCAGGCCGGTGGTCTTCGGTCGGCGGATGCTGGCGGTCGAGGTGGGTACGGGGTCGACCCATTCCTCGCCATCTGGGTTACTTGACAAAGGTCATCTCCCTCTTGTCGCCGAGGATTCCCTGCGGGCGGAAGATCACGAGCAGCATCAGGGCGACGCCGACGAGGATGTAGCGCAGCGTACCGGCCTGGATGTCGGTCATGGGCAGGATGCCCTCACTGGCCAGCTGCGGCAGCAGGTTGCCGAGCAGCGCGAGCACCATCCAGAAGATGATCGCCCCGAGCGACGGTCCGAGGATCGTCGCGGCGCCGCCGAGCAGCAGGATGGTCCAGATGAAGAACGTCAGCGACGTCGTGTAGCTGGAGGGGACGACCGCGGAGGGGAGGACGTAGACGATTCCACCCATCGCGCCGATGACGCCACCCACGACGAGGGCTTGCATCTTGTACGCGAACACGTTCTTGCCGAGCGAGCGGACGGCGTCCTCGTCTTCGCGGATGCCCTTCAGGACGCGACCCCACGGGCTGCGCATGAGCGACCAGACCAGCAGGACGGCGATCACCAGCATCCCCAGTCCGAACACCCGCGTCCACAGCACCGTCTCGTTGGACTCCCACGGGCCGAAGCCGTACGTGCCCGGGGGGAACGGGTTGGCGGCGCGGAAACCGGCGTGGTAGCCGCCGAGGCCGTCGGCGGAGTTGGTCCACTTGTCGAAGACCTGCGTCGTGAAGAGTAGACGCACGATCTCGGCCGCGGCGATCGTCACGATCGCGAGGTAGTCGGCGCGCAGCCTCAGCGTCGGGATTCCCAGGATGATCGCGAACAACGCGGCCAGGATCAGTCCGATGATCATGCCGAGCCACCAGGGCCAGCCGAAGCTCAGCACCGAGATGGCGTAGCCGTAGCCGCCGAGGGCCATGAAGCCCGCCATACCGAAGTTGAGCAGCCCGGCATAGCCGAAGTGCACGGCGAGGCCGGTCGCAGCGAGCGCGTAGGCGATCGTCACGGGGCTCAGCAGATAGCCGAGCGTGTTCGAGAGAATTGATCCCCAATCCATGGCCGCTAACCTAATCTCTCTCTACGGCCCAGCAGACCCTGTGGTCTGACGAGCAGAATCAGAATCAGCACGACGAGCGCGCCGGCGTACTTCAGGTCGGAGGGAATGAACAGCGTCGAGGTCTCCACGACGATGCCGACGATGAGGGATCCGAGAAGAGCGCCGAATGCCGTTCCCAGCCCGCCGAGGGTGATCGCCGCGAAGATGAGCAGCAGCATCTGCGTGCCCATGTCCCACTTCACGCCGGGGCGGAAGTAAGCCCAGAGGATGCCCGAGAGCCCGGCGAGGATGCCGGCGAGCACCCAGACGATGCGCACGACGCGATCGACGTTGATTCCGGATGCCGAGGCCAGCTGAGGATTGTCCGAGATGGCACGCGTCGCCTTGCCCACCCGTGTGCGCAGCAGGAAGTAGGCGACGCCGAGGATGACGACGATGCTCACGCCCATGCTCACCAGGTCGATGTAGGACAGCGAGATCGGGCCGAACTGGATCGGCGCGGGGCTCGCGCCGGGCAGCTGATAGGTCTTGCCTCCGACGAAGAACTGGTAGAGGTACCGCAGGGCCAGGGACAGGCCGATGCTGACGATCATCAGCTGGACGACGCCGATGCCTCGTCGCCGGAGGGGTCGCCACAGTCCCGCGTCGAGCGCCAGCCCCAGCACACCGCCCAAGATCACGGCGATGATGATCCCCAGCCAGAAGGGCATGGCCCAGAACGAGGTGAGCACGAGCGCACTCAGCGCGCCGAAGGTCACCATCTCGCCGTGCGCGAAGTTCGAGAGCCCCGTGGTGCCGTAGATGAGCGACGCCCCCATCGCCGCCAGGGCGAGGAGCAGACCGAAGTTGAGGCCGTTGATGAGGCGCACTGCCAGTTGATCGACGAAGGATTGCGTGACGCGCTCCCCCTCACCGAGGAAGAGATTGACGATCTTCGACCCGGTCAGGCCGAACTCCACCTCCTGCGAGGCGGAATCCCCGTCGACGATCACGCCGTCGGGCAGCGTCGACTCGTCGACCGTCAGCGTGTAGGTCTCCTTCTCGGGGACGTACAGACGCCAGCGACCGTCCGTGTCGGTGACGGTCTTCGCCTCGAACCCGCCGCCGGAGATGGTCAGCGTGACGTCGGGCACGCCCTTCTCGTCGAAGGTGATGACGCCGCCGAAGTAGTAGTCCGTCGCCTCCTGGTCGCCGCCCGGTGTGTCCGGCGCCGCGGCGTACGCGCCGGGGGCGCTCATGAACATCATCGCTGCGGCGAGCAGCGCGCCGAACAGCGCGACCAACCATGGTTGGACCCGCCGAACGCGTGTAGTCGAAGGACTCACGAAACCTCCCAGTCCGCCGTCCGCGCACCGAGCTTCGGGTCGCGGCAGCGCCGATCACGACGGTACGAGCGTAATGTGTCCAACTTGTTTCGCCTACAACACTCTTGTGATTCCGCGCGGCGCGTCGCGGAAGGAGCGCACGGCCCCCTCGAGCTCCCTCGCACGGAATGAATCCGGGGCCGCGCGCCTTAGAATCTGTATCGGAGCGGGCGACCGCACCGGCCGTCGTCGTCCACTCGAGCAAGGCGCCGCGCGCGCAGGAGAACCCACATGGAGCAGCACGATCCCTTCGGCTTCGTCGGACTGACGTACGACGATGTCCTTCTCCTCCCCGGTCACACCGACGTCATCCCCAGCGAGGCCGACACGTCGTCACGGGTGACCCGCCGCATCACGGTCGCCACCCCGCTGCTGGCCGCGGCGATGGACACCGTGACCGAGTCGCGAATGGCCATCGCCATCGCGCGCGAGGGTGGCCTCGGCATCCTGCATCGCAATCTGTCGATCGAGGATCAGGCCGCGCAGGTCGACCGTGTGAAGCGCAGCGAGTCCGGCATGATCACCGACCCGATCACCACGACACCGGATGCCACGATCGACGAGGTCGACACCCTGTGCGCGACGTATCGCATCTCGGGTCTCCCCGTCGTCGACCCCGACGGCGTGCTCGTGGGGATCATCACCAACCGCGACATGCGGTTCGTCTCGGGTTTCGAGCGCCAGACCACCCTCGTGAAGGACGTCATGACGACGGAGGGGCTCATCACAGGTCCCGTCGGCATCAACGCGAACGACGTGATCGCCACTTTCGCGAAGCACCGCGTCGAGAAGCTCCCGCTCATCGACGACGAGGGCAAGCTCGCCGGCCTCATCACGATCAAGGACTTCGACAAGAGCGAGAAGTACCCGCTCGCGACCAAGGACGACCAGGGCCGTCTGCGCGTCGGCGCAGCCATCGGCTTCTTCGGCGACGCGTGGGAGCGCGCCGAGGCGCTGCGCGACGCGGGCGTCGACGTCCTGGTGGTCGACACCGCCAACGGCCAGTCGGCCGGCGTGATCGACATGGTCACCCGTCTGAAGAGCGACCCCACGTTCGCGCACATCGACATCATCGGCGGCAATGTCGCGACCCGCGAGGGCGCGCAGGCGCTCGTCGATGCGGGCGTGGACGCCGTCAAGGTCGGCGTCGGTCCGGGTTCGATCTGCACGACGCGCATCGTCGCGGGCGTCGGCGTGCCACAGGTCACCGCGATCTGGGAGGCCTACCAGGCGACGCGTGAAGCCGGCATCCCCGTGATCGCCGACGGTGGTCTGCAGTACTCCGGCGACATCGCCAAGGCGCTCGTCGCCGGGGCCGACACGGTCATGCTCGGCTCACTCCTCGCCGGCACGGACGAGTCGCCCGGTGAGATCGTCTTCCAGGGCGGGAAGCAGTTCAAGCAGTACCGCGGCATGGGGTCGCTCGGGGCCCTGCAGACGCGAGGAAAGAAGACCTCCTACTCGAAGGACCGGTACTTCCAGGCCGACGTCCCGAGTGACGACAAGCTCATCCCCGAGGGCATCGAGGGCCAGGTCGCCTACCGTGGGCCGGTGTCGGCGGTCGCCTACCAGCTCGTCGGCGGCCTCCGGCAGTCGATGTTCTACGTCGGCGCCCGCACGATCGACGAGCTGAAGGCCAAGGGGCGGTTCGTGCGCATCACGGCGGCGGGTCTCAAGGAATCGCACCCGCACGACGTGCAGATCGTGGTCGAGGCGCCCAACTACAAGCGGTAGCGGTTCCGGGTCGCCTCCTCGCGCCGCCGCGACGGCCGAGGGCCCGCGCTTCGCTCCTGCCCTCCCTCCCCGCATCCTGCGGCCCCTACCGGCATCCCGCCGACCATTTGCGTTCACGAACTTCGCAGACCGGCGCGAATCTCACAGACTTCGGTGCCTGACCCGCGAAGTACGTGCCGATCTGTGATCGTGGCTCGGTCGAGCAGGCTGAGGACGCGGCGCCGGCCCGGGCGCAGCATCCGTTCCTCCACAGCGCTCGGGGCCCCGCGCACTTCGCCCGTGTCGTCGCCCTTCGCGAACATGAACGGGCGCCGTGGACGACCCTCGATGCATGAGCGACGTCCGCGACTGGATCCGAGGTCGGGGCGGGATCGCGCATCGCCACGATGCCGTGCGCGCGGGGCACTCGCTCGCGGCTGTGCGCGCAGTCATGCGGATGGCGGGGGTCGCGGTTCTTCGTCGCGCCTGGATCGCGCTGCCCGAGGCGCCTGCTGACCTCGTCCTCGCAGCACGTGCGGGTGGCAGGGTCGGGTGCATCTCGCTGGCGCGGCGCCGGCAATGGTGGATGCCGGAGGACGTCGAGCATCGGACCCACCTGCACGTGCTGCCCGGATCGGGATCGAGCGGGCACGACAGCACCGAGCCGGTCCACCGTCACTGGACCATTCCTCTCGCTCCGATACCGACTCCTGGCCTGCTCTCCTCGGTGGAGGACGCGTTGTCGCACATCGCGCAATGTCTTCCGTACGACGCGGCACTCGCCGTGTGGGAGTCGGCGATTCGCGTGGAGAAGCTGCACGTCGACGCGATACGGACCATCCCGTGGCGCACCCTCGCGGCGCGCTCGCTCGCCGAAGACGTGCAGGGCCTCGCCGATTCCGGGTTGGAGATGCTCGTTGTGATCCCGCTGCGGAGATCGGGGCTGCGCATTCGTCAGCAGGTCGTCATCGCACGCCGACCGGTCGACGTCCTCGTGGGTGAACGGCTGGTCATCCAGATCGACGGCTACGAGTTCCACTCATCGTCCGCGCAACGCGCGAAGGACATCGCGCATGACGCGGAACTCCGCCTCCGGGGCTACACGGTCCTCAGATTCAGTTACGCGCAGATCGTGCACAACTGGCCGGCTGTGGAGGCAGTCGTCCGGCGTGCGGTGGCGGCGCGCCTCCACGCATCGCGCTGAGCTCAGGCAGAGCTGTGTGCCGGGCGGATGCTGCGGCCGAGGCATCCGCTTCTCCGGTCCGCCCGCTCATCGACGTCAGGGGCACGGGACGCACACGAAGTGCGCAGATCGGCGCGTACTTCGCAGATGGTCGGCGAAAGTCTGTGATGTTCACGCCCATCTGCGAACGTCGTCACGCGCTCAGCGTTGCGCGGCGGATGTGCCGGACGGATGATGCGGCCGAGGCATCCGTCCCTCCGGTCGTCGACACCGCCGGGTAGGCTGGAACGGTGAGCATGGAGATCGAACTGGGGCGCGCCAAGCGTGCACGACGCGCCTACACCTTCGACGACATCGCGGTGGTGCCCTCGCGGCGCACCCGCAACCCGGAGGACGTCTCGACCGCGTGGACGATCGACGCCTTCCAGTTCGCGATCCCCGTGCTCGGGGCGCCGATGGACTCGGTCGTCAGCCCGCGCACGGCCATCATGCTCGGGCAGCTGGGCGGGCTCGGCGTGCTCGACCTCGAGGGCCTGTGGACGCGCTACGACGATCCCGACCCGCTCCTGGCCGAGATCGCCTCGCTCGACACCACTCGCGCGACCCTGCGGATGCAGGAGCTCTACTCCGAGCCGATCAAACCCGAGCTGGTCACCGCCCGCCTCGCCGAGATCCGCGAGGCCGGCGTGGCAGTGGCAGGCTCCCTCACCCCGCAGCGCACCCAGGAGCTGTACGAGACGGTCGTCGCGGCCGGCGTCGACATCTTCGTCATCCGCGGCACCACGGTGTCGGCCGAGCACGTCTCGTCGGCACTGCAGCCGCTGAACCTCAAGAAGTTCATCTACGACCTCGACGTGCCCGTCATCGTGGGCGGCGCGGCGACGTACACGGCCGCACTGCACCTCATGCGCACCGGCGCGGCGGGCGTGCTCGTCGGCTTCGGCGGGGGAGCAGCCTCCACCACCCGCGTCACGCTGGGATTGCACGCGCCGATGGCCACGGCCGTCGCCGACGTCGCCGGTGCTCGCCGCGACTACCTCGACGAATCGGGCGGACGCTACGTGCACGTCATCGCCGACGGCGGCGTGGGAACGTCCGGCGACATCGTCAAGGCGCTCGCGATGGGAGCCGACGCGGTCATGCTCGGGGTGGCGCTGGCGCGGGCGACGGATGCGCCCGGCCTGGGCTACCACTGGGGACCGGAGTCCCACCACCCCAAGCTGCCGCGCGGTCACCGCGTGAAGGTCGACCAGGTCACCGACCTCGAGTCGGTCCTGTACGGTCCCGCCCCCGTGGCGGACGGCACCGCGAACCTGATCGGCGCGCTGAGGAAGTCGATGGCGACGACCGGATACTCCGACCTCAAGGAATTCCAGCGGGTCGAGGTCGTCGTCGCCCCGTACGGCCGGGGATGACCCCCGACCCGCAGACCGGCTCGGGCGACGCAGCCTCGACGGGTTCCGCGACCGGCAGGAAAGGACAGGCGGATGCCGCGGCATCCGTTGCTCCGGTGATCTTCCCGCCCACCCTGCGTGAAGTGATGCTGCGCCCCCGGTGGATCGCAATGCTTCTACTGTGCCTGGTGATCGCCGGGGTGTTCGCGTGGCTGGGGCAGTGGCAGCTCGGCCGGGCCATCACCACCCCCACCACCGAGCCCGGTGCGACTGAGCAGGTGCAGCCGATCGCCGATGTCGTCGCCCCGGGCGATTACCTCGATGGGCCGCTCGTCGGACAGCGCGTCACGGCCTCAGGTACGTGGGTGTCGGACGATTTCCTCGTCGTCGCCTCGCGCTTCAACGACGACGTCGAGGGGTACTGGGTGACCGGGCAGCTTCGCATCACCCCCGGAACGATCGGAGACACGACCCAGCCCACGTCGCTCGCCGTCGCGATCGGGTGGGCGCCCTCCGAGGCCCGAGCGCTCGCAGCGGCGGAGGAGCTGCAGTCGCGCCTCGATTCCGGTGAGGATGCGCAGGTCGAGGTGACCGGCCGCATCATCTCGGACGAAGGTCCCGCGACGCCCCCGCGGGGTGCCGATCCGCTCACGATGACACGGATGTCGCCGGCGGCCCTGCTCAGCCGATGGCACGACGTGCAGGATCTCGACGTCTACCGCCCGTACCTCGCCGCGGAGGTCGCCCCCGGCTCGCTCGAAGACATCGCCTCGCCGGCGCCGAACGAGGGATCGTCGGTCAACTGGCTCAACATCTTCTACGCCATCGAGTGGGCGGTGTTCGCCGGCTTCGCCTTCTACCTCTGGTACCGCCTGGCACGCGATGCCTGGGAGAAGGAAGTCGAAGACCTCGAGGACGCCGACGCGGGCGAAGCGTAGGCGTCGCGCGACGACTCGGGTCGGACGACGCCCGGAACGGCCGCGGGTAGACTCGACTCATGCCCGCATCCCCGAAACTCGCATCGTTTCCGGCGATCCGAGGTGCTCTGAAGTTCTACCAGATCGCGTCGCTGATCACCGGCACCATGCTGCTCCTGTTGGTCGCCGAGATGGTCGTCAAGTACGCCTTCGCCCACGAGCTCTTCCTCGGTGGATCGGGCGGCTTCCTGTGGTTCGCTCCCGTCATCGAGGGGCCGAACGGGACGGAGTCGACCGGCGACGGACTCAACGTGTCGATGTCGATCCTCGTCGCGCACGGATGGTTCTACGTCGTATACCTGTTCGCCTGCTTCCGCGTCTGGAGCCTGATGCGGTGGAAGCTGATGCGCTTCCTGCTGCTCGCACTCGGAGGCATCGTGCCGCTGCTGTCGTTCTTCATGGAGGTGCGCGTCGCCCGAGAGGTGAAGCACTACCTGGAAGAGCGTGAGCGCGCCGCGTCCGCTGCGCAACGCCCCCCTCTGACCGACGCGATCCCGACGGAGAACACCCGGTGACCGAACAGACCGAGACCGACCAGCGACCGGTGCTGGTCGTCGACTTCGGAGCGCAGTACGCGCAGCTCATCGCGCGGCGCGTGCGCGAGGCGGGTGTCTACAGCGAGCTCGTGCCGCACACGGCGACGGCCGCTGAGATCGCGGAGAAGAATCCCGTCGGCATCATCCTCTCCGGGGGCCCGTCGTCGGTCTATGAGCCCGGCGCCCCCTCGCTCGATCCTGGCGTCTTCGAGCTCGGTGTTCCGACCCTCGGCATCTGCTACGGCTTCCAGGTGATGGCGAAGACCCTGGGCGGCGAGGTCGCGAACACCGGGCTGCGCGAGTACGGGGCGACGGATGCCGCGCTCAGCGGCGACGGGGGAGTGCTGCTCGGCGGCCAACCCGTGCAGCAGAACGTGTGGATGAGTCACGGAGACCAGGTCTCGCAGGCTCCAGACGGCTTCACGGTGCTCGCGTCGACGACGGCGACGCCCGTCGCCGCGTTCGCGAACGACGAGCGTCGCCTGTACGGGGTGCAGTGGCATCCGGAGGTCAAGCACACCGACCACGGTCAGCGTGTGATCGAGAACTTCCTGCACAAAGCGGCGGGGCTTCCTGCGGACTGGAACAGCGGCAACGTGATCGCCGAGCAGGTCGCGAAGATCCGCGCGCAGGTCGGCGACAGCCGGGTGATCTGCGGGCTGTCGGGCGGCGTCGACTCGGCGGTCGCGGCGGCGATCGTGCACGAGGCCGTGGGCGACCAGCTGGTCTGCATCTTCGTCGACCACGGACTGCTGCGAAAGAACGAACGCGAACAGGTCGAGCAGGACTACGTCGCCTCGACGGGCGTGCGGCTGGTGACGGTGGACGCCCGGGAGCAGTTCCTGACAGCGCTCGCCGGTGTGAGCGACCCCGAGCAGAAGCGCAAGATCATCGGGCGGGAGTTCATCCGATCGTTCGAGGCGGCGGAGAAGCAGCTCGTCGCCGAGGCGGCGGCCGACGGCGAGCCCATCCGGTTCCTCGTGCAGGGCACGTTGTATCCCGACGTCGTGGAGTCGGGCGGGGGCAGCGGCACCGCCAATATCAAGTCGCACCACAACGTGGGCGGTCTGCCTGAAGACCTCCAGTTCGAGCTCGTCGAGCCGTTGCGCACCCTCTTCAAAGACGAGGTGCGAGCCATCGGACGCGAGCTGGGCCTCCCTGAGGTGATCGTCGGACGTCAGCCGTTTCCGGGGCCCGGTCTCGGCATCAGGATCGTCGGTGAGGTCACCGCTGACCGTCTCGAGATCCTGCGTGAGGCCGACGCCATCGCGCGCGACGAACTGACCCGCGCCGGCCTCGACGACTCGATCTGGCAGTGCCCCGTGGTGCTTCTGGCCGACGTCCGGTCGGTCGGTGTCCAGGGGGACGGGCGCACGTACGGGCACCCGATCGTGCTCCGCCCCGTGTCGTCCGAAGACGCGATGACCGCCGACTGGACCCGCCTGCCGTACGACGTGCTCTCGCGCATCTCCAACCGCATCACGAACGAGGTGCGCGATGTCAATCGCGTGGTGCTCGACGTGACGAGCAAGCCGCCGGGAACCATCGAGTGGGAGTGAGCTGACTGCTGCGCGCGGCGGGCGCGGGGCAGGATAGGCGTATGAGCACGTCGCACCCCCACCCGTTCCCCGAGGCGGAATACGTCATCCTCTCGAGTCGGCTGATCCCCGACCGTGATGGCGGCTACACCTTCGCCACTCTGGCGCGCGCGCGGCAGATGGCGCGCGCCGGTGTCCATGATGGCGCGGGCCCGCTGCTGCTGACCGTCGATCCCGGCACCCCGGCCGAGCACGCGCAGCAGCGTGCGGCATTCGCCGGACGCGACCTCGTGCTCGATCCCACGCGTATGCGCAACCTCTTCGACGAGGCGATCGGCGCGTCCGGCGGTGCCGCACCCTGGCTGATCGAGGCCTCCCACGTCGGCGACGCCGATCCCGCACTCGAATACCGCGAGGTGCCGGATGCCGCGGGCAGACCTGCGATCCGACTCCCGGTCATCGTCGGGGATCCGGACTGGCACATCAGCTCGGCGCCGGTGACCGTCCACCGCGCCGACGGCTCGCTCGCCGGCATCGTGGACGGGTTCGGTGCGCTGTACCGCGCGTGGCTCGATCATGTGGTCGCGGGACTCCGCGGCGGCGACGTCGGACGACCCGTGGTCGTGCTCTGCGAATCCCGCCAGCTCGGCGAGCTGCTCGTCGGGTGGGACGACGCCGACGCGCGCCTGGTCCACACGATCCACACGACGCACCTCGAACCGCCGTTCACCCCCGACGCCACGGTGAACGCCCTGTGGTCCCGCTGGCTGCAGGTCGCCGATCGGTTCGACGCGGTCCTCTGGCCGACGGCCGCGCAGCGCGCGGACGTGCAGAACCGGTTCGGCGCGTCAGAGGTGCACGTCGTGGTTCCGCAGGCGGTGGATGCCGCGGCATCCGTCGTCGCTTCCTCCGACCGCGTCCGCGGACGCGTCGTCATGCTCAATCGCCTGGCGCGCGGCAAGCGCGTCGACCACGCCATCCGTGCCTTCGCGGGTGTCGTCGCCGCCGACCCCGATGCCACGCTCGACGTCTACGGCGACGGCGCGGAACGTGGCGCCCTGCAGAAGCTCATCGACGAGCGGGGCCTCGGGGGCAGCGTGACCCTGCGAGGCGCGACGACGGATCCGGGCGGCGTGCTCAGCGAGGCGTCCGTCTTCCTGTCGACGTCGGCCTTCGAGGGGCAGGGACTGTCGATCGGGGAAGCCCTCGCGCACGGGTGCCCGGTCATCTCCTACGACGTGCGGTACGGGCCGCGGGAAGCGCTCGCTGCCGGCGGGGGGATCCTCGTGCCGGACGGCGACGAGCGGGCACTCACGGCGGCGCTCATCGCGGTGCTGCGCGACCCGGGAGAGCGGGAGCGCCTGTCAGCCGAGGCTCTCGAGTCTGCGCGCAGGCTCGCCTCCGACGAGGTGATGGACGCCCTGGCGGCTGTCGTGCGAGAGAGCCTCTCTCGGCCGGCGCGCCGCTGACCCCTGCCTCAGTCCCGGCCGGGCCACTCCCTGCCCGCCCAGGGATCGTAGTCCGCGACCAGTGGCTCATCGGTCGGACGCTGCTCGTCGGGCACGTGCTGGAGGTTCACCCGCACCCGATACCAGAGGGAGCTCGAGCCGCGCATGCCGTCCAGCATGACGTCGGCGGGGTGCAGGAGCGCCGCGACCTCGGCGTGCCCGGACTTCCACTTCTCCAGCGCGTCGAGCGCCTCGGGTTTGGTTTTGGTGCGCGCGACCTCGATCAGGGGCATGGTGGAGACCCGGCGCCCTGAGCCGTCGTCGCCCTTCGGCGGCTTCTCGGCGGGCCCGAGCTGGTCGGCCAGCGCCAGCAGGCCGTCGAGACTTCCGACGGCACTGTCGATGCCCTCGTGCGGATCGCCGATGTCGGCGAACCGGCTGGGGACGGTGAGGACGGTGAACTCGTCAGGACGCCGTTCGCGCACCTCGTCCCACGCCAGGGGCGTCGAGACGCGGGCGTCGGGCAGGGGTCGGATGGAATACGCGGATGCCACGGTGCGGTCTTTCGCGTTCTGGTTGAAGTCCACGAACACGCTCTCGCCGCGCTCCTCCTTCCACCACCGCGCGGTGGCGAGGCCCGGTGCGCGGTTCTCGACCTCACGGGCGAGCGTCTCAGCGGCGAGACGCACCTGCCGGAAGTCCCATTCGGGGGCGATGCGCACGAGGATGTGCAGACCACGGCTGCCGCTCGTCTTCGGCCAGCCGACGAGCCCGTGGTCGTCGAGCACGTCGCGGACGACCATCGCGACGTCGACGATCTGCGACCATTCCACTCCCGGCATGGGATCGAGGTCGACCCGCAGCTCGTCGGGATGATCGAGGTCGTCGGCGCGCACGGGGTGCGGGTTGAGGTCGAGGCAGCCGAGGTTGATGACCCACGCCAGGCCCGCGGCATCCCGGATCACCGTCTCTTCGGCCGAGGTGCCGCGCGCGTAGTGCAGTGTGGCGGTGTCGATGAAGTCGGGGTGGTTCTCGGGGACGCGCTTCTGGAAGAACGCCTCGGCGCCGATGCCTTTGACGAATCGCTTCAGGACCATCGGCCGGCCGGCCGCTCCGCGGAGCGCTCCCTCGGTCACGCTCAGGTAGTACTGCACGAGGTCGAGCTTGGTCAGCCCCGGCTCGGGGAAGACGACCTTGTCGGGGCTCGAGACGCGCACCTCCTGCCCCTCCACATCGAGGAACACTTCTTTGCGGGCCGCCATGCGTACACCGTATCCCGGGGCGGGGACGTCGGGCCGGGCGGGCGGCGACATGCAGAACGGCCGCCCGGAGAACCGGACGGCCGTTCTGGTGTGGCGGAGGTCAGTTGCTGCCGCGGGCGATGGCCAGGATGCGGAGGATCTCGACATAGAGCCAGATGACCGTGACCATGATGCCGAAGGCTCCGAGCCACGCGTACTGGCGCGGTGCGCCGTTGCGCACGCCCTGCTGGATCTGATCGAAGTCGAGCACCAGCGAGTACGCGGCCATGATGATCACGAAGACGCCGATGAGGACACCCCACGGGATGCCGAACAGGAAGCTGGGCTGGCTCGACAGACCGAAGGCGCCACCGGCGATCGGGACGTTGAAGATCATGAGGCCGATGTTCACGAGCGAGAAGACGAGGTAGCCCACCATGGCCACGAGAAAGATCTTGGTGGCCTTCTTCGACGCGCGGATCTTGCCGCTCGCGAAGAGCGCGAGCGTGACGCCGACGACCACGAGGGTGCCGAGCGTTGCTTGGAAGACGATGCCGCCGTACAGGGCCTCGAAGAACGCCGAGATCCCTCCGATGAACAGACCCTGGAACGCGGCGTACGCGAAGATCAGCGCGGGGCGGATCTTCTTGCGCGACGTGAAGATGACGACCATCGAGAGCACGAAGCCGACGAGGGCGCCGATGATCCACGGCGTGGGGTTGATGGCCTCGGTGATGTTGAGGCCGCCGAAGGTCCAGATCCATCCGACGACGGCGCCGACGAGCAGGATCGCGAACAGGCCCAAGGTCTTGAAGACGGTGTCTTCGACCGTCATGCGGTTGGTCTCGACCGCGCCGGCGGGAGGAGCGGCGAAGGCGCCCTCGAGCTGCGCGTGGGCCGCGGCATCCGTTGCCTGCGCCTGCGCGGCGGACGTCGCGGTGCGGGTGCCGCCGGGGAAGCGCTGACCGGCCTGCGGCTCTTGGAACGCCGGGTTGTTGAATGCGGGGTTGTTGAGGGCCATTGCTCTCACACTCCAAAGTCGGGATTTCTCAGCCTCGTGCTGTACCCCTACGATAGCCGACCGCCGTGTGCGCAGTGGAGATGGTCCTGTGAGTGGGCCATGAGGTCGCCGCGTGACGCTGAGCGTCGCCTACGGCCGCCGATATCCTGGCCACGTGCCCCGTCGATCCCCCCTCGTGATCGGCCACCGCGGCGCCCCGGGATATCGCCCCGAACACTCCCGCGCGTCCTACGAACTGGCGCTCGCGATGGGTGTCGACGCGGTCGAGCCCGACGTCGTCGTGAGCAGGGACGGCGTGCTGGTCGTCCGTCACGAGAACGAGATCTCCGGGACGACGGATGTCGCCACCCGTGCCGAGTTCGCCGGTCGGCGCACGACGAAGTCCGTCGACGGCACGAGCCTGTCGGGGTGGTTCGCGGAGGATTTCACCTGGGAGGAGCTCTCGACCCTGAGATGCCGGGAGCGCCTCCCCGCACTGCGGCCCGGCAGCGCGGATTTCGACGACACCCAGCCCATCCTGCGCCTGCGCGATGTGCTCGACCTCGTGCGGGACGCATCTCCGGCGGGCGCCCGCCGGAGGGGCGTCGTGCTCGAGATCAAGCACGCCACCTATTTCGCGTCGCTGGGCTGGAACGTCGCCGACCTGGTGGCGGCTGAACTGGGCGCCGCGGGCTGGGCGGACGGCACACCGCCGCTCACGATCGAGTCGTTCGAGCCGACGGTGCTCGCCGAGCTCAAGGGACGCGGCATCCCTGGCACGTACGTGTATCTGCTGGAGGCGACCGGTCGTCCGTTCGATCTGGTCATGCGACTCGGCGCCGACGCTCCGACATACGCCGCCACCGCGGAGCCGCGCGGCCTCGATCTCCTCGTCGGGGCGGTGGACGGGATCAGTGTCGACAAGCGCATGATCCTGGCGCCGGATCGGAGGGGACGGGTGACGGGCCCCTCACCCGTCGTCGCGGACGCGCACGAGCGTGGTCTGAGCGTGTTCACCTGGACCTGTCGGCCGGAGAATCGCTTCCTGCTCGGACCCTTCCGGACGAGAGGCGGTCCGGGGGCGTTCGGGGACTACGAGGGCGAGTGGGCGGTGATCCGGGATGCGGGGGTCGACGGTGTCTTCGTCGATCACGCCGATTTCGGGGTCGATTTCTTCCGCGGATGAGGCGCGACGACGCCGGTGAAGAACGCAGCCACGCCCGTGACCCCTCGCGCCCGACGAGATCACGACCTGACGCGAGGGGGCCGGCTCAGCGGATGTGAGCGATTTCCCCAGGTGCCGACACGGTGATAGCCCCAGATCGGTGTGCCGAACACGAAAACCATAACTCCGATATGCCGTTCTTGTCCACCAAATGGGGGACAAGAACGTAAGATTGAAGACGACGCCCCGTCGTGGTCGTCCGGCCCCCGACGCGTTTGTTCTCCCCCGCGCACATCGTCGTCGGGGGCCGTCTTCTTCTTCCGGCCCGTCGCTCAGGTGACCGCCGACTTCTCACGCCGCACCGGCCGCTTCGACGGGATGTCCCGCGAGAAGAGCAGAGACAGCAGAGTGATGAGGATCAGCCCGAAGAAGGCGACCCGCAGCGAGGAGAGCTGGGAGTCGCGGTAGATGGTGGCGAGACTGCTCGCCTCCTGTTCGCTCAGCCCCGCCTGCTCGGCGATGCCGGCGACATCGGAGGCGGGGACGATCGCGACTCCGCGTTCGGTTGCGGTCGCCACAAGCGTCTGCGCCGAGTCGGGCAGCGTGCTGTTCGCGACGCCGGAGGCGAACGACGTCGACAGTGCACCGATCAGGATCGAGCCGATCAGCGCCGTACCGAGCGATGAGCCGAGGTTCTGGAAGACGCCCTGCAGGCCGCCGACCTCGCTGGTCTCCTTCTCGGTGACGGCCGACATGTTCACGTTTCCCAGTTGCGAGGCGAGCAGGCCCAGGGCGCTGCCGGCCAGGAACATCCCCGCGCCGAACAGGATGCTGCGCAGATCCTCGGTCGCCGTCCCCAGGAGCAGCACGGCGCTGACGACGAGGATGAGCTGCCCGAGCCGCACGATCCGCCGCGGCGACCAGATCTGCGACAGGCGCGTGCCGACGATCGAGAACAGGATCAGTGAGATCGACAGTGGGAAGATCCGGATGCCGGTCTGGAGGGCATCGAGCCCGAGCGTCATCTGCAGGTACACGGGCACCATGAAGAAGAGGCCGGCGGTGACGGCGTACTGCGCGCCGAGCACGGAGAGTCCGCTGCGCAGCTGCGCGATCGAGAACATCTCGACGTGCACCAGCGGGGATCGTCCTGCCCGCACCAGCGATTGCTGCCGACGGACGAAGAACAAGAGTAGGGCGGCTCCCAGCACGACGAACCAGGCGGTGAGCGAGATGCCGAGCGGGGCGACCTCCCTGCCGCCGACCACGGGCGAATGCAGCGGAAGGATCCAGCCCCACGTCTTGCTCTGCAGCATTCCGAAGACGACCAGCACGAGTCCGACCGCCGAGAGCAGCACGCTGAGGACGTCGATGCGGGTCGGCTGCGGTGCGGTCGCATCGGTGATGACCCGCGCGCACAAGATGACCGCGATCATGATGACGACCTCCGCCACGAAGACGTACCGCCACGAGAAGTACGTGGTGACGAAGCCGCCGATGAGCGGCCCGGCGGCGACCGCCGCGCCCGACACCGCGCCGATGATCGCGTACGCCGTGATGCGATCCCGACCCGTGTAGTTGTCGGCGACGAGGGCGGCGATCGCCGGGATCACCAGCACCGCGCCGAGCCCCTCGATGACCGACCACCCGACGAACAGGAAGGCGAAGCTGGGGCTGAAGGCCGTCACGAGCGAACCGACCGCGTAGACGCACGATCCGATGACGAACGCGCGCCGCCGGCCCCACACGTCGCCCAGCTTCGCTCCCAGCAGCATGACGGCGGCCATGGTGAGCGTGTAGAACGTGATCGCCGCCTGCATGGCTGCGACGGTCGTGTCCAGATCGATGACGACCGTGGAGATCGACACGTTCATCACGGTGCCGTCCAGCACCATGACGAACTGCGCGAGCCCGAGGACGATGACGACGGCCCATTTCTTCATTCCGCTACCTGCTTTCTCTTGGGTGCGGAGAGGATGCGCGCGATGGCGATCACCAGGAAGAGCTGACCGGTGATGGCCTCGACGACCGCGACGGTCTGCACGCCGGGGGAGACCGGCACGAGATTGCCGTATCCGACCGTGGTGAGCGTCGTGAAGGAGAAGAACAACTGGCTCGTCAGGGAGTCCACCGTGCCGTCGCCGAACACCGGCGACGTCGCGAGCAGCGCGAGCAGGTTGTAGACGAAGGTGAAGGCCATGCCGATCATCACGTACGCGGCGATGGCCGCCAGCAGGGCTTCGACGTCGGCGCGGCGGCGACGGAACTGCTGGGCGAGGATCGCGACGGGAGCGATCAGGAACGCCGCTGCCGATGCCGCGGACAGCACGACATCGAGCACCAGGCCCTGTGAGCCGAGGGCGGCCACGCCGATGGTCGCCGCGCCCGCGACGGCCAGGGTCAGCCATCCTGCTCGCTGCGCCGCGGGCGGCACGTCCGCCACGCGCAGCGTCACGGCTACGGTGACCAGCTGCACGAGGAACGCGGCGGCGCTCGGGTCGGCGCTCGTCTGTACGGCGCACAGCGCGTACGAGACCACGACCAGTGCGAAGACGACGCAGTATCCGCGCACGCCCCGGAGGAGCTGCGAGGGTCGGGGCGGTCGCTGCACGACGTCCTCCGCCCTGTCGAGCCCGACCACGGGATGCGGTCGTTTTCGATGAGCATAGAGCGCAGCATCCGCTCGGCGCACGGTCCGCTCGACGTGCGCACGAGCGAGACCTGACAGAATCCCCTCATGCCGAGCTGGCTCCTGTTCACGATCGTCGTCCTGGTCTTCTCCCTCGTCGCGGCGTGGATCGTGCGGCGCCTGCTCGATGACGAGGTCGGCTGGATCCGCGCGTCGCTGACGGCGCTGGTGGTCTTCGCGCTCGCCTCGCCGGCCGCCGTGTGGTCGCTCACCGAGGCGGACGTGTACCGTGACGGCCGCTTCGTCGTGTCGGGGCCGGTGGCACTCGGCGTCGTCGCGCTCACCGTCGGGTGGATGCTCGCCGCGGTGTTCATCGTGGTGCTCACGCTCGAGTTCCTGTGGCCGTCGCGCCGCTGGCGCAACCCGATCACCGTCGTCCGCGAGGCGCTTCGCCGGCGGGACCGCGCACGGCGCTACGCGCAGATCGTCGCGATCGGCTCGCGACACGGGCTGACGTTCTACGAGAGCCGTCGGAGGGGGAACGAGGGTGAGCTCCCGGCGGCGCTGGTGTCCGCCATGAACGAGGCGGGGGTTACCTTCGTGAAGCTCGGTCAGGTTCTCTCCTCGCGCGAAGACGTGCTGCCGCCTCCGCTGATCGCGGCGCTCTCGACCCTGCAGATGGATTCCACGCCGATCCCGTGGTCCGAGGCCGAGGCGGCGATCGTGCATCAGCTCGGCAGGCCGATCGGAGAGGTGTTCGCCGAGATCGATCCGACGCCGCTGGCCGCGGCATCCGTCGCCCAGGTCCATGCCGCACGACTGATCAGCGGCGAAGAGGTCGTGGTGAAGATCCAGCGCCCTCGGGCGCGCGCGCAGGTGACGACCGATCTCGACATCCTCGACCGCCTCGCGAGGGACGTCGAACGTCGGATGGAGTGGGCGCGCGACTACGGTGCGCATGCCCTCGTCGAGGAGTTCTCGCGGGGCCTGCGGGAGGAGCTGGACTACCGCATCGAGGTCGGCAACAGCAAGATGCTCAGTGCGACCGTCGCGGCCTCCGGATCGTCACGGCTGCGTATCCCGCGGGTGTTCGGCGAGTACTCCACGCCTCAGATGATCGTGCAGGAACGCGTGGTGGGCACGCCCCTCAGCAATGTGCGGCCGGGGGCGTTGACGCCGGAGGAGGCGACGGACGTCGCCAATGCGCTGCTGGATGCCATCGTCGAGCAGGTCGTGGTGCGGGGCATCTTCCACGCCGATCTGCACCCGGGCAACGTCATCCTCGACGCCGGGGCCGACGGGGACGGAGCGGGTGGCGCGACCCGCGGCACCGTGACGCTGATCGACTTCGGCGCGGTCGGCGTCCTCGAGGCCAGCATGCGGCGACTGCTGCTTCCCCTCCTCATCGGCATGGCCAACGAGGACGACATCGCGGTGACCGACATCGTCCTGCTCATCTGCGGTCCGCCGTCGGAGGACTTCGACGCGGTGACGCTGCAGCGCGACCTCGGTGTGATCCTCACGCGGCTGCACAACTCGGCGACGGAGGACAACATCTTCCGGCTGCTGCTGGACGTGCTGCGCAGAAACCGGCTGGCGCTGCCGCCCTCGCTGCTGCTGGTGTTCCGCACGCTCGCCTCGCTTGAGGGGACCCTGCGCAAGCTCGTGCCCGACTACGACATGGTCTCGCGCGCCCTCGAGATCGCACCGGGGATCGCTCGGTCGCTCATCTCGCCGCGGGGCGTCATGCTGACGGCGCAGACGTGGTCGTCGCTCCTCACCGAGCAGATGCTGCGGCTGCCCCGTCGGGTGGAGAACGTCACGCGGGCCCTCGACGAAGGCACCCTGTCGGTGCGGCTGCGCAGTCTCGAGAGCCCTGATGAGCGCGGGTGGATCGATGGGCTGCTCGGTCGGGTGACGACCACGGCGATCGGCATCAGCCTCGTCATCATCGGGGTGGTACTCAGTGTCGACGGCGGCGGACCGCTCGTGACGGACGACGTCGGGGCGTTCTCCCTGCTCGGCAGCCTGGTCGGATTGGGTGGTCTGCTGCTGGTCCTGCGGAGCCTCCGCACGGCGCTCAAGCGCCGCTGACCTCAGGCGCGACGGGTGCCGCCGTAACTCGCCGCGAGGCGCCGGAGACCCTCGTCGATCGACACCTCGGGTGTCCAGGCCAGCGCCCGTCGCGTCTCGGTCTGATCGAACCAGTGGGCGGTCGACAGCTGCTCGGCCAGGAAGCGGGTCATCGGCGGCTCGTCGGCGCCGGGCCGGAGCGCCCAGGCGCGCTCGATGAGCGAGCCTGCGGCCCGGCCGAGCCCGGCGGGCACACTCCATCGCGGCGGCCGTACCCCTGCCGCGAGGCAGATGCCCGCGAGAAGGTCGCCGACCGGGCGCGGCTCACCGTTCGTCAGGACGAACGCGCGGCCGTGGGCGTCGTGCGCTCGGTGCAGAGCGGCGACGATACCGGAGGCGGCATTGTCGACGTAGGTGCTGTCGATCAGCGCGGTGCCTCCGTTCAAGAGGGGCAGCCGCCCCCGCCGTGCACGATCGACGATGCGGTCGACGAGCTGCGTGTCGCCCGGGCCCCACACCAGGTGGGGACGGACGGCGACCACGTGCATCGCCGTCGAATCCCGCGCGAGGCTGAGGAGCTCGGCCTCGGCCTTCGTGCGCGCGTAGTCGCCCCGCGCGCGAACCGGGTCTGCCGGGTCGGCGCCGGCGCCGGCGATCGCAGAACCCGTGTGAGCGACGGAGGGTGAGGAAACCTGCACGAAGCGGGTGACGCCTGCGCGCTCGGCGGCATCCAGCAGAGACCGCGTCCCGTCCACGTTCACGGCGGTGAACTCGCGGGGAGCGCCCGCGAGCGAGACCTTGGCAGCCAGGTGGACGACGCCCTCGGCGCCGTCCACGGCGCGGGCGACGAGGTCGTCGTCGGTGAGGGAGCCGAGCACATCGGTCGCGCCCGTGACACGGGATGGCCGGCGCTGCATCGTGCGCACCTCGTGTCCGGCGCCCACGAGCTCTGCGGCGACGGCGCGCCCGAGGAACCCGGATGCCCCGGTCACGAGCACGATCACGGCGCCGTCGGCTTCCGGCCGGCGAGAATCCCCTCGGCCCACCTCGCGAGGCGCGAGCGGTCGATCTTCGAGTTGTGCCGGATGTCGGTGGGCAGCCGGGGGACGACCAGCACCGCCGCGAGCGGCAACGGCGTGCTCGCGCGGATCTCCGCCGCAAGCTCCGGGCCGGCGAGTGCCGCCCGAGCGGACGGCGGCACGGTTTCGACGATGGCGACGACCTGCTGAAGCCCTCGTGGCCCGATGCCGACGATCGCCGCGCGGCGGACCGCCGGGACGGTCTCGATGTCCTGCTCGGCGCCGACCGGGGCGACCGGCCCGGTCGCGGTCACGATGACATGCGGCAGGCGTCCCTCCACCCAGAGGCGGCCTCGGTCGTCGAGGTGACCGACGTCGCCCGTGCGGTGCCACCGTTCATCGGGTGACCGAGTCTGCGGTGTGTCGCGCTCGGCGGCGCGGTCGGTGGCCCACAGACGGTCGTACCCGGTCTTCAGGTGTCGAGCCGAGACGACGATCTCTCCGAGCACGCCGGGACCGGCGTGGGGGGAGCCGGTCGCGCGTCCATCGTGGTCCAGCGCACTGACGAGGACTCGGTTCGATCCGATGGGAGTACCCACGCACACACCGTCGTCGGGCTCGGTGGCGGCGGATCGGATGCCGCCGAGGGTGATGTCCGTCAGCAGGAGGCACTCGGTCATGCCGTACGGCGTGTGGGCTGTCGCGTTCGGCATGAGCTCGCCCGAGGATTCGAGAAGCGAACGGCCGATCGGCGCCCCCGTCGACAGGAACGTCTGGACGCCACCCAGGGCTTCCCGGTCGCCGGCCGTCAGCTCCCCGGCGGTCGCGACGACGTTCAGGATCGCCGCGGGGGAGAGGAACACGATCCGCGCGTCGGATGCGCGGACCGCCGCGGCGACGGCGGCAGCGGTGAGTGTGCGCGGAGAGGAGACATCCATGTCGGGGGTGACCGAACGGGTGCCGAGCGCCGGCCCCAGGAGCGCGAAGGGGGCGAAGCCCGTCACGAGGCCCGTGTCGGCGGCGATGTCGAAGTGCGCCGCGAGCACGTCCCGCAGTGCAGACAGCTGCGCATGGGTGTACACCACGCCCTTCGCCGGACCGGTCGACCCCGACGTGAAGAGGATGGCCGCCGTGTCTCGCGGTCCGGGTGCGGGCAGGATCTCGTCGGGATCGCCCAGCGCGGCGACCTCACCGAGGCTGTGCGACACTCCCAGGGCGGCGCGGACGGGCGCGGACAACCCCTCGGCGGCGATCCGGACGCCCGGCCAGCCGAGCGCGCGCGCGGCCGCAAGACCACGCGTCTCGCCGATGAGGAAGTCGGGCCGGGCTCCGCGCACGGCGCGGGTGAGGCCACGGACCCCGAGACCGGCGTCGGCCACCACGACGACCGCACCGATCCGCAGGCAGGCGTAGACCACGGCGGTCAGGGTGGGGCCGGGAGGGACGAGGAGTGAGACGCGGTCACCCGGGCGCACTCCGATGCGCGTGAGACCCGAGGCGATGCGTCGCACCCGGTCGTCGAGCCGGCGCCAGCTCACACGCCGCGGCGCCCGACCGGCTCCGGTCGCCATGTCGATCACGGCGGCGTCGTCGTCCTCGCGTCGATCGTCGAGTCGCCGCCACAGAGGGGTGAAGGATGCCTCTTCCTGCCCTTCACCTGCTTCTTCGCCGTGACCGTCTTCGGGCGAGGAGACGTCGGCGTGCGTCAGGCGGTCGGCGTTGTCGTCCAGCCAGGTGAGCACCGTCTCCTGGTACGGGCGGTCTTCGGCCAGGAGGTGACCCGCGCCTTCGAATCGGTGGACGTCGGCATGCGGCATCCGCCCGATCAGGTCGTCGAGGTAGCGGTCGCCGAAGATCGGGTCGCGCGGTCCCCAGAGGAACAGTGCCGGCACCGTCAGTGCGGCGACGCCGGCCGAGATGCGTTCGAGCTCGGCGAAGCTCTCGTGACCGGGCCCGACCGGGATGTCCGCGACGAATCCGCCGATGCCCTGGCGGCGTCGCGCCGTCCGGTAGGGAGCGCGGTACGCGTCCTTCACCGCGGGTGCGAGCGCGGGTGAGGCCAGCGCCAGGGTGGTGTCGAGGAAGGCCGTGCTCCGGACGGTCGACGCCGACAGCATCCCGCGGGCGCCGGCCAGACGCAGCGGCGCCGGGATGGGGACGCCGTCGGGGTGGTGGACGGCGGTGTTCAGCAGAAGGACGCCGGCCAGCAGGTCGGGATGGTCGACGGCCCAGCCGAGGGAGACGACGCCGCCCCAGTCATGGCCGAGCGTGACGACCGGCCCCTCGATGCCGAGTTCGTCGGTGAAGGCGGCCAGGTCGCGCACGCGCTGGGCGAGCGTGCGGTGAGCGCCCCCGGTGACCGAGACGCGCTCGGAGAAGCCCATGTCGAGCTGGTCGACGGCGATCACGCGCCACGCAGGGGCGCCGGCCTGCGCGGTGTCCACCGATCCGGCGACCAGCCTCCGCCAGAGGTAGGACCAGGTGGGGTTCCCGTGGACCGCGAGGATCGTGCCGGTGACCGGGATGCCGCGTTCCGCGAGTGCATCGCGGTTATCCAGGTAGTGCCACTCGTGGCTCGCATCACGATCGCCGCCCACGGGGACGCGCAGGGTACGGCTGAACCGGGGATCGAGCTCGGGGAGGTCTTTCGGTGGAAGTGAGGCTTTCGCCATCACGACGTTGCTCGCGCCGCCGGATGCCGGGTCACCACGCGAGCTCCATCATCGCCGTGTTCAGACCCGACCCCACGCCCATGAGCAGCACGCGGTCTCCGCGACGCAGTGTCGCCTGCTCCTCCACGAGCGTGATCGGAATGGAGGCCGGTCCGACGTTGCCGAACTTCGGGAACGTCGTGGGCACGCGGCTGCGGTCGAGCTTCGCCGCCTTCACGATGGCGTTGGTGTGCACCGAAGAGACCTGGTGGGTGATGTAGCGGTCCATCGACGACCAGTTCCACTCGGTGGACGCTTCCCTCCACGCCGATACGACGAGGTCGAGCCCGCCCTTCAGCAGGGCCTTGGCGTCGGTGAACATGCCGTCGACGCTGCCGACGCACAGTTCGTGGAACTGGGTGGCGGCACGAGTGACCCCGCCCAGGATGCGATGACCGTCGGGGTGCTCGTCGGTGCGGCCGAGCACGGCCGCGGCCGAGCCGGAGCCGAGCGTGAGGGAGGCGAACTCGCTCATGAAGCCGTCGCGGTCGACGTCCTCATGGAGGAGCCGCTCGATCGTGTTGACCTGGATGTCATCGGCGTCTTCGCCGTTGACGACCACGGCGTAGCGGATCTGTCCCGAATCGATCATGCTCGCCGCGAGACTCATGCCGCTCACGAACCCGAGGCACGCGTTCGCCACATCGAAGTTGATGGCTGAACTCGGCAGTCCGAGTCCGTGGTGCAGGCGCACGGCGACGGAGGGCTCGAGGTGCTTGCGGGTGACGGAGGTGTTGATCAGCAGCCCGACCTCCGAGGGGTCGACGCCCGCTTCGGCGAGAGCTCGTCGGCCCGCCGAGACGGTGGCTTCATCGGACGACTCGCCCGCGGCCCAGTTGCGGCGTTCGAGCACGCCGGCCACCCGCTCGAGCAGCGCGCCGGGGAGTTTGAGACGGGCCAGAGCAGCCGAAAGACGCTGCTCGATGTCGATGGACGTCGTCACCCTGCTGGGTAAAGTGCTCGCAACCGACAACAGGGAGACGTTGCCATAACGAGTGGTCGCATTTCCGGCCACGAAACCTCCGTCGAACGAGCCACGGGGCTCGCGATATCAAGGGATCCACCTTACGCCTTCGTCCTGTGGTCGCCGATGCGAGGCCGCACTGTGATATCGCACGCGCCGTTTCCTGGCCTCAGCACACTGATGGTTCGGACGCAACCCCCCGGTGAGGCCGACTCATCCGGCTTAGCGTCGCCGACATGAATGCTTCAGAGATTCGCTGGAATGATGCCGCGCGCGAAAAGATCCTCCAGGACTCCGACCGGGTTCTGCGAGAAGCCGTTCTCGACATCGCGCAGAACGGCGGCGAGCTGTCGTCCGACGAGGCCTTCGCCGAGATCAACAGCCGTATGAAAGGCCGCTTCATCGATTACGAGCCCGGCCCGGACGTCCGCAAGTACGCCGACGCCATCGTCGCGGGCGAGTTCTCCGACTGAGTCGGCGCGAACAGATCAGACGCGACGGCGGGAGTCGAACCCGCCACGCTGCCGGGTATGAGCCGGAGCCCGGGACCGCCCGGATCGCCGCGATGACTCGACGCTATCTCCGGCGACCGACAGCCACGCCCGTGTGACGGAGCGTTGCAGAACATGACGCCGTGTGCCGCGGCATCCGGACGGTGTGGTGGTCGGGGAGGAGCCGACGCCTCGGTCACGATTGAGCGGCGATGGTTCACAATCGCAACATAGGCGACACATAGGGGGCGTAACGTCTGCTCATGGCAACCGATGCGGCACAAGACGCCCCCCAGCGCAGCGAGCTGAAACGCTCGATCACGGGAAAGCAGCTCTACTTCTACGTCGTCGGCGACGTCCTGGGGTCGGGCATCTACGTGCTCGTCGGCCTCGTCGCCGCGGCGGTGGGTGGTGCCTTCTGGATGGCGTTCCTCGTCGGCGTCGCGATCGCCACGGTCACCGGCCTCGCGTACGCGGAGCTCGTCACCAAGTACCCGCAGGCCGCCGGCGCCTCCCTGTACATCAACAAGGCGTTCCGCAGCCCCATCCTCACGTTCTTCATCACCATCTGCATGCTGTCGGCCAACATGGCCGCGGTCGGCTCGCTCGCCTCCGGCTTCGTGCGCTACTTCAGCGGACTCGTGGGAATTCCCGAAGACGCGGTGTGGGCCAGCGCGGGAATCGCCGTCGCGTTCGTCGCGCTCATCACGGTCATCAACCTCATCGGCATCACCGAGTCGGTGGTCGCGAACGTCGTGATGACCTTCATCGAGCTCAGCGGCCTCGTCATCGTCGTGATCATCGGGGTCATCGCCCTCGTCGAGGGCGTGAACGACCCGTCGGTCCTCCTGCAGTTCAGCGTCTCGGGCGGGGGCGGGTCCGAGATCCTCGCGATCCTCGCGGGAGTCTCCCTGGCCTTCTTCGCCATGACCGGCTTCGAGAACGCCGCGAACGTCGCCGAGGAGACGATCGATCCCTCCAAGGCATTCCCGCGCGCCCTCATCGGCGGCATGATGACGGCCGGAGTCGTCTACGTGCTCGTCTCGATGGCCGCTGCGCTCGCGGTGCCGATCGAGACCCTGGCGGGCAACACCCTGCTGGAGGTGATCCGCGCCGACCTCTTTTTCATCCCCGCGTCGATCATGCTGGTCGTCTTCGGCATCATCGCCATGATCGCGATCAGCAACACCGCGCTGGTCACGGTGGTCGCGCAGTCGCGGATCCTCTACGGGATGGCGCGTGCCGACGTCGTGCCGGCCGTGTTCGCCAAAGTGCACCCGGTGCGTCGCAGCCCCTATGTCGCGCTCATCTTCGGCGGACTGGTCGTGGCCGCGCTGCTGCTGATCGGCGCGGCGATCAAGTCGAGTCAGTCGGGGCTGCCGGCAGATGAACAGCTCGATGTCGTCGATCGTCTCGCCACCATCACCGTGGTGTTCCTCCTCTTCATCTACGCGCTCGTGATCGTCGCGTGCCTCAAACTGCGGGGCAAGGACGAGGGGCCCGAGACCTACCGGGCGAACACGCCGCTGCTGTTCTTCGGCATCGTCGGCAACCTGGCCGTCCTCGCCTACACGCTGATCGACGACCCCGAGTCGCTTCTGTGGGTCGCGGGGCTGCTGGCCCTGGGTCTCGTGCTGTACCTGCTCGAGAAGTTCTTCGGCAAGAAACGCCTCCGGCCCGACGGCGCCCAGCCCGGCGACCCCGATGTCATCGCGAGCAAGGAGCTCTGAACCATGCACGTCATCGTCGCCACCGACGGATCGCTCTCATCGCTCGTCGCCGCACGCCAGTTCAAGTGGATCGCCGACTCCCGCGAGATCACGGACGTCACCGTCATCGCGGTCGTGAGCCCGTACGCCGCCGCCCCCTTCGCGAATGAGATCGGACCGGCCCGCTCGTCGAAGATCTCCGACGTCAGCTACTCCGCGGATGCCGAGGTCGCCGTCGACACCGTGGCCGCGGAGTTCGACGGCTGGGGTCCGAAGATCCACAAGCAGGTGCGCAGCGGGTCGCCGGCGCAGGAGATCATCCGCGCTGCGGAAGACCTCGACGCCGACCTCATCTCGATGGCGGCGGGAAGCCGCGGGCTGACGCGCACGATCCTCCTCGGCAGCACAGCCTCCCGCGTGCAGCACTCGGCGCCGTGCCCGGTGCTCGTCTGCCGCCCCACGCCGCACAGCGAGCGCGCGCTGGCCTGACGTGGGCGCGGCGCGCCCGCGGCCCTAGGATCTGTCCATGGCATCGGCGGCGCGACGAGGGATCGTCGTCGCCGTCACGTTCCTGGTGCTCGTCGTTCTGGGCGCCGGCGTGTCTTTCGTCATCGGCGACGCGCTGGGCATCCGGTCCGAACCTGCTCCGCAGATGTCGTCGGCGGCGGTGCCGCCCTCGGCTGCGGCATCCGCGGTCTCCCCTCCGCGGCTCACGGTGGACGCGCCGGAGGGTGTGCGGACACGTCTCGCGATCGAAGAGCTGACGGATGCCACGGCATCGGCGGGCTCGACGACCGGCGTCGCCACGCTCACAGTGACCGCCGGCGGAGGAAGTGACGCAGACGACGGATATACGCTCACGGGCACGTCCGACGCGCTGCGCATCGAGGCAACGAGCGAGACGGGTGCCGTCCGCGGCATCTACGACATCGCCGCACAGATCCGCGCCGGCCGGCCCATCGTCGAGCATCTGGGGGAGTCGGTCACCTCGAAGCTCCCGCTCCGGATGGTCGATCTCGGCGCCGTCGGTGTCGCCGCCGATCCGGCCGAATGGGAGTCGGGCACGAACTACTCGCACGCGTCCGGCGCCTTCGAGGACGCGTACCTCCCCGCCGCGCCGTACATCGACGAGAGGGCACTCGAGGCGGACTACGCGGAGTGGGACGATTTCCTCCGGCACAGCGTCGCGCTCGGATACAACGCCGTCGCATGGCCGGGCTTCATCGAATACGTGACGTTCGCCGGTGCTCCCGGGGGCGGCGTGTACGCCGAGGGCGACGAGCACATCGCTCGCGCTGAGGCGCTCGTGAAGGCGTTCTCCCCGTTCTGGGATCGAGCGCGCGAACTGGGCGTCAAGGTGTACCTGCGCACCGACATGCTGGCACTCACTCCGCAGCTCTCCGACTACTTCGACGCGCGGTTCGGTTCGGCCGACACCTCGAACCCCGAGCTCTGGAGCGTCTACACCTCGGCACTGGAGCAGCTGTACGAGCAGCAGCCCGGTCTCTCCGGCGTGCTGATCCGCGTCGGCGAGGGCGGCAGCATCTACCAGGAACCCGGGTGGGACTACTACTCCGCGCTCGCCGTCCGCAGCGTCTCCGCCGTGCAGACCATGCTCGACGCATTCCTCGCCGGGGCCGAGGCATCCGATCGCGAAGTGATCTTCCGCACGTGGAGCGTCGGCATCGGGGACGTCGGCGACATGCACACCGACCCGGTCTCGTACGACGCGGTGTTCGAGACGGTGTCGTCGCCGCGGCTCATCGTCTCGACGAAGTACACGCTGGGGGATTTCTACAGCTGGCTGCCCCTGAACAACACGTTGGAGATCGGCGATCAGCGGCGCATCATCGAGTTCCAGGCGCGGCGCGAATTCGAGGGCTTCGGGGCTTTCCCGAACGACCTCGGACCCGAGCTGCAGGGGGCGCTGCAGAGCCTGCTCGCGGAGAACCCCCGCATCGAGGGCGTGTGGACCTGGACCCAGGACGGCGGACCGTGGCGAGCCGGGCCGATGTCGCTCTACCTCAAGACCGGGTTCTGGCAGCTCTCCGAGCACAACACCCTGACCGCGGCGGCGCTCGCCCGGGATCCCGCCGCCGACCTGGACGAGATCACACAAGGATGGGCGCGAAGATACTTCTCGGAAGACCCTGCCACGGTGGACGCGATCGTCCGGGCGATGGCGTCGTCGCGCGACGCGATCAGGCAGGGCCTGTACCTGCAGCCCTTCGCCGAGAACCGCGTGTTCGCCGTCGGCCTGGAACCGCCGCCGCAGATGTGGCTGTTCGAATGGGACATCCTGACCGGGGATTCAGCGACCCCCGACACGATGTACTCCATCGTCGGCGACCGCACCGACGAGGCCATCGAGCTCGGTGAGCAGGCCGTCGCGACGGCCGAGGGCATGCGCGACGGTGTTCAGGCGACGGATGCCGCGACCTGGCGGGACCCCGGGATCAGGGCTGCGTTCACCGCTGCGCTGGAGTACGAGGTCGACACCCTCCGGCTGCTCTCGACCTACCGCACGATGTTCCTGCGCCAGGCCCAATGGCACGACGACGGATCTGCGGAGTCGTACGCGCGATGGCAGGGGGCTCGCGACGAGTACGTCGCCCAGGCCGCGGCACATCTGGCCTCGTACGAGGGTGATGTCGCCCACCCGGCGTGGAACCTCACCGCCGCGACGCTGGGCGTCGATCGCGCAGACCGCGACCTGGCGATGTCGTGGTCGGCCCGCATCCTGCTGGTCTTCGCGCTCGCCTGGGTGGTCATCGGGATGCTCTCCGCGCGTACGAGACTGGTCGGACGACCCGGTGCGGGAGCGGCCCGAGCCACCTGGCTCGCCTCGACACGTCCGTGGCGGGCTCGGGAATCGACGCTGGGTATGCGTCCCCTCGATCGCGGGCTCGCCATCATCGTCCCCGGTGCACTGCTGGTCGCGACCCGCGGCGTGCAGACCTCGTTCCTCGCACCCGCACATCTGCTCCTCACGCTCGGCGCGTGGCTGGTCTTCGTCGTGACGATGCTCCTGCTGCTGCGGGGGCGATCGGCGTGGCCGGTCATCACGGCGGTCGCTGGAGTCACGATGCTGCGGTGCATCCTGACCCTGCTCGCCCTGTCGTTCACCGGGCCGGGGGGCTACTGGTTCGGGTTCTGGACCGACCCGGCCCGTCGCACCGCGTACGTATCGCTCGCCGTCGCCGCGTTCCTCTGGACGTTCGTCGCCGCCGGCTGGGCGTACTCGTCTCAGGTGGGCGCGCGTCGCGCGACCGGCTCGGTGCTCGCCGCCGTCGGCGCGGGGCTGGCCGTTCCCGCGGCGATCGTGGCCGTGATCGGGCTGGAGCCGGCATTGACGGTCTGGAACGACCAGATGGGGCTGCTCCCGTGGGGACTCGCGCGGATCCTGGGTATCACGACGTACCTCGAGATCCCCGCGTCGAGCGCCGGGTGGGCCGCAGCCCTCGGGGGGTTCATCTGCGCGGTGGGCCTGGCGATGGCGCTGACCGGCCGGGCCGATTCGTCTGGCGTCGTCGGTCGGCGCAGCGATCGAGGCGAAGAGCCTCGGCTCAGGGGACGGTGACCCCGCCGCGGGTTCCCGACACGATCTCCTTGCCCAGCGGCATGAGCGAGATCGGCACGAGCTTGAAGCTGGCGATGCCCAAGGGGATGCCGATGATCGTGATGCACATCGCCACACCCGTCAGGATGTGGCCGATCGCCAGCCAGATCCCCGCGAGGACGACCCAGATCACGTTGCCGAGGAAGGATCCGACGCCGGCCGTCGACTTCGACACGATCGTCTGGCCGAACGGCCAGAGGGCGTAGCGCCCGATGCGGAACGATGCGATCGCCCACGGGATCGTGATGATCGGGATGCACAGGATGACGCCGGCGAGCATGTAGGCGAGGAACATCCAGAAGCCCGACAGGACCAGCCAGATGACGTTCAGGACGGTGCGCATACGCCCATCCTGGAGCATCGCTCCTGCGAGAACGCCCCTCACCCCCACGGCAGCACTGTCGGCACCCCCGCGTAGACTTGCGTGGTTATGACCGAAGCCTCCACGCCCCTCGTCGTCGGCGGCGATCATGGTCCCCTCGGTGGGGGGCCGGCCGCGGCATCCGCACGTCCTGACGAAGACCTGCTCGCCGGGCTGAACGCGCCGCAGCGGGCCGCCGTCACCTACCGCGGCCCTGCTCTGCTGATCGTGGCGGGGGCGGGCTCGGGCAAGACGAGCGTGCTGACCCGCCGGGTCGCGAGTCTGCTGCGCACGAAAGAGGCGTGGCCCAGCCAGATCCTGGCGATCACGTTCACGAACAAGGCCGCGGGCGAGATGCGCGACCGCGTGCACCAGCTCATCGGCGACCGCGCCCAGGGCATGTGGATCTCGACGTTCCACTCCGCGTGCGTGCGCATCCTGCGCCGTGAAGCAGAGCAGTTCGGGTTCACCAGGTCGTTCACGATCTACGATTCGGGCGACTCGCGCGCGCTCATCAAGCGCCTGGTGAAAGAGCACGAGGCGGATGCCTTCGGTCTCACTCCGGGCGGCGTGCAGAGCCGCATCTCGAAACTCAAGAACGAGCTGTCGGATGCCGAGGCGTACGCGCGCTCGGCGAACATGGAGGACCCCGCCGAGCGGGTGTTCGTCGAGGTCTTCGCCGAGTACCAGCGAGCTCTCCAACGGGCCAACGCGTTCGACTTCGACGACCTCATCGCCCAGACCGTCTTCCTGTTCCGCGCGTTCCCGCACGTGGCGGACGTCTATCGACGGCGCTTCCGTCACATCCTGGTGGACGAGTACCAGGACACCAACCACGCGCAGTACGCGCTGATCCACGAGCTCACCCGAGCACCGGGGTCGGACGCGAAGCCCTTCGAGGCGGCCGGCGGAATGATGATCTTCGAACCCGAGCCTGACCCGGGAGGCGAGGACGCCGCGGCATCACTCACCGTCGTCGGCGACTCCGACCAGTCGATCTACGCGTTCCGTGGCGCCGACATCCGGAACATCACCGAGTTCGAGCGGGACTACCCGGGGGCGAAGGTCGTGCTCCTCGAGCAGAACTACCGGTCTACGCAGAACATCCTCAGCGCGGCCAACGCGGTGATCTCCCACAACTTCGACCGCAAAGACAAGAAGCTGTGGACCGACGTCGGCGCGGGCGAGAAGATCGTCGGGTTCACCGGCTACTCGCAGCACGACGAGGCGCAGTTCATCGCCGACGAGATCGAGAAGCTCCGCAAGACCGGAGTGGCCTATTCCGCCATCGCCGTCTTCTACCGCACGAACTCCCAGTCCCGCGCGCTGGAGGAGATCTTCATCCGCTCGGCGATCTCGTACAAGATCATGGGCGGCACCAAGTTCTACGAGCGCGCCGAGATCAAGGACGCGATGGCGTACCTCGTCGCGATCGCCAACCCGGCCGACGAGATGGCCGTACGTCGCATCCTCAACAAGCCGAGGCGCGGCATCGGCGACGTCACCGAGACCGCCATCGCCCGCTACGCCGCAGACGAGGGCATCACGTTCCGAGACGCGCTCGCCAATTCCTCCGCCCTGGGCGTGGGGCCGAAGATCCAGGCGGCCATCGCCCAGCTGGACGCAGTACTCGTGGAGGCGGCCGCGATCATGCTGCCGCCCTCGGGCGAACTCGCCCCCGCCACCTCCGTGGCCGAAGGGCTCACCGTGCTGCTGAACAAGAGCGGCTACTTCGATGCGCTGCGGCGCAGCAAGGACCCGCAGGACGAAGCGCGCCTCGAGAACCTCGACGAGCTCATCGCGGTGACGCGCGAGTTCGCCCGGAACAACCCCGAGGGCACGATCATCGACTTCCTCACCGAGGTCGCGCTGGTCTCGGATGCCGACGACCTCGAAGATGCGTCGGGCTCGGTGTCGCTGATGACCCTGCACACCGCGAAGGGACTCGAGTACGACGTCGTGTTCCTCACCGGAGTCGAGGAGGATCTCATCCCGCACCGCATCTCGGCGGGCGAGCCCGGCGGGCCGCAGGAGGAGCGCCGGCTCTTCTACGTCGGCATCACGCGCGCCCGCCAGCGCCTCTACCTGTCGCTGGCCATGACGCGCGCCCAGTTCGGCGAGGTGACGGTGGCCATGCCGAGTCGTTTCCTCCAGGAGATCCCGGTCGACATCATCGACTGGCGGCAGTCGCCGGGCGACGTCAACTCCCGCGGCGGTACGCAGTCGCGCGCGCTGAACGCCCGGAGGCCGGGCGGCGGAGGTTCGAGCGGCTCGCGGTACGGTGAGGCGCTCGTGCCCACCTCGACGTCGATCGACCGCTTCCCGAACCGTGTGCCCGCGAGGGTACGAGACAACGGAGATCTCGAGCTGGCGTCGGGCGACCGCATCCGTCACGAGGACTTCGGCGACGGCAAGGTCGACGCCGTCACCGGCGACGGAGCGAAGCGCGTGGCGCACGTGCGGTTCGACAAGGTCGGGCCGAAGAAGCTTCTCATCAAGATCGCACCCATCGAGAAGCTGTAGACGGCTTCGCCCGGTGCCGGGCGTCGATGGGCGCGGGCGACGGGAGCGCGTTCCGTGCGCCGGGTTAGGCTCGGTTCATGGCACTCTTCTCGCGCGGAAAGCGCGCCGCCGACCAGGCAACGACGCCCGACTCGAACGGGTCGGAGGCCACCGAGACGGATGCCGCCGCCACGCCGGCTACGGAATCACCGCTCACCGGTGGTGCCGGTGGAGGCGAGGCATCCGTCGCCACCCCGACGGAGGATCTTCCCACCGTCGGGATCTCGATGTCGTCCTTCCAGGGTGTGGGGGCGGCTCCGGCCGAGACACCCGCGGCGCCGTCGACGCCCGCGCCCCGACCCGCACAGGCGACCCCGCGCACACTCGCGCCGGCGGAGGCTCCCGAAGCGAAGGAGACCGTCCCGGGGCTGCGTGACAACGCACTGCTGAGGCAGGCCCTCGCCGCGCTGTCCGACACCCCGGCGCCCCCCGACGTGGCGAATGTCGCGCGCCAGTTGCTGCAGGGCAGCGTCTTCCTCCGCGTGCACGGCGACGCCCGGACTCTGCTGGCGGAAGGCCAGGACCTTCCCCTCGCGATCGCGACGCAGGGCGACGCGCAGTTCGTGCTCGTCTTCAGCGGTGGCGAGCCGCTGCAGGCAAGCGTGCGCGCCGACGGCCAGACCGACACGTCGGCGATGGGGCAGCCGGTGCTCGCCGTCATCCGGCACGTCCTGGACGGTCCTTTCGCCGGCATGATCCTCGACCACGCGTCGGTGCCCGGGCGCGTGCTGTTGCCGCGTCAGCTGCTGCAGCGCGCCGTCGACGAGGCCGACCCCGAGCTGACCGTCAAGTCGATCCTGGCAGCACCCCGCACGGAGGCGACCGCGAGCGAGATCGTCGCCGCCCTCCCCACGGCCAAGTTGTGGATCGCGGCGGGGAAGCCCGAGGGCAGTGACGCATTCGGCATCGCCGAGTCGCGCACACCTGAGGGGGATCGCTACCTCGAAGTGTTCTCACACCCCCTCGAGATCGTGGCACTGGGCCGGTCCGACTCGCCGCTGCCGGTGACCGCCGCCCAGCTCGGTGGGGCACTGAAGTCCGACGAGGGCATCTCGGGGCTGCTCGTCGACCCGGCCGGACCGTGGATCCGTCTGCAGCGCGATGACCTGCTGCCGGTCATCGCCCTCGCGGGCTGAGGCGGTCGAGGAAGAGGGTCCCACCCCCGATTCGCCTGTTCCCGTCGACCTCGGTGCTCGCGGGGAGGGTTCGCCACCGACGCGAGCCACCGTCGAAGGCAGCATGCTCATCGCCCGGCATGAGCGTGCGGGTGCCGCATCGCGCTCACCGGCCCTAGTGTCGAGACCATGGCGAGCGAGTTCACGATGCTGACCGTGCCCGGGCCCGACGGCGACAGAGAGGTCAGGCTCTCGAGCCCGAGCCGCGTGATCTGGCCCGAGCCGGGCATCACCAAGCTCGAGCTCGCGGAGTACTTCGTCGCGGTGTCGGGTCCGTTCCTCGCCGCCAACGGAAACCGGCCGGTGTCGCTGGAGCGGTTCGGCGACGGCGTCGACGGCGACAGCTTCTTCTCGAAGAATCCGCCCAAGGGGGCCCCCGCGTACGTCGAGGCGGTCACCGTGACCTACAACAGTGGGCGCAGGCATCCGCAGCTCGTCCTCACGGAGCCTGCCGCCGTCGTCTGGGCGGCGCAGATGAACACGCTCGTCTTCCACCCGTGGGCTTCGCTCGCCGGTGACACCGACAACCCCGTGGAGCTCCGAATCGACCTCGACCCGCAACCCGGGACGGACTTCGCGGATGCCGCGGCCGTCGCCCCGGCTCTGCGAGACGTGCTCCGCGAAGCGGGTCTGGAGGCGTGGATCAAGACGAGCGGCAACCGCGGGCTGCACGTCTTCTGCCCGATCGAGCCGACCCACGAGTTCCTCGACGTGCGTCACGCGGTCATCGCCGCGGGACGCGAGCTGGAACGTCGGATGCCGGATCTGGTGACCATGAACTGGTGGAAGGAGGAGCGCGGCGAACGCATCTTCATCGACTTCAACCAGGCCAATCGGGATCGGACGATGGCCGGGGCGTACAGCCCTCGCGCGCTCGCCGCCGCGACCGTCTCGACCCCCATCGGGTGGGACGAGCTGGTCGACGTCGACCCGACCACTTTCACCATCCGGTCGGTGCCGGAGCGACTCGCGACGGTGGGGGACCCCTGGGCGGAGATCGCAACGTCGCCGGGTCGCATCGACACGCTGCTGGGATGGTGGCAGCGAGACCTCGACGACGGTCTGGGCGAACTCCCGTTCCCGCCGGAGTTCCCGAAGATGCCCGGAGAGCCGCCGCGCGTGCAGCCCAGCCGGGCGAAGAAGGACGGCTGAGACCTGTCCGCCGACGCCCCGTCGTCGCGCAGACGGTCAGTCCAGGACGTCGCCGAGGTCGTAGGCCGAGACCGACTCGAGCTGATCGAAGCGGCAGGACGCGGCATCCCGATCGGGTCGCCAGCGGTCGAACTGCACCGTGTGGCGGAACCGGTGTCCCTCGAGCTGGTCGTACCGCACCTCGAGGACGCGCTCGGGGCGCAGGCGCACGAACGAGGAGTCGCGGCCCGCGGCGGAGAAGCGGGACTTCTCACCGTCCCCCGTGAGCGTGTTGCCTGCGGCATCCGTCTCGACCAGTGGGGCGAGTTCGTCGATGAGCTCGAGCCGGCGGGCGTCGCTGAATGCCGAGACCGCTCCGACGTTGTGCAGTTCGCCGTCCTTCGTATGCAGACCGACCAGCAGCGAGCCGACGCCTGCGCCGGACTTGTGGATGCGGTACCCGAGGGCGACCACGTCGGCGGTGCGCGCGTGCTTGATCTTGAACATGGCGCGCTTGTTCGGCGCGTACGGCAGATCGAGCGGCTTGGCCACCACGCCGTCGAGGCCGGCGCCCTCGAACTCGGCGAGCCACCGCTCGGCCAGAGCAGGATCGGTCGTCGTCCGCGTCATGTGCAGCGGATGCGGCACGTCTGTCATGAGCGCTTCGAGCCGCTCCCGCCGCTCGCGGAACGGGGCGTCCTGCAGATCCTCGTCGCCGAGCGCGAGCAGATCGAACGCGATGAACATGGCCGGGGTCTCTTCGGCGAGTCTCTTCACGCGGGATGCTGCGGGGTGGATTCGCTGCGTCAGTGCATCCCACTGCAGCCGCTGCGGATCGCCGAGCGCCACCACGATCTCGCCGTCGAGCAGGCAGGGCCGAGGCAGGAGCCGCGAGAAGGCGTCGACCAGTTCGGGGAAGTAGCGGGTGAGCGGCTTGGCGCCACGGCTGCCGATCTCGACGTCGGCGCCATCCCAGGATATGAGCGCGCGGAAGCCGTCCCACTTCGGTTCGAAGCTCAGTCCGCCCGGAGATTTCTTCGGGTCGGGGATGGCGGGCACGGCCTTGGCGAGCATCGGCGCGGGGATCTCGTAGGGCATGGGTCCATCCTGCCTCCGACGGGCGACACCCGCATCGGCTACGCCTTGGCCAGTTCCTTCTTCTTCGGGCGGGCCCAGCGGACGGGCTTGTTCGGGCCGTCCCAGACCTGGATCACGCCCCAGGCAGCGGCCGTGATCGGCACAGCGAGCACGGCGCCGACGATGCCGCCGAGAACCGTGCCGACTGTCAGGGCGACCAGGATGACGAAGGCGTGCAGCTTCATCGACCGGCCCATCAGGACGGGCTGGAGGAAGTTTCCCTCGAGCTGGTTGACGAGGACGACGACGCCGACCACGAAGAGGGCGTTGACGAGTCCGTTGGAGACCAGGGCGACGAGCGCGGCCAGGATGCCGGCCAGGGTTGCACCCACGATCGGGATGAACGCCAGGAGGAAGACGAGCACGGCGAGAGGGATCGCGAGCGGCACCTGCAGGATGAGAAGACCGATGAGGATGCCGACGGCGTCCACGAAGGCGACGGCGGCGGTGCCGCGCAGGTACGAACCGAAGACGGTGACCGTCTTGTCGCCGATGCGGTGCGCGCGCTCGTAGTTCTCGCCGCGGAAGGGGCGCAGCAGGAACTCCCACATCTGCGGTCCGTCCTTCAGGAAGAAGAAGAGGACGACCACGAGCAGCACTGCACCGGTCACGAAGTTGGCGATGGCGCCGACCCCCGCGAGGGCGCCCGAGCCGAACTGGGAGCTCGTGAGGAAGTCGGTGAGCTGGCCGGTCCACTCCTGAAGCTGATCGCTGCTCGGGGCGAAGGGGAGGGTCTGCACCCACTCGATGACGTGCTGGAAGCCCTCCTGCGCCTGCGACGCGAGATCGCCCCACTGGTTGCGCACGGCGCCGACGATGAGCCAGCCGACGCCGCCGAGGACGACCGCGATCGCCAGCAGTGTGGCGATCGTCGCGAGGATCGACGGCACACCGCGCCGTCGCATCCACGACATCACCGGCGCGAAGGCGCACGCGATGATGAGCGCGAGGGTGAGCGGGATCGTGACGACCGTCAGCTGCTGGATGCCGAGGATGATCGCCGCGGCGACCACCACCACGAGGATGATCTGAAGCGCGCGCACCGACAGGCGGCCGAAGCCGTCGGCCCACAGACTCCAGGGGGCGCGTCCGGCTTTCAATTCGAGGTCGGAGGCCTCGAGCCGAACGCGCGTCGGCTCATCTGAGCGGAAGAATCCCATGGGTCGAGGGTACCGGGGTCGCGCGGATCGCCACTCGAGCCTTGCGGTCGAACCGCGGGTGCCGTATGCGCACCCCCGGGAGGCTCAGACGAAGGCGCTCATCCCCGTGATGTCGCGGCCGATGAGCAGCGCCTGCACGCTCTCGGTGCCCTCGTAGGTGTGGATGGCCTCGATGTCGGCCATGTGCTGCATGACGCCGTTCTCGAGCAGGATGCCGTTGCCGCCGAGCAGATCGCGCGCCGTCGAGGCGATGCGGCGCGCAGCGCGCGTGTTGTGGTACTTCGCCAGCGATGCCTGCGTCGGACGCAGACCGCCCGATGCCTCCAGGTCGGCAAGGTGCCGGCAGAAGAGCTGCATGGCCGTCAGCTCCTCGAGCATCTGAGCGAGTCGCTCCTGCACCATCTGGAACTTCGCGAGCGGTCGGCCGAACTGGGTGCGCTGCTGGGCGTAGGCGAGCGACGCCTCGTAGCAGGCGGTGGCGTGGCCCAGCGCCGACCAGGCGACACCGGAGCGGGTGGAGTACAGCACCACGGAGGCGTCCTTGAAGGAATGCGCGCCCGGGAGCAGCGCATCGTCCCCGACGCGCACGCCGTCCAGGACGATGTGCGCCTGGTGGATGGCACGGAGCGACGCTTTGCCGGTGATGACGGTGCCGGTGTAGCCCGGGGTCTGCTGCTCGATGAGGAAGCAGCGCACGGAGCCGTGCTCGGGCGCGGGCTCATCGTCGATCCGCGCCCAGACGAATGTGACGCCGCCCGATGCGCCGTTGCCGATCCACTTCTTCGCTCCGTCGAGCACCCATCCATCGCCGTCTCGCCGGGCGACGGTCTCGAGCGACACGGAGTCCGACCCGTGGTCGGGTTCGGTGAGCGCGAAAGCCGCGGGCACCTCACCGCGCGCGATGGGCCGGAGCCAGCGGGCCTGCTGCTCGTCGCTTCCGAACAGGGCGAGCGTGCGCAGCGCGAGACCGCCCTGCACCGCCACAACCGTACCCAGCGACCCGTCGCCGCGAGAGATCTCCATGTTCACGAGCCCGGCCGCCAGGGGCGAGAACGGCGTCAGCTCGGGGTGCGAGATGCCGTCGTTGAAGAGGTCGAGCTCGCCCATCCGCATCGCGATCTCGATCGGATACTCCGCGGCATCCCACGCCCGCTGCATCAGCGGGCCGACCTCGTCGACGTACGCCTGTGCGCGCTCCCACACCTCGCGGTCGGTCGAGGGGATGTCGGCGAACACCTGGTAGTAGTCGGTGCCCAGCCGGGCGGTGACGTCGTATCCCTCGACCCGCTGGCCGGGGCGTTCGCGGAAATCGGCGGTCGGGGGAGTGCTCATGATGCTCCTGGAGTGCTCGGGTCGGTCGTCGTCGGCGTGACCCCAGGATACCGCCGGTGCGGTATCGAGTGCCGCGTCTTGTGAGACCCGGTCTCAGCTGTCGAGGCGTGCCCGAAGCTGGCGGGCGACCTCGGCGGCCGGCATCCGTCGCGGGAAGACGGCGATGGCGATGTCATCGGGCTCGGCGGGCGAACCGTCGGGGTGCACCCCGAAGCGCCGCATGGCGTCGTCGAGCGCACGCCGCAGGACCGTGAGGGGGACGCGCCTGGGGCTGCGGATCAACTGGCGCAGCACGTGGTTGTGCACGGCGGTGACCAGCGCCGCGAAGCCGACGGCGTCGAGGGGGTCGAGTCCGGGCAGCGCCTCCCGCAGGTACTCGTCGAAGAGGCGCTCGTAGCGGAAGACGGTCACGATCTCGCGGTCGCGGAGCGCGGGAACCTGGCGGACGACGCGGTAGCGGTGGCGTGCCAGTTCCGGGTCGGCCGCGAAGTGCGAGAAGACCTGCACGGATGCTTCGCAGACGGCTGCCCACGGGTTGTCGTGCGGCATGCCGAGGTAGTCGCGCAGCTGGTCCAGCAGCAGTTCGTGATCGGCGAAGACCACGTCCTCCTTGCCCCCGAACTGGCGGAAGAACGTGGAGCGCGACACCCCGGCGGCCCGCGCGATCTGCTCGACGGACGTCTGGTCGAAGCCGTTCTCGGCGAAGAGATCGATCGCGGCCGCGACCACCGCGGTGCGGGCGGCGGACGGGGAGGGGATCTCGCTCATGGCGCGAGCCTACCGGTGGGGTATCGGCCGTCCGCAGGTGCGGCCCTGCGCTCGGACGGAGACGGCGGACGGCGCTGTCAACCCGTTTGCAGTGACCCGTCGCAGGGAGTGGACTCGCACTCATGCAGCCACACATGCAGCCTCTCTGGAAGAGGGACGCCGTGCCCGTCGCCGGTACCCCGTTCGAGCCGGATGCGCGACGGGACGCGCTCGTGATCGGTGCGGGCATCACCGGCCTGGTGACGGGGCTGCTGCTCGCGCGGGCGGGCCTCGACGTCGCGGTGGTCGAGGCGGGAGACGTCGCGGAGCTGGCGACCGGTGCCAACACCGGCAAGCTGTCCCTTCTGCAGGGAAGCGTCCTCTCGACGCTCAGACGCCATCACCCGGCGTCGCTCGTGCGCGCCTACGTCGACTCGAACCGTGACGGTGCGGAGTGGGTCACCGCCTTCGCCGATGCGGAGGGGGTGCCCTACACGCGACGGATCGCCTACTCGTACGCGCAGTCCGCCGACGGCGTCGGAACGGTGCAGGCCGAAGCTGCTGCGGCGCACGAAGCAGGGCTGGAGGTCAGGCGGGTCTTCCCCGATGCGGCATCGCCCCTGGGCTTCCCGATGGTCGACGCGGTGGCGCTCGACGACCAGGTCGCGATCGATCCGCAGACTCTGGCGACGGCCATCGCCCGCGCGTTCCTGGCCGCGGGGGGAACCCTGCACACGCGCACGCGCGTCACCCGGGTGCGCGCTCTGCCCCACGGCCGGATCGAGACCGACCGCGGAGCCGCATTCGCCGAGAACATCGTGCTCGCCACCGCGACGCCGATCACCGACCGAGGGCTGTACTTCGCCAAGACGCATGGACTCCGTTCCTCCTCCGTGGCGTTCGAGCTGCCCGGCGACGTTCCCGACGGCATGTACCTGTCGGTCGACGGCCCGGTACGTTCCCTCCGGTCGGTGACGCCGCAGGACGGCCCGGCCGGATCCGCGCGACTCATCGTCGGCGGGAACGGGTATCCGGTCGGCCGTACGCTCTCCGAACGAGGCCGCCTCGACGACCTCATCCACTGGACCGCACGCCACTTCCCCGGCGCCGTGCCGGTGGCCGAATGGTCGGCGCAGGACTACGAATCGCACGACCTCATTCCTTTCGTCGGCGCGATGCCCCGCGGCCTCGGGCGCATCCGCTTCGCGACGGGGTACAACAAGTGGGGACTCTCGAACGGACCGGCGGCCGCTCTGCGCCTGACCGCTGAGATCACCGGGGTTCCGCGGAGCGAGTGGCCTGACTGGATGACCACGATCTCGCGACGCATGACGGTGCCTGCCGATATCGGACGCGGCGGACTCGAGAACATGCGGGTCGGCTGGGAAGCGGCATCCGGGTGGATCGAGTCGCAACGTGCGGCGGTGCCCGTCGCGCGCCCCGCCGAGGGCGAGGGCGTGGTCGCCCACCGCGCCGGCCGGCCGGTCGGCATCTCGACGGTCGACGGCCGCACCCGCGCGGTCAGCGCAGTGTGCCCGCACCTGGGAGGGGTGCTGGCCTGGAACGACGCCGAGCGCTCGTGGGACTGTCCGCTGCACGCATCGCGCTTCACCGCGGACGGTACGAGGATCGAGGGACCCGCGGTCTGCGATCTGGCGCGGCTGCCGCGGACGACCGGAGAGACGATCGAGGCCGACGACGTGGAGACCTTCTCGATCTGACACGCGCAGGTCGCGGCATCCCGCCCACGCAGCGGGAACAGCCGACCGGCTTCCCCTCGGGTCTCGTTCGGGGCTCGCGGGCGGGAGTAGTAGGCTGGGGGATTGGTCCGATATCTCGATATCGAGACATTTCCGGCGCCCCGAGCGCCTTCCCCGACCAGTCGCCCCAGCGGAGGATTGCACTGTGGATCTGTACGAGTACCAGGCACGAGACCTTTTCGAGAAGTACGAGGTGCCGGTTCTCGCCGGCATCGTCGCAGACACTCCGGAGGAGGTCCGCGCAGCAGCCGAGAAGATCGGCGGTGTCGTCGTCGTCAAGGCGCAGGTCAAGGCCGGAGGCCGCGGCAAGGCCGGTGGCGTGAAGGTCGCCAAGTCCGCCGACGAGGCGTTCGAGCTCTCGAAGGCGATCTTCGGCCTCGACATCAAGGGCCATATCGTCAAGCGCGTCATGGTGGCGCAGGGCGCCCGCATCGACAAGGAGTTCTACTTCTCGGTGCTGCTGGACCGCGCGAACCGTTCCTACCTGAGCCTCTGCAGCGTCGAGGGCGGCATGGAGATCGAGGAGCTCGCGGTCGAGCGCCCCGAGGCCCTCGCGCGCATCCAGGTCGACCCCCTCACCGGCATCGATCAGGCCAAGGCCCTCGAGATCGCGAAGGCCGGCGGCTTCGACGACGAACTCGCACCGAAGGTCGCCGACGTCTTCGTCAAGCTCTACGACGTCTACACGGGCGAGGATGCCACGCTCGTCGAGGTGAACCCGCTCGTGCTCACGGAGGACGGCGACGTCATCGCCCTCGACGGCAAGGTCTCGCTCGACGAGAACGCCGACTTCCGACACCCGGATCACGAAGAGCTCGAAGACAAGGACGCCGCCGACCCGCTCGAGGCCAAGGCGAAGGCGAACGACCTGAACTACGTCAAGCTCGACGGCCAGGTCGGCGTCATCGGAAACGGCGCGGGTCTGGTGATGTCGACCCTCGACGTGGTCGCCTACGCCGGTGAGCGACACGGCGGGGTCAAGCCCGCGAACTTCCTCGACATCGGCGGCGGGGCGTCGGCGGCGGTCATGGCCGCGGGCCTGGACGTCATCCTCGGCGACGAGCAGGTCAAGAGCGTCTTCGTCAACGTGTTCGGCGGCATCACCGCGTGCGACGCCGTCGCGAACGGCATCGTGGGCGCCCTGCAGACGCTCGGCGACACGGCTTCCAAGCCGCTCGTCGTGCGACTCGACGGCAACAAGGTGGAAGAGGGCCGCGCCATCCTGCGCGAAGCCAACCACCCGCTCGTCACCCTGGCCGAGACCATGGACGAGGGCGCCGACAAGGCCGCCGAGCTCGCGAACGCCTGATCAGGCTCGAGAAAAGGATTCTGAAGCAATGTCGATCTTCCTCAACAAGGACTCCAAGGTCATCGTCCAGGGCATCACCGGCGGCGAAGGCACCAAGCACACGGCCCTCATGCTCAAAGCCGGCACCCAGGTCGTCGGTGGCGTGAACGCCCGCAAGGCCGGCACCACCGTCTCGCACACCGCCGCCGACGGCTCCACGGTCGAACTGCCCGTCTTCGCATCGGTCGCGGAGGCCATCGAGAAGACCGGAGCGGACGTGTCGATCGCGTTCGTGCCGCCCGCCTTCACGAAAGACGCGATGGTCGAGGCCATCGACGCCGAGATTCCGCTGCTCGTCGTGATCACCGAGGGCGTTCCCGTCGGCGACACCGCGGAGGCGTGGGCCTACACGCAGTCCAAGGGCAACAAGACCCGCATCATCGGCCCGAACTGCCCCGGCATCATCACGCCGGGTGAGTCGCTCGTCGGCATCACCCCGGCGAACATCACCGGCAAGGGTCCGATCGGACTCGTGTCGAAGTCGGGCACCCTGACCTACCAGATGATGTACGAGCTGCGCGAGATCGGCTTCTCGAGCGCGATCGGCATCGGCGGCGACCCCGTCATCGGCACGACGCACATCGACGCGCTCGCCGCGTTCGAGGCCGACCCCGAGACGAAGGCGATCGTCATGATCGGCGAGATCGGCGGCGACGCCGAAGAGCGCGCGGCCGACTACATCAAGGCTCACGTCACCAAGCCGGTCGTCGGCTACGTCGCGGGCTTCACGGCCCCCGAGGGCAAGACCATGGGTCACGCCGGTGCGATCGTCTCCGGCTCGGCAGGTACTGCGCAGGCCAAGAAGGAGGCCCTGGAGGCCGCCGGCGTCAAGGTCGGCAAGACCCCCAGCGAGACCGCCGAGCTCATGCGCGAGATCATTTCGGCTCTGTAGCCGGACGCTTTTCGAGAGGGGCGGATGCTGCGGCATCCGCCCCTCTCTGCGTTTCCCCGCCCGGACGCGCGCCGGACCCGTCATCTGCGTGCCGCTGACCGCAGGCATAGGGTGAAGTCATGCCGCTCACCGGAGAATACAAGCCCAGCACCAACGCGTGGGCCCGTACCCAGGCCGAGAAGTTCGAGGCTTCGGGGGGCACGGAGGAGAACACGCTCCGCGGCGTCCCGATCATCGTGCTGACGACGGTCGGCGCGAAGTCCGGCGGGCTCCGCAAGACGGCCCTCATGCGCGTCGAGCACGATGGCCGCTACCTCGCCGTGGCTTCCAAGGGCGGGACGCCCGAGCCGCCCGCCTGGTACTGGAACATCGTCGCCGAGCCGCACGTCGAGCTGCAGGACGGTGCGCTCACGCGCGACTACACGGCGCGCGAGCTCCAGGGCGACGAGCGCGCCGAGTGGTGGCAGCGCGCGACGGCGGTCTGGCCCGACTACGACGAGTACCAGAAGAAGACCGACCGGCAGATCGCGATCTTCCTCCTCGATCCGTTCGACGAGTGACACCCTGATCCCAGGCTGAGCGGATGCTGCGCCGGGCGTGGCCGCCGGGGAAGGCGTCCTCCCGGTAGGTAGGGTCGATGAGGCATGAATCGCCTCCTCATCACCCTCCTCACCGCTTTCGACGCCGCCATCGCGGCCGCCGCAGGCATCGCGGTCGTGCTCGCGCCGCTCACACTGCTCTGGGTCTTCGGACTCGGCGGTCAGGCGGACTGGGCGGCGCTCTGGCCGGTGGCGGCGACGATCTGGCAGTTCGGTCACCTCGTCCCGCTGGCGATCACCCTGCCGGATGACTACCTGGCCGCCACCGGGATCACCGCGGACGCGGCATCCTTCACCCTGTCGTTGGCACCCCTGGCCTTCGCGGCCTTCACGGTCATCTTCGCCGCGCGTTCCGGTGCGCGTTCCTCCCGGGCCGATGGCTGGGTGACCGGGGTGCTCGTGGGCACCGGCTCGTTCGCCGCGCTGGCGGCGCTGATCGCCTGGACCTCCTCGACGGCCGTCGCGACGGTCGAGACGTGGCAGGCGGTGCTCTTCCCGACGCTGCTGTTCGCCATCCCCGCCCTGGCAGGCGCGATCGTCACGGAGTGGCGGGAGGCGGGGGCCGGTGTGATCGCCCGTGCTCGCGACCGCATCGAGCGACAGCTCCACGGCTGGGGCGAGGTACCGGGGCTCGCCGTGCGCGGTGCCGCCGTCGTGATCGCCGGGCTGACGGCCGTCGGAGCGCTCGGGGTCGCCGTGGCGCTCGTGGGGGGAGGCGCGCAGATCATCGCCCTCTTCGAGGCGGGGCACGTGGATGTGATCGGCGCGACGGTGACGACGCTCGCGCAGCTCGCCTACCTCCCCACACTGATCGTGTGGGCCCTCTCCTACGTCATCGGGCCCGGGTTCGCGATCGGTCCCGGCACGGTCGTATCGCCCGCCGGCACGCAGGTCGGCGTGCTCCCCGGCATCCCCGTGCTCGGTGCACTTCCCGGGTCCATCTCGCCGTGGATGCTGCTGCTTGCTCTGTTTCCGGTCGCGCTCGGCGCCTTCGCCGGATGGGTCGTCCGCTCCCGTCTGCTGCAGGTCCCTGCCATCGAGCCCGGCTCGACGGCGCGTCCCGGCGCATCGGTGCCGTGGGCCACGGCCGCGCTCGACGGGCTCCTCGCCCCGACCGCCGTCGAGCCGGCCGCCGCATCCCCGCAGGCCGCGCACGAGGAGAAGGACTCCGTCGACGAGCCCATCGGCGCCCGACTCACGATCGCGGTCGGCATCGCCGTCATCGTCGCGGGGGCCGTGGCGCTGCTGGCGTGGTTCGCGTCCGGCTCGATCGGTCCCGGCACGCTGTCGGCGGTCGGCCCGAGCGTGGGTCCGGTCGCTCTCGCGGTGGGGCTGGAGGTACTCCTGGGCGCCTCGATCCTGCTGCTCTCGCCGCGCCCCCGCCGTCGGCGCGACCGTCGGCGCGACCAGGGCCTGACGGAGAGCTCGTGGGATGACGCGATCGCGCGTTCGTCGACGGATGCCTCGGTCATCACGTACGCGGAGCGATGGACGTCCACTCCCTACGACGCGGACCACGCGCCGGCGGAGAAGGACGCGGCTGCCGAGGTCGACCCGGGGGTGCGGGCGACCGACCGGACGACGAAGAAGAGCCGCACGAACGCTCCGAAGAAGGGACGCACCGCCCGGAAGGACCCCGGCGGTGCGAGGAAGGGTGCTGACCGTGCCGCGGACGCCGCGGCTGAGGCCGCGCCCGAGTCCGTGCCCGTGCCCGTCCCCGAAGAACCGCCTCCGCCCCTCGTCCCCCGCGAATCCCAGCCCGGTGACGCCCCGGCCCCCCGTCGTCCCGCGCCGCTGCCCCCGGTAGACTGACCGCGTGCTCACGGTCGCGGTCCTCATCTCCGGAGCCGGCTCCAATCTGAGGGCCCTCCTCGAGGCGGCCGCCGAGGCCGACTTCCCCGCCCGGGTGATCGTCGTCGGAGCCGATCGCGAGGCCGACGGCTTCGCGCACGCCGAGGCATACGGCATCCCCACCTTTCTCGTCCCGTGGCGCGAGTTCGAGTCGCGCGACGAATGGGGCGCCGAGGTGGGAGCGCAGCTCGAGGTCTGGAAGCCCGACCTCGTCGTGCTGAGCGGCCTCATGCGACTGCTGCCGTCGGGACTGGTCGATGCGTGGGCCCCTCGCATCATCAACACCCACCCCGCATACCTGCCGGAGTTCCCCGGTGCGCACGGAGTGCGCGACGCGCTCGCCGCCGACGCGACCCGCACCGGGGCGAGCGTGATCATCGTCGACAACGGCATCGACAGCGGCCCGATCCTCGCCCAGGAACGAGTGCCCGTGCTCGCCGGCGACGACGAGCACAGCCTGCATGAGCGCATCAAGCCGGTCGAGCGTCGGCTGCTGATCGACGTCGTGCGCCGCATCGCCACCGGCGAGCTCGACCTCGCGGCGCAGACCGCCCCCACCACGTCCTAGAGCCCCTTCCCGCCCCGATCCGTCAGGAGCCCCCATGGCCGGTCCCCGCCACGATCCGTCCCTCTACCGCGACCGCGACGTCGTGCCGATCCGCCGCGCGCTCGTCTCGGTGAGCGACAAGACCGACCTGCTGCGCCTCGCCGAGGCGCTCGCCGCGGCCGACGTCGAGATCGTGTCGACCGGTTCGACGGCTGCCACCATTCGCGACGCCGGTCACGCGGTCACCGACGTGTCGGCTGTCACGGGCTTCCCCGAATCCCTCGACGGGCGAGTCAAGACGCTCCACCCCGGCGTGCACGCGGGGCTGCTGGCAGACCTCCGCCTCGAAGACCACGAGCGGCAGCTGCAGGAGCTCGGCATCGAGCCCTTCGAGCTCGTGGTGGTGAACCTCTACCCGTTCGTCGAGACGGTCGCCTCCGGTGCCGAAGGCGACGACGTCGTCGAGCAGATCGACATCGGCGGGCCCGCGATGGTGCGAGCATCCGCCAAGAACTTCGCCAACGTCGCGATCGTCGTCTCTCCCGAGTCCTACCCTTCGGTGATCGAGGCGGTGGCAGCGGGCGGCACGACGCTCAAACAGCGCCGCGAGCTGGCGGCGCGCGCGTTCGCGCATACGGCGGTCTACGACCGGGCGGTCGCGACCTGGTTCGCGGAGGGGACCCTGGCGGCGGGGAACGACCTGCCCGAGCACCTGACGATCCGCGCCGAGCGGCTCGAGACCCTGCGCTACGGCGAGAACTCGCACCAGCGCGCGGCGATCTACACCCGCACCGGAGGGCATGGCATCGCGCAGGCTACGCAGCTGCAGGGCAAGGAGATGTCCTACAACAACTACGTCGACGCCGACGCCGCCTTGCGGGCGGCGTTCGACATGGTGAAGCCCGCGGTGGCGATCATCAAGCACGCGAACCCCTGCGGCATCGCTGTGGCGGCGCCGAACGCCCGCGACGAGATCGCCAGCGCCCACTTGCGTGCCCACGAGTGCGACCCGGTGTCGGCCTTCGGGGGAGTGATCGCGGCGAACCGCACGGTGACGCTCAAGATGGCCGAGAACCTGCGTGACATCTTCACCGAGGTGATCGTCGCGCCCGGCTTCGAGCCCGAAGCACTAGAAGTGTTCGCTCTGAAGAAGAATCTGCGTGTCCTGCTCCTGCCCGCCGACTGGCAGCAGGAGACGATGGACGTGCGCCTCGTCTCGGGTGGGCTGCTGCTGCAGGACGCCGACCGCTTCCCCGACGACATCGAATCGGTCGCGAAAGACTGGCAGCTCGTCTCGGGCGAGCGCCCCGCCGAGGCCGACATGGCCAACCTCATCTTCGCGTGGAAGGCGTGCCGCGCCGTGAAGTCGAACGCGATCGTCCTGGCCACCGGATCGGCCACGGTCGGAATCGGCATGGGTCAGGTCAACCGCGTCGACTCCTGCCGCCTGGCAGTCGAACGCGCCGGAAATCGCGCGGCCGGATCGATCGCGGCATCCGACGCCTTCTTCCCGTTCGCCGACGGGCCGCAGGTGCTTCTCGACGCCGGGGTGTCGGCCATCGTGCAGCCCGGCGGCTCGGTGCGCGACGACGAGGTCATCGCCGCGGCGCGTGCCTCCGGAGTGACGATGTTCTTCACCGGCGAGCGGCACTTCTTCCACTGAGGCCGCCCACGGCGGACCGGCAGCTCACGCGGTGGGGCGGCCGTATTCCTCGAGCCATCGCAGCCAGACCTCGCTGACGGTCGGGTAGGACGGCACCGCGTGCCAGAGGCGCTCGAGGGGGACCTCGCCGACGATCGCGATCGTCGCGGAGTGCAGCAGCTCGGCGACATCCGGTCCGACGAAGGTCGCGCCGATGAGCACGCCGCGATCCTCGTCGACGATCGCGCGCGCCTGCCCCACGTAGTGATCGGCCACGCTGCTCGACCCGGCCACCCACGAGAGGTCGTAGTCCAGGACGCGGATGCGGCGCCCCGCCGCTCGCGCGGTCTTCTCGGTGACACCGACCGAAGCGACCTCGGGATCGGTGAAGGTCACCTGGGGGACCGCGTCGTGGTCGGCTGTGGCCACGTGGACGCCCCACGGCGCGTCGTCGACCTCGGCGCCGTTGGCGCGTGCGGCGATGACGTCTCCGGCCGCGCGCGCCTGGTACTTGCCCTGATGGGTGAGGAGCGCACGGTGGTTGGCGTCGCCCACCGCGTACAGCCAGTCCGTGCCCTTCACGAGCATCGTGTCGTCGACGTCGAACCACTCGCCCGGAGTGAGCCCGACGCTGTCGAGCCCGAGGTCGCCCGTGACGGGCGTGCGGCCGATCGCGACGAGCACCTCCTCGGCCTCGACCGTCGTTCCGTCCGACAGCTGCAGCGACGCGGTCCCGCCGTCGCGCCGCGCGGAGGTCACCTCGACCCCGTCCCGGATGTCGACGCCGAGTTTCTCGAGCGAGGCCGTCACGAGTTCACCCGCGAACGGCTCCATGTTCTGCAGCAGCCCGGAGCGCAGCAGCAGAGTGACTTTCGTGCCGAATCCCGCATAGGCCGTCGCCATCTCGGCGGCGACGACTCCGCCGCCGATGATCGCGAGCGAGCCGGGGATGCTCTCGGCCGAGGTGGCCTCCCGACTCGTCCACGGAGCGATGTCGCGCAGGCCGGGGATGTCGGGCAGGAGGGCCGCCGAGCCGGTGCAGGCCGCGACGGCGTGGCGCGCGACGAGGTCGGTGGTCGAGCCGTCGCCGGCGGTGACGCGAACGGTGTTGCGACCGGTGATGCGCGCGTGACCGCGGACGAGGTCGATGCCCGCACCCTCGAGCCACTTCACCTGCGAGTCGTCGTTCCAGTCGTGGGTGGTCTTGTCGCGGCGGCGCAGCACGCCGGCGATGTCGACCTCGCCGGTGACGGCCTGGGCCGCTCCGTCCACGTCGCGGGCGGCGCGCAGGACGGCACCTGCCCGCAGCAGGGCCTTCGACGGCATGCACGCCCAATACGAGCACTCCCCGCCCACCAGTTCGGCTTCGACGATGACGGTCTTCATCCCGCCCTGGACCGCCCGATCCGCCACGTTCTCGCCGACGGCGCCGGCCCCGATCACGATGACGTCGTACGTGGTTTCGCTCATGTGCCCACGCTAGCGTCGCCGTGCCCGCACCGCTCGGGCTTGCGCCCAGGTCTTCACCGTGGCATCCGTGACGCCTCCTCCCTCGGTGCCGGCACCTGCGCGGCCGCACTCAGGCGACCCTCGGAGATCAGGCTGATCCCCCGCGAAGCGGCCCGACTCCGGCTGATCGCCGGATTCGGGACGGAGTCGAGCCCGTGGGGCGGGAGTCGGCCCGGCGACGCCGGCATCCTGGTGTCCGATTCCCGCCAGCCGGTGTCCTCGGTCCGTGTCAGGCTGGGGGCATGACCATCGCCGCCGCTCGCCCGTCGATGACGTTCGATGAGCGCTATCGCGCGATCGACTCGCGCGACACGCGCTTCGACGGGCAGTTCGTCACCGCGGTGCGGACGACCGGCATCTACTGCCGCCCGAGCTGTCCGGCGCGCACCCCGAAGCCCGCCAACGTGAGCTTCTTCGCCACGAGTGCGGCCGCCCACGAGGCGGGCTACCGCGCGTGCAAGCGGTGTCTGCCCGAGGCCGCGCCGGGGTCGCCCGAGTGGAACCTGCGCAGCGACGCCGCCGGCCGCGCGATGCGACTCATCGCCGACGGGGTGGTCGAGCGCGAAGGGGTGCCCGGGCTCGCCGCCCGCCTGGGCTACTCGACGCGACACCTCACTCGACTGCTCACCACGGAGGTCGGGGCCGGTCCTCTCGCGCTCAGTCGCGCCCATCGCGCACACACGGCCCGCATGCTGCTCGTCGGCACCGACCTGCCGGCGGCCGATGTCGCGTTCTCAGCCGGGTTCCGGAGCATCCGACAGTTCAACGACACGGTCCGCGAGGTCTTCGGCATGACCCCGCTCGAACTGCGCGCCCGTCGACGCGGTGAGAATCCGGCTCCGGGACGGATCGACCTCGTCCTGCCCCACAGAGGGCCGCTGGACGACGTCGGTCTGTTCGGCTGGATGGCCGCGCACGCGGTCGGGGGTGTGGAGGCGGGGACGGCCTCGACCTTCGCGAGAACCCTTCGGCTCCCCGGCGGTCCCGCCTGGTTGGAGCTGCGCGTCGACGACGGCGGCCGAGTCCGACTGAGGGCGGAGCTCTCCCGACTCTCGGACCTGTCGCTGATCGTCGCCCGGGCGCGGAGGCTCTTCGACCTGGACGCCGACCCGGTGGCGGTCGATGAGGCGCTGGCGCAGCATCCGGAACTCGCCCCCCTGGTCGCACGCGTTCCCGGCGTCCGCGTGCCGGGCGCCGTCGACGCCCACGAGATGCTGATCCGCGCGATGGTCGGCCAGCAGATCTCGGTCGCCGCCGCTCGTACGGCGATGACCCGACTCGCGGAGGCGCTGGGGGAGCGCATGGACACCCCGGGGGGTGACATGCTCCTCTTCCCCACGGTCGCGGCCATCGCCGAACGCGGGCACGAGGTGCTGCGCGGCCCCGCGGCCCGTGTGCGGTCGGTGATCGCCGCGGCGGCGGCGCTCGCCTCGGGCGACCTCGACCTCACCCCGGGAGACGACCCGCACGAGCAGCGTGCGGCCCTGATCGCGATGCCGGGCATCGGTCCGTGGACCGCCGACTACGTGCGCATGCGCGTGCTCGGCGACCCCGACGTGCTGCTGCCGGGTGACGTGGCGGCGCGGGCGGGTGCGGCCGCCGCCGGGGTTCCCGCCGATGCCGTCGGCCTGACGGCCTGGGCGACGCGCGCCGCCCCGTGGCGCAGCTATCTCATGGCGCACCTCTGGTACGCCGCCCCCGTGACCGCCTCGTGGCGCACGCCACCGACACCGGAAGATTCACCATGACCCTCCTCACCTCGCCGACCCGCACCGGCCTCGCCCGGGCCGCTACCCTCCAGACGATCGCGACGCCCGATGGTCCCTTCACGATCGTCGCCGACGGACGCGGTCGCGTGATCGCCTCGGGGTGGACGGCCGACCGCGAGGCCGCGCTCGCGCGTATTCCGCGCGCCATCGCCCCCGACGTGGTGCAGGAGGGGGAGACGGATGCTGCGGCCGCCGTCGGCGCTTATTACGAGGGAGACCTCGCCGCGATCGACGCCGTCGAGGTCGCCCAGGCGGGCACCGCGATGCAGCTGCAGGGGTGGGCGGCGCTCCGGGCGATCGCGCCCGGCCGGCCGTTGTCGTACGCGGAGTTCGCCGCCGCCCTCGGACATCCGCGCGCCGTCCGGGCCGCGGCATCCATCTGCGCCCGCAACGCCCCTGCGCTCTTCGTGCCGTGCCATCGTGTCCTGCGCGGCGACGGCAGTCTGGGCGGCTTCGCGTGGGGAGTCGACGTGAAACGCGGGCTCCTCGCGCGCGAGTCGACGGTCGCCGCGGTCTGATCGGACGGGTTTCGCTCCCCGCTTGCACGAATCGTCGACCTGGGCATAGCCTGGAAAGCTGTCAGCCGCACACGCGGATGCCCCGCCCAGAGGAGGATGCCATGAACCCGAACGTGATCACGTCGGTCGCCGCCATCCTTCCGAGCCGCACGCTCCGCCTCTCCTGAGGTCCGGCGGCCACGCGCCGCCCCGCGTTCGTCTCCGTCGGCGTCATCCGTCGCTGTTGCGCCTTCCGGCGTCCACTTCCCTCTCCTCGCACCACTCACGCCGACATCCCACAAGGATCATGACTTCCACCGCCGAGAACCCCCGGTCCGATCTCTCCACCTTCCGCGCGCTGGCGCGGCTCTACCCGTTCGCCCGACCCGTGGTGGGTCGGCTCTCGCTCGGACTCGTCAGCGCGCTGCTGGCGAGCCTCGCGGCGCTGGCCATCCCTCTGGTGCTCGAGCAGATCGTCGCCGGTCCCATCGCCACGGGCGACCCCGGCCAGATCACGTGGGGCGCCGTCGCGATTCTCGTGCTCGGGCTCATCGAAGCCGCGCTCGTGTGGGCGCGGCGCTGGTTCGTGCTGTCACCCGCGACGAAGGTCGAGTACGACCTGCGCACCAGCTTCTACGCGCGCCTGCAGCGCCTGCCCGTCTCCTTCCACGACCGGTGGCAGTCGGGTCAGCTCCTCAGTCGCATGATGCAGGACATCAGCATGCTGCGACGCTGGCTGGCGTTCGGGCTGGTGCTGCTCATTGTCAACCTGCTCACGATCCTCATCGGTATGGCGCTGCTGTTCAGCTGGCACTGGGCGCTGGGCCTCACGTTCCTGATCTGCTGCGCGCCGCTGTGGTACTCGGGCTACCGGTTCGAGAAGACGTACGGCGCCCTGACCCGGCAGAGTCAGGATCAGGCCGGCGACCTCGCGACCTCGGTCGAGGAGAGCGTGCACGGCATCCGCGTCCTGAAGGCGTTCGGGCGGGGCGCCCACGCGCTGCGCAAGTTCACCCGCCAGGCTGAGACGCTCCGTGAGACCGAGATCGACAAGGCGCGGTCGGTCGGCTGGATCTGGTTCTGGCTGGTGCTGCTCCCCGGCGTCGCGTTCGCGCTGTGCCTGGGCGTCGGCATCGTGCTCGTGCAGCTCGGGCAGCTCGGCATCCCCGCCCTCGTGGCCTTCTTCGCGATGGCCACCGTGCTGAGGTGGCCGATGGAGTCGATCGGATTCCTCTTCTCGTTCCTCCTCGATGCACGCACCGCGACCGACCGCCTGTTCGAGGTGTTCGACGAGGAGAACACGATCGTCGATCCGGAGAACCCGGTGACGATCGCCTACCCCCGTGGCGCTCTCGTGTTCGAGGACGTGCACTTCCGATATCCGGATGCTGCGGCATCCGAACGCGATCTGGTCGACGGGGTCGACCTCGTGCTGCGTCCGGGCGAGACGATGGCGCTCGTCGGGCTGACCGGCTGCGGCAAGACCACGCTCACGACTCTGCCGACGCGCCTCTACGACGTGACGGCCGGGAGGGTGACCCTCGACGGCGTCGACATCCGCGACCTCACGCTCGACGAACTGCGCACCCACATCGGCATGGCCTTCGAAGACGCCACCCTGTTCTCGCAGACCGTGCGCGAGAACGTGCTCCTCGGAAGAGAGGAGCTGGAGGCGGGCAGCGCCGAGGCCGACGAGGTGCTGCGCGAAGCCCTCGCCGTGGCCCAGGCCGCGTTCGTCTACGACCTGCCGGACGGCGTCGAGACGGTCATCGGAGAAGAGGGGATGAGTCTTTCCGGCGGCCAGCGCCAGCGGCTCGCGCTCGCACGGGCGGTCGCCGCGCGCCCCGCCGTGCTCGTGCTCGACGACCCGCTGTCTGCGCTCGACGTCGACACCGAGGCGCTCGTGGAGGATGCGCTGCGCGAGGTCATGGCGTCGACCACGGCGCTCATCGTCGCGCATCGGCCGTCGACCGTGACCCTCGCCGACCGCGTGGCGCTCATGGAGGCCGGACGCGTCACGGCGGTCGGCACCCACGCCGAGCTCCTCGCCACGAGCGACCACTACCGCTACGTCATCTCGAGCCTCGAGGGCGAGCAAGCCCGCATGCGGGAGAGGGAGGTGAACCTGTGAGCGCCCCCACCGTCTCAGGCACCAGCGGCGAAGACCGCTCCGACTACACGCGCGCCGAGAGCCGTTCGATCCGTCAGCGTTCGCTGCGGCTGCTGGGCTCGCTGCTCCTGCCGCTGCGCGCGCGGCTCGTGCTGGCCGCGGCGGTCCTGATCGTCTCGACGGCGCTGCAGGTTCTCGGCCCGCTGCTGATCGCCTACGGCATCAACTCGGCCCTGCCCGCGGTGATCGATCAGGCGAACTGGATGCCGACGATCGGCGTCGTGGCCGTGTATCTGGTCTCCGCGATCGGCGGTGCAGCCCTCATCGGCTGGTACGCCGTCGTCACCGCGCGCCTCACCCAGGCGGTCATGCTCGAGCTTCGCCGCCGCATCTTCCTGCACACGCAGCGCCTGAGCCTGGAGTTCCACGAGTCTTACACCTCGGGGCGCATCATCTCCCGCCAGACGAGCGACCTCGACACCATCCGCGAACTGCTGGACGGCGGCCTCAACGAGCTGGTGTCGGGTCTGCTGTACGGCGCGTTCACGCTGATCGCGCTGTTCATCCTCGACTGGCGCTCCGGCCTCGTGCTGCTGGTCGCCGGCATTCCGCTCTACGCGCTGATGCACTGGTTCTACGCGCGGTCTCAGCTGGTGTACCGCGAATCACGCGTGGTCAGCGCCAAGGTGATCGTGAAGTTCGTCGAGACGATGACCGGGATCCGGGCCGTGAAGGCGTTCCGCAAGGAGAAGCGCGACGACGAGGAGTTCGGCGAGCTGTCGGCCCAGTACCGCGAAGTCAACATGCGATCGATCCGGCTGTTCGGCACGTTCGAGCCCGGCTTGATGGTGATCGCCGCGTTCTCGGTCGCCGCCGTCCTGCTGTGGGGCGGGCTGCGGGTCGCCGACGGTGCCCTGCTGATCGGAACCCTGCTGTCGGCCGTGCTGTACGTGCGCAACTTCTTCTCGCCTCTCCAGGAGGTGGCGATGTTCCTCAACTCCTACCAATCGGCGACGGCGGCGCTCGAGAAGGTCTCGGGCGTGCTCGAGGAGAAGCCCACCGTGCCCGACCCGACCGAGCCGATCGACCTCTGGACCTCGCGCGGGCACATCCGGTTCGACGACGTCGAGTTCAGCTACGTCGATGACCGCACCATCCTGCCGGACTTCACGCTCGACATCCCGGCGGGGCAGACGATCGCCCTCGTGGGGACGACGGGCGCGGGGAAGTCCACGCTCGCGAAGCTGATCGCGCGGTTCTACGACCCCACCCGAGGGGTCATCACCCTCGACGACATCGACCTCCGTCGGCTGCACCCGAAGGACCTTCGTCGCGCCATCGTGATGGTGACGCAGGAGGCCTACCTGTTCTCGGGCACGGTCGCCGACAACATCGCGCTCGGCAGACCCGACGCGACGTTCGAGCAGATCCAGGCGGCCGCTCGCGCGGTCGGCGCCGACACGTTCATCAGGGCGCTCCCGGACGGATACGACACCGACGTCAACAAGCGGGGCGGGCGCGTCTCGGCGGGACAGCGACAGCTGATCTCGTTCGCACGGGCGTTCCTCGCCGACCCGGCGGTGCTCATCCTCGACGAGGCCACGGCGTCGCTCGACATGCCGTCGGAGCGTCAGATCCAGGACGCACTGCAGACCCTGCTCGCCGACCGGACGGCGATCATCATCGCGCACCGTCTCTCGACGGTCGCGATCGCCGACCGGGTGCTCGTCATGGAGCATGGTCGCATCATCGAGGACGACACCCCCGAGACGCTCATCGCCGGCACGGGCAAGTTCGCCCAGCTGCACGCCGCGTGGCGGGAGTCGCTCGTCTGAGACGCGGGCACGGATGCCTCGACCCTCGCTCCGGCGGAGGTCGAGGCATCCGTCGTCCTCGCGGCGTGCGGGTCCTCGGCGCGGCGCGCGGCCTGACGGCGTCCCCGACTTCTGCAGGAGTTCGGGACGCCCCGGCAGACGTGGCCGTGCGCGGCGTGTCGCAGAATCGCGCAGTCGCGCGGGACGCCGGCCGGAGTCGGGGCTGCCCCGGCCCGGGCTCGCTCGGTCGTGCTCGTCCCGGTCTGGGCTCGCCCCACAGGCGGAGCCTGGCCCTCCTCCGGGCTACAGGCGGATCTCGGCGATGACCTCGCCGTACTCCGTCTCGCCCACCACGGAGAAGCCGACGCGCTCGAAGAACGCCGCCGGCCCGCCCTCGCCGGCCTCGTAGATGACGTTGACGTGGTCGACGCCGCGGGAACGGGCCTCGTCGAGCAGGGACTCCACCAGGAAGCGGCCCAATCCGCGCCCCTGTTCGTCGGCATCGACATTGATGCGCCAGAGTACGGAGCGGAAGTGGTCCTGGGGGAAGTCCGGATCGAAGTTGGCGCTGACGAAACCGACGACATCGGCGCCGTCCAGCACGACGCGCTGCCACGAGGTCTGCGGATTGACCACGGTCGCGGCGATGCCGTAGCTCACGGGGGAGAGGAACTCCTCCTGCCCCGGCTTGAGCGACATGTTGTTGACCGCCACGATCGTGGTGGCGGACAGTTCCTCGAGCCGAAGTTCGGTCATGGAGTCAGGCTATCGCTCCGGGCATCCCAGCCCCAGACCGCAGTCCGGGAAATCGCCCTGACCCCGCCCAGCGTCCGCACGCTCGCACGGGCCGGTGGCGCACGCCACCTCGGGCGTCGTGCCCACGGCGGGGCGAAGTATCTTGACGTCGAGATACTTTTCGCGGTGCATTAGGCTGGACGGAGACCTGAACGGAGACGACAACGGTGACTGAATCGACCATCATCTACACGTACACCGACGAGGCGCCTGCCCTGGCGACCGCCTCGTTCCTGCCGATCGTGCAGGCGTTCACGCGCCCCGCGGGCATCGATGTGGAGACGCGTGACATCTCGCTCGGGGGACGCATCCTCGCGGCCTTCCCGCAGAAGCTCACTCCGGAGCAGCAGGTCGGCGACGCCCTCGCCGAGCTCGGCGGACTCGCGACGCTCCCCGAGGCGAACATCATCAAGCTCCCCAACATCTCCGCGTCGATCCCGCAGCTGAAGGGCGCGATCGCCGAGCTGCAGGCCGCCGGCTACGACATCCCCGATTATCCGGATGACGCTCAGACGCTGGAGCAGAAGGACATCCGGGCGCGGTACGACCGCATCAAGGGTTCGGCGGTCAACCCCGTGCTCCGCGAGGGCAACAGCGACCGCCGGGCACCGCTGTCGGTGAAGAACTATGCGCGCAAGCATCCGCACGTGAACAAGCCGTTCCCCGAGGGCTCGAAGACCCGCGTCGCCACCATGGGGCATGACGACTTCAAGAGCAACGAGAAGTCGTGGGTCGCGGCCCATGACGACGTCCTGACGGTGCAGCACGTCGCCGCCGACGGCACGGTCACGGTGCTCAAGAGCGATTTGAAGGTGCTGCCGCGCGAGATCATCGACGCGACGTTCCTCTCGGCCTCCGCTCTCGACGCCTTCCTCGCCGAGACCCTGGCCGCGGCCAAGGCCGAAGACGTCCTCTACTCCGTGCACCTCAAGGCCACGATGATGAAAGTCAGCGACCCGATCATCTTCGGTCACGTCGTGAAGGCGTACTTCCCCGATGTCTTCGAGAAGTACGGCACGGCGATCGCCGAGGCCGGACTCACGCCCAACAACGGGCTCGGCTCGATCCTGTCGGGGCTCGGCTCACTCTCGCAGGGCGCCGAGATCGCAGCGGCCGTCGAGGCCGACCTCGAGAACGGCCCCCGCCTCTCGTACACGAACTCCGACAAGGGCATCACGAACCTGCATGTCCCGTCCGACGTCATCGTCGATGCGTCGATGCCCGCTCTCGTCCGCAACGGCGGAAAGCTCTGGGGCGTCGACGGCGGCGAAGACGACACGCTCGCCGTCATCCCCGACTCGTCGTACGCGAGCGTCTACCAGGCGGTCATCGACGATGTGATCGCGCACGGTCCGCTGGATCCGACCACGATCGGCACCGTGCCGAACGTCGGACTCATGGCGCAGGCGGCCGAGGAGTACGGCAGCCACGACAAGACGTTCGAGATCGCGGCGCCCGGCGTGGTTCAGATCCTCGACAGCGCGGGCGAGGTGCTCATCTCGCACGAGGTCTCGACGGGCGACATCTGGCGCGCGACCCAGACAAAGCACATCCCGATCATCGACTGGGTGCGGCTGGCCGTCGGACGCGCGCGCGCCACGGGCGTTCCCGCGGTGTTCTGGCTCGACGTCAACCGCGCACACGATGCGCAGCTGATCGCCAAGGTGCACCAGGCGCTCGCGACGCTCGACGCGCACGACGTGCAGATCCTGATCCTGGCTCCCGAAGAGGCGACGCGCTACACGCTGGCACGCCTCCGCAAGGGCGAGGACACGATCTCGGTCACCGGCAACGTGCTGCGCGACTATCTCACCGACCTGTTCCCGATCCTCGAGGTCGGCACGAGCGCCAAAATGCTCTCGATCGTCCCGCTGCTCGCCGGCGGCGGACTGTTCGAAACGGGCGCGGGCGGTTCGGCGCCGAAGCACGTGCAGCAGCTCATCGAGGAGGACTACCTGCGATGGGACTCCCTGGGCGAGTTCTTCGCGCTCGCCGCGTCGCTCGAGCACCTGTCCGAGTTCACCGGGAACACGAAGGCTCACGTGCTGGCCGAGACGCTGGATGCCGCGACCGGCACGTTCCTCGAGAACGACAAGTCGCCCGGTCGCAAGCTCGGATCGATCGACAACCGAGGCAGCCACTTCTACCTGGCGCTCTACTGGGCGCAGGAGCTCGCGGCCCAGAAGACCGATCCCGAGCTGGCCGCCGTGTTCGCGCCGGTCGCTGAGGCGCTCGCCGCGGAGGAGCAGAAGATCGTCGCGGAGCTGAACGCCGACCAGGGCTCGCCCGTCGACGTCGGCGGCTACTACCGCCCGAAGCCCGAGCTTGTCGACGCGGTCATGCGTCCGTCCGCGACATTCAACGGGATCGTCGACGCCATCAGCTGACGGCGGCGCAGCCTGACGAGGAGCGGATGCGGCCGCATCCGTTCCTCGTCCCCGGGTGTGAGCGTCCCGGACTTCTGCGAAGCAGGCGAAGCGTCGCGGGCGCCTGTCGTGTTCGCGCGGTCGGCGGCGAGAAGCGTCAACGGATTGCAGAAGTCGGGCACGGCCCGCCGCTGATCCACCCCGCCAGGTCTTCCCTGCCACCACGTTCCACCCGGGTCTGTCAGGTGGCGCGGGCGCCGCGCTTCGCCGGTCAGCCGATCGGGCGCGGCCCCTGAACGACCGCGACCCCGCCGGCCGGCACGTGCACGGCGGCCGTCACCTCGCGGCCGGTGACGAGGTCGACTCCGGATGCCGCGACCTCGGCGTCTCGGTCGCCGTGGTTGATCGCGAACAGCCACGACGCCGCGGCGCCCACCCGGCGGACGGTCTCGACGCCGTCGACGACGGGCAGGCGCGGCGTCACCCGCGATGCGGCCGCGATCGTGTCGACGAGGTCGGAGAAGCCCTCGTGCACGTCGGCGGAGACGTACCAGGCCTGCCCCGCGCCGACGGCGCGGCGGGTCACGGCGGGGAGCCCGGACAGCGAGCCCTCGGCGTAGGTGTCGACGACCTCCGCGTCGACGGCCCGTAAGCGCTCGGTCCAGTCGCGGGCGACGGCGCCCGAGGCGAGACGTGTGGCTGCGCCCTCGAGAAGCGGGGTGAACTCCTCGACGAACACTCCGAGCAGGTCCCGGAAAGCGCCCGGGTACCCGCCGAGGCGCACGCGGCCCTCGCCGTCGACGACACCCGACAGGTGGCCGATCACGACGGTCGCACCCGCCTCGGCCGCTGCGGCCAGCGCAGCGGCGGCGTCGTCGTCGGTCGCGTACATGCCCGGGACGACCAGCAGCTCGTAGCCGCTCAGATCGGCGGTCGGGGGGATGACGTCGGGGCCGTGACCGCGCCGCGACAGCTCTTCGTGCCACCGGCGGCCGGCGCGCTCGATCGGGTAGTCGTGCAGCGGGGGCTGAGCCTCCTCCCACGCCCATTTCGCGGGGATGTCAGCCACGATCGCGACGCGCGAGCGCTCCACGAGGCTGCCCGCCAGCGGAGCGAGGCGCTCGACGAGCCGCCCGAGCTGGACGACCTCGCGCCACTGCCGGGTCTCGGTGCCCGCGTGCGGAACCATCGCCGAGTGGTACTGCTCGACGCCGGATGCCGATGCGCGCCATTGGAAGAACAGCGCCCCGTCCGATCCGTGGGCGATGTGCTGCACGCTGTGGCGCGTCATCTCGCCGGGGGCCTTCGGCGGGTTGCGGGGCTGCCAGTTGACCGCACTCGTGGAGTGCTCCATCAGCAGCCACGGGCGACGTCGGTCCAAGCCCCGTGCGCGGGAGGCGACGAAGGCCAGATCGGTCTCGCGGTGCGGGTCGGCGGCCACGGTGTAGTGGTCGATGGCGACGACATCCAGGTCGGGCACCCAGTCCGCGTAGTCGGCGACGCTGCCGCCGACGGTGAGCATGAGGTTCGTCGTGATGGGCGTGACGACGCCGGCCGACCGCAGGGCATCGCGCTCGCGGCGGTACTGGTCGCGCAGGGCGTCGGAGCTGAAGCGGTCGTAGGCGAGCAGCAGCGACGGGCTCGTCCCCGATTCGCTCGCGAGCGGAGCGGTGATGTCGTCGAACCCGCGGTACCGCAGACCCCAGAATGCGGTGCCCCACGCGGCGTTCACCGCGTCGATCGTGCCGTAGCGGTGCCGGCACCACTCGCGGAAGGCCGCGGTCGACGCGTCGCAGTAGCAGAGCCGATTGCCGCCGCCCAGCTCGTTGCCCACGTGCCACATGCGCACGGCCGGGTGGGTGCCGTAGCGCTCTCCCAGCCGCGCAGCGATGCGGGCGGAGTAGTGGTGCCACGTCGGGTGGCTGGCGCACCAGCCGAGACGCCCGCCCTGGTGGAAGCGGATGCCCCGCCTGTCGACCGGGATGATCTCGGGGTGCGCGCGTTGCAGCCAGACCGGCGGAGCCGCCGTGGGCGTCGCCATGTCGATGCCGATGCCGGCGTCGCTCAAGCCGGCGACGACGCGGTCGAACCAGTCCCAGTCCCAGACATCGTCGTCGACCTCGAGGAAGCTCCACGCGAAGACCCCGAGCGTGACGGTGTTCACCCGGGCCTCGCGCATCAGGTCGAGGTCGTCCTGCCACACCGATTCCGACCACTGCTCGGGGTTGTAGTCGCCGCCGAAGAGAAGAGCGCCGTCCGTGATCGTCATGCGAGTCTCCTCGCCGCCTCCGCGTGATGGACGACGGCGGAGAGCGGATGCCTCGGCGACAGGTCGGCGAGGGCGACGGCGCCGTCGATCCCCACACCGCGCGGCTCGACGAGACGGATCGCGATGGGCGCGGCGCCCCTCGAAAGGTCGGCGGCGTCGAGCTCCCGATCGAACGACTCCCGCAGCAGGCGGGAGCGGAACACGCCTCCGATCGCGCACACCGAGAGCGTGGCGTCTTCGGGTCGGGCCACCCGTCGAAGCGACGCGATGACACTCTGCGCCAGCTCGTGCGCGGCCTGCCGCGTGATCTTCTCGGCGACCTCGTCCCCCTGGACTGCGAGGCGGGCGACATCGGCGGCGAACGACGCCACCACCTGCACGCGCCCTTCGTCTCCCTGCAGCTGGATGTAGGCCTGGGTGAGGTCGGGCCAGTGACCGCGGACGACCTCGGTCAGGGCCGTCGGCTCACCGCGGCCGTCGAAAGCGCGCATGACAGCCTCGAGGGCCTCCCGGCCGATCCAATATCCGCTGCCGGCGTCGCCCATGAGATAGCCCCAGCCGTCGACCCGTGCGACGGCGTCGGCCCCGACCGCGAGAGTGACCACTCCGGTGCCCGACGCGACCACCGAACCGTGTGCGTCGCCGAGGGCGCCCAGGAACGACGTGGTCGAGTCGTGGGCCAGGACGACCTCGTGGATGCCGGTGTCGGCGAGCATCGACAGGAGCACATCCGGATCGGCGTCCCGATCGGTGAGCCCCGAGATACCCGCCGTGACCACATCGGCATGAGCCCCCGTGCGTGCGAGCGCCGCGCGCACGACGTCGGCCACCTGCGGCAGCAGCGCTTCGTGCGTGCGGATGCCGCCGAAGAGCAGATCTTCGGAGGACCGGCCGCTCACGAGTCGCACCTTCATGCCGCTCTGACCGGCGTCGATCGCCAGCACCGCTCTGGTGGTCATGCTCGTGCTCCCGTCAGCGCTGCCCCGTAGACCTCGCGCAGGTATTCTCCCGCGGGTTTGGCGTACGGGCAGTAGTCGTCGTTCGCGCCGGCGTCCTCCGGCCGATAGAGCGTGGCCGGCCAGTCCCAGAGCATGAACCCGCCCACCCAGGGGCGCTGCGCGCACGCCGTGAACATCGCACGGTAGTAGCGCAGCTGCTCGTCTCCCGACGGCTCTCCCGGCAGCGACCAGTCGTTCGGCAGATCCGGTGAGCCGGTACGGCTCGGACAGCCCGCCTCCATGAAGAAGAACGGCTTGCCGGATGCCGCGACCACGGCTTCGATGCGGTCGAGCTCCTGCTCCCAGGTGTCGATGGGGTAGTAGCCGCTGGAAGAGACGAGGTCGATCGCATCCCACCACGAGACGTGGTCTTCCTGGTACTTGTCGCAGTTGTAGGTGATCAGGCCGGAGTACACGGCGCGCACATCGGCGATCAGCGCCCGCCAGTGCGCCTCCTGGCCGTCGGCGCGCACCATCTCGCACCCGATGCAGAGCATCTCGCACTGCTCGGCGGCAGCGAGCTCGGCCGCGTGCAGGATGAAGGCGCGGTAGGACGCGAACCAGTCGCTCCAGCTGGGCTCGCGCGGCACGTCCCAGTCGAAGAAGCCGATGTGCGCACGCCACGTGCCGTCGGCACAGTTGACCACCGGCTTGAGGCACACCCGGAGCCCGAGGCTCTTCGCCTCGCGGATCGCCCAGACGATCTCGTCATCGGTCGCGGTCGGTGCTTCCAGGAAGCCGATCTCGGTGCTGAAGGGGGTCTCCTGCAGGGCCGAGTAGGCCAGGGCCGTCCAGTTGACGCCAAGCTCGGCCATCCGGGCCATCGAATCCGCGGCCGCAGGGGTCGCCCATGTGCCGCGGGTGCCGACCCATCCCCAGGTCATGCCGCACACCGGCGGGTACGGCCAGGCGGCGGCTGTGGGTTCGACCGTCACGAGGCGACCAGCTCATTGGCCGTGCGCAGGACTGCGGGGTGCGAGAGGGCGGGCGCCTGTGCCGAGGTGAGGCCGTGAACGTGGACCGTCACCGATTCGCCGGGCAGGAGCGTGATGAGTCCGTCGCCGGCGTGCGCGCCGGGCGCGACCTTGTCGACGAGGAGCGTCAGGTCGCGGACGAGTCCTCGCGTGGTCAGCGTGACATCGACTCCGCCGTCCACCTCGGTGACCGAGAGGGCGACCGTGGCGGTCTGGAGGGCGCTGTCTCGCGGCTCGGCGAAGAACCAGAAGCCGCGCACACCGTCGACCTCGGCCACGATCAGTTCACGGGAGGTGTCGCCCGCGACGGCCACGTCGTCGGGCAGACGCACCGTCGCCGTGCCGCGTGCGTCCACCGCCACGCGGGTGACCGCGCGGGCGAGCTCCGTGCCGTCGAAGTTGAGGCGCCTCAGGGTCAGCTCCCCGTCCACGGACTGAGCTGTGTCGTTGCCGACGATGACCGACAGCCCGTCTTCGCGCGGCTGCACCGTCACGAGGACGGGAGCGAAGGCCGCGCGCAGTGCGTGGAAGAGGGGCTTCGGGCGCTCGTCGCCGTCGATGGCCGCCCAGGACGTCACCGGCCAGCAGTCGTTCAGCTGCCAGACGATGGCGCCCATCGTGTGCGGCGCCCAGGAGCGGAAGTGCTCGAGCGCGGTGCGCACGGCGATCGCCTGGTTGAGCTGCATCGCCCAGTGCCAACGGTCCATGTCGTCCGGGAAGCGGAAGTGAGGCACGAGTCCGCCGGTGAGCTTGACGTTCCCCTCCATGGCCTTCTGGTGGACGATCATCCCGGGCGACTCGGGCGTGAGCGGGTTGTCGCTGATGGAGCGCGTGAGGGTCGTCCACGTGGGCGGCCCCTGCCAGCCGAACTCGGCGACGAAGCGGGGACGGTGCTCGCGGTAGGTGAGCCAGTCCCGTCGGTTCCACTGCTCCCACAGGTGCATCGAGCCGTGCTCTTCGTCGTTGGGGTGCAGGCGCGACCGGTGCTCCGGCTCCCCCCGATCGTCCGCTGACCCGCCGTCGCCCGGGCTGAACGGCGACCCCGGTGCGTACGGAACGTGCGGCGCGAGTTCATCGATCAGGCGGGGGAAGAGGTCGTAGTAGTAGTAGGCGCCCCAGGTCTTGCCGTCGAGGCGCTGCTTCCACCCCCAGTCCTCGTAGCCCCAAAGGTTCTCGTTGTTGCCCGTGAGGAGCACGAGCGAGGGGTGCGATGCGAGCCGCACGATGTTCTCGCGGGCTTCCGCTTCCACCTCGGAACGCAGCGGCTCCTCTTCGGCATAGGCGGCGCACGCGAAGAGGAAGTCCTGCCAGGTCAGCAGGCCGAGCTCGTCGCAGAGCCCGTAGAAGTCGTCGGACTCGTACAGCCCTCCGCCCCAGACGCGGATCAGGTTGAGGTTCGCGGCCAGCGCCTGCTCCAGCCGGCGCCGATAGCGCGCGCGGTCCACGCGGACGGGCAGGGCGTCGTCGGGAATCCAGTTGGCGCCCTTCACGAACACCGGCTGGTCGTTGACGATCAGGGTGAAGGGCGTGCCCGCGGCATCCGGTTCGGTGTCCCAACGCACGGTGCGGAAGCCGACGCGGCGATGCGTGTCGTCGAACACGACGCCGCCGACCTGGTCGAGGACGACGTCCACGACATAGAGGGGCTGATCGCCGTAGCCCGCAGGCCACCACCGCCGCACGTCCTCGAGTTCGATCCGACCACGCACCCGGTCGCCGTCCACGTCGATGACGGCGATCGGCAGCGATCCGGCGTCGAGACCGGGTCCGTCGACGGCGATCCGCAGAAGCAGCGGGGCGGCCGCGGCATCCGCTGCTCGTTCCAGCGTCACGTCCACGTCGATCGTCCCGCCATTGCCGTCGGGCGTGGCGACGACCCGCACCTCGGCGAGGCGCGCGACCGACCAGGACTCCAGGGCGACCGGCCCCACGATGCCGCTCGTGTACGTCGCGATGCCCCAGTCCCACCCGAAGTTGCAGGCGGACTTGCGGATCGCGTCGTACGGGAGGGGGTATGGTCGCTCGCGCTGTCCGAGGGCGAGGCTCTGAGCGTTGGCGTACTTGATCGGGGAGCGGAAGAGGATCTGCAGGGAGTTCTCGCCCGGCGTGAGCAGATCGCCCACGTCGAAGCGGTAGGACCGATGCTGGTTGGCGGTCTGTCCGAGCAGAGTTCCGTTGAGGCGGATCTCGGTCACCGTGTCGAGGCTCTCGAAGACGAGATCCGTGCGATCTGCCGTACCCGGCTCCGCGGAGAACACCGTGGAGTACGCCCAGTCGACGAGTCCGATCCACGCGAGCGCCGACTCGTTGTCATCGAGATACGGGTCGGGGATGAGGTCGGCACGCAGCAGGTCGGTGTGCACGCACCCCGGCACCTCCGCGGCGACGGTCCGCCGTGCGATTGAGTCGGGCACGGGGCCGGCCGTCGCCTGCAGCGACCAGCCCTGGTGGAGTTCGCGCCGATGAAGGCCGGTGCGCGTGCGGCTCCCGGTCTGCGTCGCGCTCACTTGACCGCTCCCGCCGTGAGACCGCGATAGATCCAGCGCTGCAGAAGCAGGAAAGCGAGGATCGTGGGGATGATGACGACGATCGTACCGGCGGCGATGATCTCCCACTGGGCACCGAACGGGCCCTTGAACCGGAACAGCGAGGTCGAGATGAACCCCTCCGACGGCAGGTAGAGGAAGGGGGCGTAGAACTCGTTGTAGATGGCGATTCCCTTGATGATGACGACGGTCGCGATGGCGGGTTTGAGGAGAGGGAGCACGATGCGCCAGTAGATGGTCCACCGGTTCGCTCCGTCGATCATCGCCGCTTCATCCAGCGAGATGGGGATCGACTGCATGAACTGGATGAACAGGTACAGCGCGATCACGTCGGTGCCCATGAACAGCAGGATCAGCGCGGTCTTCGTGTCGTAGAGCCCGAGACCGTTGATCAGCTGGAAAGTGGCCACCTGGCTCGTCACACTGGGGATGAGCGTCGCGGTCAGGAACAGGGCCATCACGAGCTTCTTGCCGCGGAAGGCGAACCTGTCGATCGCGTACGCCGCCATGGTTCCGATGAAGATCGTGCCGACGAGCGAGACCACCAGCACGATCGTGGTGTTGATGAAGCCCTGCAGCATCTCGCCGCTCGTGAATGCGGTGACGAAGTTCGAGAAGTTGAGCCAGTCGGCGGGCGGGTCGAAGGGTCCGGTCGCTGCGTATTCCTGCTTCGTCTTGAGGCTGGCGAAGAGCACGACAGACAGGGGCAGCAGCGTGAAGAGCGCACCCAGGATGAGGCTCACGTATTTGGCGGTGGTCGCACTCATGCCGCGCAGCCGCGCGCCGGGCGACATGCCCTTGATCTGCCGACCTGCGGCGAGGGAACGATCGGCCGTGGTCGTCATGTCAGGTCCACCTTGTCGTCGGGGAAGAGCTTGCGTTGGATGATCGTCACGATGACGACGATCGCCAGGAGCACCACGGCCATGGCGGAGGCGAGCCCCACCTGCCGGAACTGGAAAGCGGTCTGCAGTGTTTGGATGACGAACGTGGCCGAGCCGTTGGCTCCGCCGGTCATCACGAAGGGGATCTCGAAGACGCTCAGCGCGCCGGCGACCGCGAGGATGAAGGACAGGCCGATGATGCGCCGGATGCCGGGGAAGATCAGTGCCTTGAACTGCTGGAAGCGGTTCGCCCCGTCGAGCTCGGCGGCCTCGTAGAGTTCACGCGGGATCGACTGGATCGCGCCGAGGAACAGCACGAAGTTCAGGCCGGTGTAACGCCAGATCGACGTGCCGGCCAACGACCAGTTGATGATATCGGGGTCGCCGAGCCACTGCGGGGGGTCGGTCACGCCCACCCACGACAGGACGGTGTCCAGCGTGCCGCCCGGCTGGAACAGGTAGAGGAAGACGAATCCGATCGCGACGCCGTTGATCAGGTACGGGAAGAACAGGATGCCGCGGAACAGGTTCTGGAATCGCGTCGAGAAGCTCAGGATCGTCGCGAAATACAGCGCGATGCCCATCTGGGCGAACGTGGCGATGAAGTAGTAGAGGCTCACACCGAACACGCTGAAGATGCGCGGATCGGTGAACACCCGGACGTAGTTGTCGAGACCGACGAAGTTCTTCGTCTGGTCGATGCCGTCCCAGTCGGTGACGCTGAAGTAGAAGAGGTTCAGCGCGGGCCAGTAGGTGAAGAGCAGGAGCAGTCCGAGAGCGGTGGCCAGGAACAGCCACGGCGTGAGTTTTCCCAGGAAGGTCTTTCCCGTGATCGGTCCGCTCGTCTGCCCGCCACCGCCTGTTCCGCGGCGCGGGCCGCGGAACAGGCGTGAGCGGACGGGAGCGGAGAGGCTGGCAGGTGCGCCGCTCGGGGCAGCCCCTTCGGTGGTGAGTGCCATGATGCTTCTCCGTGTTCCCTGAGTGTCAGCCGGCGGCGAGCTTGTCGACCGAGGCGCCCCAGCGCTCGTTCAGCTCGGCGAAGTAGCTGTCCTTGTCGCCGTCGGCGGCGCCGCGGGCGATGTCGATCAGCTTCTGGCGGTAGATCGGCCCGTACAGGTCGATCTGCGAGTCGTTCGAGGTGTCGGCCAGCAGGCTCTCCTTACCGGCGGGAGCGGCGTTGATCTCCATGAGGCTGACGCCCGCGTCGGTGAATCCGGCGAGGTTGTCGGGGAGGTCCTTCGAGATGAGCGGTGAGATCATGCCCTGCGCCTCGGTGTAACCCGACTCGGTGGCGACCCACTGGATCCACGCCCACGATGCGGCCTTCGCCTTGGAGTACTTGCTGATCGCGAGGTTGTAGTCGCCGGCGATGACGGCGTACTGCGTGTCGTCGACGTTGGCCGGGAATGCCATGTAGCCGATGTCGTCGGCGGATCCGCCGTTCTCCTCGGCCGCGGCCTGCATCTGCGAGATGGCCCATGAGCCGAGGGGCATCGTCGCGATCTTGCCCGTCGCCAGGTCGACCTTGGACTGCTCCCAGTTGGTCGTCAGCGGGTCCTCCTCGGTGTAGCCGTCGGCGACGGTGTCGAACAGCAGGGAGTCGATCGCATAGACGTCGGTGCCTTCGGTCCAGGGCGCCTTGTCTTCGGCCATCGTGATGGGTGCGTCGGGGTCGTTCGTGACGACGCCGAGGTTGCCGAAGCTCTGTGTGAGCGGCCAGCCGTCCTTGTAGTTCGTGTACATCGGGACGGCCTCGGTGTTGTCCTTGACGAGCTTCATCGCGGCGAGCCACTCATCCTCGGACGTCGGCATGGTCGTGATGCCGGCCTCCGCGAAGACCTTCTTGTTGTAGACGATGCCGTTCGCGTTGCCGCCGAAGGCGATGCCGTATTGGGTGCCGTCGTAGCTGGAGGCGGGGAGGAACCGGTAGGTGTCCTCGAAGTCCGCGGTCTTGCCGAGTGGCTCGAGGAACTGGCTGAACTGGTTCGGCGACAGCGTGGGGATGCCGATGACGTCACCGAAGTTGCTCGTGCTCAGGCGGGTCTGCATCTCACCGGCGTAATCGGTGATGCCCTCGAATGTGACATTCACATCGGGGTACTTCGCCGTGAACTCCTCTGCGTACTTGTCGAAAGTGCCGTCAGCGATGAGGTCGGTGCGCCACGTGATGACCTTGATGTCGCCCTTCACCTCGCCGTCGATGGTGTTGCTCGCGTCGCCGGCGCCGCCGGAGGCGGAGCAGCCGGTGACGGCGATCCCCGCTACTGCCAGCAGCGTGAGGCTCGCCATTGCCCTTCTAGCCATGTGATTTCTCTCCTTGTCAGATTCACCCTTGAACTGAGGATGCGGATGCCGCCGCACCATCGCGCAGGTTGTCGCGGGGTAACGATAAGCACCCCGGGGCGCCCTTCGCAAGCACCGTATGACAACGCTGTCTGAGACTGTCTTTTCGTTATCCGGAATCCAAGAGTGGCTTTGGACCTGGGATTTATCCGACCTTCAGCGCGGCCGATCCCTCGTAATGTCTGAGAAATGTCCATCGTCGTCATTTCGCCCCGCGCCTGTTAGGCTGACCGCATTCGACGACGAAAGGCAGACCATGGTGGCGCAGCAGCGAGCGACGCTCGAAGACGTCGCCCGGCTCGCAGGAGTGAGTTCCAAGACGGTCTCCCGCGTCTTCGCCAGTCGCGAGCTCGTCGCCCCCGACACGGTGGAACGCGTCCTGGCGGCGGCCAAGCGCCTGCGTTTCCGGCCGAACACGCTCGCCCGGAGTCTGCGGCGCGGAGGTGCGACCAACACGATCGGGTTCATCATGGGCGAGCTCGGCAACCCGTTCTACTACAAGGTCGCAGCGGGCATCGAGAGGGAGCTGGCGGCTCACGGCTACGCCCTCGTGGTCGCCACGACCGACGACACCCCCGAGGGCGAAGAGCGCGTGGCCGACGCGCTGATCGCTCAGCGGATCGGGGCGCTGCTGCTGATCCCGGTCGCCGACGACCAGTCCTATCTCGAGGGCGAGCGTCAACTCGGCACGCCGGTGATCACGATCGACCGCCCCGCACGCAACCTCGTCGCCGACTCGGTCGTACTCGCGAACCACCGGGGCGTCTTCGACGCGACGACGCGGCTGCTGCAACGCGGCCACCGGCGCATCGGCTACGTCTGCAACCCCGCCTCGGTGTACACGCAATCGGAGCGGTTGCGCGGCTACCGCGATGCCCTCGCCGTCTACGGCATCCGCGACAGTGCGCGGTGGGAGCGCCTCGTCGACGATCTGAGCGTGCCGCCGGACCGGGTGGTCGGCGGCCTCCTCCGCGGAGAGGACCCGCCCACGGCGCTGATCGCAGGCAACAACCGCATGACGATCGGGGCCCTCCGCATCATGCGTGACGATGACCACGAGCGCCAGACCGCGCTGGTGGGCTTCGACGACTTCGACACCGCCGATGTCATCGGCGTGACGGTGGTCAGTTACGACCCGCAGGAGCTCGGGCGGCGCGCCGCGATGCTCGCCCTGGAGCGGATCGGCGATCCCGCGGCGTTCACCCGACAGATCGAATTGCCCACGTGGATCGTGGAGCGGGGAACGGGCGAGCGCCCACCCCAGGAAGGACGACCTCGTGCAGAACGTTGACACGACGGATGTCGAGCCGACGGAGGAACGAGACATGGGCGGTCTCATCCACCTGGAGGCGAATGGCGTCGCGGTGGTGCTGGATGCCGGACCCGGCGGACTCCCGTCGGTGCTGCACTGGGGCGCGCCGCTCGGAGGAGCCCGTCTGACCGGGCTCGCCGCGGCGGTGAGCAGGCAATCGTCGCCGGGGACGCTCGACGCCGCCTGGCAGCTCTCGCTGTCGCCGCAGGAGGGCGACGGCTGGACGGGCCGAGCAGGGATGCAGCTGCGCCGTCACGGCGTCCAGCACCATCCGCGCTGGCACGTGCGGTCGATCGCCGCGGATACGTCGACCTGCGCGATCATCGCCGACGACGAGGCATCCGGACTCCGATTCGAAGCCCGTCTCACGATCGAGCGCGGGGGAGTCGTGTGGGTCGCGCACACGCTGCGCCACACCGGTGCGGACGCCGTCGCCGTCGAGGTCGAATGGCTCGAAGCCACCATGCCCGTCCCCACGACGGCCGATACCCTCACCACTTTCGACGGCCGCTGGACCCGCGAGAAGCGGCCCGTCACGACACCCCTGCCGGCCGGCTCGACCGTGCGGCAGTCCCGCCGGGGGCGTCCGGGTCACGACTCGCCGACGATGCTGATCGCCTCGGAGAGCCGGCCCCTGTGGGGGGCGGGGCGCAGCTGGTCGACGCATCTGGCGTGGTCGTCGGATTCCTCCTACCGGGTGGACCGTGTCACCGACGCCGTCACGTTGATCGGCGCGGGGGAGCTGCTGCGTCCCGGGGAGATCGTCCTCGGTCCCGGCGACGAGTACGCCGCCCCGCGCGCAGCCTTCGTGTACTCCTCGTCAGGTCTCGACGGCCTGGCCGAGCGTGTGCACTCGTGGATGAGGGCGCGGCCGCAGCATCCGCGTACCCCCCGGCCCCTCGTGCTGAACACGTGGGAGGCGGTGTACTTCGACCACGACCCCGCGCGGCTCGATGCGCTCGCGGAGCGCGCTGCCGACGTCGGGATCGAGCGGTTCGTGCTCGACGACGGCTGGTTCCTCGGCCGGCGCGACGACACGACCAGCCTCGGCGACTGGGTCGTCGATCGCTCCGTCTGGCCCGACGGTCTGACACCGCTCGCAGACAGGGTTCACGCGCTCGGAATGCAGTTCGGGCTGTGGTTCGAGCCCGAGATGGTCAGCATCGACTCCGACGTCGCGCGGGCGCACCCGGAGTGGCTGCTCCACGACCCGGGTCATCTCCGACATGACGAGCGGGTGTCCTGGCGGTCGCAGTACGTCCTCGACCTCGCTGTACCGGGTGCGTACGACCACGTGTGCGGGCAGATCTCGACGCTGGTGTCATCGTTGGGGATCGACTTCATCAAATGGGACCACAACCGGGACCTCGTCGAGAGCGTGCACGAGGGCCGACCGGGTGGGCACGCACAGATGCTCGCGGTCTACCGACTCATCGCCGAGCTCAAGGAGCGGCATCCTGGTCTCGAGATCGAATCGTGCTCGAGCGGTGGCGCGCGCACTGACCTCGGCATCCTGGACGTCTGCGACCGCGTGTGGGCGAGCGACTCGAACGATCCCGTCGAGCGTCAGGACATCCAGCGGTGGACCGGGCTGCTGCTGCCGCCGGAGCTCGTGGGCGCCCACGTCGGGCCGACGACGTCGCACAGCTCCGGCCGTACGACCGCGCTGTCGTACCGGATGGCGACCAGCCTGATGGGTTCGGCAGGCTTCGAATGGGACATCCTGTCGTGCGACGAGGAGGAGACCGCCGCCATCCGCCGGTTCGGCGACCTGTACCGCGAGCTGCGCCCGGTGATCCACGCCGGGAGCGTCGTCCACCCCGACCTGCGGGATCCGGCATGGCGTGTGACCGGGTTCGTCGCCGAAGAGGAGGCCGTGGTGATCGTGGCGACGGTCGCCAGCCTCGAAGACGCGCGGGCCGAGAGGCTGCGCATGCCCGGGCTCGACGAGTCGCGGACGTACCGTGTGCGGGTGCGGCGTGAGATCGGGGACGCCGCGTACGGGTGGATCGCACCGGAGTGGTTCACGGCCGGCGAGATCGAGCTCTCGGGTGCCGTGCTCGCCCAGGTCGGCCTGCAGCTGCCGACGCTCTGGCCCGTACAGGCGTTCGTGCTGCACGTGACGGCCGTCTGACGCCGGATTGCCGTGTTGACGCCGTCCCCCCCCTTCTGCTTCGCGGGGCAGGAGGACGCTGCCGTCGTCCCGGGGACGGCGTTCAGGGCGGGTGCGCAGAAGTTCGGGACCGTGGAGCCGGTGAACCGGTCGCCGCGCCCGCCGGATCAGCCCTGCTGGAGGAGCGCCAGCTGGGAGTAGAGCCCGCCCGATTCGACGAGCTGTTCGTGGGTGCCCGTCTCGACGATGCGCCCGCCCCGGACGACCACGATCAGGTCGGCGCCGCGCACGGTGGAGAGCCGATGGGCGACCACGAGCGTGGTCCGTCCGTGCCGGGCTCGATCGAGGGCCTCGGTCACCTTCGCCTCGGAGGCGGGATCGAGTGCGCTGGTGGCCTCGTCGAGCACCAGGATGCGCGGGTCGCGGATGAGCGCACGAGCGATCGCGAGCCGCTGGCGCTGTCCGCCGGAAAGTCGCGAGCCGCGCTCGCCGACGAGGGTGTCGAGCCCGTCCGGTGCGCCGTCGATGATGTCGAGCGCGTTCGCGTCTCGTAGCGCACCCAGGATGTCGTCGTCGCTCACGTCGGTCGTGCCGTACGCGACGTTCTCGCGGATGGTGCCGGCCAGGAGCACCGTCTCCTGCGGGACGATCGAGATGCTGCGACGGAGAGCCCGGAGGTCGAGTCCGGCGAGGTCTGCGCCGTCCACGAGGACCGCGCCGGAGGTGGGGCGGACGAAGCCGAGGACGACGTTCAGGATCGTCGACTTGCCCGAGCCGGACGGGCCCACGAACGCGACGGTCTGGCCCGGTCGGATCTCGAGGTCGACGCCGTCGAGAGCCGGGCGGTCTTCGTCGTCGGGGTACCGCACCACCACGTCGCGCAGCGCGATCTCGCCGCGCACCCGCCCGGGGTCGGCTTTGCCCGGGTTCTGCTCCACGTCGAGCTCCTCCGCGACGTCGGCGATCGACCGGATCGCATCGAGCCCGCGCGTCAGGATCGGCGCGACGTTCATGAGCATGACGATCGCGTTGGTCAGCAATCCGAAGTACGTGCTCAGCAGCACCACCTGGCCCGGCGTGATCGAGATGACACCGGTGATCGCGACCGATGCCGCCCCGACGAGGCACAGCAGCCCGAGCACCTGGTAGGAGATCCACGAGATCGCGCCGAAACGCCCGTTGACCAGGTCGAGGTCGCGGCCGGCGCGTCGCACCGAGTCGGCGCGCTCCGCCACCCGGGCGGTCGCGACATCCTCCAGGCCGTGCCCACGCGTGATCGGCATGAGGGCTGCCATCTCGGTCACCTGGGCCGACAGCTGCTCGACCTCGCGGCGGAAGGCCTCGTTGCGCTCGGCGGCGCGCCGTCGGATGTACGTGATCAGCAGGGCGGCGACGGGGATCGCCAGCGCGAACACGACGACGAACTGCGGCACGCTGAGCGCGGTGACCACGATGGCGCCGACGAGGGTGGATGCCGCGGACACGACGGTCGGGAACAGCTGCGCGAGCATCAACTCGAGGTTCTCGACGTCTCGGACGATCTTGGTCTGCACCACGGAGGCGCTCTGCCGGTTGTGGTAGCCGAACGACAGCCGCTGCAGGCGCGCCGCCAGGCCCGTACGGACCGCGTAGGCGACCGAGCGCGTTGCGTCACTGGTCAGGCGCACCACGATCATGCTGAACGGGTAGTTCAGCAGCAGCAGCGCCAGCGCCAGGCCGGCCCACACCCCCACGTGCCACAGCGGTCCGCCGGCGACCACGATGTCGATGATGGCCGCCGTCACCGGGGGGAGCACCCACGCGGGGCTGTCCTTGATGACGAACGCGAAGACCGCGAAGATCATGCCGCGGCGGTGAGGACGCAGGAGGCGGAACAGGGAGCGCAGTGGCTCGGCCCGTCGGACGCCGCGGGTCAGCAGCGCCTCGGAGTCGACGAGGGGGATGCGTCCGGTGCGGGGAGCGGGCATGAGTGCGTCTCTTCGATGGCTGACGGGGAGAACGGCGCTGAACGTTCAGAACGTCAGCGCTGCGACTAACGATTGTAATACTGAACCGGTTAATTTCGCCAAGCGCACGCGAAGTGAGAGGATCGGCTCATGACCCGCGTCACGATCAGCGACATCGCCGAGGCCGCGGGTCTGTCGAAGGGCGCGGTGTCATACGCCTTGAACGGCCGTCCGGGTGTCTCCGAGCGGACGAGGACGCGCGTGCAGCGGATTGCGGCGGATCTGGGATGGTCGCCGAACCTGGCGGCGCGATCGCTCTCGACGTCGACGGCCGATGCGATCGGTCTCGTGCTGACGCGCCCGGGGACGGCGCGCGGACTCAACTCGTTCTACCTGGAGTTCATCGCCGGCACGGAGCAGGTGATCGCGCAGCGTGGGGTGGCACTCATGCTTCACGTGGTGGCCACGCGCGAGGACGAACTGTCGACGTACGAGAAGTGGTGGCGGGAGGGACGCGTCGACGGAGTGCTGATCGTCGACCTCGACATCGACGACCCCCGTGGACCCGTCGTGCAGACGCTCGGGCTCCCCGCCGTCGCCGTCGGCAGTTCCGACCGCGGGAAAGCCCCCGCGCAGCATCTTCCCCACGTCTGGACCGACGACGACGCCGCGATGCGCGACGCCGTCCGCTACCTGGCCAGACTCGGGCACCGTCGGTTCGCGCGCGTGGGAGGTCGGTCGCTGCGCAGCTACACCGCGATCCGAGACGCGGCCTTCCTCGACGAGGTCGCGGCGGTCGGAGCATCCGCCGTTCCGGTCCTCGCCACCGACTACTCCGGCGAGGCGGGCGCGCGCGCGACGCGCGACCTGCTCACGCGCGCGCAGCCGCCGACCGCGATCATCTTCGACAGCGACGTCCTCGCGGTGGCGGGCCTCGGAGTCGCCCGCGAACTGGGGGTCGATGTTCCCCGAGAACTGTCGATCCTCGCGTGGGACGACTCCGCGCTCTGCGAGATCACCCACCCTCCGCTTTCGGCGCTGCGCCGGGATGTCGCGGGCTTCGGCGCGGCCGCCGCTCACACCCTCCTCGAGGTGATCGCGACCGGTCGGGGCGAGGATCGGGCCGTGGCTCCGGCGGTACTCGTCCCGCGGGCGTCCACCGGCCCATCGCTCGGCTGAGACCTCGGCGGCCGCCGGGCCCCGCAGCCCGTCGCGCTGCCACGAGCGGACTCAGACGCGCGCGGCGAGGAAGGAGGTCTGCGCCAGCCACTGGAAAGACTGTCCGCCCTCATGCTCGTTGTGCGCGTACACCTCGATGTGCTTCTCGCCGGCATAGCGGTTGTAGGCGGCGTAGACCGTCGACGGGGGGCACACCGGGTCGAGCAGGCCGACGGAGAACAGCGCCGGGGCCGTGGCGCGGGTGGCCATGTTCGCCCCGTCGAAATACGAGAGGGTGTCGAAGACGCGATCCTCGGTACCGCGGTGCACCGAGAGGTAGCGGACGACCTCCTGGTACGGGTCTGCGCCGGTCATGCCCACCGCCCGCTCGAAGTGGCAGAGGAACGGCACGTCCGGCATCACGGCGACGAGGCCCTCGCTGAGCCCGGCGGCCGCCAGGGCGATGCCGCCGCCCTGGCTCCCGCCGCAGACCGCGACGCGGTCTGCGGCGACCATGTCGAGGGAGCGGACGGCATCGACGGCGCGCACGGCGTCGGTGAAGACCCTCCGGTAGTAGTAGTCCTCGGGGCTCTCGATCCCTCTCGTCATGAAGCCGCTCGAGGACGGACCCGTCCCGTGCGGGTCGGCTGTCTCCCCGCCGCTGCCCCACATCGACCCCTGTCCGCGGGTGTCCATGAACAGGTGCGCGTAGCCGCTCGCCGCCCACCCCAGCCGCTCGACCGGGAGCCCGCGGCCGCCGCCGTAGCCGTTGAACTCGACGACGGCGGGCAACGGGCCTTCTGCGGCCCGGGGGAGCGTGAGCCACGCCTTGACCGGGTCGCCCCCGAAACCGGGGAAGGTGACGTCGAACACGTCCAGCGCCGTGAACGGGGTGGGGTGGGGACGGACGACGAGGTCCTCGCCGAGGGCGCGCGACTCCGCCAGCGTGCGCGTCCAGAACGCGTCGAAGTCGCGAGGTTCGCGGACGTGGGGGCGGTAATCCTGCAGTTCAGGCAGCGAGAGATCGAACCGGGGCATCGTGACACCATACCCACTGGTGCCACGCGAGCACTTCCGGCGTGCCCGCGTGGAGCCGTGCCGGACGACGGCGTCAGTAGGTGACGGTGACCTCGGTGCCCATGGGTGCCCAGTCGAACACGTTGGCGGCCTTGTCGAGCGGCATGTTGATGCAGCCGTGACTCATGACGTTGCCGAAATTGTTGTGCCAGTAGGCGCCGTGCAGGGCCTCGTCGCCGTTGTAGTACATGACGTCCGGCACGTTCGGCGTGTAGTAGTTCGGCGCCTTGGTCAGATCCTGGTTGCCCATGTTCTGCGATGTCAGCTTCGCGGTGATGCGGAAGTTGCCCGTGTGAGAGGAGAATCCGGCCTTGCCCGACGAGATCAGGAAGCTGTCGATGACCTGACCGTTCTCGTACAGGTAGGTGCGCTGTTCGCTCAGGTTGACCACGATGTTGCGCGAGGTCTTCGTGACCTGGGCCGGCACCACCGTGACCGGAGTGGCGAAGACGCCGTTGCCCTCCGCGAGCTGCGCGGCGTAGGCGGCGGCCACGCCGCTGGTGTCGCCCACCGTGCGGCCGTCGGCACCCGCCGTGATCGTGCGCAGCACCTTGCCCTGGGTGTCGGTGATCTCGGTGCCGTTCACCGGGTCGCGGTTGATCGCTGCCGCCAGAGCGTCGACCGAGGGTTGGATGGCGGCTTCGTCCACGTCGTAGCTGTACGTGCCGTCGTCGCCCGTCGAGAGCGTGATCCAGGATGCGGCGACCGCGCGATCGATCGGCACGGTGCGCTCTTCTCCGACGTAGAAGCCGGCGGTGTCGAGGATCGTGTTGAGCTGGGTGGCCGTGGCCGTGACGGCGTCCGTGGATGCGGAGGCGGGCACCACCGTCGGGGTCGCGGCGATCTCGACGCGTGACTCGCCGGCGGCGAAGCCCTTCTCCAGCGCGGCGCGGATCGACTCGATGTCGACCCCCGCGCCGTCGACGGCGGGGGTGACTGCGTACGACGCCGTCGCCGCGTCGAAGGCGATGGTCGCGTTGACGGGTTCGACGAAGAGAGCCGGTGCGACGGCGCGGAGGGCGTCGGCCGCTTTCGTCTCGTCCAACGTGACGGCCGGCGCGGCCGCCGGCTCCGCGTTCCAGGAGGACACCTTCCACATGGGATTGTCGGAGAACGCCTTCTCGGCGAGCGCCTGCGCGTCGACGGAGGCGCCGAGCTCGTCGCCCGTCACCTGCGCGTCCGTGGCCGCCGCCGAGACGCTGGCGCCCAGCTGGCCGGCCGTGACCTCGGCCGAGCCGTCGACGCCGGTGATGACGACCGTCGTGTCGGCGAGCTTCTTGCTGATGGTCTCGGCGGCCGACCCGACGGTCATTCCGCCGATGCCGACGCCTGCCACGGTCGTTCCGGGCGCGATCAGCACGAGCGATGCGACGACGAGCGACACGACAGCCGCGGCTGCGGGGATGCCGATCCACAGCCCGAGATGACGCTTCTTCTTCGACGGCTCAGCGGGCGCCCACTCGTAGGACTCGGTGTCGGCGGCGGCAGAATCCACGACGGCGGTGTCGGATCCGGATGGATCGTTCGACACGTCACCTGCGTTCTGCCTGGCAACCAGATCAGTCACGCCATCACCCCCGACTGTGAGAAAGCACTCATCTCATGGTACGGGACGAATTCGCTCGAACCGGCGCGGCCGACAACGTTCGCATCACGACCGGGTATTGTGCGCCCCGCCCCGCCCCGCATCGGGGTGCTCAGGGCGCGCAGAGGGCCTGGAACTTCTCGCCGGTCTCCTGGAACTGCGTGCCCAGGTCGCTCAAGTCGCCGAGCTTGGTGACGTCGCCCTTTGCGACGGCGGCCATCACCTCGGCCGTTTTCGCGAACATCTCCTGCAGAGGGGCGACGACGCCTGCGACCTCGTCGTTCGTGATGCTCGGGGCTGCGTCGGCCAGCTTCGACGCGGCCGCGTTCATGCTCTCGACTACCGCGGCCGGATCCTGGGCGGCCACGGATTCGAACTCCGCGGAGGCGTCGGCGATCGTGTCTTGGATGAGAGCGCACGCATCCGTGACGGACTGGCCCTCGTCTCCGGTCTGATCGACGGCTGCGGGCGCGCCCGACGACGTCGGGGAGGCGCCCGACGTCGATCCGGTGCAGGCGGTGAGGCCCAGCACCGCGCACAGGGCGATGGTCAGACCGGCGATGGTGCGTCGCATGAGTGTCCTCTCGTCGACCTTCAGCCTACGGCCCGTGTCCGGCCGGGCAGCTGAGGCGGTCAATGTAACAAGTTTGTAAACCTGCCGCGCAAATAGGGTCGGGCGCTTGCGCCAGCGGCATTCGTAAGCTCTACTAACAAACATGTCTGCACCGGAAGCGCAGCGAGGCTCTTCCACTTTGGAACCCTCGCACACCTCAGGAACGAACCCTCGTTCGTTCGGCCCCGGGCGTGCGCTGCGCCAAGGCGGCAAGGTCCTGCCCGAGCATGCGCGGGGGCACAACCGCTCGCTGGTGCTGCAGACGCTCTTTCACCAGGGCGCCATGAGTCGCGCCGACCTCGCCCGCGAGACAGGCCTGACCCGGGTCACGATGTCCGACCTCGTGGCCGAGCTGATCGCCGATGGGTTCGTCGCCGAGAAGGGCACCCGTGAGGCGTCCGGTCCCGGCAAGCCGGCGATGCTCGTCGACCTCGACCGCGACGGACACCGCATCGTCGGCATCGACCTCTCGCAGACCGACGCTCTCATCGGCGCCGTGCTCACCCTGGACGGCGACATCGTCGTCCGCAGGGAGGAACCGCTGCCGGCAGACTCGGGGCAGCTGGTCGAGACCGTGATCGCGCTTGCCCGCGAACTCGTCAGCGAGTCGCACGCTCCCGTGCTCGGTATCGGCGTCGGCGCACCCGGGGTGGTCGATGACCGAGGCGTGATCCTGGCCGCGCCCAACTTCGGGTGGGCGGGTTTCGATCTCGAGGGCGCCCTCCGCGAGGCGCTCGGACTTCCGGTCCTGGTCGCGAACGACGCCAATGCGGCTGTGCTGGCGGAATACACCTTCGGCGGCGCGGGCGACGATGTGCTGCTGGTCAAGGTGGGCCGAGGCGTCGGGTCCGGTTTGCTCTCCGGAGGGCAGCCCATGCGCGGCAGCCACTTCGCCGCGGGCGAGATCGGCCACGTCACCGTCGGGACGGATGGCGGGCCCGTCTGCGTGTGCGGAAAAGTCGGATGCCTCGAGGCCTGGCTGTCGGTGCCCTCGCTGTCAGCCCGGCTGGCCGCGGCATCCGATCCCTCCGATCGGGAGGGAATCCTGCGCGACGCCGGGGAGCGACTGGGCATCGCGCTCGCCCCCGTGGTCGGTGCCCTCGACCTGTCGGAGATCGTGCTCTCGGGGCCTGCCGAGCTGCTGGACGGCTCGCTGGCCGCGGCGACGGTCGAAACGCTGCGCACACGCACGCTCGCCCGATTCCACGACGGCGTCCGCGTGCGGATGACCGAGCAGGGCCAGGACATCGTGCTTCGCGGCGCGGCGGTCATGGTGCTCTCCGGCCAGCTGGGCGTGTCGTAGCGCCACCCTCCGGGTTCGCCCGAGATCCCCCGGATGGGCCGCCCGGCCCACCCCCAACCAAGAGAAACAAGGAAGGCACCATGAAGAAGAAGCTCGGAGCCCTCGCCCTTCTGGGTGCGTCGGCCATCGCCCTCGCCGGCTGCTCCGGCAGCGCCGCCGGCGGCTCGTCGGACTCCGCGGAGTCGGGAACGCTCACCGTGTGGCTGGTCGGCACGGATACTCCGCAGGACGCCCGCGACTACTTGAAGACCACCTTCGAGGAGGAGAACAAGGGCTGGACGCTCGACATCGAGGAGAAGACCTGGGCCGACACGAGCGACAACTATGTCGCCGCGCTGTCCTCCAGTGACGCCCCGGACGTGGTGGAAGTCGGCAACACGCAGGCGCAGGGCTTCATCTCCCAGGGTCTGTTCGAGGACATCAGCGACATTAAGGACGCCCTCGGGGGCGACGACATGCTGAAGAGCTTCGTCGAGCTCGGCTCGGACGGCGACAGCCTCTACGCGGCGCCTTACTACGCGGGGTCCCGCGTCGTGTTCTACTCGCCCACGACGTTCGCCGGAACCGTCCCCACCACGCTCGACGAGTACGTCGCCGACGGAATCGCCGCCAAGACCGACACGAAGTCGGGCATCTATGCGCCCGGCAAGGACTGGTACAACGCCCTGCCCTACGTCTGGGCCCACGGCGGCGAGATCGCCGTGAAGGACGGCGACACGTGGGACGCGGAGTTCTCCAGCGACGACAGCATCAAGGGCCTGACCCAGCTGCAGGACGTCTACCTCAACGCGAACGTCGCTCCCGCCGACGGCGATGAAGCCGACCCGCAGGTGCCGTTCTGCGCCGGGGAGGTCGGATTCCTCTCGGCTCCGGCGTGGGTGAAGTGGTCGATCCTCGCGGCCGCCGACGCCAAGGCGCCCGGCTGCCCCGACACCTTCGGCACCGGCCTCGCGGCATTCGCGCTCCCGGGTGTCGAGGCCGGTTCGGTCGCTCCGGTGTTCGCCGGCGGCTCGAACGTCGCCGTCGCCGCCAAGAGCGATGCGAAGGACAAGGCCAAGGCCGCCCTGGAGATCCTCCTGTCCGAGGGCTACCAGAAGATCCTGGCCGAGAACGGGCTGATCCCCGCTCTCACCACCTTTGCGCAGTACTTGCCGCAGGACGCCATCACCGCGGAGGCCGCCAAAGCCGCCGCCGGTTCCAAGGCCGTTCCCGCGAGCCCGAACTGGGCCGAGGTCGAGTCCGCCGGGGTCATCAAGGACGCGCTCGTCAAGATCGCCCAGGGCGACGACGTCAAGACGGTCGCCGAGGGTCTGGACTCTCAGATCGAAGCCATCCTCAACAAGTAGCACCCACGCACCGGGCAAGGGGTTCCGGCCTCGCCGGACCCCCTTGCCCGCTGGTGTGCCCCCGAACGTGCTGCACCGCCCATTTCCCTGAAAGGAGGCGTCATGACGGAAGCGATCGTCACGGCGGCCTCGCGACCGGCTTCCGGCAGGAGCCCGCGTCCCCGATTGACCGCCCGCGAGGCATCCCGACGGCGCAGGGAGACCCGCGGCGCGTGGACCCTGCTCGCCCCGTCGACCGTCATCCTCGCCGTCATGGTGGGCTACCCCGCGGTGCTGATGGTCATCCAGTCCTTCACGGATTACTCCATCAAGAACAAGGTGCAGGGCACTCTGCCGAACTTCGTGTGGTTCGAGAACTACGTCACGGTGTTCACAGAGTCGGACTTCCCGATCGTGCTGGTGCGCAGCCTCGGCCTGATGGTGGCGATGACCGTCCTGATCGTGCTGCTCGGCATGCTCATCGCCGTGCTCATGACGCGACTCGGCAAGGGGTGGCGCATCACCGTGTCGGTCGGTCTGCTCCTGGCATGGGCCATGCCCCCGCTCGCGGCGACCGTCGTCTGGGGCTGGATCTTCGACACGCAGTACGGCGTCGTCAACTGGGCGCTGAACACGCTCACCGGAACGTCGGACTGGACCAACCATTCCTGGCTGCTCAATCCGTGGTCGTTCTTCATGGTGCTCATCATCATCGTGGTGTGGCAGGGCGTGCCCTTCGTCGCGTTCACGACGTACGCGGCACTGGGGCAGGTGCCCGCCGAGGTGCTCGAGGCATCCTCGCTCGACGGCGCCACCGGCCTCAGTAGGTTCCGGCTCATCGTGTTCCCCTACATCCGCAGCGTGATCACGGTGATCATCGTGCTCCAGGTCATCTGGAACCTCCGCATCTTCACGCAGGTGTATGCGCTGCAGAGCAGGGGCGGGCTGATCTCCGAGACCAACGTGCTCGGCACGTATCTGTTCCGCCAGGGAGTCGGAGAGTTCGCCGTCACGAGTGTGATCGGTGTCTTCATGGTGATCCTCCTGCTGGCCATGTCCTGGGGCTACGTCCGCACCACCCTGAAGGAGGAGGAGCTGTGAGCACTCAGGTCAATGCCGCCACCCAGCTCGGCACCGTGGGCGTCGAAGAGGTCCTCGAGGACGGCGGCGTCCCCCGGACGCCGCGCCGGCGCTCGATCGAGGCGCGACGACCCTCTTCCCGCAAGGTCGCGACGCGCACACTGCTGAACATCGCCGCGCTGATCGTCTTCGTGTGCTCGGTCTTCCCCGTCTACTGGATGCTGAACATGGCGTTCACGCAGGGGCAGCAGATCATCAGCCGCACCCCCGATCTGCTCCCGATCAAGTTCACCTTCCAGAACTTCATCACCGCGTGGACGAGAGAGGCCGCCCCCGGCCAGACCGACTTCCCGCACGCGCTGATGACCTCGTCGATCGTGACCGTCGGTGTGCTGATCCTGACGCTGCTGTTCGCCTTCCTCGCATCCATCGCTGTGGCCCGTTTCCACTTCCGGGGGCGTCGGGGGTTCATCGTCTCGGTGCTGATCATCCAGATGATCCCCGGCGAGGCGATGATGTTCACGATCTACGGCATGATCGACGACTGGCGTCTCATGAACACGCTGCTGGGTCTCGGCATCGTCTACCTGGCCTCCGTGATCCCCTTCACCATCTGGACGCTCCGCGGTTTCGTGGCGGGCGTGCCCGCCGACCTCGAAGAAGCCGCCATGATCGACGGGTGCACCAAGACGCAGGCCTTCTGGAAGGTCACCTTTCCGCTGCTGGCTCCGGGCCTGGTCTCGACGGGGATCTTCGCGTTCATCCAGTCCTGGAACGAATTCACGATGGCTCTGCTCCTCATGAAGGGGTACAACCTCACGCTGCCGACCTGGCTCAACTCGTTCCAGTCGGCGACCGAGGCCACGAACTGGGGTGCGGTGATGGCGGGGTCGACGCTCATCTCGATCCCCGTCGTGATCTTCTTCCTCATCGTGCAGGGACGCATGACCGGAGGACTGGTGTCCGGGGCGGTCAAGGGCTGATGGGTGGACATTCGCTTCCGTCCGCCCGCGGTGACCGCTCATGAGGGTTGGTCTCGACGTCGGCGGAACGAAGACCGACGCCGTCCTGGTGGACGCCGGGGGAACGATCATCGCCCGCCGGCGTCGCCCGACCGGATGGGGACCGGACGCGGTCACCTCGACCATCGTCGCTACGGTCGGCGAGCTCGCCGCCGAGGCCGGTATGGGCCTCGACGAGATCGAATCAGTCGGCGTCGGCATGCCGGGGCAGGTCGAGCCGGGGAGCACCCGCATCGCGCATGCCGTGAACCTCGGAGTCGATCAGCTCGACGTGGCGGCAGCGGTGCTGCCCGCCCTCGGCATCGCCGTGCGCATCGAGAACGACGTGAAAGCCGCCGCCCTCGGCGCCTATGCCCTGCACGGCGCGACGGGTGCGATCGGCTACCTCAATCTCGGCACCGGCATCGCCGCCGGCATCGTCCGCGCCGGCGAACTGTGGCGGGGGGCGCACGGCACAGCGGGCGAAGTCGGTCACATCTCCGTCGATCCCCGAGGACCGCTCTGCCGCTGCGGCCAGCACGGCTGCATCGAGGCCTTCGCCGGCGGCGGTGCGATCGCCGCACGGTGGGGCCGGCCCGGCGCCTACCCCGTCCGCGACGTGTTCGACGCCGCCGAGTCCGGGGATCCCGCGGCGCTCGCGCTCCGCGGGGGTCTCGCGACGGGCGTCTCCGCCGCGATCCGCGTGCTCGTGCTGACGGCAGACGTCGACACCGTCGTCCTCGGCGGAGGCGTGACGGCGCTCGGCGACCGATTGATGGCGGATGTCGCGGCTGCGCTCGATGCAAGCGCCCAAGCATCCCCGTTCATGCGTTCGCTCCGGCTCCGCGAGCGTGTCACCCTGCTTCCCGCGGGCTCGCCGGCCGCCGCTCTCGGCGCGGCCCTCATCGGCGCCGCGCGCGACACAGAGGAGGTCATGGCCCATGGCTGAGGTCGTCATCGTCCCCACGCCCGCCGTCGGCGGCGAGATCGTCGCCGACGAGATCGTCCGCCTCATCCGCTCCACGCCCACCGCGGTGCTCGGATTGGCGACGGGGTCGACACCTCTGCCCGTCTATGAGGCGCTCCGGCCGCGCCTCGCGGGGGTCGATGTCTCGCAGGTGCGGGGATTCGCCCTCGACGAATACGTCGGCATCGAGCCGCGGCATCCTGAGTCCTACCGCGCGGTCATCACGCGCGAGGTCGTCGAGCCGCTCGGGCTCGACCCCGACCGCGTGCAGGTGCCGGACGGATCACTGGACGGAATCGAGCACGCGGGGAGCGATTACGAAGCGGCCCTCCGGGCAGCGGGGGGCGTCGACCTGCAGATCCTCGGGATCGGCACGGACGGGCACATCGGCTTCAACGAGCCCGGCTCTTCGTTCGCCTCCCTCACCCGCGTCAAAACACTCACCGCGCAGACACGCGAGGACAATGCCCGGTTCTTCGACAGCATCGATCAGGTCCCGATGCACTGCATCACCCAGGGCCTCGGCACGATCCTCCGCGCGCGCCATCTCGTGCTCCTCGCCTTCGGCGCCGGCAAGGCCGACGCGGTCGCCGGAGCGCTGGAGGGGCCGCTCAGCGCATCGCTGCCGGGGTCTGCGATCCAACTGCACCCGCACGCCACGGTGGTCGTTGACGAAGCCGCGGCAACTGCTCTGCGCTTCGCGGACTACTACCGCTACACCTTCGCGAACAAACCGGAGTGGCAGGGGCTGTAGGGGCGGCTGGGCGCTGGAGGTGAGGGTCTCGAGTTCTTCCTGCGCGCGGCGGCCCTGGGACGGGCCTCAGGGCGCGAACACCTTGCCGGGGTTCAGAATGCGGGCGGGGTCGAAGACCGCCGCGATGTCGCGCTGCAGCGCCCACTGATCGTCGCCGAGTTCGTCGGCGAGCCATCGCCGCTTGAGCACGCCGATGCCGTGCTCGCCCGTGAGGGTGCCGCCGAGGCGGAGCGCCGCGCGGAAGAGGTCGTCGGCGGCATCCCAGATCTCGGGCGGCACGTCGGGTCCGTCGAAGATGAAGTTGGGGTGCAGGTTGCCGTCGCCGGCGTGCGCGACCGCGGGGATGACGATGCCGTACTCGCGCTCCACCCGGGCGATCTCGTCGAACATCGCCGGCAGCGCCGATCGCGGCACCGAGATGTCTTCGATGAGGGCGGTGCCGAGCGTCTCCATCGCCGGATGCATCGACCGGCGGATCGCGAGCAGACGCTCACCTTCTTCGGGGTCGGCCGACAGCGCGACGCTGCCGCCGGCGCCGCGCAGGACCGCGGCGATCGCCTCGGCTTCGACGAGCGCCGCCGGGCCGTCGGTCTGGATCGTGAGCTGGGCCGCGCCCGGGAGCGGATCCGCCAGGTGGAGGAGGGCGTGGACGGCCGCGAGGGACGCGGCATCCATCAGCTCCATGATCGCCGGCTGCACGCCCGAGGCCGTCACGGCGGCAGATGCCTCGGCGGCGGTCCGCACGCTGGGGAAGGTGGCGGCGATCGTGCACACGTCGCCGGGGACGAGCCGACGGAGCTTCAGCGTGGCGCCGACGATCACACCGAGCGTGCCCTCCGAGCCGATCATCAGTGACGTCAGGTCGAGGCCCGTGACGCCTTTGACGCTCCGGTGGCCGAAGTGCATGAGCCGCCCGTCGGCGAGGACCACGTCGACACCGAGCACCGCGTCGCGCACCACGCCGTACTTGGCGCAGAGCAATCCCCCCGCCCCCGTCGCGATGTTGCCGCCGACCGTCGAGATGGCGCGGCTGGCGGGGTCGGGGGCCCACCACAGTCCGTGAGCGCCCAGCGCGGCATTGAGGTCGGCGTTGATGATGCCCGGCTCGACGACGGCGAGCAGGTCGTCCGGACGCACCTCGAGGATGCGGTCCATCTCTCGCAATGAGAGCGCGATCTCTCCCGCGCCGGCGTTCGCGCCGCCGGCGAGCCCCGTCCCGGCTCCGCGGGTGACGACGGGGGTGCCGGTCGCGGACGCGATGCGCATCGTCTGCCGCACGTCGTCGACGCACGAGGCGCGGACGACGGCGAGGGGTGCCCCGGATGCCGCGTGCCCCGACTTGTCGGCGCGCGCAGCCTCTCTCGCGCTCGTGGTGGTGTCCACACGATCGCCCAGCGCTGCGCGCAACAGGTCGAGGACGTCTGCCGCGGGCGGCGTCATGCGAAGCGTCGGCGACCGGCGAGCACACCGACGGTGACCGCGACGACGGCGAAGCCGATGCCGAGCCACGTCGCGCCCATGCTCCACAGCACGATCGTCGTCGATGCGTAGACGAGCAGCTCGACGACGGCACGCACGAACGGGTGCACCGCGAACACGGCGCGCGGCGAGACGAAGAACGCCCACACGAGGATCGCCAGCGCGGGTGCGCCGATCCCGACGACGATGTTCCACGGGAAGGGCCACGCCGCGAAACCCCAGAATGCGAGGGCCGCGAAAGCGAACATCTCGCAGGCGAAAGCGAGGAGGTCGAGGGCCGAGAGCGGGCGCCGTGTACCGGCGGCTAGCGGCTCGGCCGGGGGCGTCGGGTGCACGCGCGCGCTGTCGGACATGTCCTCATTCTACCGGGGCACGCGTGCTCGGTCCCCGGGGCCGTGGGCCTCCGCGCTCTCAGTCGAGCAGGCTGAGCAGGCGGATGCTGCGGGTCGGGCCGGTCTCATCGCCGGAGAGGTATCTCAGGCCGAGCAGCGGGTTGCGCAGGAGTTCGGCGGCCGTCGGCCGGAGTGACAGCGTGGCGTTGCCCGCATCGTCCGCGACGACGGTCTGGCGTGGCTCGTCGCCGACGAGCAGCTCGACGGTGCTGCCGGGCGATGCGCTCACGGTGAGCGTCAGGGTGAGACGCGTGCCCTCGAACCCGATGCCCGCGCCGACGATCGCCGGCGAGCCCTCGGGCAAGGGTGGGGCGGTGGGCTCGGTCGGCTCGGTCGGGTCGGTGGGGTCCGTGGGTCCGGTCGGGTCCGTGGGACCGGTCGGGTCGGTCGGCTCCGTGGGTCCGGTCGGGTCCGTGGGACCGGTGGGGTCCGTGGGACCGGTCGGGTCCGTGGGACCGGTCGGGTCGGTCGGCTCCGTAGGTCCGGTCGGTGTGGTGGGTCCGGTCGGGTCGGTGGGTCCGGTCGGGTCGGTGGGTCCGGTCGGATCCGTGGGCGTGACCGGAGCGGTGGGATCTACCGGCGTCGCCGGATCGGAGGGAGCGACCGGGACGAGTGGTGCGGGGTCGGCCGTGGCAGGCGTGGGAGTGTTCCCTGCACCGCCGCCGTCGGGCGCCGGGGGAGTGCCCGGTGTCGCGGCCTCAGCTTCGGACGGTGCGACCGGGGTCGCGGCATCCGGAGTAGTCCCCTCGTCCACCGGCGTCTGCGGAACCTCGGGGGCCGGGCCATCGAGCTGCCCGTCGGCGGGGCCTTCGATGGATGACGATTCGCGAGCGATGCCGGCGGCGGTGTCGGAGGTGTTGAGGGCGGGGACGACCACGGCCGCGGTGACGACGGCGCCGGCGACCACGACGGCGGCAGCCGCCAGGCCGACGATAGCGCTCATTCCGGAGAAGACGCCGCCTGCCGCCGCCGCGGCGGCGGTGGTGCCTGCCGCACCGGCGGTCGCCGCAGCGCCGATGGTGGCACCGGATGATGAACCGACCGCGGAGGACGCGCCCACGGACGATGCCGTGCCCAGGGTCGACGCACCGGGCGCAGCCCCCGCCGTGCCCATAGACGCCGTGCCCATGGACACCGCGCCGTGCACGACGCTCGAGGGCATCGCGGCGAGCGCGACCACGGCGGTGCCGCCGCTCTGCAGCGACGCCAGGTAAGCGCCTGCTCCGGTGACACCCAGCACGAGCGGGAGAAGGACGAGCGCGAGGTGGTCCGAGACGTGACGGGCTTCGGCGGCCACGATCGTGCAGCGCGTGCACCCGGCGAGATGGTCGTCGATCTTCCGGCCGTCGCGCTTGCTTACGTTGCCGCGCGCGTAGGCGCCGAGGCGTTCGATCGTCCACTGGCAATCGGACCCGTCGGCCACGCTGACCAGGTGCGCCTGGATCCACGCCTCGCGCAGTCCTTCGCGGGCGCGGAAGGCCAGCTGCGCGACCGCGGTCGCCTTCAGTCCGAGCAGCGGCGCGATCTCCGCGGGCTTCATCTGCTCGATCTCGGAGTACCAGAGCACCTCCTGCCACCGCGTGGGGAGGCTGCGGAAGGCGCGGTGCGTGATGCTGCGGTCCAGTGCGTCCGAGGTCGCCTGCTCGGTCGTCGCCGGGTCTTCGACGGCGGCGAGTTCGTCGATGGTCGTCTCGCGACGCGCGCGCCCCCACCCGGCGGCGGTGTTGCGGATGCTGGTGAACAGGTAGGCACGGAACGACCCCGTGGGGCCGCCGCCCTTGAGGATGGACTGGTAGATGCGGGCGTACGCCTCCTGCACCAGATCGTCGGCGTCGAGGCTCGACGTCACGGAGCGGGCGACGACGATACCCGACCGGTAGTGGCGTCGCCACAGCTCGCCGAACGCGTCGCTGTCGCCCGAGCGCGCGCGCAACACCAGATCGGCGTCGGCGGGGGCATCCGAGGCATCGGAATCGCCGACGTCGTCGGCGTGCGGGTGCTCATGCATGGGTGATCCTGACGCGGTTCGGGCCGCAGTGTCGGGTGTGATGACGGCCTCACCTATGAGACGGGTCCGGGGGCCGTTTATTACGCGCTCCCACCATTCTGGCCCCGATAGGCGACGTCGCGGCCGCGAACCTGTTCCGTCGTCGCCCTCCAGCCGGTTCACGACGGTGCCTGAGGAGGGGTGGCCGGCGTTCGTCCCGCTGCGCGCGCCCGGCGACGGGACGGCCGGCGTTCGTCTTCCGGCCTCGCCCGGAAGACGGCTCAAAAGAAAGTTCTGCGTTTCGCGTCATGGATCGAAGGGCATCGCATCTCATGGGTGAGAGACACCGTCTGAGCTCCCTGGGGTTGGAGTGCAGAGGCCAGTGGTGCGGGGGTCGAGAGATCGAACCGCTGGGAGCGGGTTTCGGATGCGTCTGGGGGGATGGCATCTGAAACCCGCCCTCTCGACCCGGGGACGAGGGTCGCTGCGCGGGGGCGCAGCGACCCCGCACCCCGCCGGTGAGCGGCCTGCTCTAGGCGACGGGCCGCCCGGCCGTCCAGACCTGCGCGACCTGCAGATCGGCGCCGAGGAGGGCCGCGTCCGCGAGGTACCCGGGGGCGAGTCGGCCGAGGTCGTGGCCGCGCCCGATCGCGGCGGCCGGGGCGGCGGTCAGCGCGTGGACGACGGCCGGGAGGGCGACACCGGCGTCGACACAGACGCGGAGCGCAGCATCCTGCGTCAGCGTCGACCCGGCGATCGACCCTCCGTCCACAAGCCGCGCCACGCCGTCTCGCACGTCGACCGGGCGTCCACCGAGCTCGTACCGGCCGTCGACGGATCCGGCGGCGGCCATCGCGTCGGTCACGAGGGCGATCCGGTCGGGCGCCGCCGCGAACGCGATGCGCAGGATGTCCGGGTGCACGTGCACCCCGTCGGCGATGAGTTCGAGGGTGACCCGGGGATCGGATGCCGCGGCTCCGACGGGGCCAGGATCGCGATGGCCGAGTCCAGGCATCGCGTTGAAGGCGTGCGTCAGGATGGTGGCACCGGCGGTGAAGGCGGCGGCGGTGATCGCGGCATCCGCCGTCGTATGCCCGACGGCGGCCGCCGCACCTGCCTCGACCACGCGGCGGACGGCGTGCAGCCCGTTCGGGAGCTCGGGCGCGAGCGTCACCTGGCGGATCGTGCCGCGGCCCGCCCGCAGCAGCGTGTCGAGCACGCCCTCTTCAGGCGCGCGCAGCAGATCCTCGTCGTGGGCGCCCTTGCGCTCGGCGGCGAGGAAGGGCCCTTCGAGATGGGAGCCGAGGATGTCGGCGTCGCTGTCCACGAGGTCGGCGATCATCGCCGTGCTCCGCGTCAGTTCGCCCAGCGGCGCGGTCACCAGCGAGATGACCGCTCTCGTCGTGCCGTGCGCGCGGTGCAGATCGCGGGCTCGACGGACGGCCTCCGGGCCGGCGTCGTACGAGGCGCCGCCGCCGCCGTGCCCGTGGATGTCGATGAAGCCGGGAGTGAGGATCGCACCGGCACCGGCGGTCGCTACGGCGTCGACCACGGTGGCCGCGATCAGGCCTCGCCATCCGTCGCCGTCCCCGACCGCTGCGACGCGGTCATCGACGACGTGCATCCAGGCGTCCTCGCGCACGGCGCCGTCGGTGACGAGCCGGGCCGAATGGATGATGAGGCCCGCCATCAGGGCGCCCGAGGAAGGGTGATGCCCTGGGACGTCCAGAGCGGTCCGAGGCCGTCCACTCGGGTGCGGAACGAGTCCCACGTGCGCTCGACGCCGCGCGCGGGCGACCAGGAGATCTCGGCGGCCGCGGCGATCCGCGGGAAGGCGAGCGCGTCGAGATCGGCGAGGGTGCGGGGTGTCTCGCTCCACAGGGGTGCCTCGACGCCGAGGATGTCGCTCTCGTCGACCCCCTCGATGGTGGTGCCGGGATCCCAGGAGTACGCCCGCTCGAGGCTCGTCGGACCGTTCGCCCAGGTGAGGCCGAGCGCGCTGTCGGCGTGGGGTTTCATGTCGAGGTAGATCGCGTCGGCGGGGGAGAGGATGACCCGCGAGCCGCGCTGCACGAAGGTCCTGGTCTTCTCGCCGGCGCCGTCGATCGGTGTGGTGAAGCCCCAGTACTGACCGATCGTGGCCCGATCCAGGCCCGCGGCCGCCCCGGCCTCGTGCCAGGCGATCGGCGTCTTGCCGAGCGAGACCACCATCGACGACGCTCGCGTCATGAATTCGGCGAAGTCCGCGGGGTCGGTGCCCAGGGCCTCGTCGCCACCGATGTGCACGTAGGGGCCGGGGGTGAGCTCGGCCAGCTCGCCGAAGACGTCGGCCAGGAACGCGTAGGTCGCCTCGTCATGGATCTTCAGTGAAGAGAACCCGACCGCGACCCCGTCGTACGGCACGCCCGCCTCGGGCAGCGAACCGCCGGATTCCTGAACGGTCTCGAGGGTCTGAGCGCTCAGCACGGGCCTCTCCACGAGCTCGGGGTAAGCGACGCCGACGGCGTGGGTGTGCCCCGGAACGTCGAACTCGGGCACGACCGTCATGTGACGGGATGCCGCGTGCCGGACGATCTCGGCATAGTCCTCGTGGGTGAAGAAGCCCCCGGGATCGCCGCCGACCGAACTCCCGGACGACACCTCGGTCAGTCTCGGTCGTGAAGCGAGCTGCAACCGCCACCCCTGGTCGTCGCTCAGGTGCAGATGCAGATGGTTGAACTTGAGCGCCGCCGCCCGGTCGATGTAGGCCGTGACGGTCTCGACCGGGAAGAAGTGCCGGGCGACGTCGAGCATGACGCCCCGGTACGCGAACCGCGGTCGGTCCTCGATCGCCACCGTCGGGAAGAACCAGCCACCGGCGTCCTGCTGCACGAGCTGCACGAGGGTCTGAGCTCCGTAGAAGAGGCCCGCCGCGTCGGACGCGGTGATGACGGCGGATGCCTCATCGACGACGATCTCGTACGACTCCGGTGAGCCACCCGCGCGGACGCGCAGATCGACGCGGGCCCGTTCGGACTGCTCCGGAGAGGCCTCGACGGCGAGGCCGGTGCGTTCGCTCAGCCGCTGCGCGAGGCCGGCCGCGATCGAGGACTCGCCCGCGATCGTCGCGCCCTCGCGGAGGCGCAGCCCACGGCCTTCCGTCGCGGTGAGGGCGAGCGGGAACGGGACCAGCGCGAACGTCATGTAAGGAACCCTAACAAAACGGGAGGGCCCATGACAGGGGCCGAGAAAGGCTTCGCTGCAGAGCACGTGGGCCGCGGCATCCGGTATGCTCGCTGTGTCGCGACTGGCGTTGAGGTGGATACCACCGGGGAGCGACCGACACGGCATTCGACCGCACGCCTGGGCCGATGCGGACCTTCTTTTTCCGAGCCGTCGTCAAGGAGATCGCCATGACCGATCAGTACTTCAATGCCCCGCTGTCCGAGGTCGATCCCGAAATCGCTCAGGTGCTCGAGCGCGAACTCGAACGCCAGCGCGGCTACCTCGAGATGATCGCCTCCGAGAACTTCGTCCCGGTCTCGATCCTGCAGTCGCAGGGGTCGGTGCTCACGAACAAGTACGCCGAGGGCTACCCGGGCCGACGCTACTACGGCGGCTGCGAAGAGGTCGACGTCGCCGAAGAGCTGGCGATCGAGCGCGCGAAGTCGCTGTTCGGTGCCGAGTACGCCAACGTGCAGCCGCACTCGGGCGCCACCGCGAACGCGGCGGTGCTGCACGCCATCGCCCGCCCGGGCGACACGCTGCTCGGTCTGTCTCTGGATCAGGGCGGTCATCTGACGCACGGCATGAAGATCAACTTCTCGGGCAGGCTCTACGACATCGTCGCGTACGGCGTCGACCCCGAGACATCCGTCATCGACATGGACGAGGTCCGGCGTCTCGCCCTCGAACACAAGCCCAAGGTGATCATCGCCGGTTGGTCGGCGTACCCGCGTCAACTCGACTTCGCCGCGTTCCGCGCCATCGCCGACGAGGTGGGCGCGTACCTGTGGGTCGACATGGCGCATTTCGCGGGACTCGTGGCCGCAGGGCTGCACCCGTCGCCGCTGCCGCACGCGCACGTCGTCTCCTCGACGGTGCACAAGACGATCGGCGGACCGCGGTCGGGTTTCATCCTCACGAACGACGCCGACCTCGCGAAGAAGCTCAACACCGCGGTGTTCCCCGGCCAGCAGGGTGGCCCTCTTATGCACGTGATCGCCGCGAAGGCGACCGCCTTCAAGCTCGCGGCGACCCCGGAGTTCAAGGAGCGCCAGGGGCGCGTGCTGAGCGGTGCCCGCATTCTGGCGGAACGGCTGTCGCAGCGGGACGTGCAGGAGGCCGGGATCTCGGTGCGCTCGGGCGGCACGGACGTGCACCTGGTGCTCGTCGACCTGCGGAACGCTCAGATCGACGGCAAGCAGGCAGAGGATCTGCTGCACGAGATCCACATCACGGTGAACCGGAACGCCGTGCCCAACGACCCGCGTCCGCCGATGGTGACCTCGGGGCTGAGGATCGGCACCCCCGCGCTCGCGACCCGCGGATTCGGCGACGCCGAGTTCGCCGAGGTCGCCGACGTGATCGCCCTGGCACTGCTGCCCGACGCCGATGTGGAGTCGTTGCGCGCCCGCGTCGCGGCGCTGACCGCCGCGTTCCCGCTGTACCCCGGGCTGGTGCAGTAGCACCGCTTGCCGGACCCCTATACCTACGGGCATAGTGATTCCAGCGCCCCGACTCACGCGAGCAACACCCGGCGGGCGAAGCGGCAGGCTTCGGCCGTCGCCTTGACCGAGGAACGGTTCGCCGCCGGGGGCGCCGCCCCACGTGCCCCACGATGAAGCGAGGACAGACGGATGACAGCGCAGAGATTGGACGGCACGGCCACCGCGGCCGCCATCAAGGACGAGTTGCGTGGGCGCGTGGCCGCCCTCGCCGCACGGGGCGTCGTGCCCGGGATCGCCACGGTCCTCGTCGGCGCCGACCCCGCGTCGCAGCTCTACGTGGGCATGAAGCACAAGCAGTCCGAGGCGATCGGGATGAACTCCATCCAGCGCGAACTGCCCGCCGATGCCACGCAGGAGCAGGTCGAGGCGCTGGTCGACGAGTTGAACGCCGACCCCGCATGCCATGGTTACATCGTGCAGCTGCCGCTGCCGAAGCACATCGACACCGATGCGATCCTCGAGCGCATCGACCCCGACAAGGACGCCGACGGACTGCACCCGACGAACCTCGGCAGACTGGTCCTGAACGTCAACTCGCCGATCACGTCGCCCCTGCCGTGCACCCCCCGAGGCGTCATCGAGCTCCTCACCCGCAACGGCTACGACCTGCGCGGCAAGCACGTCGTCGTCGTCGGACGAGGCGTGACGATCGGCCGTTCGATCGGACTGCTGCTGACGCGTCGCGAGTTCAATGCGACGGTGACGCTCACCCACACGGGGACGGTGAATGCCGCGCAGTATCTCCGACAGGCGGATGTCATCGTGGCCGCCGCCGGTGTGAAGCACCTCGTCACCGCCGCCGACGTCAAGCCGGGCGCAGCGGTTCTCGACGTCGGCGTGACCCGCGAGAGCGACCCGGAGTCGGGCTCATCGAAGGTCTACGGCGACGTGGCCCCCGACGTCGCGGAGGTCGCGGGCTACCTGTCGCCGAACCCGGGCGGCGTCGGACCCATGACCGTGGCGCTGCTGCTCACCAATGTCGTCGAGGCCGCCGAACGTTCGGTCGCCTGACGTCGGCCGAGTGGCGAGGGCGTCAGCTCTTGCCGAGCTCGTCGAACATACGTCGCTGTTCGGGCGTCAGGCCGTCCTGCACCTCTTGGCGGGCGGCACGCGTCACGGTGGGCGATGCGACCGTCGCTGACGAGGGGGCGACGGACGCGGCATCCGCCGACCTGTTCGTGGCCCTGTCGTAGAGCCGACCCGCGTGCCCCTCGATACGGTCGTCGACCACGTCGTAGATCGCCCAGGCGACCATGAGCAGGAGCGGCGGGATGACGTAGCCCCAGAACCAGCCGTGCACGTTGACGCCCGAGAAGATGACCGTGAACACCCAGATGATGTACGCGACCAGCAGCACCAGGAAGAACTGGACGACCTTCTCGCCCATCTTGGTGCGCTGACCCGCCGACCTGCCGGCCATACCCCGGAACCAGGTGGTGATGAGCGGCTTGATCCACAGGGAGGCGGCGGTGAGCACGACGGCCGCCCACACGACCGACCAGCCCACGGCCACCTGCGGGAGCACCAGTCCGATTAGCAGCAGCACCACGATGTTGAAGACGAGGAGCGAGACGAACCGGATCAGCCATGCGCGCATGCTGTCACTCTACCGACCGCCTCGGGAACGGCGGCGAGACGTGCTCCCCGCGACCGACCGGCTACGAGATGGTGACGTACTCGTCGAGATTGTCGTCGGGGAGCGAGTCCGCGACGGCGGTGACCTGCACGTCGACGAGCTGGGTGCCGCCCGACAGGGTGGTGAGGAAAGCCGAGTCCGAGGCATCCCGTCCCGTGGCGATGCGCACGAGCGTCGACCGCGGGGCGAGTGTGGTGGCGTCGACGACACGCCACGCGCCGTCGATCCACGCCTCGGCGACGGCGTGGAAGTCCATCGGCATCAATCCCGGCGCGTAGACCGCGACCAGTCGGGCGGGGATGTTCAGTCCGCGCAGCAGCGCGACGACGAGGTGCGCGTAGTCGCGGCAGACGCCCTGGCGGGCGAGCAGCGTCCGCACGGCGCCGTCGGTGGGCAGGCTCGACCCCGGGACGTATGAGAGACGAGTGCCGACCCACGACGAGACGGCCTGCAGCAGCTCGTTCTCGGGCACGCCCTGGAACTCCGCGAACGCCGTCGGGGCGAGCATGTCCGATTCCGCGTAGCGGCTCGGGCGCGTGTACCGGATGAGGTCGGTCGGCGTGCCGATCGGGGTGTCGCCGTGCCCGAGGATGTTCGCGGCGTAGGTCACCTCGAGGCGGCCGACGCCCGGCGAGATGGTGTGCAGGCGTGTGCCGTGCGCGTCAGGGAGGTCGGTGACCTCGACGGGGGTGCCGTCGAGCACCGCCGTGAACGACTCGGTGACCGGGGTGTAGTGACCCGACACGGCGACGGCGAAGACCAGCTCGGCGGGCGCAGTGACGTCAAGGACGATGGAGCTCGAGACTTCGCGTTTCATGCCTCCATGGTGGCATGGATCACTGTGCCGCTTTTCGCGGCGAGGACGGATGCCGCGGCCCGCCGGGAGCCGTGTTCAGTAGCTTGCGCGGCCCGGCGCGACCGTGGTGTCGCCCGGCCCGTCGGCCTCGTGCGCCCACGCCGCCGCGAGTGCCTCCGAACCCCGCGCGAGCAGAGCGACGTCCGCGCCGACCAGCAGGAAGCGGGCACCGTCCTGCGCGTAGGAGCGCGCGACCACGGGGTCGAACGCGTTCACCCCCACCGGAATGCCCGTCGCCGCTGCCGCTGCGAACACGCGGCGGACGGCTGCGGTCACGTCGGGGTGCGTCTGCTGTCCGAGCAGACCCATCGACGCGGCCAGATCGGACGGTCCGACGAAGATCCCGTCGACGCCCTCGACCCCGGCGATGGCGGCTGCTGCCTCGACGCCGGCGGCGGTCTCGATCTGCACGAAGAGCGAGACGTGCGCGTCGGCGTTCTCGAGGTAGCCCTCGACGCGATTCCAGCGCGCCGAGCGCGCGAGCGCGCTGCCGACCCCGCGCACCCCGTGGGGCGGATAGCGCACGGCCGCTACAGCGGCCGCGGCGTCGGCCGCCGAAGAGACCATCGGCACGAGGATGTTCTGCGCTCCGAGATCGAGCACCTGCTTGATCAGCACGACGTCGTTGGTCGGCACGCGCACCACCGGGGTGATGGCGTAGCCGGCGACGGCGTGCAGCTGCGCGAGCACCGACTCCAGGCCGTTCGGGGAGTGCTCCATGTCGATGAGCGTCCAGTCCATGCCCGACCCCGCGCAGATCTCGGCCACGAGAGGGCTGCCCGAGCACACCCAGATGCCCGCGAGCGGGGCGGATGCCGCGGACAGAGCGTCCCGGAAGGTCGGCGCTAGACGAAGCGGCATCGGATCTGTCCCATCGGTCCATAGTCGCAGAGCACGTCGTCGCCGCGAGAGACCCACATGGGTCTCGTGAACGACCCGGCCAGGATGATCTCGCCGGCCTCGAGCCGCGCGCCGTGCTGGTGGAACTTGTTGGCGAGCCACGCGACCCCGGTAGCGGGGTGGCCGAGCACGCCGGCGGCGACCCCGGTCTCTTCGATCTCGCCGTTGCGCGACAGCACCCCGGGCACCCATCGCAGATCGATCTCGTCGGGTCTCCTGTGCACGTCGCCGAGCACCATCCCCCCGTAGGCCGCGTTGTCGGAGATCGTGTCGACGATCGTCCTGCCCTCGAGCTCGATGTGCGAATTGAGCACCTCGAGCGCGGGCACGGCGTAATCGATCGCGCGGAGGGCGTCCTCCAGAGCGCAGTCGGGGCCGGCCAGCGGCTCTTTCAGCACGAAGGCGAGCTCGACCTCGATGCGCACGTTGGTGAACAGATCGACGGGGATCTCGGCCCCGTTCCGGTAGACGGTGTCGTCGAACATCACGCCGTAGTCGGGCTCGGTGATACCGGTGGCCTGCTGCATCGCCTTCGACGTCAGACCGATCTTCCGTCCGATGAGCCGGCGGCCGGCGGCGAGGTTCTTGTCGCGCCAGATGCCTTGGATGGCATATGAATCCTCGATCGTCGCGTCCGGGTGGCGCGCGGTGATCCGCGGGATCAGTCGGTGCGTGCGGTCGGCATCAGCGAGCTCGTCGGCGAGCTGGGCGATCACATCGGGGGGCAGCATCCGGTCTCCTTCTTCGTCGGTGATCAGAGCTGATTGCCGAGCTTGTACTCGCCCGGCACGGAGCCGGCGACGGAGCTCTCGGTCGGGCGCGTGTACGAGAAGCCGTCGGCGCCGATCGTGACGGCCATCTCGCTCGAGTCGGTGCGGGCGGCAACAGGCTGCGGGTTGCCGTCGAGGTCGAGCACGAGGGATGCCTCGGTGTACCAGGACGGAACGACCGGATTGCCCCACCAGTCGCGACGCTGGTTGTCGTGGACGTCCCACGTGATGACCGGATTGTCCGGGTCGCCCGTGTAGTAGTCCTGCGTGTAGATCTCGACGCGGTGGCCATCGGGGTCTCGCAGGTACAGGTAGAACGCGTTGCTCACTCCGTGGCGTCCGGGACCCCGCTCGATCGCATCGGAGCGGCGGAGGGCCCCGAGCTTGTCGCAGATCGCGAGGATGTTGTGCTTCTCGTGGGTGGCGAAGCACACGTGGTGCATGCGCGGCCCGTCGCCTCCGGTCATCGCCGTGTCGTGCACGCTGGGCTTGCGCCGCATCCACGCCGCATACACGGTGCCCTCGTCGTCCTGGATGTCTTCGGTCACCCGGAAGCCGAGCGTCTGCATGAAGTTGACGGCGCGGGGCACGTCGGGGGTGACCTGGTTGAAGTGGTCGAGCCGCACCAGTTCGCCCGGCGTGTGCAGGTCGTAGCGCCACGACATGCGTTCGACGTGGTCCGTCTGGTGGAAGAACTCGTAGGGGAAGCCGAGGGGGTCCTCGACGCGGACGGAATCGCCGATGCCCTTCGTGAACCCGCCGGGTCGCCGTTCGACGCGGCATCCGAGCTCCTCGTAGAACGCCACCGCCAGATCGAGGTCTTCCGGGCTGCGCACCCGGTACGAGAAGGCGGCGACGGCGGCCACCGGACCCTGACGGAGCACCAGGTTGTGGTGGATGAACTCCTCCGTCGACCGGAGATACACGGCCGTGTCGTCCTCCTCGGTCACGTAGAGCCCGAGGATGTCAACGTAGAACGCCCGCGACGCGGCGAGGTCGGTCACGACGAGCTCCATGTACGCGCAGCGCAGGATGTCCGGCGGCGAGGACAGGGGCGTGGGGACCGGGTCGTCACTGCGGATCGGCGTCTCCTGCGAGACGTAGAAGCCGGACGAGGTGAGGGTGCGATCGTGGAGGTGGGTCATGTCAGCGTCCTTGCTACGGGTTCAGGCCTTGCCGAAGGTGGGATTGTGCACTTCGCCGAGGGTGATGTGGACGGCCTGCTGGTCGGTGTAGAAGTCGATGGAGCGATAGCCGCCCTCGTGTCCGAGACCGGAGGCCTTCACCCCCCCGAACGGGGTCCGCAGGTCGCGGACATTGTTGGAGTTGAGCCACACCATGCCCGCCTCGACCGACTGCGCGAAGTTGTGGGCACGCTTCAGGTCATTCGTCCAGACGTAGGCGGCGAGTCCGTACTTCGTGTTGTTGGCGAGAGCGAGAGCGTCGTCGTCGGTGTCGAAGGGGGTGATCGCGACGACGGGGCCGAAGATCTCCTCCTGGAAGATGCGCGCGTCGGGCGCGACGTCGGCGAACACGGTCGGAGACACGAAGTTGCCGGTGTCGAAGCCGTCGGGGCGACCACCGCCGGCGACGAGGCGCGCCTCGGTCTTGCCGATCTCGACGTAGCTCATCACCTTGTCGTAGTGCTCGGGATGCACGAGGGCACCGACTTCGGTCGCCGGGTCGTGCGGATACCCGACGACGACGCGCTCGGCCTGGGCGGCGTAGCGCTCCACGAACTCGTCGTAGACGTCGCGCTGGACCAGGATGCGGGAGCCCGCCGTGCAGCGCTCTCCGTTGAGTGAGAACACCCCGAAGATCGTGGCGTCGATCGCGGCGTCGAGGTCGGCGTCGGCGAAGACGATGGCGGGTGACTTGCCACCCAGTTCCATCGACAGACCCTTGAGGAACGGCGCGGCGTTGGCGAAGATCAGCTGCCCCGTCGAGCTCTCCCCGGTGAAGGAGATCAGCGGGACGTCGGGATGCTTCACCAGGGCGTCGCCGGCGTCCTCACCGAGACCGTTGACGAGGTTGAAGACGCCGCGGGGGAGGCCTGCTTCCTCGAAGATGCCCGCCCAGAGCGATGCCGACAGGGGGGTGAACTCCGCCGGCTTCAGCACGACGGTGTTGCCCGTCGCGAGTGCCGGGCCGAGCTTCCACGACTCGAGCATGAACGGAGTGTTCCAGGGGGTGATCAGACCCGCGACGCCGATCGGCTTGCGGTTGACGTAGTTGATCTGGCGGCCGGGCACCTTGTAGGTGTCGTCGGCCTGAGCGACGATCAGGTCGGCGAAGAACCGGAAGTTCTCGGCGGCGCGCCGCGCCTGACCGAGCGCCTGTGTGATCGGCAGGCCCGAATCGAACGACTCGAGCTCGGCGAGACGGGCATCGCGCGACTCGACGATGTCGGCGATGCGGTGCAGGATGCGGGACCGCTCACGGGGGAGCATCCGGGGCCACGGGCCGTCGATGAAGGCGCGTCGGGCGGCGGCGACGGCTTTGTCGATGTCGGCTTTCTTGCCGGCGGCCGCCTTCAGATAGGTGCGGTTCGAGACCGGGTCGAGGACATCGAATGTCTCGCCGTCCTCCGAATCGACGAATTCGCCGTCGATGTAGTGCTGGATGCGTGTCGGCAGGTCGTGGGGCACGTGCCCCGTCGTCGGTGCGGTCGCGGTGTCGGTCATGGTTCTCTCCTGTGGGGTCAGAAAGCCGGGAGCCCGAGCGACTCGTCGGGGTGCTCGTGGATCATGTACGCGTCGAGGGTGGCGGAGCGGTGTCTGCGGGCGACCTTCTCGATCTCGCCGAGGGGCGCACCGGCTTCGATCAGCTGCAGGATGTTCTCGTGCTCGCGCACCGACTCGGCCGCCCGGCCGGGGACGAAGCTGAAGGTGGAATCGCGGAGGTGGCCGAGGCGCGCCCACTCGGCGTCGACGAGCTCGAGCATGCGCGGGTTCGCGCAGGGCGCGAAGAGGATCGAGTGGAACTGCTGGTTCAGTCCGGTGAACGACCGCGGGTCGAAGTGATCGAGGGTGCGGATCATGAGTTCGTTGACCTCGCGCGCACGGCGGACGTCGTCCGCGGTGAGTCGGCGGGCGGCCAGCGCGGTGGCCGCACCCTCGAGGATGCTGAGCGACTGCATGCTGAAGCGGTACTGGGAATCGTCGATCATCGACACGCGTGCCCCGACGTTGCGCTCGAAGGTGACGAGACCCTCCGCCTCGAGCTGGCGGATCGCCTCGCGCACGGGCACGACGCTCATATCGAGCTCGCCGGCGATGGAGCCGAGGACGAGTCGGTACCCGGGGGTGAACTCCTGCAGGGCGATGCGCTCCTTGACCCACTGGTACGCCTGCTGGGACTTGCTGCGCGTGTCGACGGGGGTCACGATCGCACCGCCTGCGCGGCGTCGTAGCGCGCTCGCCACTCCGCGTTCATCGGGAACAGGCCGTCGATCGGATGCCCCGCCGCGACCTGCTGCGCGATCCAGGCGTCCTCGTGCTCCTGCGCGAGGGTCGCGTCGGCGACCTCGTCGGCCATGTCCGGCGGGATCACGATGACGCCGTCGCGGTCGCCGACGATGATGTCGCCCGGCTGCACGGTCGTGCCGCCGCATGCGATCGTCACGTCGTGGTCCCACGGGACGTGCTTGCGGCCGAGGACGGCGGGGTGCGCGCCGCCGGAGTACACCGGGATGCCCACGGCGGCGACAGCCTCGGCGTCGCGCACGCCTCCGTCGGTGACGATGCCGGCGGCACCGCGCGCGTGGGCGCGGATCGCGAGGATGTCGCCCAGAGTGCCCGAGCCGAGCTCGCCGCGCGCTTCGATCACGATGATCTCGCCCTCGTCGACGGCGTCGAACACGCGCTTCTGCGCGTTGTACCCGCCGCCGTGCGACGTGAAGAGGTCTTCCCGGCCGGGCACGAACCGCAGGGTCTTCGCGGTGCCGATGAGTTTGGCGTCCGGGTGCATCGGCCGGACGCCGTCGATCGTGACGTTGTTCAGTCCGCGTTTGCGCAGCTGCGCCGACAGCCCGGCCACCGGGGTCCGCTCGAGCTTGGCGCGCAGCGCGGGGGAGAGGGCGGGTTCTCCTGTGACCGGGACCGCGGCCCGGTCCGAGCCCCAGGCCTCGGTGCGCTGCAGGTCGTCGACGGCGGGGAGGGAGCCGAGACCGGGGTCGAAGGGTCGGTCGCCCTGCGCGACCGTGGTCAGGAGTCGCCCGGTCGACGGGCCACCCGGCACGTCGACCTCGACCTCGACGCGGTCGCCGGGAACGACCACGGACGACCCGGCGGGTGTGCCCGTGAGGATCACATCTCCGTACTCGAGAGTGAAGTGCTGCGACAGGTCGGCCACGATCTGTGCGAGCGGGAAGAGGAGCCCGGCGGTCGTGTCGTCCTGCACGAGGTCGCCGTTCACCCACGTACGCAGGCGCAGTGCGGCCGGGTGGATCGTTCGCGCCTCGAGCAGGGCGGGACCGACCGGCGTGTATCCGTCGCCGCCCTTGGAGCGGACGTTCGATCCCTTGTCGTTCGCGCGCAGGTCGTAGAGACCGAAGTCGTTCGCGGCCGTGACCCATCCCACGTGCGACCACGCGTCCTCGACGCCGACGTGGCGCGCGGGGCGCCCGATCACGAGCGCGATCTCGCCCTCGAAGGCGAGCAGCTCGGTGCCCGCGGGGCGTTCGATGACGGAGCCGGATGCTGCGACCGAGCTCGACGGCTTGAAGAAGTACGACGGATCGGCGGGCCGGCGGCCGCGCTGATCGGCGCGCGACGTGTAACTGAGGTGCACCGCGATGATCTTGCCGGGGCGCATCGGCAGTCCCGAGAAGCGGGCGGCCGCGGCATCCGGTGCCGGTGTCGTCGTGTCGGTCATGAGCTCCCTCGCCCTTGCGTCGTATCTCAGATCGTATATGATCCTCGTTATCGGAGCAACCGTCGACCCGGCTGCACCGTGACAGCGAAGTCCGCAGCAGCGCTGCACCACCGACGAAGGAGTCACCACGATGTCCGCCCCCGCATCCCGTCCGCCCGCACCCTCCGGGTTCACCCCGACCGGCACGATCGCCTCGACCACCGATCGGCGTCGCGTCGTGTTCGCCACCGTCGTCGGCACCACCGTCGAGTGGTACGACTTCTTCATCTACGCCACGGCCGTCGGCCTGGTGTTCGGGCAGCTGTTCTTCGCCCCGCTCGGGGCGAACAGCGCGATCATCGCCTTCGCGACCGTCGGCGTGAGCTTCCTCTTCCGCCCCCTCGGCGCATTCCTGGCCGGCCACTTCGGCGACAAGTACGGCCGCAAGGTCGTGCTGATGTGGACGCTGATCCTGATGGGGCTGGCCACGGCACTCATCGGCTTCCTCCCGACCTACGACGCGATCGGGATCGCCGCGCCGATCCTCCTCGTCGTGCTCCGCATCCTGCAGGGCCTGTCCGCCGGCGGAGAGTGGGGCGGTGCGGTGCTCATGGCCGTCGAGCACGCCCCCAAGTCGCGGCGCGGGGCGTTCGGCGCTTCGCCGCAGATCGGCGTGCCCCTGGGTCTGCTGCTCGCCTCGGGAGTCATGGCCCTCATGGCGATGATCGCCCCCGGCGACGCCTTCGTGCAGTGGGGCTGGCGCGTGCCGTTCCTGCTGTCGGTCGTGCTGATCCTCATCGGGTGGTACGTGCGCCGTCGCGTCGAGGAGAGCCCGGTGTTCGCCGAGCTCGCCGAGCGCAAGGAGAAGGCGCAGATGCCCATCGTGCAGCTGTTCCGCAAGCATGCACTGCTGGTCCTCATCGCCGCCCTCGTCTTCGCCGGCAACAATGCGGTGGGCTACATGACCACCGGCGGCTACATCCAGGGCTACGCGACCAACCCCGACGGGCCCCTCGCCCTCGAGCGCGGGCCCGTGCTGTGGGCGGTCGCGGGTTCGGCCGTCACCTGGTTGCTGTCGACGTTCTTCGCCGGATGGATCTCGGACCGCATCGGCCGCCGCACGACCTATGTCATCGGGTGGATCCTGCAGCTGGTCGGTGTGTTCACCCTGTTCCCGCTCGTGAACACCGGCGACATCGGGCTGCTGTTCCTCGGGCTCGCGATCCTCACGATCGGCCTCGGCTTCACGTACGGCCCGCAGGCGGCGCTCTACTCCGAGCTCTTCCCGGCGTCGATCCGCTTCTCGGGGGTGTCGATCTCCTACGCGATCGGCGCCATCCTCGGCGGCGCTTTCGCCCCGACCATCGCGACCGCTCTGGTGCAGGCCACGGGGACGACGATGTCGGTCACGTGGTACCTCGCCGGCATGACGGTCATCGGCCTCATCGCCACGCTCCTCCTTCGCGACCGGTCCGGCATCCCGCTCGGCCTCGATCACGAGGCGGAGCAGTCGGTGAGCCCGATCTACGGTCTGTCGAAGGTCTGAGCGCGATGCAGTTCCACCACCACGGCTACGTCTCGGGTGACCCGCGGGTGAGCGCCCCCGCGGGCACCGGGATCGACCGGCCAGCGGATCTGCCCGACGAGATCGACGTGCTCATCGTCGGATCGGGACCGGCGGGAATGCTGCTCGCCGCGCAACTGGCCCAGTTCCCGGACGTCTCGACCCGGCTGATCGAGAAGAGGGACGGGCGGCTCGTGCTCGGGCAGGCCGACGGCATCCAGCCGCGCAGCGTCGAGACGTTCCAGGCGTTCGGCTTCGCCGAGCGCATCGTCGCCGAGGCTTACAACATCGGGTGGATGAACTTCTGGGGGCCCGACCCGGAGAACCCTCGGCGGATCGTCCGGCGCTCGCGCACCGCGGATTACGCGTACGACATCAGCGAGTACCCGCACCTCATCGTGAACCAGGCGCGGGTGCTGGACTACTTCGCCGAGGCGGCGGCGCACGGCCCCGGGCGTATCGTGCCGGACTACGGCGTCGAGTTCGTCGGCCTCACCGTGCGCGACCGCGGGGAGTACCCCGTCGAGGTGCGGCTGCGTCACACCGCCGGCGAGCGCGCGGGGCAGGAGCGGACCGTGCATGCCAGGTACGTCGTCGGCTGCGACGGCGCGCGCAGCGGAGTGCGCGAGGCGATCGGCCGCACACACCTCGGGGGCAGCTCGGCGCACGCCTGGGGAGTGATGGACGTGCTGGTCGACACCGACTTCCCGGACTGGCGCATCAAGTGCGCGATCAATTCGGAGGCGGGCAACATCCTGCACATCCCGCGGGAGGGCGGCTACCTCAGCCGTATGTACATCGACCTCGGCGAAGTGGCGGACGACGACAACCACCAGGTGCGCCAGACTCCGATCGACGAGATCATCCGCCGGGCCAACGAGATCCTGCAGCCGTACACGATCGACGTGAAGAGCGTCGCATGGCACAGCGTCTACGAGGTCGGGCATCGCATCACCGACAAGTTCGACGATGTGCCAGAGGGTCTGGACCGCAGCCCGCGGGTGTTCCTCACCGGCGACGCCTGCCACACCCACAGTGCGAAAGCGGGCCAGGGCATGAACGTATCGATGCAGGACGGCTTCAACCTGGGTTGGAAGCTCGGGAGCGTGCTCGCCGGCCTGAGCCCGGAGAGTCTGCTCGCGACGTACAGCGCCGAGCGCCAGCCGGTGGCGCAGCAGCTCATCGACTTCGACAAGGAGTGGTCGTCGCTGATGGCACGGAAGCCCGAGGAGATCTCCGACCCGGAGAGCCTCGCGACCTACTACCTCGCCACGGCCGAATTCCCCTCGGGCTTCATGACGCAGTACGGCCCGTCGGCGATCATCGCGGACGGCGCCCGGCAGGAGCTCGCGTCCGGGTTCCCGCTCGGCAAGCGCTTCAAGTCGTCGCCGGTCTCGCTCGTCGCCGACGGCAACGTCGTGCACCTCGGTCACCACGCGAAGGCCGACGGTCGCTGGCGCATCTATGCGTTCGCCGACGCGGAGGGGCTGAGTGCTTCCTCGGCGCTCGCGACGTGGGCGGCGTGGATGGACTCGGAGGAGTCGCCGGTCGCCCGGTTCACGCCGGCGGGGGCCGATGCCGACGCCGTGTTCGACGTGAAGGTGATCTACCAGCAGGGTTACGAGGCCATCGACGCGACCGCCGTGCCCGCGGTGTTCCGACCGCGCACGGGCGCGCTCGGCCTGCCGGACTGGGAGAAGGTCTTCGCCGCCGGCATCAACCGGTGGAATCCGAGCGACATCTTCGCAGAGCGCGGCCTGTCGCGTGACGGCGTGGTCGTGGTGGTCCGCCCCGACCAGTACGTCGCCCACGTGCTCCCGTTGACGGCGACAGCCGAGCTCGAAGCCTTCTTCGAGGGGATTCTGCTGCCGCAGCGCGCAACCGTCGAAGCCTGACTGCGCGCCGCGCGCGGCCCTGCGTGGTGCTCTGCGAGCAGCTCGCAGGGCCGCGATCGCCTCCGGCCGGTCCTCAGGAGTTCACGCGGATGATCTCCTCCTGGTACGGCGCGATCACCGTGCCCGAGATGCGCAGATCCAGCAGCAGGAAGGGGCGGGATGCCGCATCCTGCGTCGTCCATTCGGCGAGGCGGTCGAGGTCAGCGAGCGAGCGCACCACGACACCCTCAGCACCGACCGCTCGGGCGAGACCGGCGAAATCGACCTCGGGGATGCGCATCGGTTCCTCGGCCAGGCCTTTGAGTCCGTAGAGGTTGACCTCGGCGCCGTAGGCGGCATCATTCCAGACGACCGCCACGCCGCGGCCGCCCGCCACACGGACGGCGCTCTCGAGGTCGGCGAGCGCCATCAGTCCGCCGCCGTCGCCGGTGGTCAGGACGATGGTCGCCTCGGGTTGGGCGGCCGCGGCCCCGGCGACGCTCGGCCAGCCGAGGCCGATGGACTGGAACGCGGTGCCGATCATCATCATGCGATCGGGGGAGGCGACGGGCCAGTACATGTTCGCCCAGCCGATGAAGTGGCCGCCGTCCGAGACGACCACGCGATCGTCGGGCAGCAGCTCGCCGATCCGCACTGCGGCCGACCGTGGGTCGAGTCGTCCATCGGGGGCCAGCCCGTCGCCGTGGTCGCGGCGCAGGGCAGACGCGACGTCGACCGACTCGCGCCATCCGCTCGCCGCCGCCCCGCCGGCGCGCAGCTGTTCGACGAGCACACCCGCGATGACCCGCGCGTCTCCGCGCACGTAGCCGCCGACGTGCGGGTGCGTCGCCGTGGGCGCGATGTCGACTTGCACGACCCTCGTACCGGGGGCGAAGAGGTCGCCGAACCGCATCGTGAACTGGTTCAGCGATGCGCCGAACACGACCGCCACATCGGCTTCGCGGATGCGCTCCATCGCGCCGTGAGCGCCGAAACCGCCGGTCACGCCGAGGTCGTAGCGGGGGTCGGGGAACACGCCACGCCCGAGCGCCGTGGTCGCGGTGAGTGCGCCGGTCGCGTCAGCCAGTGCGCCGAGGGCCTCACGTGCGCCGGCCAGCCACGCCCCACGGCCGGCCAGCAGCACCGGCCGTTCGGCGTGCGCGAGGGTGTCGGCGAGGTCCGCCACGGCGCGTTCCGCGAACGATCCCGTCACCGGGAGGGGCCGGGGCAGTCGAGGCGCCGGGGAGCGCAGGACCGGGCCCGCCTCGAGGGCGGCGACGTCGTACGGGATCGCGAGCACGGTGGGCACCCGATAGGTGAGGGCGTGCTCGATGGCGATGACGGTCGTGGCCGCGGCATCCGTCCGTCCCACCGTGTAGGTGCGCGCACCGACGGCGGACGCGAGGGCGATCTGATCGACGTCCCAGGGCCGAGGACCCGACGTGGGCTCGTCTCCGACGACCAGCACGAGCGGCACGTGCGCCTGAACGGCTTCGGCGAGGGCGGTGAGCGTGTTGGTGAAGCCCGCGCCGTAGGTCGAGGTCGCCGCGGCCAGGCGGCCCGAGGCGCGGTAGTGCGCGTCGGCGGCCACGACCGTGCCGGCCTCGTGGCGCATCGCGACGTACTCGGCATCGGTCTGGGTTTCAAGGGCGTCGATGAAGTAGGCGTTGCCGTTGCCCATGAGGCCGAACACGTGATGGACGTGCTGGGCGAGGGTGACGGCGACGTGCGCGGAGACGGTGGGCATGACGGAGCCTTTCGAGACGGTGACGGATGCTGATTCCCGTATGTGTCTCGCGCGCCCCGACGTCGAGGGTGGCTGCGTGCCCCTTTTGCGGGCACCGGTGATCTCACGCACCGGACGCGTTCATCCTACGGCGGTGCGTCCCGTCCCGCGCCTCCCGCCCTCTTCGCGTCCGTTCCCGCCGTCGTCGGGTGGGCCCGTGAGGGTCAGAAGTCGAAGAGGGTGGGGGCGGGTCCTGCCGCAGGGGCGGCGGAACGGGCGGGGTTCCGCGAGGTCGGGTCGGCGTCGGCCTCCTCGGCCGCACCGGCCGAGACCCCCCGCCGGTCCGCGGCGCCGGCGGTCACCGCACCCGGGTATCCCGGTCCGCTCTGCACGGGGGTGCCGCGCTGGTAGGCCTCGGCGGCACCGCGGGCGCGCACGTCGGCGGCCTCGTTCAGCGGGTGACCCGCGTGCCCCTTCACCCATTCGAACCGATAGCGCCGGCCGGCGATGGCGGCGTCGAGCGCCTGCATCAGCTCGAGGTTGAGCACCGGCTTGCCGTCGCCCTTCCGCCAGCCGCGCTTCTTCCAACCCGGCATCCACGTGGTGATCGAATTGATGACGTACTGGCTGTCGCAGAGGATCAGCAGGTCGTCGTCGACATGAGCGGTGGCGCGGAACAGCTCCAGCACCGCCGTGAGCTCGCCGATGTTGTTCGTGCCGTGCGCCCAGCCGCCGGCCGCCCACGCGCTGTCATCGACATACCAGGCCCAGCCTGCGGGTCCGGGGTTGCCGAGGGCGGATCCGTCTGCGGCAGCGGTGATCGTCACGTGTCTCCTGAGGTCGAGGGACTTCCATCCTCGCCGATCCCGGCGGTGCCATCGGCCCGACCGCAGCGTGTACGTCGCGGCCCATCCACACCGTGTCACTCGCCGTCGCGGCGAGCGCGAGGCCGTTCCCACCTCCCCAGAATAGGAGGAGCGAAAACGCTGGATCGTATACGATGCACAGAGCGGATGCTGCGGGCTGCAGCATCCCGTCGTGCGACGAGGGAGTCCCCATGAGTGAGAACCGCGAAACCCCGCTGCTGGCCGACGTGCCCGACGGGCTCTTCATCGGCGGCGAGTGGCGCGCGGCCGAGGGCGGCAAGACGCTCAAGGTGTACGACCCCTCGACCGGCGCGGTGATCAAGGAGATCGCGTCGGCCTCGCCGGCCGACGGCATGGCCGCGCTGGCCGCCGCCGATGCGGCGTTCCCCGGATGGGCCGCCACCCCCCTGCGGCAGCGCGCCGAGCTGCTCCGCCGGGCGTTCGACCTTCTGCAGGAGCGCAAGGAGGACTTCGCTCTGCTCATGACCCTCGAGATGGGCAAGCCGCTGGCGGAGGCGCGCGGGGAGGTCGTCTACGGCGGCGAGTTCGTGCGGTGGTTCAGCGAAGAGACGCCCCGCATCCAGGGGCGCTACGGCGCGAACCCCGAGGGCACGGGTCGCATGATCGTGTCGCAGCATCCGGTCGGCCCGTGCTTCCTGATCACCCCCTGGAACTTCCCGCTCGCGATGGCCACCCGCAAGATCGCCCCGGCGCTCGCCGCCGGCTGCACGGTCGTCATCAAGCCCGCCGAGCTGACACCGCTGACCACGCTGTTCTTCGTGAAGCTGCTCGAAGACGCCGGCCTTCCGAAGGGCGTCGTCAATGTCATCACCACATCGACGTCGGGCGCGGTGTCCGAGCCGATCATCCGCGACCCGCGCCTGCGCAAGCTCTCGTTCACCGGCTCGACCCCCGTCGGCGTGAAGCTGCTCGAGCAGGCCGCGAGCGGCGTGCTGCGCACCTCCATGGAACTCGGCGGCAACGCCCCGTTCGTCATCTTCGACGACGCCGACCTCGACAAGGCCGTCGAGGGTGCGATCGCGGCGAAGTTCCGCAACATCGGCCAGGCCTGCACGGCCGCGAACCGGTTCATCGTGCACTCGTCGGTCGCGGATGAGTTCGCCCAGCGCGTCACCGACAGGGTGAAGGCCATGAAGATCGGCCGCGGCACCGAAGAGGGCGTCACGATCGGCCCGCTGATCGATGACCGTGCGGTCGCGAAGGCCGAGCAGCTGGTGGCGGATGCCGTCTCCCGCGGCGCGACCGTGCGCACGGGCGGGCACGCGATCGAGCGTGACGGCACGTTCTACGAGCCCACCGTGGTGTCGGGGGTGCAGGAGGGGAGCGACATCCTCCGCGAGGAGATCTTCGGCCCGGTGCTTGCGATCGTCACCTTCGACGATGAGGACGACGCCGTGCGACTCGCCAACGACACCGAGTACGGACTGGTCTCCTACGTCTACACCGAGAGCCTGGCCCGCGGTCAGCGCATGATCGAGCGTCTCGAGACCGGGATGATGGGCCTGAACGTGGGTGTCGTCTCGAACGCGGCGGCTCCGTTCGGCGGCTGGAAGATGTCGGGCCTCGGGCGCGAAGGCGGCGCCGAGGGCATCCACGAGTACATGCAGACCAAGTACACGCTCACCCCCAACCCGTTCGGGTAGGGCGCACCGGCCGCGTCCGAGCGCGTTCCGCATCCGTCCATCCGTGCCAGGCTGGGCGGATGAAGACCATCCAGTTGCGCAGATACACGCTCGTCGACGGCGAATACGACGCCTTCCTCTCCTGGTGGCAGGGGAGCATGCCCCGGGTGCGGCCCGAGGCGGGCTTCGCGATCGAGTTCGCGTACGGGCTGCGCGAGACGAACGAGTTCGTGTGGGCGGTCAGCGCGCCCGGCGACCAGGACGCATTCCTCGCGCTCGAGGCCACCTACATGGATTCCGACGCGCGTGCCGCCGTCTTCGCCGGGGTCCCTCAGCGGGTGGCCGAATACAACGTGCGCTTCGTCGACGACTTCGCCTGATCCGCGCCGCTCGCGGTCGGCGGCAGGAGGGGACGGGCGCGTGCCGTGTCGGTACCCCTCGCCATGATGGGTCGCATGGACGTCGCCGTCGCTCGGGCTGAGAGGCTCCGCTCGCACCGCCTCTCCGCCCCTGCGGCGACGCTCGCCGACGTCGGCGCGCACATGCTGGCGGTCCAGGCGCAGGATTTCGCCGGCGCCCGCTGGGCTCTGGCCGTGCGCACCCGGGGCGACCCCACGGTCAGCGACGTCGACGCCGCGTTCGACCGGGGCGAGCTCGTGCGCTCGTGGACGATGCGCGGCACCATCCACGTCATCCCGGCCCGGGATCTGTCCTGGGTGCTGGCTCTCACCGGAGAGCGCCAACTGCGGACGGCGGCCGGCGTTCATCGCGCCGAGGGGATCGACGAGGCGGAGATCGCGCGGGCCGAGACCGCGACGATGGCCGCGCTCGCCGGTGGCAACCGCCTCACGCGCGACGAGCTCTTCGCCGTCCTCGAGCAGGCGGGGATCTCGACGCGGGGTCAGCGCGGCTACCACGTCCTGGTCGCACTGTCGGTGCGCGGGGTGGTCTGCCAGGGGCCCGTCGTCGCGCGGAGCGACGGTCCGACGCGCGAGCAGTTCATCGTGCGCACCGACGAATGGGCGACGGATGCCGCGTCCCCGGCCGATCCCCTCGCCGAGATGTTCGTCCGCTACGTCGCGTCGCACGGTCCGGCGGGCCCGCGCGACTTCGCGTGGTGGGCCGGGCTGCCCCTCGGGGTCGCCCGCGCGGCGGCGGAGGCGGCATCCGATCGTCTTCGTATCGTGGACGCCGCGCCACCGGCGGAAGGCCTCGACGAGGGGCGGACACCCACCGCCGTCGCGGAGCCCGTCTACCTCGCGGCCGCGCCCGCTGCCCGACGGCCCGGACGGGCTCCCCGTGTGCTCGCGCTGCCCGCCTTCGACGAGTACTACCTTCCCTACGCCGACCGGACGGTCCCGTGCGCACGCGAGGCGCTCCCGCGCATCGGGCCGGGCAGGAACGGAATGGTACGGCCGATCCTCGTCGCCGACGGCGAGATCGTCGGGGTCTGGACGCATTCCCGGGCGGTCGGGCGGCACCGCGACGAGCCGGTGCCCGAGCTCTTCGCGGCCGGCGGCGCCCCGGCGGACGACGTCGCGGCAGCGCTGTCGAGGTACGCCCGCTTCCTCGCTGCGTGATGGGCGTCCGCAGGGCTGAGCATCCCGTGCCACACTGGCCACGTGTCGAGCAGCCGCGCAGACGACCCGCCGCGGGGTCGACGGGCGCCCTGGCTCGTGATCGGGCTGGTCGCGGGCTTCGTCGTCCTCTATGTGGCGGTTGTGCTGCTCTACGCCGTCACGAGTCGTCCCGCCACCGACGGCCTGCCCAGCGAGGTCCCTGACGACGGCATCGGCCTGACACTGCAGCCGCAGTCCGTCTCCGCCGCGGGCAACAGGTTCGCCATGACGATCGATCTGACCTCACCCGGCCCGCTCGACGACGGTGACGGAAGGCTGTCGGAGCCGGTGACTCTGGTGGTGACCGAGAACGACGGCCCCCGCCTGTTCGAGTTCCCCGCCCACACGCTCACCTCGTCGGTGAGCGTCGATCTCGTCACGCACGGCTACGTGGAGCTCTGGCCCTTCGACCGGTACTCGGTGGTGACCACGATCGTGGCCGGGGCGGGCACAGGCGACGACATCGAAGCAGTGAACGCCTACCTCGCGGGGCGGGGCGGGGTGCCGGGCTGGTCGATCCAGATCGAGCCCGAGAAGCGGGGCGCGACCGCCACCGTCAACGGCATCGACACCCCCGTCGATTCGCTCGTCATCACCGCATCACGCTCGGGGGCGACCATCGTGTTCGGGATCGTCCTGCTCTCGCTGATGGTCGCGATGGCGGTGCTCGTGCTCGTCGTCACCGTCACGGTGCTGCGAGGTCGGCGGAAGGTCGAGCCCTCGCTGATGAGCTGGACCGCGGCCATGCTGTTCGCGACGATCCCGTTGCGCAACTTCCTGCCCGGGTCTCCGCCGATCGGCTCGTGGATCGACTTCATCGTCGTCCTGTGGGTCATCGCCGGGCTGGTGGCCGGACTGGTGATCTACGTCGTCGCGTGGCTGCGCTGGTCGCCGCGTCTTCGCGCGGGCAAGGACGACGCGGATGCCGCGGTCATCGTCGCGCCGGCCGCGGCGGGTGACGCGGCGAATAGGGACGCGGCGGCAGCCGACACCTGATGCGCGGCGGGGATCGCTCCGCTCAGGCGTGCCGGTCCAGGAAGGCGTACACCTCGTTGTCGTCCACGCCGGGGAAAGCACCCCGGGGGAGCGGCGAGAACATGTGCATGTGCACGCGCGCGCTCGGCCACGCCTTGCCCGCCCATCGCGATGCGGTCTCCGCGGGGGGTCGACGGCAGCACGCGTCGTCCGGGCAGGTCGACACGTCGCGCTTCTGGGTCTCGCGTCCGCGGAACCACTTCGCGTCGTCGAACGGCACCCCGACGGTGATGGAGAACTCCCCGGCATCCGTCGTCCCGGTCTGGGTCGAGCACCAGAACGTCCCGGCGGGGGTGTCGGTGTACTGGTAGTGCTCGGTCGTGCGATTCTGCTCGGCGAAGGCCGAGCGAGCGAGGAACCGGCGGCACACGATCTGCCCCTCGACGGCGCCGGTGACGTCCATCGGCAGGGGGAGGTCGTCGTTCTCGTAGACGCGGGAGATCGCGCCCGATCCGTCGACCCGCAGGAAGTGCAGCGGAATGCCGAAGTGCTGTGTGAGGAGGTTGCTCATGCGCATGCCGGCCGCCTCGTGGGTGACCCCGAAGGCGTCGCGGAAGTCTTCGACGGCGAGGTCGCGGTCGCGCTTGGCCTGATCGAGGAAAGCGACCGAGGCTGTCTCGGGCATGAGGCAGCAGGCCGCGTAGTAGTTGATCTCCAGACGCTGCTGCAGGAAATCGGCGTAGTCCGTGGGGCGTTCGTGGCCGAGGAGGCGGTGCGCCATGGCCTGCAGCGCCATCGAACGCAGCCCGTGTCCGCCGGGGATGGACGCGGGCGGCAGGTAGATGCGTCCGTTCTCGAGGTCGGTCACCGAGCGGGCCGAGTGCGGCAGATCGCCGGCATAGATCAACTCGAAGCCGAGCTGCCCGGCCATGACGCTCACGGTGCGGTGCGTGAGGGCTCCTGATCCGTGTCCGGCGGCCTTGAGCTGCTTCTCGGCGAGTCGCTCGATCTCGGGCAGGTAGTTGTTGCGCGCGCGCATCCGCAATCGCAATTCCGTGTTCGCGCGACGAGCCTCCTCCGGTGTCGCGATCGTCTCGCGCTCGCGGCGCTGCAGCTCGCGGTGCAGTCCGAGGATCGACTCGATCGTCTCGTCGCTGATGCCCTTCGTGACCTTCACGGGTGCCACGCCGAGCTGCCGGAACACCGTGCCGCTCTGCGCACGGTCGAGCTCGATCTCGAGCGCCGCACGCCGGTTCGGGGGCTCGGACGACAGCAGATCGGTGACGTCGACCCCGGTCGCGGTCGCGATCGCCTGCAGCAGCGACAGCTTGGGCTCGCGCTTGCCGTTCTCGATGAGGCTGAGCTGGCTTCCCGCGACGCCGACGCGCTCGCCGAGCTCGTCCAGCGTGAAGCCGTGGGCCACGCGCTGGTGTCGGATGCGGTGGCCGAGGGTGCTCAGCTCGAGGGGGGTGGGCGCCATTCTTTGATGTTATCGAAAGATTCGCATTTCTTAGCGAGGATAACTCCGATAAGAACGGATGCTGCGCGTCAGAGTGGAGGTGAGCCCCGATCCGAGATCGACCCACGCTGATCGACACGAAGGAAAGACCATGGCATTGGCAGACATCTTCACCCGCCCCGTCACCCGTCCGACGGCCATCGGCGGCGCGGTCGCCGGCCGCTCGTCGCTCCGCGGCTACGGCGCCCGCCCCCAGGTCGCGGGCGGCGCACTCGATGAGCTGTTCGCCTGGGTGGACGAGATCGCGGAGCTGACGCAGCCCGCTCGCATCCATTGGATCGATGGCTCACGCGGCGAGAACGACGCGCTGCTGCACGAGATGGTCGCCGAGGGGAAGCTCATCAAGCTCAACCCCGAGTGGCGCCCGGGTTCCTACCTCGCGCGGTCCCACCCGAGCGATGTCGCTCGCACGGAAGGCCGCACCTTCATCGCCTCGGAGCTCGAGGAAGACGCCGGCCCGACCAACAACTGGGCGCACCCCACCGAGATGCGCGCGAAGATGAACGGGCTGTTCGAAGGCTCGATGCGCGGCCGGACGATGTATGTCGTCCCCTTCTCGATGGGTGCCGTCGGCGGCCCGCTCTCGCACATCGGCGTGCAGGTCACCGACAGCCCCTACGCCGTCACGTCGATCGGCATCATGACGCGCGTCGGCTCGGCCGTGACGCAGGAGATCGCGGCCGGCAAGCCGTGGGTGAAGACGGTCCACACCGTCGGTGCGCCGCTGGCCCCGGGCGAGAAGGACGCCGACTGGCCGTGCAACGACGACAAGTGGATCGTGCACTTCCCCGACACGCTCGAGGTCTACTCCTACGGCTCGGGCTACGGCGGGAATGCGATCCTCGCCAAGAAGTGCTTCGCGCTGCGGATCGCCTCTGTGATCGGCCGCGACGAGGGCTGGCTCGCCGAGCACATGCTGCTCATCCGGGTGGTCAGCCCCGAGGGCAAGGCCTACCACGTGGCCGCAGCCTTCCCGTCGGCATGCGGCAAGACGAACCTCGCGATGCTGCGACCGACGATCCCCGGCTGGCGGGTCGAGACGCTCGGCGACGACATCGCGTGGCTGCGCCCCGGCGACGACGGACGGCTTTGGGCGATCAACCCCGAGGCAGGCTTCTTCGGCGTCGCGCCCGGCACCGGCGAATCCACGAACGTCACCGCGGTCGAGACGCTCTGGGGCAACACGATCTTCACGAATGTCGCTCTCCGTCCCGACGGCGATGTCTGGTGGGAGGGCCTTACCGACGAGGCTCCGCCGCGGCTCGTCGACTGGGAGGGCAACGACTGGACGCCGGACTCCGGTCGCCCGGCCGCCCACCCCAACTCCCGCTTCACCGTCGCCGCCGCGCAGTGCCCGCAGATCGCCTCCGACTGGGACACCCCCGAGGGCGTTCCCCTCGATGTCATCCTGTTCGGCGGTCGCCGAGCGACGAACGTCCCGCTCGTGGTCGAGGCCACCGACTGGGCGCACGGCGTCTTCATGGGCTCGAACATCTCGTCGGAGCGCACCGCGGCCGCCGAGGGCACGGTCGGGGAGCTCCGCCGCGACCCGTTCGCGATGCTTCCCTTCTGCGGCTACAACATGGCCGACTACTTCGGTCACTGGCTCAAGGTCGGCCAGAGCCTGCGCTTCGACCGCGCACCGCGCATCTTCCAGGTCAACTGGTTCCGGAAGGGTGCCGACGGGCGCTTCCTCTGGCCCGGCTTCGGTGACAACTCGCGCGTCATCGACTGGATCATCCGGCGCGTCGAGGGCCGGGTCGGCACGCAGGACAGCCCGATCGGCCGCCTGCCCCTGACCGGAGACCTCAACCTCGACGGCATCGACGTGCCGCAGGCCGACCTCGACGAGCTCTTCTCCGTCGACGCCGGCTCGTGGATGCGCGAAGCCGACCTCACCGAGGAGTTCTACGGCACGTTCGACGGCCGCATCCCTGCGGCCCTCCAGTCCGAGCTCGCCGCTCTGCGCTACCGGCTCAAGGTCGCCCGGGCCTGACGCTCGCGAACGACGGATGCCGCGACCTTTCGGTCGCGGCATCCGTCGTTCCACCGGCCGGAGCGTGCCCGGGCGCGTTCGTGTGAAGGAAAGGTGGGACGGTTGCCGCCTCGGGTGGCCGCCGGGGCGACTCCAGTCCGACGGTTCCTGCGAACGGCGAGGCGCCGCGGCGGATCGCGGCTACACCAGCAGCTGGTGGCGTGCGAGATCGCGGTACAGCGGGGTCGACGCGACCAGCTCGCTGTGCGTGCCCTGGCCCACGACCCGGCCGTGATCGAGCACCACGATGAGGTCGCTGTCGACGACCGTCGAGAGTCGGTGGGCGATGACGATGAGCGTGCGCCCCGAGGCGACGGCATCGAGCGCGTCGCGCATCCGCTGCTCGTTCAGGCCGTCGAGCGACGACGTCGACTCGTCGAGGAGCAGGATCGGCGGGGCGGCCAGCAGCGCGCGGGCGATGGCGAGCCGCTGGCGCTCACCGCCGGAGAGCATCACGCCGCTCTCGCCGACGGGCGCGTCGATACCGAGCGGGTCGCGCTCGAGCACGTCGCCCAGGTTGACCGCGCGCAGCACCGCCTCGCATTCCGCATCGGATGCCCCGGGAGACGCCAGCCGCAGATTGTCGGCGATCGACCCCGCGAGGGTCGGCGCATCCTGCTCGACATATCCGAGCTGAGCGCGGAGCGCGGTGCGGTCGAGCGTGCGCACGTCTTCGCCGCCGACGAGGATCGCGCCGCCCGTCGGATCGTAGAACCGCTCGATCAGCGCGAGCATCGTGCTCTTGCCGGCGCCGGAGGGTCCGACGAGGGCGACGCGCGCGCCACGCGGGACGCGGAACGACACTCCGTGCAGGACGCCGGCCGCGGCATCCGGCGCTGCCGCTGCGGCTCCCGCGGGCACGGCGTCCTCGACGACGGGAATCGAGGTCGTGGCGGGGTCGACGTGCGCGTTCTCGAGCACCTTGGCGGCCTCGGCCTCGGCGGCCGAGCGCGCCGCGATCACGTGGGCGGGGTAGGCGAAGTGGACGTCGACGAACTCGATGGCGGCGCCGGGATCGGCCCCGACGCGCGGCGCGGTGGCGGCCAGCCGCGAGTCCTCCTGCTCCTCGGTGGGGAGGTCGAGCACCTCCTGGATGCGACCGAGCGCTCCCAGTGCCTGGTTGACGGAGGTGATCGCACCGAACGTCGATCCGAGGGGTGCGATCAGCATGAAGAGGAACATGATGAACGTCACCAGGCTGGCGATCGTGATGGCTCCGGAGGCGACGCGGAAGCCGCCCACGCCGAGCACGACGAGCAGGGAGACCTGCAGGGCGATGCTCGCGACCGGAACCACGAGTGCCGACACCTTCGCGATGCGGACGCCCACGCCGTAGGCGTCGGTGGCGAGGCCCGTGACGCTGTCGATCTCGCGCTGCGTCGCCCCCGATGCGCGCACGGTGCGGATCGAGCCCACGGCGCGCTCGACGCCCGAGGCGAGCTCGCCGACCTTGACCTGCTGTTCGGCCGATGCCGTGCGGATCCGGCCGCTCAGAAGCACGACGCCGAGCAGGGAGATGCCGATCACGAGCACGATGAGTGCAAGCAGGATCGGGTCGATGATGGCCATCGCGATGAGTGCTCCGAGGAAGATCAGCACATTGCCGACGGCATCGGCGAGCCCCTGCGTGAGCACGGCGTAGAGCAGGGTGGTGTCGGTGCCCACGCGCGAGACGAGGTCGCCGGTACGGCGTGCGTCGAACTCGCTGATCGGCAGACGGAGGATGCGGGCGATGAGCTTCCGGCGGCTCGAGTAGACCACGGCCGTGCCGGTGCGCTGCAGCAGGAAGTGCTGGTACCCCGAGATCACCGAGGCAACCACCACGAAACCGACGAGCAGCCAGACGAGTGAGCCGAGGGCTTCACCGTTCTGCACGCGGGCGATCAGCTGTCCGACCAGCAAGGGCTGCGCCAGCGTCGCCCCCGCGCCCACGACGCTGAGGACGGCGATCACGACCAGCACGGGCTTGTGCTCGAAGATGAACGGCAGCAGCTGTCGGAAGGTCGCGCGGGGGCCCTCGGGCTGGGAGCGACGGCCGCGGCGGGCGGGGGCGGTGTTCGACATGCGGGTTACCTTTTCGTGCGTCGGGGAACTTCGAACGTACGCCTTCTCCTCAGGGTCAGGCCGTCTAGCGTCGACCGTACTTCTTGTGTGCGGCCTGCCTGCTCACACCGAGGGCAGCGGCGATCGCCTGCCAGGAGTAGCCGAGGTTGCGGGCGCGACGCACCTGCACCTCCTCGGCGCGAGAGAGCTCGACGCGCACGCCCGCGAGGCGATGCAGCTCGGCGATCGGCTCTCCCTCGGCGGCCGCGCCGACGAGGGTGCGGATGTCATCACTGCTCACGGGTGTCCTTTCGCAGACCGGATGCCTCGTGCCGGGCCATCCGCTCGTCAACTGTAGTTGACACGACGCTTGAATGTCAACCGACGTTGACGTGATGCGGATCCGTGACCCTGTTCACACCGCCCACACAGGCTTATCGTGAGAGCGTCGAGGAAGTGTCGACGGCTGTGTCTGCACTCCCGGTGTGGCCCTCTGGGGAACCACGGCATTCTCAGCCCGGGCCGCAATCATCAAGGGGACGCGCCGCATGTCTGCACCGCCGTTGCCCTCGCGAGCCGGCGGTTCCGGCCCGTCGTCCGCCGCGTCCGCCGTTGCCCGGCCGGCCGCCGGCGCTCCTCCGCGCGCGAGCGTCCTCCCGCTGGTCGTCGGAGGTGCCGCCGTCGTGGCCAGCATCGTGCTCGCCATCATCGTCGCGACCAGTGCCAGCGCGACCGTGGTGATGCTGGGGCTGCCGCTTCCCCTCGTCGCCGCCGACCACTGGTCGCTGAGCCTCCTGGGGTACCTGCTCACTCCTGTGGCCGTGATCGCCTGCTACGGCTGGGACGCCGTCGGGCAGCGCCGGGGGCGCGCGCGCAATCGCAACTTCGTCCTCCGCCCCGGATACTCGCGCGCGCTCACGGGGGCGGCCGGACTCGGGGTCCTCCTCGGCGCGTGGCACGTGCTCAACCTGAGCGTGCCGCTGTCCGAGCTGCTGGGGTGGTCGTGAGGCGGCGTCTGGGTGCGGCCCTCGCGGCCGCGGTCGCGACAGTCCTCCTCCTCGGTACCGGGGCGCCGGCCGCATTCGCGGCGACGCCCGCCGACCCCGCCGCGGTCGCGCGCGTGACGACGACGGCCGCGGCATCCGATTCGTCCCTGTCGGAATCCGGTGATGCGGCGATCGCCGACATCCGCACCTGCCTCGCCTCCCAGGACGTGTTGAACGTCTATTACCTGATCGACAACTCGCAGTCCCTGCGCGTGCAGGACGACGGTGTGACGCCGGGCTCCGACCCCGACGTCCTGCGCGCGGCGATCCTCGCCAACAGCCTCGAGCAGCTCGGCTCCCTGGGTGAGGACACCGCCGTGAACTGGGCGGCGGGCTTCTTCAGCACCGGCTTCTCGGCCGACATCGGCTGGCAGCAGTGGCAGGAGGGCAGTCCGGACCAGCTCGGCCAGGCGATCTCCTCACGCACGCCGAACGGGTACACCAACTGGATCGAGGCGCTGGACGGCGCGCAGTCGCAGCTCGCCGTGCAGCAGCGGAGCGCTCCCGGCTGCCAGGTCGTGGTCTGGCTGACCGACGGTGCGTACGACGTGGGAGACGCCCAGGCGAACGCCGACGGATTGAATGCCCTGTGCGGAGCGCGGATCGACGCCGACGGCGACGCGCCCGAAGGCTTCGGCATCTTCAACACCTTCCGGCAGTCCGGCGTCGTCGTGCTCGGCGTGCTGCTCGCCGCCGACGCGGCGGCCTCCGACAAGGGTCAGGTGATGCGCCCCCTCGTGGAGGGCGCGGGCGAGGTCGACGGGTCGGCGGTCGGCTGCGGGCAGCAGCCGATGCCCAGCAGCTACGTGCACGGCGCATTCCTCGAGGCGGACAGCCCCTCGTCTCTCGCGCAGGTCTTCCTGCAGCTGAGCGCCCAGGTCGGCGGCGGCTACCCCGCCCCGTTCGACGCCGACGGACGCTTCTGGGTCGATGCGGGCGTCAGTCGGTTCCGGGTCGTCCTCGGCGAGGGCGCCTGGACACTCACCCCGCCGGCGGACTCCGGCCTGGATCCGGCATCCGACACGGCCCCGCAGCCGTGGGCGTCCATCGACGCGCGCGACGGCTCGAGCGTGATCGATGTGTCGACGACAGATGCCGCGGCCCGCGGCCAGTGGCAGCTCACCTCGGGTGACACCCGCTCGTTGTTCCTGTTCAGCGATCTCTCCATCCGCTTCGACGAGACCGGCTCCATCGAGCTCGACGCGGACGGACAGGCCGCCGCGGTCGTCACCGGCCGGGTGGTCTCGACCTCGGCTGATCCCGCCGACCTGACGGCATTCGGTCGGGCGGAGTTCCGCGCGTCGCTGCCGGGGGAGAGCGCGGAGGCGGTCACGCTCGACGGTGCGGAACTCGACCTCGCGACGGGGTCCTTCACGATCCCGCTGCCGTCCGACATCAGCGCCTCGCAGCTGACGGTCACCGCGGCGATCGACCCCCTCGTGACGGCCGCGCATCAGCTGACCCTCGCGCCGGTGTCGGCTCAGCAGACGGTCACGACCGTCTTGCCGTCGAACTTCCCGCGCGTGGCGACCGTGCCGGTGCAGCTGGACCCGCTCGAAGGAGCCGACGGGCAGGCGCGAGGCGCGATCACGGTGGTCGGCCCCGCAGACGGCGGCGACGGCAGGGTGTGTCTGCGGGAGGACCCGTCGATCGTCAGCGATGCCGCGGACCGCGCCGGCAGCTGGGAATGGGACCTCGCCGCCGATCTGGACGGCGACGGTTGCATCGCGGTCCCGCAGGGGTCGGAGGGCGTGCGCATCTCGATCGCCGCCGCGAACCCCACCGCCGCCGACAGCACGGTCCAGGCCAGCATCCCCGTGACTTTCGTCTCGGGTGGCGGGGCCGAGCTCACCCAGGACGTCCCCGTCGTCTTCCCCTCGACCCGGCCGGTGAACGCCGCCGCGGTCGGACTGCTCGCGCTGGGGCTCCTGGTGCTCGGCATCCTCGTCCCGCTCGTGCTGCTCTGGCTGGTCAACTGGTACACGACGCGCCTGGAGCTCGAGCCCAACACGCAGCGGGCCGCGCTCGCCCTGCGGATCGGTGCGCGCGAGACGGTGTTCCCGACAGCGCCCGGGGACGCGACGTCGCTCGGCCAGCAGTTCGGCTACCAGCCCCCGAGAAGGAATGTCCGCACGATCGACGACCCCGCGTTGGGAACACTCCGCGCGCGGGTGCCGTGGTTCCCTCTGCGCGAGACCTGGTACGAGATCGTGCCGCCCCCGGGCGCAGCGGTGCTCTCCGCACGGACCGGGCGCCGGGCGGGCTCCGAGGGTGTGCGTCGCGCCGACGGCACCGTGCGCTTCCGGCAGCTGCCGCTCGACGCGTTCTCGGCGGTCGTCGTCCGCCACGACGAGCTCAGCCGCACCCGCCGAGGTGACGACGTCGACGGCACGGCGGTGTTCTTCCACCGCCCCGATCCGAGCGATCCCTCCCAGTACCGCAGCCGGCTGGCCGAGATCGAGGTCGACGGGCAGGCCCTCCACGAGCGCGCCGATCGACAGCGCGGACAGATCCAGGATGCCGCGGCTCCGCGTCGGGCGGATGCACCCGCGTCGACGTCGAGCGCGCCGGGAACCACTGTTCCCGCGCCGTCGTCTCCCGCGCCGTCGCCGTCCGCGTCCGTGCCGGCGCCGAGCGCACCGACCCGGCCGGGTTCGTCCGCGACGCCGCCGCGGCCCGCCCCGGACCAGGGGACCGGCAGCGTCCCGCCCCCGCCGCCGCGCTCGGGCACGGTACCCCCACCACCCCCGCGCCCCGGGCGCTGAACAGACTCCTCCCCTCTCCTGAACGAAAGCGAGATCCCATGCTCAGACCGTTTCTGCTCATCGGTGTCGGCGGCTCCGGCGGCAAGACCCTCCGCGGCATCAAATATCAGCTCGAGCTGAAGCTGCAGCAGGCCAACTGGCAGGGGGGCATCCCGGCCGCCTGGCAGTTCCTGCACTTCGACACCCCGACCGCCCAGGACGGCGTGGACTATGCGATCCCCTTCCTGCCGCCGCAGGAGTACCGCGGACTGGTGAGCTCGGGAGCGACGTACGACACCGTCTACCGCTCGATCGAGAGTGCGCACCACACGAACGCCAGCGTGTACGGCGACATCAAACGGCAGCTGCCCGACCCCCGCCTCGTCAAGGTCGACGTGACGAAGGGCGCCGGTCAGTACCGGGCGGTCGGACGTGCTGTCGCCCTGTCGGCGACGAAGGACATCGCCGCGGCAGCGCGTTCCGCGATCGGCCGCATGAACGATGCCGCTGCGCTCGCCGAGCTGCAGACCCTCGGTCGTCAGCTGCGCGCCCGTGACGAGGGCGGCGCGTCCAGCCCCACCGTCATCGTCATCTCGTCGGTCGCAGGAGGCTCGGGGGCGGGGCAGTTCCTGGACGTCATCGAGGTCGTCAAGTCGACCGCCAAGCAGCAACCGTGGTCGAACCAGTTCTTCAGCATCCTCTACGCACCCGACGTCTTCGACCAGTTGAACGTCACCGCCGGTATGCCCGGCAACGCGCTCGCCTCCATCGCCGAGACGATGAACGGATTCTGGACCGAGGCCCCGTCCGATTCGACCCTCGAACTGCTCAAGCATCAGGGCATCGCACCCTCGTACGGCGGCGCCATGGACCGGGTCGGTCCCGCCTACCCGTTCATCGTCGGACGCAGCAACTCGAAGGTCACCTTCGCCGACCAGAGCGAGGTCTACAACGCCGTCGCGACGAGCCTCACGGCGTGGATCACCGACGACCGGGTCCAGGACGACATCACCGCCTACGCGTCCGGCAACTGGCAGGCCCGCGTGGGGGCGAACGTCCTGCGCGACGAGTCCGGCCTGATGAGCGCCGTGCACCATTCGCCGCCCTTCTCGTCGCTCGGCTTCGGACGTGTCACGCTCGGGCGCGAGAAGTTCCTCGAGTACTCCGCGGAGCGCCTGGCGCGCTCCTCGCTGGACCGCATGCTGTACGCCCACACCGAGGACGACAAGCTCTTCACCAAGCGCACCGAGCAGGAGTGGATCGCCGTCAAGGCCGACGAGGCGTTCCAGCGGTTCATCCGCGATCTGCGCCTCAACGAAGACACCGACGACCACAACGACGTCACGACCGAGCTTCGCGCGAAGGAGAACCTGGAGCAGCTCACTCTCGAGCTCGCCCACGCCGTGCAGCAGCGCCTCAGCGACCCGAACCTGCTCGACAAGAACGGCGGGCTGGATGTCTCGACCTGGAGCACGCGACTGCTGAACGAGTACTCGATCCGCAACGGCGAGCTGCTGCGGCGCGACGAGCGTGCGCGTCAGCTGATCCTCGACGACTGGATCGACGCCGCGCCCTCCCGCATCCTGCACACGGTCGCCCGGTACGTCGCCGCGAGCGGATTGCCGGTCGTGGTCGAACTCCTCGCACGCGTCGAGCGCGTTCTGAAGGGCGTCGCCGATCAGCTCGAGGTGGAGGCCCACAATCACGACCAGTGGGTCATGCAGCTGCCCTCGCTCGTGAGTCAGGAACTGCAGCTCGCCGCGAACCAGAACTCGATCCGTCCGGATCAGGATGCTGTCGCCGGAGCCGTCGAGCGCCTCACGCAGGCCCTCGAATGGGCGTCCGAAGCGGGTCTGCGTGCGAGCGCGAGCACGCTGCTCAAGGAGCTGCGCGGAGAGTTCCTCGCGCCCCTGCGCGAGCACCTCGAAGGGTCGTTCGCCGAACTCACCCAGCGGGTCAACAGCCGCCGCACGCCCGACGATCGCGAGAACGACTTCCCGTTCTGGCCGACCCGCAACGACGACACCGTGCCGCGCAAGTACACCCCCGCGCCCAACGAGCGCCTGCTCGTCGAGCACACGCAGTACCCGCGCGAGTTCGAGAAGCTCGTGCGCAGCAGTCGCAGCGAGGCCGCGCGCTTCGACGACGCGATGATCGCCGTGATCGGCGACCTGATCGTCGGCGCCGAGCCGGGACGCGCGGGGGACGAGGCATCCGTCCGGTGGTCTCTGATCGACATCCGACGCGGCTGGAAGCCCGCCGTCACGGCCGACGCGGAAACGCGCCACCAGACGCAGTCGCCCCGGTTCACCGTCGCTGCGCAGCCGGAGGCCTACGTGGAGCGCGCGCGACTGTGGATGCGACGCGAGGGAACACCCTTCCACGCCTATGTCACCGAAGACCTGCTGAGCTTCTTCGACGAGCACGAACTCACGCCCGAGGTCTTCGGCCGCCGCCGCGACAAGTATCGCGAGCAGCTGCAGGCGGCGCTCGGCGCGAGCGAGCCGCTCGTCAAGCTCAACCCGACCCTGCTGCGTCTGGTGCACGACAAGGCCGTCAACGAGTCGACGAGTCTCGTCTTCAGCTCGATCCCTTTCAAGGAGGGCACCGAGATGTACGCGATCACGAAGAACCTCCTCGGATCGATGGGCTTCTGGGACGACGCGACCTCGCCCGCCTGGTTCCAGGACGCGCGGGTCGACGGCATCGAGGTATTCGCGATGTCGGGCTTCCCCTATCAGCCGATCGTGATGGATTCGGTGATGGAGCCGATCGCCCGCGGCTGGCTCGCGCAGTCGGGCACGCAGGACAGCCGTGAGGCGTTCTGGAAGTTCAAGAAGGCGCGGCTGCTCGGCGAGGCGATACCGGCCGATCCCGCGGTCGTCGCGACGATGCTGCGGGGTTGGTACGTCGCCAAGGCGCTCGGACAGCTGAAGGTCGAGAGCGGCCACGGCGAGAAGGGTCCCAAGCTCGGGGTGTGGAACACCCTGCGGCGCGCGTACGCCTGGTTCCCGCATCCGCTCCTGCACCCGCGCAACGCGCAACCGCATGACTTCCCCGGCGTCGTGATGCAGTCGCTGACCATTGCGCTCGCGCTGTGCAACTCCGAGGAGAGCCTCGAGCCGCTCGCGGCCTATCGGGCGCTCAGTGCGCTCGGCGGCGATCGGGGGTCGATGTCCGACATCCTCACGGACTGGGTGCAGTCCGGAACGCTGCCGGAGGGCTCGCCCGAGCCCGACCCCGCGCGGGCCGGAAGTGCGGGAGACGAACTGGCCGACCGCCAGACCGCCCTGCGCGACTGGTTCACGAGCGAGCGCGCCGCGTTCGTCGAGAAGGTCGTCGAGCACGACCACTCCGAGTCGGTCTACGCCTACCCGGTGAGCTGGGAGATCCGCGAGCAGCTGCTGCGCGCACTCGACGACCTGACCTCGGCGGTGCTGGGCACGAGGGCTGCGGACACGGGGATCTGACGTGTCGGACAGGTTCTGGCCCGACTCGAAGGCGAGCATCATCCTGCTGCCCAGCGGCGAGCAGGGGGAGGCGCTGCTGGCGCTCGCCGGCGAGTGGACCAAGATGGGCCTGCTCAGCCACGCGCTCTGGGTGAAGCCCGAACGCGTCGGCTCGGCCGATGCCGGCCCTCCGCGCATCGAGGCGGTGGTCCTCGGAGTCGGTCGCGACCTCGAGATCAGCCGGGTCGACGTCGACCTGTTCGAAGCCCTCGCCCGCGAGCCGCTGACGGTCGTCCGCTTGGTCAAACTGCGTTCGGCGGTGCCCTCGCGCGAGCAGGACCTCGCGCAGGACCTCGTCGCGGAACGTGTCCGCGACGCGGTGCGCAAGTCCATGCCGATGCCCAGCCCGCACGCGACACTCCGCGAGCAGCCCGTGCAGCTGAAGCATGCCGTGCTCATCTGCGCACCCACGGAGTTCGCTCTCGGCGAGCGGGTGGACTGGGCGTCCGGGGAGTACGGTGCGGTCATCGTCGCGGCCCCGGAAGATCGTTCGAGCCCCTGGTCGGGCGATGCCTTCGTCCGCGAGAACGAGCGGTTCGTCGGGTTCACCCTGATGCATCTGGCCAGCGTCGCGGGCCTCTGGAACGGCGTGAGTCAGGGCAGCTTCGAGCTGTTCGACCGCGAGGAGTCGGGACACCAGGCGATCTGGATCTCCCGCGTCTTCGTCAACGCGGTCCTCACCGAGTCCCTCGGGCGACTCACCGCCGCCCATGTGCTCGACGAGGCCATCCGTCCGGAGTCGCTGCTCGTCGATCCCAGCATCAGCCCGCCGCCCGAGGGCACGACGTTCATCCAGGACGCGCTCGTCAGCGGCTACGTCGACGAGATGGTGCGCGGCGCGATGACGGTCGATGACGGCGCTCTGGCCTTCCGCGAGCCGCCGATGTCGCCTGAGCCGCCCAAGCGGCGCACCGGCATCTGGCGGCAGATCGGGCGGTTCTTCGTGTTCTCGGGCGACAAGCTCGTGCGCATGCCCTATTGGAGCTGGCGCTGGTTGACCTCCCGCACGGCTCGTCAGCTCACGCGCGCGCTGCACACCGATGAAGGCGCTGAGGTGGTCGGCACGGACCTCGACGAGATCTTCGACGCACGCGACCTCGGTGTGCTTTCGGACGCCGGACGCCTGAAGGAGGACGAACGCAACGCGCGAGCCTTGGCGCACGCCCCTGCCAGCCTCGCGCACGTGCGGACGACGCCGCGGCTGTGGGCACGCCTGCGCGAACTCGTTTTCGGAACGCTCGACGGCAGCGCGGATCTGTCCGACCTCGGATTCGCGCCCATCGAAGACAAGACCCCGATCTTCGGCCGGGTGTCCGACGTGCTCGCCCTGCCCGGCGAGCCGTGGGCTCCGCCGCGGGAGCTGCTGCCCGAGGTGTTCCCCGACAGCGTGGACTGGTACGCCCTCGCGCTCGCCGACCCTCGCGAGAAGCTCGAGGAGTGGGTGACGGATGCTGCGACCCGGCGGGATGCCACGCAGCAGGCGGTAGCCGGCCTGTCCGATCAGATCGCGCTGCTGCAGCGGCGCGTGTCGGTGACGTCACCGGTTCCGTGGGGGAGTCAGGCACCGGACCAGGACGGGATCGCCGAGCCGCCCCCGGCGCCCCCCACCCAGCCGCTTCCCCCGCCGTCGCCGCAGGCACAGGCGGATCCGCCGCAGCGGCCGGTCGATCCCACGCCCGCCACGGCGGCATGGGCGGCGTCTTCGAACGGGTCGATCACGCAGCCGGCGACCATGACCGCGGATCCGGCATCCGTCCCCCTTCCCCCGCCGTCGGCCGACACCCTGTCGCCGGGCGACCAGGCCCCACCGGCAGCAGCCGTCGCCGAGGCGGTCGACCGGGCCGGCCCACCGGAGCAGGCCGCCGAGGAGCCCGCGCTGCGTTCGCGGGAGCGGCCGCGCACGCCGCCGCCGCCGATGCCGGCCGGCCGCCGGTCGTTCACCGAACTCATCTCGGAGGACGCCGCCCACCTCGCCGCCGCGCACGCGGAGCGCGAAGAGGCGCGCGCGGCGTTCGTGCGGGCCGACACCGAACAGGTCGCGCGCGGTCAGCTCCTCGAAGACTTCGACCGATGGGCGGCCTCTCAGGACCGCTCGTTCGTCTGGCGACTCCTCACCCGCCTGGCGGAGGAGAGGCGCTCGGCCGAGCGCCTGTCGAAGCGTCTCTCGGACGAGATCGATGCCATGCAGATCCCCGTACCGGGCGATCTCTTGCGGCTCCGCCGGCGCTTCCACCGGATGATGCTCGTGGGGTGGCTGATCGTCCTCGGCATCGGAGCGCTGCTGTGGCTGGGTTTCGCCGCCGTGGGACGCCAGGCCGAACGTGTGGCAGCCTTCGATCCCACCGGCTGGTACACCGCGCTGCGGATCGTCCTGCTGCTCCTCGTCCTGGCCGCGGTGCTGCTCACCTTCATCGCCCTCATCCGCTACCACGCGGGCTGGTCGCGTTTCCAGCGCAGGGTCGACGTGCAGCGGGCGAGGCTCGCCGAGCTGGGCGTGACCTCCCGACAGGCGAGGCAGGAGGCCACCCGCCTCGCCTCGCTGCATCGACAGGCGGTCGACTGGATGGTGCTGCTGTCGCGCGCGATCCATCGGCCCTGGCACGTGCCCGCCTCGTGGCTCGAGCGTCAGCCGTACGACATGGAGCGGCGGACCATGCCGTTCGCCCTGCAGATCGCCACGGTGCGCGACGACGACCATGCCGCGACAGCGCGGCTGCGTGGCGTGATGACCGACCAGCTGGTCGTCAAGGGCTGGCGGCACGCCGCGTTCGCGTCGCTCGTACGCGAGGTCGGTCTGGAACGCGGAGCCCAGGCCGGCGCCTTCGGTCTGGAGGCGCTCGACGAGGATCTGCCGCACTCCTCCAACCACACGCGCAAGATGCTGTTGGCGGCTCTCGACGACACCGCAGTGCTCACCCGTGTGGCGGGCCCGCGGCTCGAGGCGCTCGTGGGCACCGCGCAGCGCAGCGACCTGCACGGCGGTCGCCCGCGCGTCGTGCCCGTCGGCGACAACCCGCTGCGCTCGCTCCTCCGGGCGAGCGATCCGTTCGACCGGAGCGGCGACGACATCGGCTGGGACGAGTACCTCCTGGGCACGCTCGGCCGGCGGCGCGACCCCGTCACGCCGCTGAGCGCGACGGTCCTGGCTGACGTCGACCTCGCCGAGCGGCACCACGAGCGGGTGCGCAGCTATCTCGTGCTGCCGCAGCGCTTGGCCTCGACCCTCGAGTTCCGCCCGGGCGCGGAGGTCGACGTCGTCACCTTCCCCGAAAGCGGCACATCGCCGATCGACCTCTCATGGCGGGTCGACATCGCGGGACCCGTCCCGCAGTCGGCGCTGCGCCTGATGAGCGTGCGCGGCGACGCCGGGACGGCGTCGGCAGCCGACGGCGGGTCCCCGGAGGCGGATACCGGGGTGTGACTCGTCGAGGGCTCCGGACTAGAGCGAGCCGGTGACTCCCACGCCGAGATCGGCCTCGTAGTCGACGTCCTTCGTCTCGGGGGCGAGGAAGACGGCGATCAGCGTGAGGACGCCCGAGCCGGCGAGGTACAGGCCGACCAGCCAGGGGTCGCCGCCGGCCGCAGCCCAGAGGGCGAGCGCGATCAGCGGAGCGAGAGCAGCACCGAGGATCGACGAGACGTTGTACGACACCGCCGAGCCGGTGTAGCGCACGTTCGTCGGGAACAGCTCGGGCAGCACCGCGCCCATGGGCCCGAAGGTCGTGCCCATCAGGGCGAAGCCGAAGATCAGGAACGCCTGGACGAGCGCGCCGGTGAATTTCGGGTCCGCCTGGGGGAGCAGGAACAGGTCGAACGCGAGACCGAACACGATGATGCCGATCGTCACGCCGATGAGCAGCTTCTTGCGGCCGATCGCGTCGGCGATGGGGCCGGACAGGAGGGTGAAGATGCCGAAGAAGACGACGCCGATGATCTGCATGAGCACGAAGTCGGTGTAGGCGAAACCGAGTCCGGGGTAGAACTGCGCCGCGAAGGCCGTGGCGTCGAACGGCTTGCCGGCGGCTTCGGCAGCAGCCTGGGCGGCCGCCGAGGCGGTGCCGAGGTCTGCCGCCTTCGTGCCGTACGACAGGGTGAAGCTCGTCATCAGGTAGAAAAGCACATACGTCGCGAGCATGATGAACGTGCCGAGGATGAGGTGCCACCAGTGGTGGCGGAAGACCGTGCCGACCGGGAACTTGCGGATGGCGCCGGTCTTCTCGGCCTTCGTGAAGGTCTCGGACTCGACGAGCTTCAGCCGGACCCAGAGCCCGATGATCACCATGACCGCCGAGAACAGGAACGGCACGCGCCAGCCCCACGCCAGGAACGCCTCGGACCGCTGGCCGGTGCCATCGGGGTGGGGCAGGGCGAAGTTGATCGTGAGGAACACCGCGTTGGCGATGATGAACCCGATCGGTGCTCCGAGCTGCGGGAACGTGCCGTACCACGCGCGCTTCCCCGCCGGCGCGTTCTCGGTGGCCACGAGCGCCGCACCCGACCATTCGCCGCCCAGCGCGAAGCCCTGCGCGAGACGCAGGACGAGCAGGAGGAATGCCGCCACCCAGCCGATCTGCTGGAAGGTGGGCAGGCAGCCGATCAGCACCGTCGCGATGCCCATCGTCAGCAGCGAGGCCACGAGCGTCGCCTTGCGGCCGAACTTGTCGCCGAAATGCCCGAAGACGAGCGCACCGATCGGACGGGCGACCATCGCCGCGCCGAACACGGCGAACGACGCGAGGAGCGAGGTGGTCTCGTTGCCGGTCGGGAAGAACAGGATCGGGAACACGAGCACCGCGGCGGTCGCGTACGCGTAGAAGTCGTAGAACTCGATCGTGGTGCCCACGAGACTCGCGGTGATCACGCGTGAGCGCGGATTCAGCGGTGCCGAGGCGGTGGGCGGGGAAACAGGGGAAGACATAAGCGACGAGTCTACCCAGGGTTCTCCCAGGTTGGCGCGCGGCGTCAGTCGCGCAGCTGACGCAGGACGAGAGCAGTCCGGATCGCGGCGTCCGCGGCCTCGGCACCCTTGTCCTCCTTCGAGCCGGCGAGACCGGCGCGATCGAGGCCCTGCTGCTCGTCATCGAGGGTGAGCAGTCCGAAGCCCACCGGCTTGCCCGTGTCGAGCGCCACGCGCGTGAGACCGTCGGTCGCGGCCGACGAGACGTACTCGAAGTGCGGAGTGCCGCCGCGGATGATCACGCCCAGGGCGACGACGGCGTCGGCGCCGGCATCCAGGGCCGCCTTCGCCACCACCGGCAGCTCGAACGACCCGGGAACGCGCACCAGCTGCCACGTCGCGCCGGAGGCATCGAGCGTGCGCTCGGCGCCCGCGATGAGACCCTCGCTGATCGCGTCGTGCCACGTCCCCGCGACGACGACGATCCGAAGTCCCGTGGCGTCCGTTCCCCCGGTCAGGGGCGCTCCTCTGCCGCTCATGCGCCTGCTCCTTCGTGCATCTGCGAGAGCGCGTCGGCGAGATCGGCATCGGCGATGACGTGCCCCATCCGGTCGCGCTTCGTCTCGAGATACTGGTGGTTGTTGGGACCGACGCCGACCAGCAGCGGCACCTGCTCGACGACGTCGAGGCCGAGCTCACGCAGCTGGTTCACCTTGTCGGTGTTGTTCGTCAGCAGCCGGACGCGCTCGATACCCAGATCCGCGAGGATGCCGGCTGCCGCGGCGTAGTCGCGGGCGTCGGCGGGAAGGCCCAGGGCGAGGTTCGCGTCGACGGTGTCGAGTCCGCGCTCCTGCAGACTGTAGGCCCGCAGCTTGTTGATGAGGCCGATGCCGCGACCCTCGTGGCCGCGCATGTAGATCACGACGCCCCCCTGTTCGTCGATGGCGTCGAGCGCGGCGTTGAGCTGCGGACCGCACTCGCACTTGAGCGAGCCGAAGGCCTCACCGGTGAGGCACTCCGAGTGAACGCGGACGAGCGGCGCGTCGTCGGTCAGCTCGCCCGAGACGACGGCCATGTGGTCGGTGCCCGTGACGCGGTCCTTGTAGGCGAGGAAGCGGAAGTCGCCGTGGGAGGTCGGCACATGCGCCTCGGCGCGCAAGCTCACGCGCCGGCGGTGCGGACCGGGCACGGCGCTGTCGCGCGGGTCGACCTCGTCGAGGTGGGCGATCAACTGTTCGATCGTGATGACGTGCACGCCGTCGCGCGCGCCGAGGTCGATCAGGCCGGGCAGGCGCATCATGCTGCCGTCCTCGGCGACGATCTCGGCGATGGCGCCCACCGGCTTGAGACCCGCGAGCTTCATGAGGTCGACGGCCGCCTCGGTGTGGCCCCCTCGTTCGCGCACGCCGCCGTCGACGGCGCGGAGCGGAAGGACGTGGCCGGGGCGGATGAGGCTCGACGGCGTGGACTCGGGGTCGGCGAGCACGTTCAGCGTGTGCGCGCGATCCGACGCGCTGATGCCCGTCGTCACCCGCGTGGCGGCGTCGACGCTCACGGTGTAGGCGGTGCCGCGCGCGTCCTCGTTCACCGCGACCATCGGCGGTAGGTCGAGACGGTCCGCCCAGTCGGCGGGCATGGGGGCGCAGATGAAGCCGCTCGACCAGCGGACGGTCCAGGCGATCCACTCGGGGGTGGCGAGCTCGGCCGAGATGATGACGTCGCCCTCGTTCTCGCGGTTCTCGTCGTCGGCGACGATGATCGGCCTGCCGGCGCGCAGCGCGTCCAGCGCCTGGGGGATGGTGGAAAGGCTCATCGGGAGCCTCCTTCTGTCGGGGCGCCGAGCGCCGAGGGGGTGAATGCGAGGAGGCGCCGCACGTGGCGGGCCAAAATGTCGGTCTCGAGGTTGACGCGGTCACCGGGGCGCCGCGCGCCGAGCGTCGTGGCGGCGAGCGTCTCGGGGATGAGGGACACCTCGAGCCATTGGGGTTCTGCGGACGGGTCGCTGACCGCGCTCACGGTGAGCGAGACCCCGTCGATCGCGATCGAGCCCTTGTCGACGACGAGGGGGGCGAGATCGGCGGGCACCGAGAAGCGCAGGACGCGCCACTGGTCGCCCGGGCGCACCTCGAGCACCTCCCCGGTGCCGTCGATGTGGCCCTGCACGATGTGTCCGCCGAGTCGTCCGTGGGCCGCCGTCGCGCGCTCGAGGTTGACGGGACGACCGACGTCGACGCCCGTGAGGGTCGACATGTCGAGCGTCTGACGCATCACGTCGGCGGTGAACCAGTCGTCCCCGCGGTCGACGACCGTCAGGCACACGCCGCTCACCGAGATCGAGTCGCCGTGCGCGGCATCCGCCACGGCGATCGGCGCGTGCACGGTGACACGCACCCCGTCTCCGGACTCCTCCACAGCGGTGACGGCGCCGACCTCTTCGACGATTCCGGTGAACATCAGCTTTCTCCTTCAGAAGGGCGTGCCACGACCAGCAGGTCGTCGCCGAGTCGGTCGATGGATGCCACACTCAGTCGCCGCGCGTCGGTGATCGTGTCGACGCCGATGTCGGCGAGCGCGAGATTGCGTCCGCCGATCAGGGCAGGCGCGATGTAGACGACCACCTCGTCCACGAGTCCCGCCCGGAGGAACGCGCTCGCCAGCGTGGGGCCGCCCTCGACGAACACGGTCTGGATCCCGCGATCGCGCAGATCCGACAGCACGTTCGGAAGGCTGTGCGTGTCGTAGAACAGGGGTGCTCTGGGGTGACGGCGCACGGCGGCATCCGCCGGTGTGGGCGTCCGCCCGATCACCACCGGCTGCGGCTGCGACGCCACGAGCGTGCCGTCGTCCGCGCGCGCGGTGAGAGAGGCGTCGTCCGCGAGGATCGTGCCGATCCCGGCGACGATCGCGTCGGCGGCCGCCCGACGCCGGTGCACATCGGCCCGTGCGGCGGGTCCGGTGATCCACTGGCTGGTCCCGTCGTCCGCCGCGGCACGACCGTCGAGGCTCTGCGCCCATTTCACGGTCACGTGCGGCCGGCGTAGTTCCGCCGTCCGCAGCCAGGACGCGAGCAGCTGCTCGCCCTCGGCGCGGCGGAACCCCTGCTCGATGTCGACACCCGCGGCGGCGAGACGCTCCGCGCCTCCGCCCGCCTCGGGGCTGGGGTCGTCCACGGCGAAGATCACGCGGCTGATCCCGGCGGCGAGGAGGGCTTCCGAGCAGGGCCCCGTGCGTCCCTGGTGGTTGCAGGGCTCGAGGGTGACGACCGCGGTGAGACCCCTGCCGCCCTCCGGGCCGAGGTGGGACAGGGCATCGACCTCCGCGTGCGCGGTACCGGCTCCGCGGTGCCAGCCCTCGGCCACGACCGTGCCGTCGGGGGCGAGGAGGACGGCTCCCACCTGGGGGTTCACGCCGCGCGGGCCGTTGAGCGCCAGCGCGAACGCACGCGTCATCGCGGAGTCCTCCGCGGCGCTGATGCCCATGCCATTCCCCGTTCCGGATCGGATCTCCGGGGATGGCTCACGCCGACGGCTCGTCACCGTCCGTGCGCCTCTCATCCGGACTGACGAGGGAGACCCTCGCATCACCGTCGGTTCCGGAATTCCACCGGATCGGCCGAGACCGCACCCTTCCGGATGCTTCTGCCTCGGTTCGCGGACTGTCACCGCCGGTTCGGATTCTCACCGACCCCGGAGCACTCTGTACTGCTCTGGAGTCTACTCAACGCCCCGCGCGGGATTTCATTCCATGACGGCTGGCAACTCCCCGCGAAGGCCCTCGCAGGCGCCCTTCCGCCCCTCCCCGCCGTTTAGCCTGGAGGGGGGAAAGGGGCGCGCATGTCACCGTCACCACGCCACACCACGTTCGACGATCTGGTCGCGCGACCGTGGGCCGATGTGCTCATCGTCGGCGGCGGCATCAACGGGCTCGCTGCGTTCCGAGACCTCGCTCTGCAGGGGGTCGACGTCATGCTCGTCGAGCGGTCGGACTTCGTCAGCGGCGCATCCGCGGCGTCGTCGCACATGATCCACGGCGGCGTGCGGTACCTCGAGAACGGCGAGTTCCGGCTGGTTCACGAGGCCGTCACCGAACGCAACGGGCTGCTCCGGGTCGCGCCGCACTACGTCCGCCCGCTGCAGACGACGATTCCGATCTTCTCGACCTTCTCCGGGGTGCTGAGCGCGCCCCTGCGATTCCTCCGTCACGGCTCGAAGGGTCACCGCGAGCGCGGTGCGGCGCTCATCAAGATCGGGCTCGTGATCTACGACTCCTTCTCGCGCGGCGGCGGCCGCGTTCCCCGGCACGCGTTCCACGGACGCCGGCGATCGCTGGCCGCCCTCCCGCAGCTGAATCCCGCCATCAAGTACACGGCGACCTACTGGGATGCCTCGCTGCATGATCCGGAGCGGCTCGCGCTCGACGTCCTCCGCGACGGCCGGGCTGCGGGAGGCGACCGCGCGCGCGCGGCGAACTACACCGGGGCGGTGGATGTCAGGGACGGCCGGGTCGTGGTGCAGAGCACCGTGACGGGGGAAGAAGTGGCGGTCGCGGCATCCGTCGTCATCAACGCGTCCGGACCGTGGACCGACCTGACGAACGATGCGCTCGAAGATCCCACCGCGCTCATGGGGGGTACGAAGGGCTCGCACATCGTCCTCGATCACCCCGAACTGCTGGCTGCGACCGGCGGGCGCGAGCTCTTCTTCGAGCACAAGGACGGCCGTATCGTGCTCATCTACCCGCTCAAGGGTCGGGTGCTGGTGGGCACGACCGACCTCGAGCACGACATGTCCGATCCGATCGTCTGCACCGAGGCCGAGGTCGACTACTTCCTCGAACTCGTCGCGCACGTGCTGCCGTCGATCGAGGTCGATCGTTCGCAGATTGTCTACCGCTTCTCGGGGGTGCGCCCACTGCCCGGCCATGGCGACATCGCGGCCGGGTTCGTGTCGCGCGACTATCGCATCGAGACGGCGAAGCTGCGAGGCGGGGGAGTGACGGATGCCACGGTCCTCAGTCTCGTCGGCGGGAAATGGACCACGTTCCGCGCCTCCGCCGAACACCTGGCCGACCGCGCGCTCGAGCTCCTCGCCCGACCCCGGCTGCGCTCGACGAAGGGTCTCGCGATCGGCGGCGGCAAGGGATTCCCCGCCACCGAGCGCACCCGCCGGCAGTGGCTGGAGTCTCACCGGGGCACGCTGCCGCTCGATCGCGCCGCGATGCTCCTCGACCGCTACGGCACGGTTGCCGCCGAGGTCATCACGGCGATCCTGCAAGACCCCGACGACCGATTGCTCGCGGCCGCACCTGCCTACAGCTCGGGCGAGCTGCGGCACCTCGCGCGGACGGAGAGCGTCGTGCACCTCGACGACGTCCTGATGCGACGGACGAGCCTCGCGTTCCTCGGCGAGGCGACGGAATCGGCCGCGCGCGAGATCGCCGGAGTGCTGGCACCGGTTCTCGGCTGGGATGCCTCCGGCATCGACGGAGAGGTGCAGCGCGGCCTCGATCGCGTCCACGCCGCGGATCCGGCATGGATCTCGGGGGCCCGGTCCGCGTCATCGTCGGACGTGCGGCCGGTGTCGTCGTACGGAGAGTCGAGCAGCGGCCGTTAGCCTGGAGCCGCGCCCGCCCCGTGCACGGGTGCGCGCAGAAGGAGGCATCGTGGCCGACCATGTTCTGGCGCTCGACCAGGGGACGACATCGACGAGGGCGATCGTCTTCGACTCCTCCGGATCCATCGTTAGCGTCGCGCAGCGTGAGCACGAGCAGATCTTCCCGCGTGCCGGCTGGGTCGAGCACGACCCCATCGAGATCTGGACGAACACGCAGTGGGTCATCTCGACCGCTCTGAAGGACGCCGCGCTGCGCGCCGGGGACATCGCCGGCCTCGGTATCACCAACCAGCGCGAGACGGTCATCGTGTGGGATCGCCGCACCGGCAAACCGGTCGGCAACGCCATCGTGTGGCAGGACACCCGCACGCAGCCGATGATCGACCGGCTGGCCGCAGACGGCGGCACCGACCGCTTCGCCGCGCAGACGGGGCTGCCGCTCGCAACCTACTTCTCCGCGTCGAAGATCGCGTGGATCCTCGATCACGTCCCCGGCGCGCGCGCCGACGCGGAGGCCGGACACCTTCTCTTCGGCACCCCCGACAGCTGGGTCATCTGGAATCTGACGGGCGACACGCGGCAGGGCATCCATGTCACGGACGTGACCAACGCCAGCCGCACCCTGCTGATGGACCTCGCCACCCTCGACTGGAACGACGAACTCCTCGAGACCTTCGGCGTCCCCCGCTCGATGATGCCCGAGATCGTCTCGTCCTCGGGAGTGGTCACCGAGGTGCGCGAGCCCGCCGCAGCGCGGGGCATCCCGATCGCGGGCATCCTCGGAGACCAGCAGGCGGCCATGTTCGGTCAGGCCGCGTTCGACGTGGGCGAATCGAAGAACACCTACGGCACCGGCAACTTCCTCCTCGTGAACACGGGCACCGAGATCGTGCGCTCGACGAACGGACTCGTGACGACGGTCGCGTACCGGTGCGGGGACGAGCCGGCACGGTACGCGCTGGAGGGGTCGATCGCCGTGACCGGGTCGTTGGTGCAGTGGCTGCGCGACAACCTGGGCATCATCTCGTCCTCGCCCGAGGTGGAGCGCCTCGCCTCGACCGTGGCCGACAGCGGCGGCGCCTACTTCGTCCCCGCCTTCTCCGGCCTGTTCGCCCCGTACTGGCGCCCCGACGCGCGCGGAGCCCTGGTCGGTCTGACCCGCTACGTGAACAAGGCCCACATCGCCCGCGCGGCGCTGGAGGCTGCGGCGTTCCAATCGCGAGATGTGATCGATGCCGCCCTCATGGACACGGAGAAGGATCTGTTCGAGCTGCGGGTCGACGGCGGCGGGTCGCGCGATGCGCTCATGATGCAGTTCCAGGCGGACATCCTCGGCATCCCGGTCGTCCGCCCCGAGGTGATCGAGACCACCGCGCTCGGCGCCGCGTACGCGGCCGGGCTCGCGACCGGTGTCTGGAACGACCGAGACCACCTGCGGGCGCAATGGCGGGAGGGCGCGCGTTTCGAACCCTCGATGGACCCGGCCGAGCGGGAGCGCCGCGTGCGCATGTGGCGCAAGGCCGTGACGAAGTCGCTCGACTGGGTCGACGAAGACGCTCACATCCTGGCGGGCACGAACGACGTCTGATCCGCCGCCTGGCCGTGAAGCGGTGAGCGCAGCGACGAGACGAAGAGCGTCTACTTCAGAAGCCTGCTCAACCGGCGATCGGCGAGGGGCTTGCCACCCGTCTGGCACGTCGCGCAGTACTCCAGGCTGTTGTCAGCGAAGAAGACGCTGCGCACGGTGTCGCCGCAGACGGGGCAGATCTCCCCTCGACGTCCGTGCACCTGCATGCCGCGGCGTTTCGCGTCTTTCAGGTCGGCGGGCGGCTTGCCGGATGCCTCGGCCACAGCATCCGTCAGCGTCGTCGTCATCGCGGCGAAGAGCCGGTCGATCTCGGGGTCCGTGAGCTTGGCGGCCAGAGCGTACGGCGATGTCTTGGCGGCGTGCAGGATCTCGTCCGAGTACGCGTTCCCGACCCCGGCGATGATGGACTGGTCGCGGAGCACGCCCTTGATCTGCGTCCGCCGCCCCTCCAGGAGCGCCGCCAGCGTGTCACGGGTGAAGGTGGGATCGAGCGGGTCGGGGCCGAGCCGGGCGATGCCGGGAACGTCGGCGGGGTCACGGACGACGTAGACCGCGAGCGACTTCTTGGTCCCGGCCTCGGTGAGGTCGAAGCCCGAGCCGTCGCTGAGGGCCACCCGCAGGGCGATCGGCGTCTTGCCGGGGCGGATGACCGTGGCGGGGAGGGTGTCGTACCAGCGCAGCCATCCGGCCTTCGCCAGGTGGAACACGAGGTGGGGTGCCGCGTCGTCGCCGTCGTGGGTCGTGGCCAGGTCGATGAATTTGCCGTGCCGCTCGGCACCCGCGACGGCGGTGCCGACCAGGGCGGTGACCGGCGGGTCGTAGGTCTTCAGTGCGGCGATGTTCGCGACCGAGACGCGCGTGATCTCGAGGCCGGTCACGCGTCCGCGGAGGAAGTCGACGAGTCCCTGCACCTCGGGCATCTCGGGCATGCGCCCATCCTGCCACGCGGGTGGGTTGCCCGGGCGGCCCTCCGGACTCAGCACACGCCGCGCGTACCGGCAACCCTCCGCCCCGCCGCCGGCCGAAGCCTCAGTCCGGCAGCACCGGCCACGGCTGCGGCCTCCGATCGTCGCTCGAGAGCAGAGCAGCGGCCCAGCCGTCGTCGCGACCGTGGGAGTTCTTCAGCGCCTGCCGTCGCATTCCCTCGTAGCGGAAGCCCAGAGCGCGGGCGGCCCGGGCCGAGGCGATGTTGCCGACCGAGGCGTGCCACTCGATGCGGGTGAGCGCGAGACCGTCCTCGGAGAAGCCCCAGTCGAGCACGGTGCGCGACGCCTCGGTGAGATAGCCCTGACCGCGAGCCTGCCGCGCGACCCAATAGCCGAGCTCGCCGTCGCCCTTGGCGCTGAGACGGTACAGACCCACCATGCCGATCAGTTCGTCGTCACGCCGCATCGCCCATGTGAGGTGCTCGTCGGCCGCCCACTGCGCCGCCACGTCGACCACGAACTGCTCGGCGTGGACTCGCGTGTAGGGCGAGGGAACGGTGGTGTAGCGCTGGATGCCGGGGTCCTGGCAGGCGGCGAAGATCGCGTCGACGTCGCCGTTGGTGGGGATCGAGAGCTCGAGCCGGGCGCTGTGCAGGGTCACGGCATCCATCTCGCCACCCTATCGACGTGCGAACCGACCACGAGCGACCCGGTTGTGCACCCACCACGCCCCCGGTGGCCCACTCAGGCGCGGCGCAGCAGGCCGATCCTGTCGTAGACGTCGTTGAGGGTGGCGTTGGCGACGGATGCCGCGCGGTCGGCGTTCACCGCCAGCACGCGGTCGAGCTCGGCCGGATCATCGAGCATCTCGAGCGTGCGCGCGCGCACGGGTTCGAACTCGGAGACCACGACCTCCGCGAGGCCTTTCTTGAAGTCGCCGTAGCCTCGCCCCGCGTACTCGTCCTCGATGGAGGGGATCTGACGCCCGCTGAGTGCGGCGTAGATCACCAGCATGTTCGACACACCGGGCTTGTTCTCGCGGTCGAACCGGACGGCACCCTCGCTGTCGGTGACGGCGCGCATGATCTTCTTGGCGTTGACGGCGGGCTCGTCGAGCATCCACAGCACACCCGCATCGGACTCGGCCGACTTCGACATCTTCGACGTCGGGTTCTGGAGGTCGTAGATGCGCGCGGTGTCGCGCTGGATCACGGGCACCGGCACCGTGAAGGTCTGACCGTACCGGGAGTTGAAGCGCTCCGCGAGGTCGCGCGTGAGTTCCACGTGCTGCTTCTGGTCGTCACCGACGGGCACCACGTCGGTCTGGTACAGCAGGATGTCGGCCGCCATCAGCACCGGATAGGTGAAGAGGCCCACCGAGGTCGCGTCGACGCCGTAGCGCTGCGACTTGTCCTTGAACTGCGTCATGCGGTTCGCCTCGCCGAAGCCGGTGAGGGTGGAGAGGATCCACGCGAGCTCGCTGTGCGCGGGCACGTGCGACTGCACGTACAGGGTGGAACGCGAAGGCTCGATGCCGGCGGCGATGTACTGCGCGGCCGTGCGCCGCGTCTTCGCCCGCAGCTCGGAGGGATCGTTCGGTTGCGTGAGGGCGTGCAGGTCGACGACCGAGAAGAACGCATCGTACGAGTCCTGCAGGTCTCGCCACTGCATGAGCGCCCCGATGTAGTTGCCGATCTGGAGCGAGTCGGCGGAGGGCTGCATGCCGGAGTACAAGCGGGGTTTGTTCACCCGTCGAGTCTAGTTCGCGGTCCCGCCGGCCCCCTCGACGGTCCTGTCCGGCCCGATCGAAGACCCGGGGGCGGATGCCGCGCCGAGCCCGGCTCAGAGACCGACCGTGTAGTCGACCACGACGGGGGCGTGGTCGCTCCACCGGGTGTCCCACGACGGGGCGCGCACGATCCGGTAGTCCGTGACGCGCTCGGCGAGCGTCGACGTGGCGAGGTGGTAGTCGATGCGCCACCCGGTGTCGGTGTCGAACGCCTTGCCGCGGCTCGACCACCACGAGTACGGACCGTCGACGTCGCCGTGGAAGCGTCGACCGACATCGACCCACCCGAGACCCGCGCCGACGGAGCCGTCGACGCCGGTGACGGAGGAGCCCGCCGGTCCGAGGAAGCGGTCGAAGTAGGCGCGCTCGCGGGGGAGGAAGCCGGCCTTCTTCACGTTGCCCTTCCAGTTGCGGATGTCGAGCTCACGATGGCCGACGTTGAGGTCGCCGGTGATGAGGGCCAGCCGTCCGTCGGCCGCGAGCTGCGGCATGCGCTCCTCCATCGCATCGAGGAACGCGTACTTCTCCGCCTGCTTCGGGGTGCCGTCCTGCCCGGTGGGGACGTACGCGCTCGCCACGGTGACGGTCTCACCCTCGGCCACGACGTCGGCTTCGATCCAGCGGCCCTTCGGCTGCAGATCGGGGCCGCCGACGAGGTCGGTGCGGAAGGCGTCCACCGGCTCGCGGGTCGCGATGGCGACACCTGAGCGACCCTTCGCCAGTGCTTCGTCGTTGACGAAGAACCAGCCCGGCAGGGCGGCCGCCACGTCGGCGGCCGTGGCCCGCACCTCCTGCAGCGTCAGCACATCGACCCCCGCGGTCTCGAGCCATGCGTGCATGCCGTTGCGGGCTGCCGCGCGGATGCCGTTGACGTTGACGGAGGCGATGCGAAGGGGGCGTTGCACGAGGATCAGCCTAGACGCGGCCTCCGACACCCCGCGGCGCCGGTCACTCCATCAGCAGGCCCGGTCTGCGGACCGGGGGAGGAGGGGCGGATGCCACGACGTGGGCGAGCTCGGCCTCTGCTGCGGCCACCGCTCGATCGGCGGACCACACGCGGTACCAGGGCGCGTTCTCGCGGGCTTCGCGTGCGGTGCGCAATCGCACGTTCGCGGCCACGAGGAGGGCGCGGTGCTCGGCCCGCCTGCGCTCGTCCTCCGTCTGGGGGATCAGCGGCACGTTCATGTCGCTGGCGGCGACGGCGATCCAGGCGCTCGCCGTGAGGATGATCACCCCGATCACCCGGAACCACAGCAGCAGCCCGACGAAGATCGCGAAGGTCGCGAGCAGGGAGTTCGACGGGGTGTAGATGAGCAGCCATCCCGCGCCGATCTGCAGCACCGTGACCGCGCCGCCCCCGATCATGGCGCCGGGAAGGATCCGACGCCAACCGAGGTGCGTTCCGGTGAGGAAGCGCACGAGCGAGGCGAGCGCCGCGGAGTACAGCGCGAACGAGACGACGATCGACGCCACGCGCGCTCCGAGCAGGTAGCCGAACGAGTCCGTCGGCCACGAGAAGAGGTCGAACACGAGGCTCAGTGCCCACGTGCCCGCCGAGCTGACGGCGGCTCCGACGACGAGCGCGACGCCGAACACGGCTGCGGCGAAGAGGTCGCGCGCCTTGAGGAGGAGGTAGGAGCGCCGATCCGGATCGATTCCGAAGATGTCGCGCACCGCGCGGCGCGCGAAGGTGATGAAGCCGATCGCCGTCCAGATCAGGGTCGCGAGGGCGATCAAGCCGGTCACGCCGAGCACGTTGGCGCTCTGCGTCGCGATCTCGGCCACCTGCTCCTCGGTGAACAGGCCGGTCGCGCTGATCAGGTCGGGGATGTACCCGTTGATGACGTCGATCATCGCGTTGATCGCCGCTTGGCTGGCGCCGAGCCAGAGCCCGGCCACCGCGAAGGCCACGTAGATCGCCGCGAACAGGGCGAACAGCGCCTGGTAGCTCACGCCGGCCGCGAGCAGGAACCCGTTGTGCTGCAGGAAGTGACGCCACACGCGGATGGGGAACCACGCGAGGGTCGCCTGGGTGACGCGGGTGGCGCGCGCGATCGGCTCGTCGAACCGTTCGCGGAGCGAGTCCTGCGTCATCTCCCACCGCTCGCGCAGAGTCTCTTCTTCGCGGGCCGCCTCGAGCGCCACGGAAACAGGATCGACGGCGGGGTCGGACTCTCCAGGCTCGCTCTGCCTCGGACCCCTCTGGTTCATGGATCCAGGTTATCGATCGGCGGATGCGCCCGCCGTCGTCGCCGCGACCGCGTCCTGCCGGCCCGCGGCGGCCCGGAATCTGCGTGCGAGCAAGAGCACCGGCAGGAGCAGCACGGCCGGGATCAGGAACGCGAGCGGGAGTCCCGGCACGTCGGCCAGCAGCCCGATCACCACGGCGCCGAGGACGGCGCCCGCGTAGTTGAAGAGGTTGACCCGCGCGATGATCTGGTCGCTGCGCAGCGGCGCGAGCTGGCCCGCCGATGTGAACGCGAGCGGAACCAGGGCGCCCACGGCGACCCCTGCGAGCGCGAAGCCGAGCACCGCAGCGGCCACGAACGGCAGCGCCGCGACCACGATCAGCCCCGCCAGCGAGATCACGGTCGAGCCCATCACGACCGGTCCCGCGCCCCACCGCCCCACGATCCTGTCGGTCGCGAGCCGCGTGAGGAGGATCGCCACCTGATAGGCGGCGTAGCCGAGCGGGGCGATGACGGCCGCGGCCACGAGGTCATCCTGCAGGTAGACCGTGCTCCATGTGCTCACCCCCGAGTCCAGCGTGAATGCGGCGAGGATGACGAAGCCGAACAGCCAGATGCCGCGGCGGGGGAGGGGCGTGCGGGCCGCGACGTGACGCTCCTCGCCGGCGCGGGAGCGGTCGAACCAGACGAGACCGCAGCCCGCGACGAACGCGGCCACGACGATGACGACCACGAGGGCCGCCGACACGCCCCACCCGACGGCGGCGGCACCCGCCACGGCAAGCGCCCCGAAAATCGCGGCGGCGGTGTAGGCGGCGAAGAACCCGCCCATGAGGTCTCGGCCGTAGGCGCGCTGCACCAGCACGCCCTGCATGGCCCCTGCGGCGTCGACGGCGCCCAGCCCGGATCCGTAGACGGCGAAGCCGGCGATGAACAGCCAGAGCGGAGCATCTGCGGCCACGATGGCGATGCCGCCGACCTCGAGGGCCAGTCCGGTCACGAGGGCGGCACGACTGCCGGCCCGGGTGGCGATGAGGTCGGCGAGCACCGAACCGGCGGCCGCTGTGACGCACACCAGCAGGACGATGAGTGCGATGGCGGTGTCGTCGATGCCCTGCCGGTCCTTCAAACCCGGCAGGGAGGTCACCACGACGGCGTAGCCGAACCCCTGCGCCGCATACGCCGCGGACACCGTCGCTCGGGAGCGACGCTTCAGCGACCCTGCGGTGTCCACGGTCGAACCATACCGGCCGAGGCCGGCGCCCACGAGCACATCTCGCTCGGGGGCAGGTTCAGGATGCTGCGCTCAGCGCCTCCCGCGGAGCACCGCCTGCTTGACCTCGGCGATGGCCTTCGTCACCTCGATGCCACGGGGGCACGCCTCCGTGCAGTTGAAGGTGGTGCGGCAGCGCCACACGCCTTCTTTGTCGTTGAGGATGTCGAGACGCACATCGGCGGCATCGTCGCGGGAATCGAAGATGAAGCGGTGCGCGTTGACGATGGCGGCAGGACCGAAGTACTGCCCATCGGTCCAGAACACGGGGCAGGACGACGTGCACGCGGCGCACAAGATGCACTTGGTGGTGTCATCGAAGATCTCGCGGTCCACGACCGACTGCACGCGCTCCTTGCCCTTCTCGGGCACCGAGTTCGCGATCAGGAACGGCTGCACGTCGCGGTAGGAGGCGAAGAACGGCTCCATGTCGACGATGAGGTCCTTTTCGAGCGGCAGGCCCTTGATGGCCTCGACGTAGATCGGCTTCGAGATGTCGAGGTCCTTGATCAGCGTCTTGCAGGCGAGTCGGTTGCGGCCGTTGATGCGCATGGCGTCGGAGCCGCAGATCCCGTGCGCGCACGAGCGACGGAACGACAGCGAGCCGTCGACCTCCCACTTGATCTTGTGCAGCCCGTCCAGGACGCGGTCGGTCGAGTACAGCTCCACGTCGTAATCGACCCAGCGCGGCTCAGCGTCCACCTCGGGGTCGAAGCGACGGATGATGAAGGTGACGAGGAACGCCTGAACGCCCGTGTCTTCCGGGGCGGCGGTGTCCGCGACATCCGCGTCGGTGGTCTCTACGAGAGTCGACACCATCTCTAGTACTTCCTCTCCATCGGCTGGTAGCGCGTGATGACCACGGGCTTCCAGTCCAAGCGAATGTGATCCTCGGGGTGCGAGGAGTGGGCGTCACCCGACAGGTACGCCATCGAGTGCTGCATGTAGTTCTCGTCGTCCCGCTTCGGGTAGTCGTCGCGCATGTGACCGCCGCGGCTCTCCTTGCGGTTGCGGGCGGTGACGACGACGACCTCGGCGAGGTCGAGGAGGAATCCCAGTTCGACGGCTTCGAGCAGGTCGGTGTTGTACCGCTTGCCCTTGTCGTCGACGTGGATGTTCTGGAAGCGGTCGCGCAGATCCTGGATCACCGTCATGACCTCGCCGAGCGACTCGTCGGTGCGGAAGACCTGGGCCTTGCGGTCCATCTCGTCCTGCAGGGTCTTGCGCAGCACGGCGATCCGCTCCGTGCCGGGATTGTTGCGCAGGCTCTCCATGAGCTCGCGCACCTCTTTCGAGGGGTCTTCCGGCAGCGGCACGAACTCGGCGTCCTGCACGTAGGCGACCGCATTGCGGCCCGCGCGCTTGCCGAAGACGTTGATGTCGAGCAGCGAGTTGGTGCCGAGGCGGTTGGAGCCGTGCACCGACACGCAAGCGCACTCCCCGGCGGCGTAGAGACCCGGCACGACCGTGGTGTTGTCGCTCAGGACCTCGGCCTTGACGTTGGTGGGGATGCCGCCCATCGCGTAGTGCGCGGTGGGCATCACGGGCACGGGTTCGACGACCGGGTCGACGCCGAGATACGTGCGGGCGAACTCGGTGATGTCGGGGAGCTTCGTCTCCAGCACTTCCGCCCCGAGGTGGGTGCAGTCCAGCAGCACGTAGTCGCGGTGCGGGCCGGCGCCGCGACCTTCGGCCACCTCTTGGACCATGCAGCGGCTCACGATGTCACGGGGTGCGAGGTCCTTGATCGTCGGTGCGTACCGCTCCATGAACCGCTCGCCGCTGGCGTTGCGCAGGATCGCGCCTTCACCTCGGGCACCCTCGGTGAGGAGGATGCCGAGCCCTGCGAGGCCGGTCGGGTGGAACTGGAAGAACTCCATGTCCTCGAGCGGCAGGCCCTTGCGCCAGACGATGCCGACGCCGTCGCCGGTGAGCGTGTGCGCGTTCGAGGTGGTCTTGAAGATCTTGCCGAAGCCGCCGGTCGCGAAGATGACGGCCTTGGACTGGAAGACGTGCAGGTCGCCGGTGGACAGCTCGTAGGCGACGACGCCCGCCACCTGCGTCGTGCCGTCGTCCGCAACGACGGTGATGAGGTCGAGCACGTAGAACTCGTTGAAGAAGTTGATGCCCAGACGCACGCAGTTCTGGAACAGCGTCTGCAGGATCATGTGACCGGTGCGGTCAGCGGCGTAGCAGGCCCGGCGCACCGGGGTCTTGCCGTGGTCGGCGGTGTGGCCGCCGAACCGGCGCTGGTCGATCTTGCCCTCGGGCGTGCGGTTGAACGGCAGGCCCATGTTCTCGAGGTCGATGACCGCGTCGATGGCCTCCTTCGCCAGGATCTCGGCGGCATCCTGATCCACCAGGTAGTCGCCGCCCTTCACCGTGTCGAAGGTGTGCCATTCCCAGGAGTCCTCTTCGACGTTCGCCAGCGCGGCCGCCATACCGCCCTGCGCCGCCCCGGTGTGCGAGCGGGTCGGGTAGAGCTTGCTGATGACGGCGGTCTTGGCACCCGGTCCGGCTTCGATCGCCGCGCGCATACCGGCACCTCCGGCGCCCACGATGACGATGTCGAACTGGTGGTAGTGCACGCCGTCCTTGACGAAGGAGTCTGCGGTCTCTGTGCTCACGGGGATGCTTTCGTTTCTCTCTCGGTGCGCCGGGGAATCAGCCCTGGCACATGTCCCAGAGGCTGCTGTCGGGGGTGACGCCGATGCACGGGTCGAAGGTGAAGACGACGAGCGTGCCCAGCAGGATGAGGAAGGCGGCGGACAGCCCGACCGCCCAGACGAGCACGCGGCGCGTGCGCTCGGTCGTGACGTAGTCGTTGATGACCGTGCGCATGCCGTTCGCGCCGTGGATGAGCGCGAGCCAGAGCATGAGGACGTCCCACCACTGCCAGAACGGCGAGGCGTACTTTCCGACGACGAACGCGAAGTCGATCTGGTGGATGCCTTCGCCGACCATGAGGTTGACGAAGAGGTGACCGAAGATGAGCACCACGAGCACGACGCCCGAGACGCGCATGTAGATCCAGCCCCACTTCTCGAGATTGGTGCCCTTCTTGCGCGGGGCGGCGCTGCGGGGTGCGGCGATGGTGTCGGCGGAAGTCATCACTGGCCCCCTCCCATCGTCGAGAACACATTGATCAGGTGGCGCGGGGTGAATCCGATCATCGTCACTGCCCAGAGGCCGAGAACGACCCACCAGAGCTGGCGCTGGTAGCGCGCACCCTTCGACCAGAAGTCGACGACGATGATGCGCAGCCCGTTGTAGGCGTGATAGGCGATGGCCGCCACGAGCACGACCTCGCCCATCCCCATGATGGGGTTCTTGTACGTGCCGATGACCGCGTCGTACGCCTCGGGGGAGACCCGGATCAGAGCGGTGTCCAGCACGTGCACGAGGAGGAAGAAGAAGATGGCCACACCGGTGATGCGATGCAACACCCACGACCACATTCCTTCTCGGCCCCGGTAGAGCGTTCCGCGGGGGACCTTCGAAGTGGTCTCCGACACCGACGGTGTCACGCGTGTGTCTGCAGACACATCGTCCTCCCTGCTTTCGTCACCAGCCTGAGTGCGGCACGACCCTCGTGGAAGCGGCAACGCTGCGCCTTCATCCTATGGCGGGCCCTGTCGCCGAGCCCGGGGGGAAGCCTAACTATCTTGATGTCAAGACATTAATGAGGGTTGCCTCACCTGCCCCCGGATGGCCGTGGGCGCCGGCACGGAGTCGCCGACAGGGGTGGCGCGCGCCGTCCCGGTATCCTCTGCTCATGGCCGAACCGATCGACGATTTCTACGCAGTGATCCCCGCGGGCGGTATCGGCAGCAGGCTCTGGCCGCTCTCCCGTGCTGACGCGCCGAAGTTCCTCCACGACCTGACCGGCTCCGGCCAGACCCTTCTACGCGACACCTGGGATCGGCTCGAGCCGCTCGCCGGCGCCGACCGCATCGCTGTGGTCACCGGGCGGGCGCACCGCGCGGCCGTCGAGCGCGAGCTGCCCGGCATCCCCGACAAGAACGTGTTTCTGGAGTCCGAGCCGCGCGACTCCGCGGCCGCGATCGGGCTCGCCGCCGCGATCCTGTCGCGTCGGGAGCCCGACGTCGTGATCGGCTCGTTCGCCGCCGACCACGTGATCCGCGGCTCGCGTCTGTTCGACCACGCCGTGCGCCAGGCGGTGGCGGTCGCCCGCGACGGGTACATCTGCACGATCGGCATTCCTCCCGTCGAACCCTCCGTGGGGTTCGGCTACATCCAGAAGGGCGACGAGCTGATCGTCGAGGGCGCCCCCGAGGCCGCCTACGTGCGCCGCTTCGTCGAGAAGCCCGACCTCGAGACCGCGCGCGAGTACTACGCCGACCGGTCGTTCCTCTGGAACGCAGGGATGTTCATCGCCCGTGCCGACGTCCTTCTCGGCGAGATCGCCGAGAACCAGCCGCACCTCTATGCCGGGCTGATGGATCTCGCCGAGGCCTGGGACGACCGCGAGGCCCGCGGTCCGGTCGTCGATCGCGTCTGGCCGAGCATCACGAAGATCGCCATCGACTACGCCGTCGCGGAGCCCGCCGCCGAGAAGGGGCGCCTCGCCGTGATCCCCGGACACTTCGAATGGGATGACGTGGGCGACTTCGCCAGCCTCGCGAAGCTCAACTCCCACGGTCGCAAGAACGACCTGGCAATCCTCGGCGAGAACGCGCGCGTGCTCGTCGACGCCGCGAGCGGCATCGTCGTCAGTCAGACCGGTCGCGTGATCAGCGTCATCGGAGTGAAGGACATCGTGATCGTCGACACCGAGGACGCGCTGCTGGTGACCACGAGCGAACACGCGCAGCGTGTGAAAGGCGTCGTCGACGCCCTCAAGCTGACGGGCCGCGGCGACGTCCTCTGAGAGGTGAGGGCCGCATGCGACGGCTCTGTTGCGTCTTTGTAACCATTGGCCCACCGGGGGCGATCCGGTATGCAAGCGCGCCGTCATAGTGGGTAACTTCAAAATGTCGCCCGCGAAGTGCGCGGGCCACCTTTTTATGGAGGCCTGAGTTGACACTCTCTACCACCAAGAAGTTCGGCGGGGTCATCGCCACCGCCGGACTGCTCGTTGCGCTGGCCGGTTGCGGATCGGCGCCCGCGCCGGCGGCATCCTCGTCCGGTGACGCCGCGGGCGGCGCCGTCGACGGCTTCATCCCCTGCATGGTCTCGGACGCGGGCGGGTTCGACGACAAGTCGTTCAACCAGCTCGGCTTCGAAGGCATGACGTCGGCGGCAGAGACCCTAGGCGTCGAGCCCATCTCGGTGCAGTCCGACTCCGAAGCGGACTTCGCCCCGAACATCACGAGCCTCATCGACCAGAACTGCAAGCTGATCATCACCGTCGGCTTCGCCCTGGCGTCGGCGGCGGGCGAGGCGGCCACCGCCAACCCCGACCTCGAGTTCGTCTCGATCGATGACGTGGTCGACAACGACTTCGACGGCGAGACCGACGCGCCCAACATCAAGCCGATCGTGTTCGACACGTCGCAGGCCGCGTTCCTCGCGGGCTACGCCTCCGCGTCGTACTCGACCGACAAGTCGAAGAAGGTCGGCACGTTCGGCGGGCAGAACTTCCCGACGGTCTCGATCTTCATGGACGGCTTCAAGCAGGGCGTCGAGTACTGGAACGCGCAGAAGAGCGACACGGTCCAGGTTCTCGGCTGGGACGGCACGGACGGCGTCTTCACCGGGGCGTTCACGGCCAACCAGGACGCCATCAACGCCGCGCAGGGTCTCGTCGACCAGGGCGTCGACGTGCTGCTGCCGGTCGGTGGCCCGATCTACCAGAGCGCCGCGTCGGTCATCCGCGACTCCGGTCGTGACATCGCCCTCATCGGCGTCGACGCGGACGTGTTCGAGACCGACCCGAGTGTCGCGGACCTGCTGCTGACCTCGATTCGCAAGGGCATCGATGTGGGCGTCAGCGACGCCGTGCTCGCCGCCGGCCAGGGCGACTTCGACACCACCCCGTTCGTCGGCACGCTCGAGAACGAAGGCGTCGGCCTCGCACCGTTCCACGACTTCGAGTCGAAGGTCTCCCCTGACCTGCAGGGCGAGCTCGACACGATCACGGCGGGCATCATCGACGGATCGATCCCCGTCACGTCGTACCTCAACCAGTAGCACCGACCGATGGGGAGGCTGGGTGACCAGCCTCCCCATCGTCATGCATGCGGACGGCACTTCCGCCGGCTCGCACCCACCACCGGGCGTTCCGCTCACTAGGATCGAGGATCATGAAGCTCGAACTCCGCGGCATCACGAAGCGGTTCGGCAGCCTCGTCGCCAATGATCACATCGACCTCCTCGTCGAGCCGGGGGAGATCCACTGCCTCCTGGGCGAGAACGGCGCCGGCAAGTCGACGCTCATGAACGTCCTCTACGGGTTGTACCGCGCCGACGAAGGCGTGATCCTCCTCGACGACGTCGTCCAGAACTTCCAGGGCCCCGGTGACGCCATGCGCTCCGGCATCGGCATGGTGCACCAGCACTTCATGCTCATCCCCGTCTTCACCGTGGCCGAGAACGTCATGCTCGGCCACGAGTCGACCAAGGCGGGAGGCATCCTCGACCTGGATGCCGCGCGCACCCGTGTGCGCGAGATCTCGGCACGATTCGGATTCGACGTCGACCCGGACGCGCTGGTCGAAGACCTGCCCGTCGGAGTGCAGCAGCGCGTGGAGATCATCAAGGCGCTCTCGCGCGACGCCCGGGTGCTCGTCTTCGACGAGCCGACCGCCGTGCTCACGCCGCAGGAGACCGACGAGCTCATGGTCATCATGAGGCAGCTCAAGGACACCGGCACGTCGATCGTGTTCATCACGCACAAGCTGCGCGAAGTGCGTGAGGTCGCCGATCGCATCACCGTCATCCGGCTCGGCAAGGTCGTCGGCGAGGCGTCGCCCGGCGCCACCAACGCCGAGCTCGCCGAGCTCATGGTCGGTCGCTCGGTCGAACTGACCGTGCAGAAGGACGCCCCGAAGCTCGGGGATCGTGCCCTCGTCGTCGAGGGACTCACAGTGATCGACGCCAAGGACCAGGTCGTCGTCAACGACGTCAGCTTCGACGTGCGCGCGGGCGAAGTCGTCGCGATCGCGGGGGTGCAGGGAAACGGTCAGACCGAACTGACCGAGGCCCTCGTCGGTCTCGAGCAGCGCGTCAAGGGTTCCGTGCAGCTGAACGGCGAGGAGCTCGTCGGGGCGAGTGTGCGCCGCATCCTCGACGAGGGCGTCGGTTTCGTCCCGGAGGACCGCAACGAAGACGGACTGGTCGGGCCGATGTCGATCGCCGAGAACCTCGTGCTCGATCGCACGAACGGCGCGCCCTTCGTGCGCGGCGGCAGCCTGCGTCTCGGCTACATCGCCGAGTTCGCCCGTGAGAAGTTCACGGAGTTCGACGTGCGCGCGCCGGGTATCGATGCCCCCGTGGGCACGCTCTCCGGCGGCAACCAGCAGAAAGTCGTGCTGGCGCGCGAACTCAGCCGCGACCTGTCGCTGCTCGTCGCCGCCCAGCCGACCCGCGGTGTGGACGTGGGGTCGATCGAATTCATCCACAAGCGCATCATCCAGACGCGGGACGCCGGCATCCCGGTGATCGTGGTCTCCACGGAACTCGATGAGGTGACCGCTCTCGCCGACCGCATCATCGTCATGTACCGCGGGCGCATCATCGGCATCGTCCCGGGAGACACGCCTCGCGGTGTGCTCGGTCTGATGATGGCCGGCGAAACGCCGACAGACGAAGGGGTCGCCGCGTGAGTGAGAACCTGACCGGTGGGGCGGCGATCACGCCGATCGCCGGGCCGCCCGCCGCCGCCTCGGTGCCGGCGTCACCCGTGCCGGGCGCGCCCGAGAACTCGAAGTGGCACGACACCTTCCTGCGGATCACCCAGGGCAGCGCGCTGATCTCGGTGCTCGCGGTCGTGCTGGCCCTCCTGGTGGGCGGCATCATGATCGCCTTCACCGACGAGAACGTCCAGGCGTCGGCGGGATACTTCTTCGCCCGCCCCGGCGACACGATCGTCGCGATCTGGAACGCCGTCTCGGGGGCATACATCGCCCTCTTCCAGGGGTCGGTCTACAACTTCCGTGCGCCGAGCTTCGAGCGCGGCATCCGTCCCCTCACCGAGACGCTGACGTTCGCCACGCCGCTGATCGCTGCGGGCCTCGGCGTCTCGCTCGCGTTCCGCATCGGCATGTTCAACATCGGCGGCCGCGGACAGATGCTGATGGCATCGGCGGCGGCGGGCTGGGTGGCCTTCTCGCTCGACCTGCCGTGGGGCATCCACATGGTGGTCGCGCTCCTCGCGGGCCTGGCGGCGGGAGCGGTGTGGGCCGGGATCGCCGGCGCGCTCAAGGCGTGGACCGGTGCGCACGAGGTGATCGTCACGATCATGCTCAACTACATCGCCTTCTACCTGATCTCCTTCATGCTCCGCACCCCGGGGCTCCTGCAGGCACCCGGTTCGAGCAACCCGAAGACGCCGCCGATGAAGGACACCGCGGTCTTCCCCGAACTGCTCGGGCCCCAGTACAACCTGCACTTCGGATTCATCCTCGTGATCATCGCGACGGTCGTGGTGTGGTGGATCCTGAGCCGCTCCAGCCTGGGCTTCAAATTCCGCGCGGTCGGGGAGAACCCGAAGGCCGCGCGGGTGGCGGGCATCAACGTCAAGAGCATGTACATCGTCGGGATGCTGATCGCCGGCGCCCTGGTCGGCTTGGCGGGCGTGAATCAAGTGCTGGGCACGATCACGACGGGGTTCTCCGCCGACATCGACGCCGGTATCGGATTCGACGCGATCACGGTGGCGCTGCTCGGGCGATCGACGCCGTGGGGCACCTTCGCCGCCGGAATCCTCTTCGGGGCGTTCAAGGCGGGCGGCTTCTCGATGCAGGCGGCCGAGGGCATCCCGATCGAAATCGTCACCGTGGTCCAGGCGCTCATCGTGCTGTTCATCGCCGCGCCGCCCCTCGTGCGCACCATCTTCGGCCTGCCGTCGCCCGAGCGAGACCAGCGCCGGCGCAGCAAGGCTCGGGAGAAGCAGCTCAAGGCAGAAGCAGGGGCGGTGGTGAAATGACCCTGACGACGGATGGTGCAGTCGCTGCGCAGGCAACGGTCACGGCGGAGGTGCGCAGCTGGAAGGCTCCGATCGCGCTCGCCGTCTTCACGGTGCTGTACGCCCTGCTCATGCTGGCCGCGCCCCGCGGCGGCGAGACCTCCTTCCGCATCTCCACCGAGGCGGATGCACTGCAGCTGCCCGTGGCGACCGCGCCCGTCGGTGCGACGGTGTGGGTGGTCTTCGCACTGCTGGCCGCGCTCACTCTCGGCGCCGCGTTCCTGGTGCGGCAGTACCGGCAGACGCCGCTCTGGCTGATCGCGGCCTACATCCTCCTGGCGATCGTCGGATTTCTCACCTGGGCGGGTGCGGGGGCGACGATCCCCGTCGCCGGACTGCTCGCCGGCGCGGTGGCCCTCGCCATCCCGCTGATCTACGGCGCGCTCGCCGGTGTGATCGGCGAACGCGTCGGTGTCGTGAACATCGCCATCGAGGGCCAGCTCCTCGCGGGAGCCTTCAGTGCAGCCGTCGTCGCCACCCTGACCGGCCAGCCGCTCCTCGGCCTCGTGGCCGCGATGGTCGCGGGCATGCTGGTCGCCTTCGTCCTGGCCGCCTTCGCCATCAAGTACGTCGTCGACCAGGTGATCGTCGGGGTCGTGCTCAACGTGCTCGTCGCCGGCTTCACGAGCTTCCTCTTCTCGCAGGTGCTGCAGCCCAACCAGGCGACGCTGAACAATCCGCCGCGCTTCGACCGCATCCCGATCCCGATCCTGAGCGAGATCCCCGTCCTCGGACCGGTGCTGTTCCGGCAGACGATCATCGTCTACCTCATGTACATCGCGGTCGCCCTCGTGTGGTTCGCCATGTTCCGCACGCGCTGGGGATTGCGTCTGCGCGCCGTCGGCGAGCACCCGCAGGCCGCCGACACCGTCGGCATCAACGTCAACGCCACCCGATTCTGGAACGTTCTGCTCGCCGGCGCGATCGCGGGTCTGGGCGGCACGGTGTTCACGATCGGCAACGGCATCGCCTTCAACAAGGAGATGACGGCGGGCGCCGGCTTCATCGCGCTCGCGGCCGTGATCTTCGGCCAGTGGGACCCGATCAAAGCGACGCTGGCCGCGCTGCTGTTCGGGTTCGCGTCGAGCCTGCAGAACACGTTGAGCGTCATCGGATCGCCGGTGCCCAGCGAGTTCATGCTCATGCTCCCGTACGTCGTGACGATCTTCGTCGTGGCCGGTGTCGTCGGACGCTCCCGGGCGCCCGCGGCCGACGGTCAGCCCTACATCAAGGGATGACCGTGGACTGCGACGGCGGCCCGGCCGCGGCATCCGCTGTTCTCGTTCCGCTCTGCAAGGAAGGCCCACTGTGACCGATATCGACTGGGACGAGCTGCGTGCCGTCGCCACCGACGCCATGGAGCGCGCGTACGCCCCGTACTCCCGCTACAAGGTCGGAGCGGCCGCTCTCGTCAGCGACGGGCGCGTGGTCTCGGGCTGCAACGTCGAGAACGCGTCGTACGGTGTCGGGCTGTGCGCGGAGTGCGCGCTCGTGGGCGACCTGCACATGTCGGGCGGCGGCGAACTCGTCGCCTTCGTCTGCGTGAACGGCAACGGCGAGACGATCATGCCGTGCGGTCGATGCCGACAGCTGCTGTACGAATTCGCACTGCCTGGGATGCTGCTCGAGACGGTGTCGGGCATCCGCACGATCGATGAGGTGCTGCCCGACGCGTTCGGTCCGCGCGACCTCGAGGACGCGGCCCGGTGACCTCCGCGCAGGAACAGGGCCCGGCGGTGGAGGCGTTCGACGCGGTCGACGTCATCCGCGCCAAGCGCGACGGCGGCGTGGTCGCCGAACCGGAGCTCCGCTGGATGGTCGACGCCTACACGCGCGGCTACGTCGCCGACGCGCAGATGGCGTCGTTCGCGATGGCGGTGCTCCTGAACGGCATGGGCCGCGACGAGATCCGTGTGCTGACCGACGCGATGATCGCCTCGGGTGAGCGCATGAGCTTCGCGGACCTCGGCAAGCCGACCGTCGACAAGCACTCGACCGGCGGCGTGGGCGACAAGATCACCCTGCCGCTCGCGCCGCTCGTCGCTTCGTTCGGAGTCGCCGTACCCCAGCTCTCGGGGCGGGGGCTCGGTCACACCGGCGGCACCCTCGACAAGCTCGAGTCGATCCCCGGCTGGCGTGCGGCTCTGTCGAACGACGAGCTCTTCGCCCAGCTCCGGGACGTGGGCGCGGTCATCTGCGCTGCGGGGAGCGGACTCGCCCCCGCCGACAAGAAGCTCTACGCGCTGCGCGATGTCACCGGTACGGTCGAGGCGATCCCGCTGATCGCATCGAGCATCATGTCGAAGAAGATCGCCGAGGGAACGGACGCGCTCGTTCTGGACGTCAAATTCGGTTCGGGCGCCTTCATGCGCGACATCGACCACGCGCGGGAGCTCGCGCGCACCATGGTCGCGCTCGGCACTGATTCCGGCGTGGCCACCACCGCGTTGCTCACCGACATGAACACGCCTCTCGGCCTCGCCATCGGCAACGCCAACGAAGTGCAGGAGTCGGTCGACGTGCTCGCCGGCGGCGGCCCGGCCGACATCATCGAGCTCACCGTGGCCCTGGCGCGCGAGATGCTCGCGCTCGCCGGTCAACCCGACGCCGACGTCGAGGCGGCGCTCCGCGACGGTCGCGCCATGGACTCCTGGCGTGCCATGATCCGCGCGCAGGGCGGCGATCCGGATGCCGCGCTCCCGGTCGCCCGCGAGACCCAGACGGTCTCCGCGACCCGGGCGGGTGTCGTCAAGCGTATCGACGCGCTGCCGTTCGGTATCGCCGCGTGGCGTCTCGGCGCGGGCCGTGCACGCGCGCAGGACCCCGTCGTCCACGCCGCGGGGATCGACCTCCACGTGAAGCCGGGCGATGCGGTCGCGGTCGGCCAGCCGTTGTTCACCCTGCGCGCAGATGATCCCGCGCGCTTCGAGCGTGCGTTGGACGCCGTCGAGGGCGCCTGGGATGTCGGGACGGATGCTCCCCCCGCGGCCCCCCTCGTGCGGGAACGCATCACCGCCTGAAGCGCCTCGGCGCAGCATCCGTCATTCTTGTCCCACCCACTTCTCGAGGAGAGACCATGCCCATCGAACAGAACGGCGACGCTCTCATCCAGGGCGCGTCCATCCGACGACTGCCGAAAGTGTCGCTGCACGATCACCTCGACGGCGCCGTGCGCCCCGAGACGATCATCGAGCTCGCGGACGCCGCCGGTGTCGAGCTGCCCGAGTCCGACCCGGAGGAGCTCGCGGACTGGTTCGCCGACACGTGCGACTCGGGCTCGCTCGTGGACTACCTGAAGACCTTCGACCTCACGACCGCGGTGATGCAGACCCGCGAGGGGCTGACACGCGTGGCGCGCGAGTTCGTCGAGGACCTCGCCGACGACGGTGTCATCTACGGAGAAGTGCGATGGGCGCCGGAGCAGCATCTCACCGGCGGGCTGAGCCTCGAGGAGGTCGTCGAGGCGGTGCAGGAGGGCATCGAGCAGGGTGAGGATGCCGCGGAGAGCGACGGTCACGACATCCGCGTGGGGCAGCTGATCACCGCGATGCGTCATGCCGACCGCTCGCTCGAGATCGCCCGGCTCGCGGTCGCGTTCCGCGGGCGCGGGGCGGTCGGCTTCGACATCGCCGGCGCCGAGGACGGCTTCCCGGCCTCCCGGCACCGGCCCGCATTCGACTACCTGGCGTCGGAGTTCTTCCCGACGACCGTGCACGCCGGCGAGGCGGCCGGTCTCGATTCGATCCGGTCGGCGCTCATCGACGGTCGTGCCCTGCGCCTCGGACACGGCGTCCGCATCGCGGAAGACCTCGACGTCATCTCCCGTGCCGGTGAGGACGTCCTGGTGCAGTTCGGCGACCTCGCCCGCTGGGTGCGCGACCGCGAGATCCCGCTGGAGCTCTCACCGTCCTCGAACCTGCAGACCGGAGCGATCGCGGCGTGGGGGACGGCCATCGAGGATCACCCGTTCGACCTGCTGTATCAGCTCGGGTTCGCCGTGACCGTGAACGTCGACAACCGCACGATGAGCCGTACATCGCTCACCCGCGAGCTGGCTCTCCTGGTGGAGGCCTTCGAGTACGACCTGGCCGACCTGGAGACGTTCCAGCTCAACGCGGCGGCGGGCGCCTTCTTGGCGATCGAGGAACGCGAGGAGCTCATCGAGCTGATCGCGGAGGGCTTCGAGGTCTGACGGGCGGTGGGTCGAGGGGCGTTGTCGGCGGTCGAACTCCACGGATGGAGCAGTTACGTCCGGGCCGCGGGGTTGCCCCGCGGGCGCACCGCGCACGCGGTCACAGGTCGGCGGCGAACGCCCCCACCAGCTCGGTGAGCCGAGCGGTCAGGTCGGCGTCGCTGATCGAAGGCGTGCCGTCGCCGTCCTGCAGGCCGTAGTCGCCGAAGGACGAGTGCGACGCGCCCTCGATCTGCACGAGCTCGGCGTCCGCGGGCAGCTGGGATCGGGCTTCCGCGATCTTCTGCGGGGTGGAGAGGCCGTCCTCGCTGCCGCCGATGCTCAGGACGGGCAGATCGGACCCGGAGAGGTCGTTCGCGCAGTAGCTGCCGAACAGGGCCAGGGCGTCGGCGTCCACCGCCAGCTGGCAGGCGCGCACGCCTCCGAGCGAATGTCCTCCGACGATCCACGTGTCGACTCCGGGGACGAGATCGGTGAACGCCGACAGCGGCCGCAGGTCGAAGAACGCGAGATTCAGCCACGGCTTCGTGATGACGACGGTGACACCGTCCTGCGCGACCGTGCCCGACATCTTCGCGGCATACGCCCACGCGTCCACCTTCGCGCCCGGGATGTAGACCAGCCCGACATCCGATCCCCCCGACGTGGGTGCGAGGACGATTGCCGCGCTGTCATCGGTGATCGTGATGTCCGGGTTCGATCGCACCGCGGCGAGGGGCTCGGGCTCGGCACCCATGACCCCGACCTGGCTCCAGATGACGATGCCGACCACGGCGGCGATCACCAGGGCACCGATCGATCCGAGGATCCACCACAGCACCCGCAGGCGACGGCGCGGTTTCCGCTCGTGTCCTGCGGGCGGACTGCCGGTGGTGCTCACCTCACGAGCGTAGTTCGGCCTGGCGCTCCGCGACGACGGACTGGATGGAGGCGAAGAGCGGATGCTCGGGCTCGAGGCCCGTCACCTCCGCGGTGAAATCGGAGGAGTCCAGCTCGCGGATCATCCGCTGCATGTCGACCGACTGCGCGTCCTCTTCGTCCTCGAAGCGGAGGCACGCGCCCATGGCCCCGACGAGTGCCGTCGTGGACAGGCCCGCTTCGGCCGCTTCCGCGGCGGGACTCACGAACCGCTCGTGCCGCGACAGCTTGCGCAGAGGCTGCCGTCCGACGCGCCATACCGTGTCGGGGAGGGCGGGGTTGCGGAATCGCCGGAGGATCGTGGCGCGGTAGTCGGCGAGCTCGACGGGGTCGAGTCCGTGCTTGACGACCAGCAGCGCCGAGGTCTCCTCCAGGGTGGCCGCCACCCGGGAGGCGATCGCATCGTCGGCGAGGGCGTCGGAGATCTTCTCGATCCCCGCCTGCGCACCCAGGTAGGCGGTCGTGGCGTGCCCGGTGTTCACCGTGAAGAGCTTGCGCTCGATGTACGGCGCGAGGTCGTCGACGAAATGCGCGCCCGGGATGTTCGGCGGGTTGTCACCGAACGGCGGACGTTCGATGGCCCATTCGAAGAAGGGCTCGACGGTCACGTCGATCCCCGCACCCGCGGGCTGGCCGGGGACGATGCGGTCCACGGCGGTGTTCGCGAAGACCGCGCGACTCGCCAGCCCGTCCCAGGCATCGCCGGCCAGGTCGCGGATCTCGTCACGGAGCAGGTCGGTCGCGTTGATCGCGTTCTCGCACGCCATGATCTGCAGCGGGGGAGAAGACGGGTCGCGCAGCGCCAGTGCCGCCACCAGATGCGGCGCGACGAATCGGAGGATCGTGGGACCCACCGCGGTCGTGACCACGTTGGCACCGGCGATCTCGTCGATCAGCTCGGCCGTCTGGGTCACGCTGTTGATCGCCCGGAAACCGGTGACCACCTGGTCCTGGCCGTCCTCGCCGACCTCGTGGACCGTGTAGGAGGACGCACCGTTGATGGCGTCGACCAGGGGGGCCGCGACATCCGAGAACACCAGCTCGTAGCCGCCTTCGTGCAGCAGCAGCCCGACGAAGCCGCGACCGATGTTGCCCGCACCGAAATGGACGGCCTTCATCAGACGCCGGTGGCCGAGACGAGCTCGTAGAGCTCCTCGGGTGTCGTGGCGGCCTTGAGCTTCTCGACCTCGTCGTCATCCGAGAACAGGATGGCGATCTGCGACAGGATGTCGAGGTGCTCGTCGCCCTTGCCGGCGATGCCGATCACGAACGTCACGGGCTCTCCGCCCCAGTCGACACCGCCGTCGTACCGCACCACCGAGAGGCCCGACTCCAGGATCGCCGCCTTCGTCTCGTTCGTGCCGTGCGGGATCGCGAGCTCGTTGCCCATGTACGTCGACACGGTCATCTCCCGCTGCTGCATCGCGTCGAAGTACGAGCTCGTCACCGAGCCCACGGACTCGAGGATGTCGGCCGCCTCCTTCATCGCCTCCTCCCGCGTCGCACCACCGGAGTGGATGCGGACCTGACCCAGGCTCAGAACGTCACGTGCCATGATGCTTCTTCTTTCTTTCGGATGCCTCGGCATCGCGGGAGGGGAAAGCCACGGGGTCGGGGGCATCTCGCCGCCCGACCCCGCAGCGGTCTCAGCGCTTACGCTCCATCATGGTGCTGGTCGCGCACCATCTCGACGACTTCTTCGTACTGCGGCGCGTTCATGAAGTTGTCGACCGACACGTGGATGGCGCCGGGCGTCTTCTGCCGGGCTCGATCGGTGAGCTGGTTCTGCGTGATGATGAGGTCGGCGGATCCGTCGAGGTTCGCGATCGCCTTGTTGACGACCGTGACTCCTTCGACGCCCGCCTTCTTCATCTTGTTGCGCAGCACGCTCGCACCCATCGCGGACGACCCCATTCCGGCGTCGCACGCGAACACGATGTTCTTGATCTCGCGCTCGGTCATCACGGCGGGTTCGACGCCCCCGTCGGGGGAGGTCGCCGCCGCGCCACGGAGGCCGCTCAGCGCGCTGGAGGACTTGCCCTTCGACGCCTCGGTCTGCGTGATGGCGGCGCCGAACGCGTCGTCGGTGGCGCCCAGGGCGGCGAGGTCGCGCTTGCGCGACGCCCGCAGGATGACGGCGGCGATGAGGAACGTGACGGCGGCCGAGAGCACCACCGACAGGATCACGGCGAGGTAGGCGCCGCTGGCCGTCTGCGCGAGCACGGCCAGGATGCTGCCGGGCGCCGCGGGAGCGCGCAGGGCGCCGCCGAGGAGCATGTTCGTCGTGACACCGGTCATGCCACCGCCGATCAGGGCGATGATCAGGGTCGGCTTCATGAGCGCGTACGGGAAGTACACCTCATGGATACCGCCGACGAACTGGATGAGGGCGGCGCCGGGAGCCGACGCGCGGGCCGCGCCGAGACCGAAGAAGGCGAAGGCGAGCAGGAGTCCGAGACCGGGGCCGGGGTTGGCCTCGAGCAGGAACAGGATGGAGGACCCGTCCGTGGCCGCCTGCTGGATGCCCAGCGGGGTCAGCACGCCGTGGTTGATGGCGTTGTTGAGGAACAGCACCTTGGCCGGTTCGATCAGGATGCTGGTGAGCGGAAGCAGGTTCGCAGCGACGAGCGCGTTCACGCCCGCGCTCAGCAACGACATCAGTCCGTTGACGAGCCAGGCGATCGGGTAGAACGCGACGACCGCCATGACGAAGCCCCAGATGCCGGCCGAGAACATGTTCACGAGCATCTCGAAGCCCGCGCGCACCTTGCCGTCCCAGAGGCTGTCGAGCCACTTCATCGTGTACGCCGCCAGCGGGGCCATGATCATCGCGCCGATGAACATGTGGACCTGGCCGAGCTGGTTGTCGGCGGGGAGGTCGGCGTTGACCTGCGCGATCAGCAGGTCGGAGCCCGCAATAGCGCCCATGGTCGCGATCGAGGCGACCACGCCGCCGCGGATGCCGTAGACGATGTTTCCGCCCGTGTAGGCGATGATGATCGGCAGCAGGTAGTGGATGAACGGACCGACGATCGTCGACAGGTCCGCATTGGGTGTGAACCCCTTCTCGATGAAGAAGGCGGTGAAGATGCCCCAGGCGATGAGGGCGGGGATGTTGGGCATGATCATGCCCGACAGGAAGGTGCCGAAGCGCTGCACCCCGACCCGTACGCGGCTTCCGCCGGCGGTGGGCGTGGACGTCGTTGTCATGTCGATGTCTCTCTTTCGATCAGTTCGCGGCCGCGTGAGCGGCCTCGGGTGTGCGGGACGCGACTCGTGCCGCGTCTCGTGCGGATGTGGCGTCGTTCGCGCCGAGTGCGGCCTCGGCGATCCTCCGCGCATCCTGAGTGGTGTGTTCGAGCAGGCTCGCGCGGACGTCCGCGATCGCCGTGGGCGCCATCGACAGCGACGTGGCGCCCAGACCCACGAGCACGACGGCCAGCAGCGGGTCGGCTGCCGCTTCGCCGCAGATGCCGACGGGCCGGCCGTGCATCGCACCGGCGTCGCCGACCTCGCGGATGAGCCGCAGCACGGCGGGGTGCCACGGATCCTGGAAGGCCGCCACCGAACCGAGGAGCCGGTCGGCGGCCATCGTGTACTGCGTGAGGTCGTTCGTGCCGATCGACGCGAAGTCGGCGTGGGCGAGCACGCGGTCGGCCAGCAGGGCGCTGGAGGGGACCTCGACCATCACCCCGGCGGTCTTGATGCCGTAGTCCTTCGCGAGGGCGACGAAGTACTCCGTCTCCTCGACCGTGGCCACCATCGGCGCCATGACCCACAGGTCGGCCGAGGTCGCGGCATCCGCCTGGGCCAGCGCCGTCAGCTGCTCACGGAGGATGTCTTCGCTCGCCCGCAGGGCGCGGATGCCCCGCAGGCCGAGCGCCGGATTCTCTTCGTGCGCGTCGTTGAGGAACGGGAGCGGCTTGTCGGCGCCCGCGTCGAGCACCCGGACGACGACCTTCTTCCCCGGGAAGGCGGCCAGCAGCGCGGAGTAGGACTCGCGCTGCTGCTCCACCGTCGGAGCGCTGCTGGAGGAGAGGAAGAGGAACTCCGTGCGGAACAGGCCGACGCCCTCCGCGCCGAGCTCGACCGCCTCAGCGGCTCCTTTGGGGCTGCCGAGGTTCGCCAGCAGCGGCACCGCGGTGCCGTCGGCGAGGGCGCCGGGGGTGATGGGCGCCGACGCCGCTGAGGCGCGCGCGTCCGCGCGGTTCTGCGCCCGCGCCAGGTCGGCGTCGCTCGGCTCCGTCGTGACGACGCCGCCCGCGGCATCCACGATCACCGTCTCGCCCTCGACGAGGTCTTTCGCTCCCTGGACGCCGACGACGGCGACGATCGACTTCTCACGCGCGAGGATCGCGGTGTGCGACGTCGGACCGCCCTCGGTGGTGATCAGCGCGAGCACTTTGTCGAGGTCCAGGAGTGCGGTGTCCGCCGGGGCGAGGTCCTTGGCGACGAGGATGAACGGATGCCCGGGGTCGGGCACACCCGGAGCGGGGACGCCGCGCAGATGGGCGATGACCCGCTGAGCGACGTCGTCGAGGTCGGCCGCGCGCTCGCCGAGATACCCGCCCATCGCGCTGAGCATGTCGCGGAACGAGGCGAAAGCGTCGAACACCGCCCATTCCGCGGTCTTGCCGCTGCTCAGACGCGTCGCGACCTCCGCCTCGAGGCTGGGGTCCTCGGCCATCATCGCCTGCGCTTCGAGCACGTCTTTGGCAGCACCGCCGGCCAGTGCTCCGCGCTTCTCGAGCTCGCGCGCGACGGCGGCGACGGCCTCGGTCACCCGGGCGGTCTCCTCATCGGCGCTGAGTGCGCTCGGTGCGTCGCTCGGCGCGGGCGACGGCTCGGCCATGCGTGCCACCGGGCCCTGGGCGACGCCCAATCCGATGCCGACTCCGCGAAGTTCCGTCATGATCTGTTCTCCTCACTGGACGCGGTCATGCCGCGTCGTGGTCGGTCGTCAGCAGTTCGCTGAGAAGGTCGAGGGTCTCTTCGGCGCCCGGGCCGTCCGCGGTCACCGTCACGTAGTCCCCGTACTCGACGCCGAGCCCGATCACCCCGAGGATGCTGGCCGCGTTCACCGGCGCCCCGGAGCCCTTGGAGATGGTCACCGGTATGCCGGACTGCTTCGCCGCCTGCGCGAACAGCTTCGCCGGGCGCGCGTGCAGCCCGTGCGATGAACCGATGTGCACGGTGCGGGTGAGTGTCGCCATGTCGTGCTCCTATTCCTCTGTCGCCAGCGTGGGCTCGGCGGCCTCGACCGCTCCGCGCACGAGCGCGAGCGTGCGGGTGCCGTCGAGGTCGGTGAAGATGTCGGGCGGAAGAAGAACGACAGTGGTTCCCCGATAGGCCGCATCGCGCTCGATGCGGGGCATCGCGTGGGTCAGGTGCGGGCCGACGAGCACCACGTCCGCCGAGTCCAGATCGATGGGCAGAGACGCTTCCGTGCCGGCGAACGCCGAATACGCGAGCCCCGCGGCCTGTGCCGCGTGCCGCACGCGCTGCGCCACGAACGTGCTGGACGCCCCAGCGCCGCACACCACCAGGATCTGCATCGATCCACCTTCCTTCTCGGCCATTCTTGTGAAAACGCTGGGAGCAGACAACCCACGTCTGTTTCCGCCCCCGCGGAACCCGGGCGCGGGTCCGCCCTGGGGGTAGGGGTACGCGTGGTTGACTGGTGGATGCGCAGGCCGGCAGCAGCGCACGATCCGGAGGGGCGACGTGACGAGAGCGCGACAGGATCGCCTGCTCGCGCTGCTCAGCCGAGACGCGCAGTGGGCCACGGCAGCGACACTCGCCGACCTCCTCGGAGTGACTCCGCGTAGCATCCGCTCGTATGTGACAGCCATCAACGCGCGGGTGCCGTCCGGCACAGCCGTGGAGTCGGGGCCCCTCGGATACCGCGCCGGTCCCGAGGCGGGCACGGCTTCGCGGATGACGTCGACGGACGCGGCGACCCCGCGCGATCGTCTGCACACGGTCGTGCGTTCGCTGCTGGATGCGCCCGACGGCATCGACGTGTACGAAACGGCCGCGATGCTGCATGTCAGCACCGCCACCCTCGACGGCGATCTCTCGCGGGTCCGCGCGCTCCTGGGCGGCACGGAGCTCACCCTGGAGCGCTCAGCCGAACGGGCCCGCCTGCGTGGCACCGAGATGGCGCAGCGACGGCTGCTCAGCAAGCTGGCCCACGATGAGATGGACGCCGGGTCCTTCGATCTCGAGGGCCTGCGCCGAACGCTCGGCGAGGACTCCGTCGGCGCGGCGGCCTTCGGTCCCTTCAAGACCGATCTCGTGGCGGAGCTGGGCGCACTCGGCTATTTCGTGAACGAGTTCGGCGTCGGTGATGTCGTGATGCACATCGCGATCGCGGCGGATCGGAGTTCCCGTGCGCGGTCGCTCGACGAAGCGGGCGAGGGCAGGCCCGCGCAGCGCGAGGTCGGCGCCGTGATCGACAGGCTGGCGCTGCGTCACCTGGGTGTGCAGCTCGGCGCCGGCGACCGCGCGCACCTCGCCACCCTGGTGCTGACCCGGGTCATCGCTCCGGATGCCTCCGACCCGGCGGGGGAGGCGCGCGAGCGCCTCGAGCCGAGAGTGCTGTCAGCCGTGCGCGAGGTGGTCGAGGGGGCGACGGCGGAGTTCCTGGTCGACATCTCGCACGAGGACTTCATCCTCCGGCTCGCGCTGCACGTGCAGAATCTGCTGTTGCGATCGCGGGCCCAGGCGTGGTCGCGCAATCCGCTGACGAAGTCGCTCAAGTCGACCTATCCGATGATCTTCGAAGTCGCCGTCTACATCGCCGACGGCCTGCACGAGCGGCTCGACATCCCGCTGCTCGACGATGAGATCGCCTACATCGCGATGCATGTCGGAGGCCGGCTCGAGCGCAACGGTCGCGCCGACCAGCTCCTGACGGCGACGATCGTGTGCCCCGGGTACTACGAACTGCACGAACTGCTGCGCTCGAGTGTCGACCGATCGCTCGGGCAGGCGATCGAAGTGGTCGGCGTCGAGACCCGCGTCGACCCGGACTGGGCGTCGCTCGAGACCGACCTGGTGCTGACGACGATCGCCCCACCGGTCTCGAGCGAGCGCTTCGTGCAGATACAGCCCTTCCTGACCGATGCCGACATCGATCACGTGCAGGCCGCCGCGGCCCGCATCCGACGCGGACGGCGTCTGGCGCGTCTTCGCACCGAGCTCGAGCGGTACTTCTCGCCGGACGCGTTCGTGCGCGGCCTCACCGCCGACGACGACGCCGAGGGGGTGATCCGGCGCCTCGGCGGCCTGCTCGTGGATCGCGGCGTCATCGACGGGGATTACATCGAGCGGGCCATCCAGCGCGAGCAGCTCTCGTCGACCGCCTTCACCGACGCGCTCGCCGTGCCGCACGCGCTGGGCATGACCGCGACCCGCACGGCCATCGCGATCGGCATCGCCGAGCCGTCGATGCCGTGGGGCGACGGTCGGGTGCAGGTCGTCGCGCTCGTCGCGTTCTCCGAGACCGACCGCGAGGCCTTCCAGACGGTCTTCGAGCAGTTCGTCGAGGTGTTCAACGAGCGCGACAGCGTCCAGCGGATCGTCCGCCGCGGCACGGACTTCGCCCGGTTCCTCGACGAGCTCGTCGCGGTGATCGACGGCTGAACAGGCTCGTCCGAACGACGGTCAGGCGCGCGCGAGGCGCTCCTGCAGACCGCGCCGCACGCCCGGCCACTCCGTCGGCAGGATCGAATACACGACGGTGTCGCGCAGGATGCCGTCGGGTCCGATGCGGTGGTTGCGCAGCACGCCGTCGCGCTTGGCTCCCAGCCGCTCGATCGCCGCGCGGGACTGTCGGTTGTGCCAATGCGTGCGGAACTCGACGGCGATCGCGTCGCACGCGTCGAAGGCGTGGCCGAGCAGCAGGAGCTTCGCAGACGAATTGACCGCCGTCCGTTGCGCGTCCACCCCCAGCCAGGTGTAGCCGATCTCGACGTGTCGCACGGGCTGATCGATGTTGCAGAACGTCGTCATCCCGACCACCCGGTCGGTGTCGAGCCTGCGGACCGCCCAGGGGTTCATCGATCCGGCATCCCGCCAGGCCGATCGCCGGGCGATCTCGTCGTCGATCGTCTCGGGCGTGGGTACGGAGGTGTACCAGGCGTGTTCCAGCCCGATCGTCGCCGCCGAAAGATCCGGCGCGTGCGCCTCTTCGAGCGGCTCGAGGCGGACGACCTCGTTCTCGAGCGTGACGGGATCGGTCAGCAGCATGCCCGCACCCCCGGCCCGGATTCCCGGCTCACTGCAGATCCTCGAGCAGTGCCCGGATCGACGCGGCATGCGTCTCGCGGCGTCTGCGCGCCTTCTTCGCCGACGGCCCCTGCACATCGAGGTAGACCTTGAGCTTCGGCTCGGTGCCGCTCGGTCGCACGATCACGCGCGAGCCGTCATCAAGCCACAACCGCAGGACGTCGCCGCTCGGCGCGTCGCCCTCGGCCTCGAGCAGGTCCTCGAACCGCGACACCGCGGTGTCACCGAGATGCTCGGGTCGACGGCCGCGGAGCGCCGCCATGATCGTGCCGATGAGCGCGACGTCGTCGACGCGAAGAGAGATCTGATCGCTCTCGACGTAGCCGAACGTCTGATCGAACTCGTCCAGCAGATCCGCCAGGGTGCGACCGGCGCCGCGCGCTTCACCGACCATCCCCAGCAGGGCGATCGCTGCGGAGATCCCGTCCTTGTCGCGGACGATCCCCGGGTTGACGAGGTAACCGAGCGCCTCTTCGAACCCGTAGATCAGACCGGGAGCCCGCGAGATCCACTTGAAACCCGTCAGTGTGGCGTGGAACTGCAGCCCGTAGTGCTCGGCGACCGTCTGCAGCGCCGGGGACGACACCAGAGAGCAGGCGAGGGATGCCGCGGGCGCGGCATCCGCTTCTCCCGCCCGCGTCTCGTTCCACAGTCGCGCCGCGCGCCACCCCAGCAGGAGGCCGACCTGGTTGCCGGTGAGGCGTCGCCACCCGCCGGGGGCGTCGTCGTCGGGGATCGCGACGGCCAGACGGTCCGCGTCGGGGTCGTTGGCGACGATGAGCTCCGCGCCCCGGGCCCGCGCGGTCTCGTACGCGAGGTCCATGGCGCCGGGTTCTTCCGGGTTGGGGAACGCCACGGTCGGGAACGCGCCGTCCGGCTCGGTCTGAGCCTCGACCGTCGTCGGCGCCGGGTAGCCCGCCGTGTCCACGATGCGGGAGAGGGTCTCCCACCCCACGCCGTGCATTGCGGTGTAGACCCAGTTCAGGTCTCGGGCGCCGTCAGGGGCGGGGGCCACGGCGGCGGTCGCCGAGACGTAGGCGTCGATGACGTCCTCGGCCGCGGTCTCGTACGCGAACGAGCGGGGGAGCTCTCCGACGGTCGACGTCTCAGCCACCCGCCGGATGTGCGCGGCGATCTCCGTGTCGGCCGGTGTGACGATCTGCGAGCCGTCGTCGACGCCGCCGAGATACACCTTGTAGCCGTTGTCGTTCGGGGGGTTGTGCGATGCGGTCACCATGACGCCCGCGTCCGCCGACAGATGGCGTACCGCGAAGGCCAGCACGGGCGTCGGCAGCATACGGGGGAGGAGGATCGGGCGGAGCCCGGCGCCGGCGAACAGCTCGGCCGAATCCCGCGCGAACACGTCGGAGTTGCGCCGGCCGTCGTAGCCGATGACCACGACGGGATCGCGACCCTCGGACGCCTTCTCCCGCAGATAGGCGGCGAGACCCGCCGCGGCCTGGGCGACGAGCACCCGGTTCATCCGATTGCTGCCGGCGCCGAGTTCTCCCCGCAGGCCCGCCGTGCCGAAGGCGAGCCTCCCGTCGAATCGGTCGTCGAGGTCGGCCCGGGCATCCGCGTCACCGTCGTCCGCGCGTTCCAGCAGCGCGCGGAGCTCGGCGCGGGTGTCGCCGTCCGGATCCTGCGCGAGCCAGGCGCGGGCTCGATCGAGGGTCGGTTCGCCGCTCACATCGCGCCGATCACGCGGGCGAGGAGTGACGAGATCACCGGCTCGGCCTCGCGGCCGGCCTCGATGACCTCCTGATGACTGAGCGGCGTGGTCTGGATGCCGGCGGCCATGTTCGTGATGAGGGAGAAGCCCAGTACCTCCATCCCCGCCTGCCGGGCGGCGATCGCCTCGAGGGCGGTGGACATGCCGACGATGTGGCCGCCGATGATCCTGGCCATCTGCACCTCGGCCGGGGTCTCGTACTGCGGTCCGCGGAACTGGCAGTAGACGCCTTCGTCGAGAGACGGGTCGATCGTGCGTGCGAGGTCGCGGAGGCGCTGCGAGTACAGATCGGTGAGGTCGATGAAGGTCGCGCCTTCGAGGGGCGACGCGCCGGTGAGGTTGAGATGGTCGCTGATGAGCACGGGCTGTCCGGGCGTCCAGGAGGTGCGGATGCCCCCCGCGCCGTTCGTCAGCACCATCGTGCGGGCGCCGGTCGCCGCGGCGGTGCGGACGCTGTGCACCACCCGACGGGGGCCATGGCCCTCGTAGAAGTGCGTGCGCGCGCCGATGACCAGCACACGCAGGCCGCTCGGCGTCACCACGCTGCGAAGGGTTCCGACGTGGCCCTCGAGGGCCGGCTTGCTGAACCCGGTGACCTCCGTCGCGGCGATCTCGGCGGTCGTCTCGCCGAGCAGCTCGGCGGAACGACCCCAGCCGCTCCCGAGGGTGAGGGCGATGTCATGGTGGTCGACCCCGGTGAGGCGGGCGATGTCCGCGGCCGCGGCCGCCGCGACCTCGAACGGATCGGTGGCGGGGTCGTCGAGGGGGTGCGGGGTGGTCTCTGACATCCCCCCACTCTAGGAACGGCGACGTCCGTGTGCCACACCGCGCACCCGCGAGGCACCGGATGCCGCGGCATCCGGTGCCTCGATTGCTCCGGTGAGCCCCGGGCAGGGAAGAATGGAGATATGTCCCTGAGCTTCGAGAGCACCCAGAGCGTCGCGATCATCGGCGGCGGGCCCGGAGGGTACGAGGCGGCGATCGCCGGAGCCCAGCTGGGCGCCGAGGTCACGTTGATCGAGCGCGTCGGCGTGGGCGGCTCCGCGGTCATCACCGATGTCGTGCCGTCCAAGTCCCTCGTCGCGACCGCCGACGCTGCCGTGGCGATCTCGGAGGCCACCGACCTCGGCGTGCAGTTCTTCGCGAAGGGCGGCGACGGCAAGCCGCTCCGCCCGCAGATCGCGATCAACCTCGCGGCCGTCAACAAGCGGCTCCTCTCGCTCGCCCGCCAGCAGTCCGACGACATGCGGGCCACGCTCGTCGACGCCGGCGTCCGCATCATCTCGGGCCACGGACGTCTCGACAGCGACAATTCCGTGATCGTGTCCACCGGCCCGGGCGGCACCGATTTCGACCGCGTCGAGGCGGACACGCTCGTCATCTCGACGGGGGCGTCACCGCGCGAACTGCCTTCCGCCCAGCCCGACGGGCAGCGCATCCTCACGTGGACGCAGCTCTACAACATGCAGGCGCTGCCGACGCACCTGATCGTCGTCGGCTCGGGCGTCACCGGCGCCGAGTTCGCGTCGGCGTACATGAACCTCGGCGCGAAGGTCACCCTGATCTCGAGCCGCGACCAGGTGCTCCCGGGCGAGGACAAGGATGCCGCCGCCGTCCTCGAGAAGGTCTTCACGCGCGGCGGCATGACGGTGATGAGCAAGACCCGGGCGGAGTCGGTGGTCAACACCGGCGACGGAGTGATCGCGACGCTCTCGGACGGACGCACGGTCGAAGGCAGCCACTGCCTGCTCGCGGTGGGCTCGATCCCCAACACCGCGGGCCTCGGGCTCGAGGAGGCCGGCATCCAGATGACGTCGTCGGGACACATCCAGGTGAATCGCGTGGCCCGCACGTCCGTGCCCAACATCTACGCGGCCGGTGACTGCACCACCTTCGTGCCGCTCGCCTCCGTCGCGTCGATGCAGGGCCGCACCGCCGTGTTCCACGCGATGGGCGACGTCGTGATCCCGCTCGAGCGCCGCCGGATCGCCTCCAACATCTTCACCGCTCCCGAGATCGCGACCGTCGGGTGGCAGGAGTCCGATGTCGCCAGCGGCCTCATCGACGGCGTCGTGAAGAAGCTGCCGCTGGCGGCCAACCCCCGCGCGAAGATGATGGGCATCCGCGACGGCTTCGTCAAGGTGATCGCACGGCAGGGGAGCGGCACCGTGATCGGCGGCGTGATCGTGGCTCCGAAGGCGTCGGAGCTCATCTACCCGCTCGCGATCGCGGTCGACCGGCGATTGACGGTCGACCAGGTGTCGCGTGTCTTCGCGGTCTACCCCTCGCTCACCGGCAGCATCACCGACGCGATGCGATCGATGCACATCGTCGATCACACCAACGACGCGCCCTGAGACCCGGCGCGAGGGGCCGCAACGGCCCGGCCGGGGTCGACCGGCCTCGCTAGGAGATGGTCAGCAGCTGGTGGCCGGCGGAGACCGTCATCCCCGGTGCGGCGCTGATGCCGCCGATGACGCCGTCCTTGTGGGCCTGGATCGGCTGCTCCATCTTCATGGCCTCGAGCACGACGACCAGATCGCCCTTGACGACCTGCTGGCCGTCCTCGACGGCGAGCTTCACGACCGTCGCCTGCATGGGCGATTTCACCGCGTCTCCGGATGCCCCGGCCGCGGCCGTCGCGCCGTGCGAGCGCCGAGAAGGCGGCACGGCCGCGGGACGCCCGATGGCGCTCGGAGCGACGACGACGCGGTCGGGCAGGCTCACTTCGAGACGCTTGCCGTTCACCTCGACGACGACGGAGTGCCGTGACTCTCCGGCGCTGGGGCTCTCGAGCTCGCCGTCCCACGGCGGGATGTCGTTGACGAACTCCGTCTCGATCCAGCGCGTGAAGATGCCGAAATGGCCGTCCTCGGCGGTGAAGGCCGGATCGCGGACGACCTTGCGGTGGAACGGCAGCACCGTCGGCAGTCCCGCGACCTCGAACTCGTCGAGCGCGCGCCGCGCCCGCTCCAGCGCCTCCGCGCGGTCGCGGCCGCTGATGATGATCTTGCCCAGCAGCGAGTCGAAGGCTCCGCTGACCGAGTCGCCCGCCGTGACGCCCGAATCGAGCCGCAGACCGGGGCCGCCGAACGTCTTGAAGACGTGGATCGGCCCGGGCTGGGGGAGGAAGCCGCGGCCGGGGTCTTCGCCGTTGATGCGGAACTCGATGGAGTGACCGACCGGGGCCGGGTCGCCGTAGTCGAGGGTGCCGCCTTCGGCGATGCGGAACTGCTCCCGCACGAGGTCCACTCCGGTGACCTCTTCCGAGACCGGGTGTTCCACCTGCAGTCGGGTGTTGACCTCCAGGAACGAGATCGTGCCGTCGGCTCCGATCAGGAACTCGCACGTCCCCGCCCCGATGTAGCCGACCTCGCGGAGGATCGCCTTGGAAGACTCGTAGAGGATGCGGTTCTGCTCGTCGGTGAGGAACGGCGCGGGCGCCTCTTCCACGAGCTTCTGGTGACGGCGCTGGAGCGAGCAGTCACGCGTCGAGACGACCACGACGTTGCCCGCGGCATCCGCGAGGCACTGGGTCTCGACGTGGCGCGGCTTGTCGAGGTACTTCTCCACGAAGCATTCCCCGCGGCCGAAGGCAGAAATGGCCTCGCGCGTCGCTGATTCGAACAGTTCGGGGATCTCGTCCATTTCGCGAGCGACTTTGAGACCGCGACCACCGCCGCCGTAGGCGGCCTTGATGGCGATCGGCAGGCCGAACTCCTCCGCGAACGCGACGACCTCGTCGGCGCCTGCGACCGGTCCGGGCGTGCCCGGCGCGAGTGGCGCTCCGACCTTCTCGGCCACGTGTCGCGCCGTGACCTTGTCGCCGAGCGACTCGATCGCGTCGGGGGTCGGACCGATCCAGATCATGCCCGCACCGATGACCGCGCGGGCGAAGTCGGCGTTCTCGGCGAGGAAGCCGTACCCGGGGTGCACCGCGTCCGCGCCGGAGCGCCGTGCAATGGAGAGGATCTTCTCGATGGAGAGGTAGGTGTCGGCGCTCGTGGATCCTTCGAGCGCGTACGCTTCGTCGGCCAGACGCGCGTGCATGGCATCGCGGTCCTGATCGGCGTAGACGGCGACGGAGAGCTTTCCAGAGTCCCGTGCGGCTCGGATGACGCGGACGGCGATCTCGCCGCGGTTCGCGATCAGGACCTTGGCGATCTGAGGCATGAACGCCAGCCTATCCACCGCCAGGGGGCGATCTTTGACCGACTCCTCCAAGAACCACGCGGATACGTGGTTCTTCTCATACAAACCCGCGGTCAGTTCAGCCGCGGTTCCACAGCGTCGGCCACGGCACGCCGAGCTCTCCGGCGAGCCGACGCACCGTCGACAGCGACATGCCCACCACGGTCGACGGGTCGCCCTCGACGCGTTCGATGAACGCCCCACCCAGGCTGTCGACGGTGAACGCGCCCGCCACCAGGAGCGGTTCGCCCGTGGCGACGTAGGCCGCGATCTCGGCATCGCTCACGTCGGCGGCGAAGGTGACGGATGCTTCGGTCACCGCGAAGGCCTCCACCGGAGGGATCCCCGGAGCCACCCGCCACACGCTGTGCCCGGAGTGGAGCACCCCCGTGCGGCCGCGCATGCTCCGCCAGCGGGCGGTCGCCGCGTCCGCGGTGTAGGGCTTGCCGAGGATCTCGCCGTCGATCTCGAACATCGAGTCCCCGCCGACGACGATGCCGTCGAAATCCGTCGGCGCGAGGCGTGCGGCGACGTCGGCGGCCTTCGCGCGGGCCAGCAGGAGCACGTGCGCGTCTGCCGGCAGCCGCCCCTCGGCGGCCTCGACCGCCTCGATGACGGCCTCCTCGTCCACGTCCGGCGCCATCGTGTCGGGCTCGATCCCCGCCTGCCGCAGGAGCATCAGTCGGGCAGGGGAGGTCGAAGCCAGGCACACGCGCATGCCCCCACGGTAGACGGAGCGGGGCCGAGGAGGCTCGGGGCGGTGTGGAATGCTCGGGGAATGGAATCCGGAGAGCTCATCGACCTGGACATCACCGCGGTCGCGCACGGCGGCGTCTTCGTCGGGCGCATCGACGACGAGGACGGAGGCCGGGGACGGGTCGTCTTCGTCCCGGACACCATGCCGGGAGAGCGCGTGCGCGTTCGGCTGACGGACGTCAGCAAGCCGTCGTTCTGGCGGGGTGAGGCGCTCGAGGTGCTCGATGCCTCGCCGCATCGGCGCCCGCACGTCTGGCGTGCCGCCGACATCGACATCGCGCCCGACCGTCGCCCGGGCGGAGCGGACTTCGGCCACATCGACCTCGCGCACCAGCGCGCGCTCAAGCACGACGTTCTGCGTGACGCGCTCGAGAGGATCGGCAGGCTCCAGGTGGGCAGCACCATCCAGACCGCCCGGGAGACCAGTGCCGACGACGGGTCGGCGCCCATCGAGAACTCCGACGGCACCGGCTGGCGCACGCGCCTCAGCCTGCACGTCGACGAGAACGGCGCCGTCGGCCCGTTCGCCGCTCGATCGCATCGCGTCATCCCGGTCGAAGACCACCCGCTGGCGACCGACGCGATCGCGCGCGCCGCGCGGGACCTGAGGGGCGACGGCGTGGGTCGGATCGATCTGGTGCAGCCGTCCGACGGGCGCGTGCGCGTGATCGCGCGTGCCGAGCCTCCGCGCGGCCGCGCCCGCGGGCGTCGACGCCCTGCACCCGTCGAGCCCGCGACGGCTCGCGAGGTCGTCCTCGAGACCGTCGCCGGACGCGATTTCCGCGTGGACGCGGGGGGCTTCTGGCAGGTGCACCGGCTGGCCGCCTACACGCTGAGCGAGCAGGTGAAGGCCGGCCTCCGCGCTCTCCGGCCCACAGGGCCGGCCATCGATCCGGATGCCTCGCACCTGGACCTCTACGGCGGGGTCGGGCTCTTCGCGGCCGCGCTGGGAGACCTCGCCGGTCGGTCGGCGCGCATCACGTCCGTCGAATCGGACGAACGCGCCACCGAGCACGCCGGCGAGAACCTCGCCGAGTGGGTCGGAGCGCGCGCCGAGACGGCGCGGGTCGATCGCTACCTCGCGCGCCTCCAAGCCGAGGCATCCGCCGTCGAGCGGGAACGGATCTCGCGCGGCGTCACGGTGCTCGACCCGCCGAGGGCGGGTGCAGGGCGCGAAGTCGTGGAAAGCCTGATCGAGCTGGCACCCGCGCGCGTCGTGTACGTCGCGTGCGATCCGGTGGCGCTGGCGCGCGACCTCGCGACCTTCCGTGCGGGTGGCTACGACGTCGCCGCCGACATCGCCGCCTTCGACATCTTCCCGAACTCCCACCATGTCGAAGCGGTGGCGGTACTCACGCGCGACGGTGCGCCTGACTAGGCTGACGGCATGACACGCGTGGCACTCATCGATGATCACGAATCGGTGCGGCTCGGGCTGGCCGCCGCGTGTGCCCGCGCCGAAGAAGAGGTCGTCTTCTCGGGAGCCGGTGTCGCCCAGTACCTCCAGTGGCGCAAAACCACGGACTCCGCGCCGGCTGACGTCGTGGTGCTTGACCTCACGCTCGGTGACGGGTCGACCGTCACCGAGAACGTTTCGCGCCTCGTGCGCAACGGCTCCAGCGTCATCATCCACTCCGTGGCCGATCGCCCGGCGGCGGTGCGCGAGGCGCTCTCGGCCGGGGCCGCGGGCGTGGTCAGCAAGGCCTCGCCCATCGACGACGTGATCGCCGCCGTCGGCACGGTCGCGCGCGGCGAACTCCTGAACAACGTCGAATGGGCGAGCGCCGTCGAAGGCGACCGCGCCTTCGGCGACGCGCAGCTGTCGGTGCGCGAACGGGAAGTCCTGCGCCTGTATGCCGCGGGACTTCCGCTCAAGGTCGTCGCCGATCGGCTGGGGATCGCGTTCTCCACGGCGAAGGAGAACATCACCCGTGTGCGCGTGAAGTATGTCGAGGTGGGTCGCCCGGCGCCCACGAAGGTCGATCTGCTCAAGCGCGCGATGGAGGACGGCATCGTCTCGGAATCGGGTGATGATCACGGTGGCCGCTGACGGCGACAGCACTGTCCTCGATGAGGCCTGGGGGCACATCTCGCAGTCGCGCGAGATCAACACGGGTCTGGGCTCGTTCACCCGCCAGCGGATCGAGCGGATCATCTCGCTCGCCGCGGGTGTCGGGTCACTCGCACTCGGCGTGCAGGCCTTCCTCAACGCCCTGGGCCCGGGGGACGAGAGGCCTGGATGGCATGTCTCGCTCGTCCTCATCACCTTCGTGCCCCTGGCCGCGATGATCGTCGCGTGCGCGATCGGCCGCGGTGTGCGGATCGCTGCCGGCGTGTTCGCGATCCTCTATGTCGGCGCACTCGCTCTTTGGCCCCTCGCCACCGCCGGAGTCGTCCCCGCGACGCAGAACCAGCCGTGGATCTGGTACCTCGTCAACATCGCCACGCTGGCCGCGGTGCTCGCGTTCTCGTTCCCGCTCCAGATCATCTGGACGGCGGTCGCACCCCTCCTGTTCGGCGTCGTCAGGCTCATCCAGGGCGGACTGAACGGCGACTACCGCGCCCTCATCCTCGACGTCTCGTTCGCGCTCATCCTCGGCGCGATCCTGCTCACCCTCGGCTGGCTGTTCCGCTCCGTCGCCGAGAACGTCGACGAAACCCGCGGCCGCGCGGTCGCCTCCTACGCGAACGCGGCGGCGGCGGATGCCGCCGAATCGGAGCGCATCGCGGTGGCGGCACTGATGCACGACAGCGTGCTGGCCGCCCTCATCTCGGCCGAGCGCGCGGACACCCCGAGGGAGCACACGCTGGCCGTGGCCATGGCCCGCGAAGCGCTGACCCGGTTGGCCAACGCCGAGCGCGATTCGGGCGAGGGGAGCGACGTCCCGCGCCCGGCCACGGCGATCGCCGATGAGATCGAGAACGACGCGGGAGACATGGGCGTCGACCTGAACGTCCGGCGTCGCATCGCGGACGGCACACCCGACCTCCCCGGCCGGGTCGCCCGCGCTCTCGTGCTCGCGTCTACCCAGGCCATCGCCAACGCGATCCAGCACGCCGAAGGACGAGGCCTGCGCGTCGAGGTGTCCGGATCGGCGGACCCCGCCGGCGTGCGCATCGTCGTCAGCGACACGGGGGGCGGATTCGACATGGACCGCGTGCCCGAGGACCGCCTCGGGATCCGCGCCTCGATCATCGCCCGCATCGCCGCGGTGGGCGGCACGGCCACGGTCACGCCGGACGGGCACGGCACGACGGTCTCGCTGCAGTGGGAACACCGGGAGGCGTCATGAGCGTCCGTCAGGTGCTCAGCGGCCTCGCCATCGCGTTCATGGTGTACTTCGCCGCACGGGCGGTGCTCTGGACCCCGAGCGACGTCATGATGCCGTGGCTCATCTACCTCACTCTGGTGGTCTTCCTCGGGATCTGCGCCGTCTGCCTCTTCTGGACGCGTCAGCCCACCGAACACCATGAGCGTGAGCGGGCGTCCGATCCTGCCCGGGGTCTGCGCGGGCCGGCACCCCTGCCCGGCTGGGCGTGCGCCCTCGCTCTGTTCGCCTCGGCTGCCGTGCCCAACGCGATCGCGTACGCGGTGGGCCCGGATTCGCGCACGGCGAGCTACTCCACCTGGACCATCGGCGGCATCGGCGTGCTCATGGTGATCGTGATGGTGCGCCGCCGCGCGTGGGTGGCCTGGGTGGGCACGGCGATCATGGGTCTCTCGGCGATGTTCTGGTTCGGACCGCTGAACGCACTCGCGCTCGGCCTCGTGGGTTCGATCGTGTGGGTGGTCATCGCGCAGCTGCTGGTCCGCTCCATGGGCAAGGCGGCGCGCGACACGACACGTCTCGCAGAGCTGCAGCGGGCGGCATCCGCATGGCAGGCCTCCCAATCGGTCCGCCAACGCGAGCGCCGCGTGCAGGTGCAGCGCGCACTCCTCGTCGCCGGGCCGGTGCTGATGGCCACGGTCGCCTCGGGCGGAGCCCTCGACCCCGCTCAGCGGCTGGAGGCGCGGATCGCAGAAGGGCAGCTGCGTGACGAGATGCGCGGGCCGCGGCTGATCGACGACGCGGTACGCGCCGAGATCGGCGCCGCCCGCCGTCGCGGCGCCACCGTCACGGTGCTCGACGAGGGCGGCCTCGACGAGCTCAGCGAGATCGCATTGCGCTCCATTCGCGCCGAGCTCGCCGAGACGCTGCGCAACGCCACGTCGGCGCGGCTGTACATCCGCACATCTCCGCACGAGCGCGTGGCGATCACGGTGGTGGGTCGTGCGGCGTCGTCGGCGGGACTCAGCGATGAGGATTCGGTCGATCTGTGGCGGGAGATCTCCCACCCCGACGCCCGCGAGTCCTGACGGACGCGTCGCGACGCCTCGCGTCCTGACCTTCCGGCGTGACACCTCGTCGCTCGCGCCGGGTTCGCCCAGGTCTCCGCGACGTCCCGCGGACGCGGACGATCGGGTCTGCGCCGACGAGCGGGCGCCGGTCGCCGACGTCCTCCGGCGGGGACGGAGATGAAGGAGGCGAGGGGGGCGGCTGAGCCGCACACCCCTCGCCCAGCGAAACGGTTACCCGAAAACCGCTCGCATGGTCAGAACCTGAGATCTCATCGCAGGACGACAGACCAGGCCGACCGAACGCAGAAGCGTTCCAGCAGAATCAGTATGTCGGGTTTCCGTGAGGAACGTATGTAGGTACTTTGGGGGACATTTTCCGCTCAGCTCGCCCAGTCGCTCCACGTGGAGCTTCCGCGGGTGAGGGGCTGGCGCAGACCGCGGCGCCGACGGTCCCACGCCGACCGCGATCCGCGGTCGTCGGCCACGGCATCGGCGGCCTCGCGGGCGTACGCCTCGCTCACGACGGCGATCAGCGCGGCGAGTTCCTCGGGCGTCGGATCCCCCCGCAGCACCTCGATCGACAGCGGCCTTTCCGACGCGTTCGCAGCGGCTGCGGCATCCGTCGCGCGTGCGTTCCCCCCGGTCATAGCGGGATGTTACCGTGCTTCTTCGCGGGCATGCTGGCGCGCTTCCCTCGCAGTGAGCGCAGTGCTTTCGCGATCGCGACACGGGTCTGCGCGGGCTCGATGATGCCGTCCAGCTCGCCTCTCTCGGCGGCGAGGAAAGGGGATGCCACGTTGTACGTGTATTCGTTCGCGAGGCGCATCCGCACCGCCGCGACGTCCTCGCCGGCTTCCTCCGCCTTCTTGATCTCACCCCGGTACAGGATGTTCACCGCGCCCTGACCGCCCATGACGGCGATCTCCGCGGTCGGCCACGCCAGGTTGATGTCAGCGCCGAGCTGCTTCGAGCCCATCACGATGTACGCGCCGCCGTAGGCCTTGCGGAGGATGACCGTCACGAGGGGGACGGTCGCCTCGGCGTAGGCGTAGAGCAGCTTGGCGCCGCGCCGGATGACGCCGGTCCACTCCTGGTCGGTGCCGGGCAGGTAGCCCGGGACGTCGACCAGCGTGACGATCGGAATCGAGAACGCGTCGCAGAAGCGGACGAAGCGGCTGGACTTCTCGCCCGCCTCGATGTTGAGGGTGCCCGCCATCTGCGAGGGCTGGTTCGCGATGATGCCGACGGACCGTCCGTCGATGCGGCCGAAGCCGATGACGATGTTCGGGGCGAACAACGGCTGCACCTCGAGGAAGTCCTCGTTGTCGACGAGGTGACGGATCACGCCGTGGATGTCGTAGGGCTGATTGGCCGAATCGGGGATGATCGAGTTCAGTTCGCGGTCCGCGTCTGTGGTCTCCCACTCGAACGCCGACTCGTAGACCGGGATCTCGGCCATGTTGTTGTCGGGCAGGAAGCCGACGAGCGCGCGCACGTAGTCGAGCGCGTCGTCCTCGTCCTCCGCGAGGTAGTGCGCCACGCCGGAGCGGGTGTTGTGCGTGTAGGCGCCGCCCAGCTCCTCCATCCCGACGTCCTCGCCGGTGACGGTCTTGATGACATCCGGTCCGGTGACGAACATCTGGCTCGTCTTGTCGACCATCACGACGAAGTCGGTGAGGGCGGGGGAGTAGACGGCGCCGCCCGCCGCAGGGCCCATGATGATCGAGATCTGCGGGATGACACCCGAGGCGGCGGTGTTCAGACGGAAGATCTCTCCGTACTTGCCGAGGGCGACGACACCCTCCTGGATACGGGCTCCGCCCGAGTCCAGCATCCCGATGCAGGGCATCCCGCCCCGCAGGGCGTACTCCATGATCTTGATGATCTTGTCACCGGCCACTTCGCCGAGAGAGCCCCCGAACGTCGAGAAGTCCTGGGCGTAGACCGCGACCGCCCGGCCGTGGATCGTGCCCACGCCGGTGACGACCGAGTCGCCGTACGGGCGGCTGCGGTCCATGCCGAAAGCGGTCGTGCGGTGACGCACGTACTCGTCGAATTCGACGAAGGTGCCGGGGTCGACCAGCAGCTCGATGCGCTGACGTGCCGTGAGCTTGCCCTTCGCACCCTGCTTCGCGCGGGCGGTCTCCTCGGCGGCGACGACGGCTTCGTCGTAGCGCTCGCGGAGGTCGGCGATCTTGCCGGCGGTCGTGGAGAGGTCGGGCTGATCGGTCACGCCATCCACACTAGCGAGCGCCGTGATCGTCTGGTTGGAGGGTGCGTACAAGTCGACGACGGATCCGCTGTCGATACGGCGCAACGCCGCGCGGGCCGGCGGACGGCGGATGCTGCGCTCGAGCCGCACGCGTAGGGTGAGTTCATGCCGATCCCCGCCCAGGGCTATCCCCTCTCCGCCGCGGTGAGTCCGCGGGTGCACATCGTCGAGACGACGGGTTCGACCAACGCGGATCTGGTGGCCGCCGTGGCCGCCGGCGCCGGCGATTGGCCGCACCTGTCCGTGCTGCTGACCACCGACCAGCGCTCGGGCCGCGGCCGACTCGACCGTTCCTGGACGACGCCCGCGGGGACGGCGCTCGCGGTGTCGGTCGTGGTCGAGGTCGGTGAGCTCCCGACGCCGTCTCGGGGCTGGATTCCGTTGATCGCGGGGGCGGCCATGACCCGCGCCGTCTCCGCACAGCTTCTCGGCACCGGCAACATGGCGGGTCTCAAGTGGCCGAACGACGTCCTCGTGGATGGCACGAAGATCTGCGGGATCCTCGCCGAAGCCGTGCCCGGGCACCCGGAGTCGGTGGTGATCGGCGCCGGCGTGAACACACGCATGACACAGGCCGACCTGCCGGTGGCGACGGCCACCTCTTTCGCCGTTCTCGGACTGGAGGTCGACGAGGACCGCCTTCTCGCCGATTACCTCCGCGCATTGGACGAACAGCTGACGGCGCTGGACGCGAGCGGCGGTGACGCGGCGGCGTCAGGTGTGCTCGGCGAGGTGGAGGCCCTGTGCACGACCCTGGGGTCGGATGTGCGGGTCGCCCTGCCGGACGGGTCGAGCCTGACGGGGCGCGCCCAGCGCATCGATCCCGCGGGGCGACTGGTGGTGGTGTCGGGCGACATCGAGACGCCCGTCGCGGCCGGGGATGTCGTCCACGTCCGCTGAATCGATGACCGCGTCCCTGCGCGTGGGGTGAGCTCGCTGTCCGCACTGCGCGCCACAATGGAGGGGTGACGCAGCCGACGACCTACGGGGGGCGCCCCATCATGCCCGCCCCCGGTGCGCCGACGCCCGAGATGCGCATCGCGCGCTTTCACACCCACGGGCGCCGCCTGGTGTGGTCTGCTCTCGTCCTGATCGCGGTCTCGGGAGCGGTGGGTTACTTCTACGACAACCTGCCGGCGCCTTTCGAGAACTGGATGCTGCTGGCTGCGGCATCCGTCGTCGTCTTCTTCCTCGTGCTCCTCCCGTTCCTGAGCTGGTGGAGCCACACCTACACGATCACCACGCGTCGTGCGATAGAGCGGTCGGGCGTCTTCCGGGCGCGTCGTCGCGAGCTGTCGCACGTGCGCGGCTACTCGATCGCCGAACGGCGCGGACCCATCCAGAGACTGTGGGGTGCGGGCACGCTCACGCTGTCCAACGGCGTCGATGAGCCGGTGCGCATGGCGAATGTGCCGAGCGTCGCGCTGGTCCACGAAGCGCTCGTCGATCAGGTCGAGGTCAACCAGATCCTCGCCCACCGCGACGCCCAGTCGTACCCGACACCGCCGCCGCTTCCTTCCGCACGCTGACAGGCGCGCACGCTGCGGCAGGCCGGTGTCGTGCGAGAGGATGGGATCGTCGGAAGGAACGCCATGTCGTTGCGCGTCGGAATCGTCGGAGGGGGCCAACTGGCCCGCATGATGATCGCTCCTGCGGTCGAATTGGGCATCGAGGTGCGTGTGCTCGCGGAGCAGCCCGGAATGTCCGCGGCGCTCGCGGCCACCGCCGTGGGCGATTACCACGACGCCGCCACCGTGCTGCCGTTCGCGCGGGACGTGGACGTGCTCACCTTCGACCACGAGCACGTGCCGCAGGAGGTTCTGGCGACACTGGTGGCCGCAGGAGTCTCGGTGCATCCCGGTCCCGACGCGCTGCGCTACGCGCAGGACAAGCTCCTCATGAGGGCGCGCCTGGAGGAGCTGGGGATGCCGCAGCCGGACTGGGCGGCCGTCGATGACGCGTCGGCCCTGCAGGACTTCATCGACGGGCACGGCGGGCGCGCGGTCGTGAAGACCCCCCGCGGGGGCTACGACGGCAAGGGCGTCCGCGTCGTCCGCGCCGGCACCGAGGCGGACGACTGGTTCGCAGCGCTCGCCGAGGACGGACGCGGCGGGTCGCTGCTGGTGGAGGAACTCGTCGATTTCACGCGGGAGCTCGCCCAGCAGGTCGCCCGGCGACCCTCAGGCGAAATCCGGACGTACCCGGTGGTCGAGACCGTGCAGCGCGACGGTGTCTGCGCCGAGGTGCTGGCCCCGGCGCCACGCGGCGGCGAACGGCTGACGGAAGTCGCTGCGGAAATCGGCGTCGCGATCGCGGAAGGCCTCGGCGTCACGGGGATGCTGGCGGTGGAGCTGTTCGAGACGACGGACGAGCGGGTGCTGATCAACGAACTCGCCATGCGGCCGCACAACAGCGGTCACTGGACCCAGGACGGCGCCGTCACGAGCCAGTTCGAGCAGCACCTGCGTGCCGTGCTCGATCTGCCGCTCGGAGACACTTCGGCATCCGCGCCCTGGTCGGTGATGGTGAACATCCTCGGTGGGCCCGAAGACGGGGGTCTGGACGATCGTTTCGCGGCGGCGATGGCCGCGCACCCCGGCGCGAAGATCCACACGTACGGCAAGGCTCCCCGCCCGGGACGCAAGGTCGGGCACGTGACAGCGGTCGGAGACGACCTCGACGACGTCGCCTATCAGGCTCGGGCCGCGGCATCCGTCTTCCTCGGCTGAGGCGCCGGCCGGACAAGTGGGCTGCGCGCCGTTGCGGGGATCTTCCAGCCTCGCGGCCTAGCCTGGTGCAGTGACCCGGCCTGTGAATTCTTCCGACGCGCCCGTGGTCGGTGTGGTGATGGGCTCCGACTCCGACTGGCGCGTGATGAGCGACGCCTCGAAGGCGCTGACGGAATTCGGCATCGCCCATGAGGTCGAGGTCGTCTCCGCGCACCGCACGCCCGACAAGCTGCTGAGCTACGGCCGCGAGGCGCGCTCGCGGGGCCTGAAAGTGATCATCGCTGGTGCCGGCGGCGCGGCGCACCTGCCGGGCATGCTCGCCTCGCTCACCGCGCTTCCCGTCATCGGTGTGCCGGTGCCCCTCGCCACGCTGGACGGCATGGATTCGCTGCTGAGCATCGTCCAGATGCCCGCCGGGATCCCGGTCGCGACGGTCGCCATCGGAGGCGCGAAGAACGCAGGGCTGCTGGCGGCCCGCATCCTGGGTACCGCGGATGCCGCGATCGCCGACCGTGTCGAGTCCTACGCGCGCGACCTCGAGGCGCAGGTCGAAGAGAAGAATCGCCGCCTGAAGGAGTCGCTGTGAGCGTGACGAGCCCGCCCCGACCTCCGCAGCCGCGTGCGAGTCCGCGCATCACCGAGGGATGGATCCTCGAGGAGAGGCCGTTGCGCCACCCCGACCACTCGTCGCGTCAGGTCATGGCCCGCCGCGGATGGTGGCTCGTGGGCATGAACTTCCTCATCCCCGGCTCGGCCCAGATCCTCGCCGGAAGTCGCAAGCTGGGTCGGTTCGGGCTCGGTTCCACGCTTCTGCTGTGGGTGCTGGTGATTCTGACCGGCTTGTGCGCGCTGCTCTGGCAGCCGCTGCTCTTCACGCTCGCGACCAACTGGTTCGTCCTCCTCCTCGCGCAGGCACTGCTCATCGGCTACGCGGCGCTCTGGGCCTTCCTCGCCGTCGATACGATCCGTCTCGTCCGTCTGGTGAAGGTCGGTCCTGCGGCGAAGGTGGGTATCGCCGGACTGGCCGTCGTCCTGACGGTGCTTGCGAGCGGCACCGCGGCGTACGGCGCCCAGATCACCGGGGTCGTGCGCGACACGCTCGGATCGATCTTCGGCGCCAGCGCAGCATCCGTCCCGCCCTCCGACGGGTACTACAACATCCTCCTCCTGGGCGCAGACAGCGGCGAGGGCCGCGACTCGATGCGCTACGACAGCATCTCGGTCGTCTCGGTGAACGCCACCAGCGGGTCGGTGACCATCACCGGGATCCCCCGGGACATGGTGCATGCGCCCTTCGCGGACGGAAGTCCGATGCAGGAGCTCTACCCCGACGGCTTCCAGGGCAAGAGCTCGTCGAGCTGCGGCTGGGGGAGCGGCATCAACCAGCTCACGAATGCCGTGCAGAACTGCCGCGACGACGAGGGCGCCGGCCTGTACCCCGATGCGGAGACCAACGGTTCCACCCCCGCGATCGAGGCGACGAAAGATGCCGCCGAGGGCATGCTGGGCATCAGCATCCCGTACTACGTCTTCATCGACATGGACGGCTTCGCCTCCCTCGTCGACGCACTCGGCGGAGTCGACATGAATGTCACCGAGCGTCTCCCCGAGGGTGGCGGACCCGCATACGAGGGTCAGCCCGCCGAGGATTGGGCGACCGGCTGGATCGAGGTCGGCCAACAGCACATGGACGGCGACACCGCGCAGTGGTACGCCCGCTCGCGCTACACGACCAGCGACTGGGACCGCATGAAGCGTCAGCGCGAGCTGCAGACGGCCATCCTGTCGCAGTTCACCCCCACCAATGTGCTCACCCGGTTCCAGGATGTCGCTGCTGCGGGTCGCGACCTGCTGCAGACCGATCTGCCCCAGTCCCTGCTGCCGTTCCTCTCGGACCTCGCACTCAAGGCCAAGGAGCAGCCCGTGACGACGATCGAGCTCACTCCGGAGCACGGCGTCGATCCCGATCGCCCCGATTACGCGTACGTGCACGAGATGGTCGCCGATTCGCTGCACCCGCCGACGGCGACGCCGGCGCCGGCGGGCTGAGAAGCCCGTGACCGCGACCCTGCGCGTCGTCCTCGATCAGCTCGTCCACCCGACCGAGCCCGATCTCGCGACGGCCACGCGCGAGCTCGCCCGCGCCCTCGTCGCAAGAGCGCCGTCCGATTGCGAGGTCGCGGGCATCATCCCCGCGGTGACGACCGACCGGAGGGATGCCGCGACCGACGCCGTGCCGGGGCTGGCCGAGATGCGCGCCCTCCCGCTGGCCCGGCGCGAGCTGGCCGGCGCGTGGCAGCTGGGAGTGCCCTCGGGGGTGGGTGGGGGGCTCATCCACTCACCGACGCTGTTCGCCCCGCTCGTGCGGCACGATCGGGTGCACGATCACGACCAGACCGTCGTCACGGTGTGGGATCTGCGCGCGTGGGAGTCGCCCGACGAGTTGTCGCGCGGCATGATCACGTGGCAGAAGGGCATGCTGAAGCGCGCCGTGAAGTTCGCCGACGCCGTCGTCGTCCCGACGCATGGGATGGCCGACCGATTGAGTGAGCTGTCGAAGCTCGGCGACCGCATCCGGGTCATCTCGGGCGCCGCGCCCTCGGGTTTCTCGGTGCCCACCGACGAGGTGGGCCGGCGGCGCGATCTCGACCTCGTCGAAGGGTTCGTGTTGCTCTCCGGCTCCTCGGCGCCTTCGGACGCGCTCGCGGAAGGCTTCCGTGCGGTCGCCCGTCAGGGCGGCGATCTGCCCGTCGTCGTGATCGATGCGCCCGAGGGCGATGAGGCTGCGATCGTGGAACTGGCCGCTGCCGCGGGCATCCCCGAGCGGCGGATGCACGTCCGCGGGGCACTCGACGTGGGTGACCGCGGCGCTGTCTTCGGTGCCGCGGTGGCCTATCTCGCACCGTCGCGCCGGATGGTCTTTCCGTGGCGCGTCGTCGAGGCGCTCGCCGTGGGAGTGCCCGTCATCGCGGTCGACTCGCGCGTGCACCGCGACATGATCCTCGACGGGGGACTGCTCGTCGGTGGTGCCGAACGCACGGACGACGACGCCGAGGCGCTCGCTGCGGCCCTCGCGAGCGGACTCGGGTCCGCAGCATCCGTCGAGAAGCTCTCCGTGCTCGCGGCCGACCGCGGCCGGGCGTTCTCCTGGCGGGAAGCCGCCGAGCGCGTCTGGCAGCTGCACGCCGACCTCTGAGTCGCGGAGATCGGCCACGCCTTTCGTGTCTTCGGCGTGTCGTAACACGGATCTCACAAGAAACTTTGGTAATCAGCAGTAACATCCGCCACACTGGGCACATGACAGCCCTCTTCCCCAGGAGAGCTCGAACGCGGTTCGCCGCCTTCAGCAGCATCTTCCTCACCGTGGCCGCCCTGGTGATCGGTGTGGGTGTCCAACCTGCCGCGGCCGATCTGAACAGCGCGCGGCCTGTGGCGTCGTTGTCGTCGGCGGGCGTCGCGACCGACATCGTCAAGACGGCGGATCTGTCGAAGTTCCAGGCCGGCAACATCATCAGCGACGCGGTGTTCTTCAACAGCTCGACGATGAGTGCGGAACAGATCCAAGCATTCCTGCAAGCACGGGTGCCTTCGTGCCAATCCGGTTACACGTGCCTGAAGGACTGGTACGACACCTCTCGAACGACGACCCCGGACGCGATGTGCGGTGCATACTCGGGCGGAACGCGGGAGCGCGCTTCGACGATCATCTATAAAGTGGCGCAAGCCTGCGGCATCAATCCCCAGGTCCTGATCGCAACGCTTCAGAAAGAGCAGTCGCTCATCACGGACGCGAACCCGAGCAGTCTCCAGTACAAGATCGCCATGGGGCAGGGATGCCCCGACACAGCCGCATGCGACAGCCGATACTTCGGATTCTTCAACCAGGTGTACGGCGCCGCCTGGCAGTTCAAACGCTACGCCAACCCTCCTGGCACGAGTCAGTACTTCACCTGGTACGCCCCGGGCAAGACGTGGAACATCCGGTGGAGCCCCAACGCGGCGTGCGGGTCCTCGCCCGTGTACATCCAGAATCAAGCCACGGCGAACCTGTACTACTACACCCCGTATCAGCCCAATGCATCGGCCATCCGTGCGGGCTACGGGATCGGAGACGCGTGCGGAGCGTACGGCAACCGAAACTTCTATCAGTACTTCACCGACTGGTTCGGGTCGGGTCAGGGAGAGCTGCTGGAGGTGCTGCAGGTGTCCGGGACCTCGGAGCGTTACCTCGTGAGCCAGGGCGGGCGATGGCGCCTCGGGACGCCGGAAGTCGCGGCACAGTTCACGTGGATCTCCGCAGTGCGAGACGTGAGCAGGTCGGAGATCGAGACATACCAGGACCGTGGCGCAGCCGATCGCGCCGTACGGACGAACACCGGGATCGTGTACGCCCTCGACAGTGGCCGGCGGCTGCGACTGCGCGACGCGGCGCAGGTGTCTGACTTCGGGTGGGACTACGCAGCCCTGCCGGTAGCCAGTGATGCCCAGGTAGCACGTTACGGCGATGGCGGCTGGCTCGAGCGTGTCGTCAGCTCGAACGGAGCCTCGTGGCTCGTGCAGAGCGGTTCGCGCAGGCAGGTGGTCGATCTCGGGCTGCTCTCGCGGTACGGCATTCTCGCGCTGTCGACGAGCATCTCTGCTGCCATGGTCGCCGACTACCCGACGTCATCCCCCGTCATCGGTGCGGGGGTGTACCGGAATGCGACGAACTACCGGCTGCAGACGGACGGCGGCACCTACGTCCTGCCCGATGCAGCGAGCGGCACGGCACTTGCGCAGAACGCGTGGGAGCTCACTGCCGAATCCTTCGCCTATCTGCGGGCGAAAGCTCCGATGCCCGTGCGGATGACCGCGGGCGGCACGTCGTATGTGATGCTCGAGGGTGGCTGGCTGGAGGTGTCGGCGGCAGAGTACCCAGCCGGATTGACCTACGCGACACTGCCGGCGGGAGCGGCCACGGGGCTCCCATCCGCGGGGCGGGTGACCGGACCACACTTCATCCGCGAACGATCGGACACTCAGACCTATCTTGTTTCGGGCGGCAGCATCCAGGCCGTCTCGGCCTCGGATCAGACGTGGATCACCCGGACGTTCGGAGTCAATCCGCGCGTGTGGGTCGGTCTGGACGGCACGATCGGCGACGTCACGACGCCGGAAGGTCTGGTGCGCACGAGCGCAGGACTCTTCTACCTCCTCGACGGAGCACGCGTCTATCGTCTCCGTGACTGCGCTCAGGTGTCGTCGTGGGGTGGGAACTGCGCCTCGCTCCCTCTCGTCAGCGATACGAAACTCGCCGGCTACGCGAACGCGGGCACCCTGCAGGCGCTGGTGCGAACTCCTGCCGGGACGATCTGGCTCGCTCAGGGCGGCCGGCTTCGGCAGGTGCTGGACCCCTCGATCCTCGCGGTGTACGGCATCCCGTCATCGACAAGCGCCGTCTCCGCAGCCACCGTCGCGAAGATTCCGGTAGGAGAACCCGTCCTGGGGGCCGGGGTCTACTCCGATGGGGCGTCGGCTCGCCTCGTCGGAACTCCTGCGGGAGAATACACGCTGACTGTCGAGCAGTTCGTCGGTTCGGTCGCGAGTGGCGTCCGTGCGCTCACGGCCGCCAGCTACGCGAAGGTCACCGTCGAGGGCGCCCTGCCGTCACGTCTGCGCAGCGATGGGAGGTCGTTCGTGCTCACCCGGGAGGGTTGGCTCGAAGTGTCCGCGGCGGCGTACGGCGGGGACGCGATGTTCACGCAGCTGCCATCCAAAGCGTGGTCGGGGATCACGGTGGCTGCGAACGAGCAGCGCCCGCACTTCGTGAAAGACGACGCGAGCGGGCAGGAGTACCTGGTGTCCGGCGGCGCTGCTCAGCCCGTGTCCGGTGCATCGGAGCGAGCGACGATCACATCCGTCTACGGTGTGCCGCCCAAGGTGTGGACTCTCGTCAGCGGAGCGCTGTCCGGTATCAAGATCAATCACGACATGATCGTGCGGGACGCGGTGGGCGCGGTGTACCTGATCGACGGAGCCACCCGCTTCCGCATGAGCGGGTGCGGTGCGGTGCCAGATTTCGGCAAGGACTGCGCCACGCTGCGGACGCTTTCGGCAGCGCAGCTCGGAGCACTCGCCGATGGTGGCGCTCTCGCTCCGCTCCTGCGGTCCGCTGATGGATTCGTGTGGCTGGTACAGAGCGGTACGCGGCGCGAGGTACCCGATCCCCGGGTGCTCGCGGTGTACGGCATCGGCGGTGCGGCGACATCCGTATCGACCCAGCTCCTTGCGCAGCTTCGAATCGGACCCCCGGTCGCGGTCGCCGGGGTATACGACGACCGGGCGGGTGATGTGCGCGTGGTCACCGGCGACGGGCGCGCGTTCACCGTCCCCCCGGCGAGTCGCGTCGGCGCCGTGATCTCCGCCGCCTGGGCGATCTCACCCGCGTCGGTGGACCTCCTGACGAGTCAAGGCGATCTCCCGACACGGATATCGACGGGGTCTCAGTCTTTCGTGCTGACCACCGAGGGATGGCTTGCGATCAACGCCGCCGACTATGCCCCGCGGGCCTTCGTCGCTATCGGCCCCCGGGGATCCGAAGGTCTGCCGTCTGCCGGATCAGAGTCACGACCTCACTTCGTCCGCGAGCAGTCCGACTCTCAGGTCTACCTCGTGTCGGGGGGGCTGTCTCCGGTCGCAGACGATGCCACTCGTGCATGGATCTCAGCGGCTTACGGTGTTCCGCCGAAGGTCTGGGTGGTTCCCAACGGCACACTCGGGTGAGGTGAGAGGGACCACTTCGCGGAGTACGTGCGTTCCGCCATCGGCGGCGGCCACGTTCAGGCCGACCGGCACGTTCCTCCGGTTCGAGCGAACGGGAGTCAGGCGATCGGCGTCACATCTGCGAGACGCGGATGCTGGCGGTCCTTGTCCGAGAGATCGGCTTGGTCGAGCGGGATCGGCCACGGCACCGCGGTCGTCTCATCGGCGAGATTCAGGAACGTGTATCGCGCCTGCGGCGTCCAATGGTCGTTCACGAGGTAGGTGTATGCCGTGTCGGGTTCGAGGGTCTGGAATGAATTGCCCACACCACGGGGAACGAAGATGGCCTTCGACGGATCGATCTCCGTGGTGAACACGCGGCCGAAGCCGTCGCCCGCGCGCAGGTCCACCCAGGCGCCGAACACGCGTCCGGTCGCTACCGAGATGAACTTGTCCCACGGCTCGGCGTGAATGCCGCGAGTGGTCCCCACGTTGCGATTGAACGAGATGTTGTTCTGGACCGGCCCGAGATCGGGCAGACCGAGTGTCATCATCTTCTCCCGCTGCCAGTTCTCCTTGAACCAGCCGCGGTTGTCGCCGTGCACGGGGAGATCGAGGAGGAGGAGGCCGGGAATCGTCGTCTCATGGGCGGCGAGCGCCTTACCGTACTCCATGCTCACTGCCCCACGATCGCGTACTTGGCCTCAGCTTCGGCCTTCTGCGGCCGCCACCACGATTCGTTGTCGCGGTACCAGGCGACCGTCGCCTCCAGACCCGCGCCGAAGTCGCGGAACTCGGGCTCCCAATCCAGCTCGTCGCGCAGCTTCGTCCAGTCGATGGCATAGCGGCGATCGTGGCCGGGGCGATCCACGACGAGGTCGTACGCGTCAGACGGCTGACCCATAGTGGAGAGGATCATCTCCACGACGTCTCGGTTGGACTTCTCCCCGTCGGCGCCGATGAGGTAGGTATCTCCGATCGTCCCGCGCTCGAGGATGCGCAAGACCGCCGACGAGTGATCGTCCGCGTGGATCCAGTCGCGGACGTTGCGGCCGTCCCCGTACAACCGTGGGCGGACACCATCGATCACGTTGGTGATCTGACGCGGAATGAATTTCTCGACGTGCTGGCGCGGACCGTAGTTGTTGGAGCAGTTGCTGATCGTCGCCTGCACCCCGAACGACCGAACCCACGCGCGCACGAGGAGATCGGAGCCCGCCTTCGTCGATGAGTACGGGCTCGACGGGTTGTAGGGAGTGTGTTCCGTGAATCTTTCGGGGTCATCGAGATCGAGGTCGCCGTACACCTCATCGGTGGAGATGTGGTGGTAGCGGACGCCCGTCGCCCGGGCGGCTTCGAGCAGGGTGAAGGTGCCGACGAGGTTGGTCTGCACGAACGGCGCAGGACCGCTGAGCGAGTTGTCGTTGTGCGATTCCGCGGCGTAGTGGACCACGGCATCATGCTCAGCGAACAATGCGTTCACGAGTTCCGCGTCGCAGATGTCGCCCTGGACGAAGCGGAACCGATCCTCGGGGAGGCCCTCGAGCGAAGCGAGGCTGCCGGCGTAGGTGAGTTTGTCCAGGACGGTAACGGCACTATCGGTGTTGGCGAGCACGTAGTGCACGAAGTCCGATCCGATGAAACCCGCGCCGCCGGTCACAAGAAGGTTATCCATTCCGCGGAGTTTACCCGGTGCCGCGCTCGTTTCCCGCCGGGAAGCGCGTCCGGCCCTGCGGGGCGTGCGGGCTCGCCGCGGGCGGCTGACTTGTCTCGATGCGCCCGATCGATGAGACTGGCTTCATGCGCGGCATCGTTCTTGCGGGGGGCACCGGCTCTCGCCTCCACCCGATCACACTCGGCATTTCCAAACAGCTCGTGCCGGTGTACGACAAGCCGATGATCTATTACCCGTTGACGACGCTGATGCTTGCGGGCATCCGCGACATCCTGATCATCACGACGCCGCAGGACGCGGAGCAGTTCCAGAGACTTTTGGGAGACGGCTCGCAATTCGGGATCTCGCTCACCTACACGCAGCAGCCGTCACCGGACGGATTGGCTCAGGCATTCACGCTCGGAGCCGACCACATCGGTAACGACTCGGTGGCGCTGGTCCTGGGGGACAACATCTTCTACGGCCCTGGAATGGGGTCGCATCTCAGGGAGTATTCTGATCTCAGCGGTGCTGCCGTGTTCGGATACTGGGTAGCGGATCCCACGGCGTACGGTGTGGTCGAGTTCGACGCACAGGGGAAAGCGCTGTCGATCGAGGAGAAGCCCTCTCAGCCGAAGAGCAACTACGCCATCCCCGGTCTCTACTTCTACGACAGTGACGTCGTCGAGATCGCGAAGAACCTCCGCCCCTCGGCTCGCGGTGAGTTGGAGATCACGGACCTCAACCGTGTCTACCTGGAAAGAGGCGATCTGAAGGTCCAGATCCTCCCTCGGGGAACGGCCTGGCTCGACACGGGGACGTTCGACTCCCTGAACGAGGCCACGGAGTTCGTCCGCACCGTGCAGAAGCGTCAGGGCCTTTCGATCGGATCTCCGGAGGAAGTCGCCTGGCGGATGGGGTTCCTCAGCGACGACGAGTTGCGGGAACGCGCGCGTCCGCTGGTGAAGAGCGGATACGGCAAGTACCTGCTCGAGATCGTCGAGCGCGGCGCGATCCGCTGACGAGCGGACGGGACTTCAGCCCCTCGCCATCACCTCGTCGATGACCGTTGCGTCTCCCCAAACTCCGGGAGAGTCGTAAGGACGGTCGGGAAAGGCTCCGTACTCGAGAGAGAGCGGGAGGTCGTTGTCCCTGATGAACTCCTCCACCTTGTCCGCAAGAGAGACCGGCACGCCGGAGCAGCAGTTCAGCGTGCCGACGACATCGGGGGCGTCCGTGAGCGCCGCTATCTGACGCCCCAGCTCCTCGACGCGGATGAAGTCGTACAGGTTCTTGCCGGAGGTGAACGGGAACACCGTCTTTCCCGCGTCCGCGGCTTCCAACAGCTTTCTGAAGATGGAGTTGCTCCGGCGGTCGTCGCCGTAGATGTAGTACGCCCTCGCCCAGGCGAGACTCGTGGCTGAGGGAACGGCGAGGGGCAGGGCGCGCCGAAGGGCGTCCTTGGCGATTCCGTACGAGGACGACGGGCTGGTGGGCGTGGTCGCGTCGATCGCTCCCTCCCAGTAGCCGACCTCATGCATCGTGCCCAGGGCGACGATCCGCGGGCATCCCGCCGCCGCTGCTGCGGTGAGAAATCGGTAATGAGCGGAGAGTTGGCCCAGGTGTGCCGGCGAATTGTGCACGAACCCGTCCTGCCAGGCCAGGTGGACGATCGCCTCCGCAGATCCCCACGTGCTCTCATCGAAGTCGGGGGACAGGAAGTCGATCTCGACACGTGCGGCGCGAGGATCCGTCGCTGCAGAAGAACCCGGGCGGACAACCGCGAGCACGTCGTGCCCGCGGTCGATCAGCGCCTTCACCACATGAGGACCGAGGTAGCCACCGGCGCCGGTGACCACGACGCCAGAGCGAGAGGGGTTTGTCAACGCTTCACCATTTCCATCGCGCGTCCATCGGACTGCGGACGTCGGTGAGAGGATATCCGATTCCCGGAGCGCGACACCCATGGGCGATCTGTCAGACGCCCTGTATTAGGGTGAGCAGGTTGGCTGAAAGACGTGGGAGCGCGGTGGATACGAAACCTCGATACGAGCGGCTGGCCGCTACGCAGTTCACGCGTACGGATGCGTCCGGGCTGAAGCTGGACGTGGCCGGCGGCAAGATCAGAGAGCTGTTCCAGCGGCGTGAGCTCCTGTCTCTGCTCGTGCGCCGAGACCTTCAAGCGCGCTATCGGGATAGCGTCCTCGGTTTTCTGTGGACGGTGATCCGTCCGATCATCGTCTTCCTCATGTATTACGTGGTGTTGGGGAAGTTTCTGCGCGCGGCAGAAGGCGTGCCCAACTTCGCTGTCTACCTGTTCGCGGGGCTGACGCTCTACGGGCTGTTCGCTGAGATGGTGGTGGGTTCCACCGGCTCCATCCTCGGCAACTCCGGGCTGGTCAAGAAGATCTACCTCCCACGCGAGATCTTCCCGCTCGCCAGCATCGGTGGCGCCGGCTTCATGTTCCTGGTGCAGTGTCTCGTGCTCCTCGCCGCGGCCGCCATCTTCCGCGCGCTTCCGTCCAACCTGTGGGACATGCTGTGGTTCTTCCCGTCCGTGGCCCTGATCTTCGTCTACGGACTGGCTATCGGGCTGTTCCTCTCGGCGGTCAACGTCTATCTCCGAGACGTGCAGTACTTACTGGATCTCGTCGTGATGCTCGCCATGTGGGCCTCGCCGATCGTCTACTCATGGCAGATGGTGAAGAGCGCGTTCGCGAGCTTCGATCTGCCCGCTTGGGTATTCGAGATCTACCAGAACAACCCGATCACGCTCGGCGTTCTCGGCTTCCATCGCGCCTTCTGGTCCGGTGGCACTGTTGATGATTACCCGGCCAACCTCGGGCTCCGCATGCTCATCGCGTTTCTCATCGGGGTCGTGCTCGTCTTTCTCGCCCATCGAGTGTTCAAGCGCTTGCAGGGTAACTTCGCGCAGGAGATGTGATGGTCGTCGCCAACAAGCCGGGCCCCGTCGTCGTACGGGTGGAAGATGTGTCCAAGACGTTCCAGGTCCGCAAAGACAACACCCTCAAGGATCGCGTTGTCCACCTCGGCAGACTGGGGCGAGAGCATCGAGAGCGGTTCACCGCGGTCGATCACGTCTCGCTCGATATTCAGGCCGGTACCACGGTGGGGCTGCTCGGCGCCAACGGTTCAGGCAAGAGCACGCTGCTGAAGCTGATCGGTGGCATCCTGGCCCCGACGACGGGCACCATCTCCAGCCGCGGGCGCACGGCTGCCTTGCTGGAGCTGGGTGCTGGTTTCCATCCGGATCTCAGCGGACGCGAGAACGTGTACCTGAATGCGGCCATCCTGGGACTGAGCCGCGAACAGGTTGATCATCAATTCGATGCCATTCATGAGTTCAGCGGCATCGGCGACTTCATCGACACGCAGGTCAAGTTCTATTCGTCGGGGATGTTCGTCCGCCTCGCCTTCGCGGTCGCCATCCACACCGATCCGGACGTCTTGCTGGTCGACGAGGTGCTCGCGGTCGGTGACGAGGCGTTCCAGCGGAAATGCATGGAGCGTATCGCCCAGTTCAGGTCTGAAGGGCGCACGATCATCCTGGTCTCACATTCCGCATCACAGGTGCAGGAACTCTGTGACCGGGCCGTGGTGCTCAAGGACGGTCATATCGTGTTCGACGGCGATGTCAATCAGGGCGTCGCGGCGCTCCGCGATGTTCTCGAGGGCCGAAGGCTCGGAGAACTGCACGAGCGCGCAGCCGAGAAGATGATCGAGGTGACGGCCATCACCTTGCACGACGACCGAGGGCACGAGGTCGTTGGAGTCGGCGTGGGGGAGCCGCTGACGCTTCGGATCCACGTGCATGCTCACCAGGCGATGCCACGCTGGGCGGCGGGGTTCAGCATCGATACGGTGACGGGTCAGATGACCATCGCCTCGAATACGGAGCGACTCGGCATCAGCTTGCCGGCAATCGATGAAGGCGACTCCCACGTCGACTTCAGGATAGAGAACGTCTATCTGGGTGCAGGTCAGTACTACATCAATGCCAACGTGTCCGAGGTCATCGACATCAACTCGCACGTCCTCATGCAGGGGCGGATGTTCACGGTCCATTCCGACACGACCACCCTCGGCTCCGTCGCGGCCCGGATCACCGCCGCGAGCTGAAGTTCAGCGGCCGCGGCGCACTCGCGATCTGAGCCGTCCGACGATCCGCACCGGTGCCGACAGCCGCCATGACGTGCTCTCGCGGACGCTGTCCAACTCGTCGCGGGTGCTCACGAGTTTGTCGCGCACAGCCCCAAGCCTGTCGCGCACGGTTCCCAGTTGCCTGTCGAGCTCGAGGATCTTCGCCTCGAGCATCTCGATGTGCTGGACCCGTCCCACCTCCAGCGGGTCGACACCTGACGTCGGATGGTCCGCGGCGCGCTTCGGATCCACACAGAACCTGATCAGCGGCTCAAGCGCGACATCCCACTGATAGCGCTCCCCGAACGCTCTCACGTTCGCGCGGAGCTTCTCGGTGTCGCTGTTGAACAGGGTCCGTTCCAAAGCCGCGGCGAGTGCATCCACGTCTTCCGCAGCGACGACTTCGCCGAGGCTGTTGTCGCGGATGAGCGGCGCGAATCCATCGCCGTCGGTCGCGACGATGGGCAGACCAGCCCAGAGATAATCGAGGATTCGCGTGCGGAAGCTCAGAGCGGTTTCCACGTGACTGAAATGAGTACTGACACCCACGTCGGCGTCCAGCAGGTAGTTGATCCGGTCGTCGTAGTCCGTCCAGCCCATGTTGAAGAAGACATGGGTGTCTGTGAGACCCAGCTCCTCCGAAAGACTCAATGCCTGTGCCGCCATCTTCGAATCCTGCACAGCCGCGTTGGGATAGGTCATCCCCAGGAAATACAGCTTCACCTCGGGGTGGGACTGCGAAAGCTGGCGCACCGCTCTGATCAGGGTCAGCGGGTCGAACCAGTTGTAGACGCCACCGCCCCAGAGGATGATCTTGTCGTCGGGGCCGATTCCGTCCACCGCCCCGCGGATGCCGTGTCGAGTCTGGCTCGGGACATCGTCCGATACACCGAACGGCACGACATCGATCAGGGTGCGCAGGCTGTGGTCCGCATCGTAGACCGCCGGATTGATCCGCTCGATAGCGCCGAGATGTCCGAGCCAGAAATCGCGCTGCTTCTCCGAGGCGCACATCACGAAGTCCGCGCGGCGCAACTGGGTCGTCAGCATATCCACGCAGTACTTGGTGAGGAAGCTGCGTCCCTCCGGAGTTTCGTCTTTGGCGGACTCCAGCACCTCGAGGTGGAGCGGGTCGTAGACATCGGCGACGATCACGACGTCGGTTTCCGCCAGCCAGGGATTCAGCGCGAACACCTCGCCCTGGGCGATGACGACGTCGGCCCACTCCACCTGTCGACGCAACTCGTCGCCGTCGACGGCGAGCACCTCGAAGTCATCGTTTGACAGAGACGCCTCTCTGATCGAGACGAGTCGGACTTCGGTGACCGCTGAAAGCCGCTTCGCCATCTCCCAGGCGCGGATCGCGGGCCCACCCATCTTGCGACCGAAGGTATCGGGACTGACGATCAGGATGCGTCGGGGCCCGTTCGAGGGGGAGGGCTGAGTGGGCACATGCATGGACGATTCTCCCGGTTCGAGGTGGCAAGACACGACTGTGTGCCGGGGTGCGGGAGACGCGTTCCGGGACAAGCCACAGGCGAACACGATCCTATCCGGCGCTGTGGCGCCAGGCACGAGGGCGCGTGTGTCGGGGAGTCGAGCAGACGGGGTGCCTGCAGGTGCGACGGTTATACTCGTGCGGAATGTCCAGGCCGTGAGGAGCCCCGTGAAGCGCATCGCCTTTTACCTGTTCTGGGAAAAGGAAGGGGTCGTCGACCGCTACATCCCATACTGCCTGGAAAAGCTCCGCGAGCACGTCGAGCAAGTGATCGTCATCTCCAACGGACCCGTATCGCCGAGCGGCCGTGTCGAGTTGGAGCGAGTAGCCGACGAGGTATGGGAACGGGAGAACATCGGCTTCGACGTCTGGGGTTACAAAGAAGCCCTGGAGCGTTTCGGTTTCGAGCGGCTCGAGGAGTACGACGAGGTCATCCTCCTGAACTACACACTGTTCGGGCCGGTCTACCCCTTCTCCGAGATGTTCGAGAAGACGGATTCCTGGGACGTCGACTTCTGGGGTATCACCGAGCACGGCGAGGTCGATCCGCACTACTTCGCGACGGGAGGTGTGCTGCCTCGTCACATCCAATCGCACTGGCTCGCGGTACGCAGATCGCTCCTGGTCTCGCCCGCATTCCGCCACTATTGGGCGACGATGCCGATGATCACGAGCTACGAGCAGTCCGTCGACCGGCACGAAGCACGCTTTGCGAAGTACTTCGAGGAACGCGGATTCAGCTGGGATGTGGTGTACCGCTGGACCGATTTCCCGGGTGACAATCCGGTCCTCGACGACGTCGTGCAACTGACTGCGGAACGATGCCCCATCGTGAAGCGGCGCACATTTTTCCACGACCCGCTCTACATGTCCGACCATGCGATCATCGGTCGGGACGTCATCGACATTCTGGAGAAGACCTCGGATTACCCGCTGGAGCTGATCTGGGAGAACGTCGCTCGCACGATGGAGCCGCGAGTCGCCGCGACCAACTTCTCTCTGCATCGGATCTACTCCGACGCCCTCGAGGTCACAGAGGAACAGCACGCACGCACCCGCGAAATGCACGCGCTGGTTGCGATCCACTGTTTCTACGCGGACATGATCGACGAGCTCATGGACTACGCGGAGCGACTGCCGTGTCGGCGTCATGTCGTCGTCACGACGGATACGGAGCAGAAGCGCGCGCTGCTGGAGACGGCGCTCTCTGCGCGTGAGGTGCCGTCTTTCGAAGTCCGAGTGACGCAGTCCAACGCCGGTCGGGATGTGTCCGCCTTCCTGCTCGGCTGCGCGGACCTCCTGCGCAGCGACGACTACGACATCGTCGTGAAGTTGCATTCCAAACGCTCTCCGCAGGACGGCGCAGTGGTAGGCGGATGGTTCAAGCGCCACCTGTTCGGCAACCTCCTGCACTCGGAGAACTATGCCGTCAACGTCGTGAATCTGCTCGCGGAGCGGCCCGAGATCGGGATGCTCATCCCTCCGATCATCCATATCGGCTTCCCCACGATGGGTCAGGGATGGTTCCTGAACAAGCAGCCTGCCGCCGCATTGTGCGAGCGACTCGGCATCAGTACCCCTCTTGACGAGTCGACGCCGTTGTCCGCCCTCGGTTCCATGTTCATCGCACGGCCTCGGGCGCTTCGCACACTCGTCGACGCCGGCCTGACCTGGTCGGACTTCGAGAATCAGCCATATGGGGATGGGTCGATCGCCCACGTCATCGAGCGTCTCTTCACATACTCCTCTCTGAGCACGGGCATGCCCGTGTACACGGTGCAGAGCACCGACCTCGCATCGATCAACTACCCGTTCCTCGAATTCAAACTTCAGAATCTCAGCCAGGGCCTCCCGGGTACCGTCATGGAGCAACGCGCCTACCAGGAGCGGCTCCTCGTACCGCCGACCATCGTGGGCATGGGCAAGCGTGTCGTGCAGATGAGGTTCCCCCGTCTCACGCATGCGTTCTACCCCGCCTTCGACGCCAGCCGGAGGACATATCGGCGGGTGTGGGCGGCTCGGCGTGCGCCGAAGCGGAGCGGGATGTGAGTGGTGCGCGCAACGGCCCGTTGACGCTCGCGCTGGCATTCGACCCACGGTCGAACTCGCTCGATTTCCTCCGATGGTTCATGGCGTTCCTCGTGATCTTCTCGCACGCCGGGCCGGTCGCCGGGTTGTACGGCGGGGAAGATCTGGGAGTCCAGATCTCAGACGAGCAGTCGTTGGGTGGCGTGGCCGTCGCGGGATTCTTCTTCTTCTCGGGCTTCCTCATCACCAAATCGCGCCAGGGGCGCTCGACGATCTGGCGATACTTCTGGCGTCGCCTTCTGCGCATCATGCCCGGGTTCTGGGCGGCGCTGATCCTCACCGTTCTCGTCATGGCACCCCTCGCGTGGCGCGTCGTGTACGGGACCTTCGACGGTTACTGGTCAACGGTCGTCGAGTCGCCGAAAACCTACTTCTCCGAGAACATGTTCCTGACACTCAGCCAGCGGAACATCGCCGGTCTCGGAGAAACGGTGCCGTACTTCACGCTCCACGGCGCACGAGACTGGAACGGCTCGGCGTGGACCCTGTCGTACGAGTTCCTCTGCTACATCGTCGTAGGGCTCCTGGGTCTGTTCGGCGCGCTGGCTTCGAAGCGGTTCGGTACGGCTTTCGCGGTCACCGTGATCGGCCTGAACGCCCTGCAGTGGCTGGGCGCAGGCGACATCGCGGGACTGAACAGAGTCTTCGCCGATCCGTTCATGCTGATGTTCTTCGCGCCGTTCGCGTTCGGCATGCTCTTCGCGCTGCACGGCGACAAGATCCCGATTGACGACCGGGCCGCGATCGGGATGCTCGGTCTCGGTCTTTTCACTTATGCCTTCGGCGGGTGGAACGTCCTCGGACAGTTCGGGTTCCTCTATTTCCTCATGTGGTGCGGTGTACGTCTGCCGCTGACGCGGTGGGCGCGGTTCGGCGACTTCTCGTATGGGATCTACATCTACGCCTGGCCGATCATGACTCTCGCGACCTACTTCGGTCTGCAGAAGCATGGCGGTGTGATCTACCTCCTGACGGTCGTCGTCGTCGTGCACATCGTGGCGATCGCCTCATGGCATCTCATCGAGAAGCCTGCGATGTCGTTGAAGGACTGGACGCCGAAATGGCTCGCCGCCTTCCTGCGACTACTCTCGCCCCTCACCCTCAGCGCGAAGCGAAAGATCGTGAACCCTGACTTCTCGTCGACCCGATTCGCGGATTCGCTCCGCGCGAGCGACGGACCGGGCTCGTGAGTGCCAGTTCTCCGCTGCATTCGCTGCACAGCGTGGAGCAGGAGAAGCCGCGTTCCCGGGGGCGACGCGTCCTCTACTTCGTGCCGCTGTCCCTCCTCATGATCGCGGTCGTCGTGATGACGGGCATCGGCGTCGGCACGCAACAGGCATCGCTGGCGCAAGCGGACCAATTACGCGAAGAGGTCCTCACGCAGTCATCGCAGCAGAGTTCTCTGCCCGAGACGTGCGTGGCGGAGGACTTCGCGGCGCACCCCGCCGACATCTGGGCGGGGGATCGGACCGCTGCGTCCGAGCAGGTGTTCGCCGAGCATCCTGAGACCGGGGGCATGCGCGTCGAGGGACGAGACGGATTCGAGTTCTGGGGCGACCAGCAGTCGTACAACATCTCGCAGGCGCTGGGACGAGCTCCCTGGCTCGACGAGCAACTGTCGCAATGGCTCGCGTATTTCAGTGCCCTCGACGAGGATCTGCAGAGGGACGGCCGTGACCTGGTGATCGTGGTCGCCCCCGCGAAGTGGGAGCTCTATCGGGAGAAGCTGCCCGAGTGGGCGGATGACATCCAGGGCTTCACCCATCTGGAGCAGTTTCTCGCACTGTCGGGGGATCTGCCCGTCGTCGACGCGCGCGGGGCGATGAAGGAGGCGAAGAGCGAAGGTCCCGTCTACTCAAAGGTGAACACCCACTGGAATCCGTACGGTGCATACGCGGCGTGGCAACAGACGGTGGCTTGCGCCGCGTCCCTCTATCCAGATTCGGTGTGGTCGCAGGTGAAGGTCCCCGAGATGAGCGGTATCGCGCTCGGCGTGGCGCCGAACGAGTTCACGCCTTACGGGAACACCTCGACGGCGAACGACTGGGCGACGCCCATCCTCCCTCCTGCGGCGCCGGTCCGCTCCACCATCACGGGGACCGACGGCGTGCCCAAGGACGGCCCCTCGGACGGCACGGTCGGCCTCCTCGATATGCCCGCTCAGACGTCATCGGCGTCCGGCGTCGGGCGGGCGCTGATCATGCGCGACTCGATGGGTGAGGCGCTCGCCCCGACGTGGTCGCAGGCGTTCGAGCAGACCTGTCAGCTGCGCCACAACCTGGATTACCCTGAGCAGCGCCCCGATGTCGTCGCCGAGGCGGCGAGATGTGACGCGGACACTGTCCTCTACGTCTTCGCGGAGCGCTACTTCGCCCAGGTTCCTCCGGCTCTGCCCGGCGGGTCTTGAGGACTCAAGGAGTCTCGGGAGTCGGTTGAGACCGCCGGATCGTGCGTGTCTCGCCGAGGTCGGCGCGATCGCCGTCCCCTGTTGGTTTGCCTGAGAGATGGTCCGGCGCCGTCTGCGTGCGGCTCAAGACGCCGGCGACGACCATGAGCAATGCGGCGAACGCCGCCGAGCCCAGGACCCAGATCACGTCGGGCGACACCGGCACATTGCTCCACCACCACTCGACTCCCTGGTTGAGATCGAAACCGGGCGCGTCCGTGCCGGTGAGATAGCGGCGCATCGTCGTGTGCAGGGCCAACGCGTTGGCGCCGGCGAGCCCGATGACGATGATCCATCGCTGCGCGCGAGACGTCTCGAAGCGAGGATCGCCGGCGCCGAAAAGCAGCACACCGATCATGAGCACTTGCAGAGGCAGAACATATCGCGGTTGCACGAGGGTGCCGACCTCGACGCCGTTCTGAACGATGACCCAGCTGGGCACCATCACGAGCGCGACACCGGCGAGGATGACGACCAGGTTGGCCCGGACGTCACGGGGCCGTGACAGACTCCAGAACGCGACGGCACCGCAGAGGACCAGCGTGGTGAACCACACCACGGCTGGCATCTTCGTGTCACCCCAGCCGAGCGCTTGAACGCCGAAGTTGCCGACCCACAGCTGGGGAATGTCGATGATGGTGCGGATCAGGCCGCTGACGATGTCTACGCGCTCGGGGCGCACACCTGCCATTTCCCCTTCAAGCGCTGAACCGACCTGATTGGAGCCCAGGTAGAAGGCTGCACCCATGGCCACCGCCGTGAGGGGCAAGAGGAGCAAGAGGAGATATCGCCGAGTGCGTTCGAAAGAAATGATGGCCGCGAGAACAGCGCCGAATGCCACGTAGACGGCCGAGTCCCCACGGGAGCCTGCGCCCATCAACGCGGCGACGAGCGCAAGGCCGCCGAGCGCAACGCGTCGTTGCCACGTCGGCGCTCGGAAGTACCCGGCCATCGCCACCCAGAGCGTGCCGGCGGACACGATCGCCCAGCCGCTCGGATTGACGCTCGCGATGAGGAAGATCCCGGTGGGGATCGTCGTGAGCAGGAGCCCCCACAGCATCGGGGCGCGCAACCTCCTGTCGACGAGGAGGTAGACGCCGGTGGCGAGTGCGACGGCGAGAAACGAGTTGAACACACGCATGATGAGAACGGATGTCTGCACGTCGGCCGAGGAGAAGATGCTCATCGTCGCGTAGTAGATCGGCGGGTAGAGACCCTCGAAGTTCCCGTGTGCCGTGGTGACGAGACCGGACGGCTGCGTGTCGCAACGACCGCTGTGCTCCGGCACGAACGCGAAGCAGACAGACGAGTTCACGACCTCGTCCAAAACCACGCGTTGACCGGGATCGTCCGAGTTCTCGCACAGGCCGGGGCGCTCGCCCTGGGCGCACCAGATGCTCGTCATGTGGAAGTTGTCGTCTGGGCTCGCACCGACAGGCGACGCGAAGCTCCAGCCGATCAGCGCGATGAAGCCCAACAGTGCGACGACGAGCACTCTGCCGACGGGGACGTGATTCGCGAGCCTGTCGGTTTCCGCATGATCGAAGCGCGCGCTGACAGGACCCGTCGAGAAAGGCATGGGGGCCAGTTTATGCGGCAGATCCTGAGGATCCGTCGTGCTCGTTCTCCGAGTCGACAGGAGAGTCGGGCTCCTCGAGGAAGCGTACCCGGTCGTCGAGAAGCGCCACCCGCTCGGCGAGCGTGCGTGTCCTCTCCTCGCTGCGCGTGAGCTCGGTGGACTGCTGGATGCACACCAAGAACAGCACGACGATGCCGACGAAGAAGACGAGATTGATCGGCACGTCGATGCCGAGCGCCGACGCGAGCGCTTCCAGGATCGACGGGAAGACAGCGACGAGCAAGCTCAGCGTGCCGGCGATCAGCCACCAGAACGTGTGTCGCTCGCGTAGCTTGCCTCTTCGGAGAAGTTCGACGACGACGACGAGGATCAGCAGCGCACCGACGATCCCGAGGAGATAGCGGGTCAGAATCATGACGTGAGCGTCGACGTGCGCGGACGGAGGAACGCGATCACAAGAGCGAAGAAGGCACGACCGAGATAGATCGCAGACTTCAGCTGGTTATGCGAGGGTCTTCCGCCCGCGCGCTCCCGCATCGCCACTCCCACCTGGGTGAAGCGAAGGCCCTCGCGGTGACCGATGACGAGTGACTCGATGGTGTCACCGAGATACTCCGCGGGAAAATCCTGCGCATAGAGAGCGATAGCCCGGGGCCCGTGCGCCTTGAACCCCGAGGTCGTGTCGGTGAGTTCCGTTCCGAGCGCGCGGCTGAGGGTGCCGGAGAGGAATCGCATGGCCCATCTGCGCGGCCCACGCACCGCATAGTCGCCCTCGCCGGCAAACCGGGCGCCGATGGCCACGTCGTACGATGCGAGCTGACCGATCAGCGCCGGGACGTCGGCAGGGTTGTGCTGCCCGTCGGAATCGAGCTGGACGGCAGCCGGGATGCCGTTTTCCAGGGCGTAACGGAAGCCGAGTCGCATCGCGCCACCCACACCGAGATTGAACGGAAGCTCGAGCACCCGGGCGCCGGCCGCGCGAGCCTGCTCGACGGTCGTGTCCGTCGAGCCGTCGTTCACAACGAGCACGTGGACCCCGGGGAGGGTCTCACGGACCTCGTTGATCACCTGCGCGATCACCTCCGCCTCGTTGAAGGCGGGCATGACGACCAGAACCTGGTCTAGGGAATACACCATGGGTGCCAGTATATGGTTGGCCGTTCAGGGCGACCGATGCGCGTCACGCCGCGAATACATGGCTCAGCAGGACCGTGGCGGCGGACCAATGGCCACGTCCGATCGCACTCGGGATCTTCGACAGCGCGTTGAGCCGAGAGGTGATTCGCAGCCGTGCAGCGCGGGCTGCCCGCTGCCACCCGACATCGCGCAGACGCGTCACTGCCGTCCGATAGAAGTCACGCTCTTCGACGAATCTCGTGCCGTCGCTGGCCGTGTACGAGGATGCGCTCGCCGAATGCCGTCGGTATTCGAATGCGGGGACAGACGATGCCACAAGACGCCCACCCGCGAGCAGAATGTCCATCTGCAGCGCGAGGTCCATCACTATTTCGTATCTGTCGGTGAAGCGGAACCGGCGAAGCACATCGGCTCGCCAGCAGATGGCCGGGAAGTACGTCCAGTTGCCTCGCATCAGGGTCGTTGCGAGGAGGTCTCCGCTCAGCGGTGTCGGTCCCGATATCCGGGGCCGCACCAGCGCCTTGACGCGGTCCGCCAACGGGCGGGCCCCGTGGCCGTTCTCATCGATGACGACCACGGCAGGTTGCACGTATTCCGGCCGGCCCCCGTCGCCGATGAGTGACCGCACTTCCGTCACGTAGGTGGGGAGGAGGCGGTCGTCGCACCCTGGGATGGCGAGGTACTCGTTACGGGCGAGTTCGATGCAACGGTCGAACGTCCTGCTCACCCCGAGGTTCTCCGGGTTGCGCTCCAGGCTGATCCGCGCGTCCCCGAGCCCTTGCACCCACTCGGACGGATCCCATTGCGGATAGCAGTCGTCGACGATGACGAGGCGCCAATCGGGATCATCTTGGGCGAGGACGCTCAGCACTGCTTCCTTGAACTGTGCGGGGTCCCCGTAGAAGGGCATGATGATGTCGATCGTGCCTGCCTTCACTCCCCGGCCCCTTCTGAATCCCTGGCATACTTGCCGAACCGCTCCAGCATCATGGTAGGCCAGACGTGTGGACGGCCGCGCTGGGGCGCTAGCGAGGAAGCAGGGTCTATGGCATCGGGAGTTGAGCCGGCTTCGGGTCGCAGACCAGGTCGCGGACTCCTTCTCGTGCTCACCGCGACTGCCATCTCCGCAGCCAGCAGTTTCGTGGTTCTGCTCGTGGTCGCTCCGGCGCTCGGGCCAGCCGGTTACGCATCTTTCTCGGTGTACTGGGCGGCGTTGTTCATGGCGGTGGGCATCCTCTTCGGCGTGCAGCAGGAGGCGACGCGTGCCGTGTCGGACGCTCGCCCGGCGACGTCGGAGAACATCAGGGGTGCGTCTGTGCTCCGGTTCGCGGGGGTGCTGAGCGCCGCGCTTCTCATACCCCTGCTGGCCGCCGGCCTCCTCTTGGCGGGTCCGCTGTTCGGTGCGGCGAACAGCGCGTGGGCCTACCCTCTCGCGATCGCCGTCGCCGCTTACGTCGGCGTTGCCGCGGTGAACGGGGTGCTCGCGGGAAGCGGGAGGTGGGGAGCGTTCGCGGCGATTCCCTTGATCGACGGAATCCTGCGTCTCATCCTGGTCGCCGGTGTGCTGTGGACGGGGGCCGATGGGACGGCGCTGGCGTGGGCGGTCGCGGTCCCGTTCCCCGTTTCGCTCCTGCTCGTCGGTACCGCGCGCTGGCGTTCATTGCGTGCTCACTCGGTCGTCGACGAGTCGTATCGCTCCCTCGGCATGAACGTCAGCCGCACGGTCATCGCCTCGACCGCGAATGCGGTCCTCGTGAACGGTTTCCCGGTCGTCCTCTCCATCGTCGCCGGCGACGACCGCGTCGCGCTCGGAATCGTCATCCTCGCGCTCACGCTGACCCGCGCGCCGATCCTTGTGCCCCTGACGGCGCTTCAGAGCATGCTCATCGCGCAATTCAGTGCGTCACCCCAGCGCGCCCGCCGCCTCATGCTGACCGTTCTTTGCGGCCTGGCAGTTCTCACACCACTCCTCGCCGCAGTCGCGGGCCTGTGGGGTCCTGACGCACTCGTCTGGCTGTTCGACGGCTTCGACGCCCCCGGAGCGCTCCTCGCGTGGCTGGTCGTGGCATCGGGATGTCTGGGGGTATTGACTGTCACAGGTGCTCGTGTGCTCGCCGCGGGCCGACATGGAGTGTTCGCTACCGGGTGGGTTCTGGCGTGCGCGCTCGCGATCGTCGCCGTCGCCATCACGCCCGGCGACGTCGGAACGCGCGCAGTCGTCGGCCTGATCGCGGGACCCCTCGTGGGAGCCGGCTACCACCTCGTCGTCGGCCGTCGGCGCTGATCAGCGCCGACGATGCACGGTGCGGTCGTAGACCAAGACCTCGGCGCGCCGAAGCAGGCTCAACCCCGCGCAGTGCGCCCGCTGACGTGCGCTCAACCGCGATTTCAGCATGCAGACCAGGGCGCGATCTTCTCGATACATCGCTGCGTCGGATGCTGTGCGCACGCTCTGCCGTTCGCGACGCAGCGCCGTCAGTCCGAAATACGCCCGCGCAGGGACGATCCCGTGATCGAGTGCCGCGGTGAAGGAGTGCGCGTGGGCACGAAGGATGTCGTGGAAATACGACGCAGATCGCAGCGAATGCGAGACGCTGTCACCGCGTTGCAGCCAGAAATACAGTCGATCACTGCAGGATGCCACGCGCCGTGCACGGAGGTACAGATCCATCGCGACACTGACGTCTTGGGCATAGCGTCCGGCAGGGAAGCGGATTCCGTCGAACATGGACGCGCGGTACAGCTTGCCCCAGTTCGCTTCGCTGAAGTAGCGAAGCTCATCGCGCCGTAACCGTCTGAGCGCAGAGCTGAACACCGTCTGGTAGCTTCGCGCCGCATCGTCGAACACCAGGACTTCGCCGGGCGGGTCGTCGGTGTGCGCAGCGAGCGACGCGGCGGCCGTGCTCGCACCGACGTTCCACCACCGGCAGCAGCTGATGTCGGCATCCGTTTCGACGAGGACGTCCAACAGCCGCTTCACGAAATGTGGGCTCATCAGGTCGTCGTTGTCGCAGAACGTGATGAAGGAGCCGCTGGCAACATCGAGGCCGGCATTCTGCGCCGCACCGATACCACCGTTGCGCTGGTGGATCACACGCAGGCGTGCGTCCGCCGCTCCGAGCTCGTCGCAGAGCTCACCCGATCCGTCGGTTGAGCCGTCGTCGACGAGAATCACTTCGAGATCCCGGTGCGTCTGAGCGAGGATCGACGCGACGCACGCTCTCAAGTGCGCAACCGCGTTGTAGACGGGAACGATCACGGACACCGCGCGCGCAGAACCGAGGTGGTCAGTGGACACCAGTGGATTGTATCCGCCAGGCTTTTCGACCTCATTCGGACGTGGCCGGGCCGCATCTGCCGGACGACTCGACGCGGGATAGACTCTGCCCTGGTCCACACGCGGACTGAGCTCGGATGCGAAGCCTCGCTTCCGATCCCGATGACTGGAGTCTCCCCTTCCCATGGCTGAACACGTTCTCATCACCGGCGGAGCAGGCTTCATCGGAACGCGTCTCGCGAAGCGGCTCGTCAGCGCCGGCCACACAGTGACGGTGCTGGATGCGCTCATTCCCCAGGTCCATGGTGCCGACCCGGCCGAGTCTTCTCCGCTCCTGAGATCGCTGGTCGGGGTCGCCGACGTCATCCATGGGAGCGTGACGAGCACCGACGATATCCGCCGCGCACTCGCACAGGCGACGGTCGTCGTTCACCTCGCCGCCGAGACGGGGACGGGCCAGTCGATGTACGAGATCGACCGTTACGTCGAGGCGAATGTCGGCGGCACCGCCAAGCTTCTGGACCTCCTCACCAACGAGCCCCACACCGTGCGGCGCTTGGTCGTAGCCTCCTCGCGCTCGATCTATGGCGAAGGCGCGTACGAGACACGCGACGGAAGTGTGGTCTACCCACCGCACCGCGCCGACGCGGACCTGGCAGAGGGAGACTTCCGTGTGCTGGGCGCTGACGGTGAGGAGCTCATCCTCATCCCCACGGACGAGGAGGCCAAGCTTCATCCGTCCTCCGTCTACGGCATCACGAAGCAGATGCAGGAATCTCTGATCATGACGGTCGCTCCCGTGATCGGGATCGAGCCGGTGTCGCTCAGGTACCAGAACGTGTACGGACCGGGGCAGTCTCTGAAGAACCCCTACACAGGAATCCTGTCGATCTTCTCCACGCTCATCCGGCAGGGCAAGTCGATCAACATCTTCGAAGACGGGCTCGAAAGCCGAGACTTCGTCTACATCGACGACGTCGTCGAGGCGACCTATCTCGCCGTGACGCATCCGGCTGCTGCGGGAGGGACATTCAACGTCGGGTCGGGCGTCGCGACGACGGTGAACGATGTCGTGGCAGCTCTGTTCTCGGCGTTCGGCACCGAGGTGCCGACGCGCATCTCGGGCAACTATCGACTGGGGGACATCCGCCACAACGTCGCCGACACCTCACGCCTACGGGACGTCCTCGGTTTCACCGCGGCGACGTCCTTCGACGACGGCGTGCGCCAGTTCGTCCGGTGGGTTCTCACGGAACCCGTCGAGGGCGACACGTACCAGCGCTCGCTAGATGAATTGGCCTCGCGGAATCTCCTCAAATGACCGTCCGCGTCGCACCCGGGCATGGCGGTCGTGACCGCAGCCGCTCCGCGCTGGAAGGGCCTCCGTGGATCTGCTGATCGTCGGCTCGGGCTTCTTCGGCCTCACGATCGCAGAGCGTGCCGCAGCATCCGGCCGCAAAGTCACCGTCATCGATCGTCGCCACCACATCGGCGGGAACGCCTACAGCGAGGACGAGCCCGAGACCGGGATCGAGGTGCACCGTTACGGTGCGCACCTCTTCCACACGTCGAATCCGACGGTGTGGGAGTACGTCAACCGCTTCACCACGTTCACCGACTATGTGCACCGCGTCTACACGAACCACAGGGGCGTGGTGTTCCCGTTGCCGATCAACCTCGGCACCATCAACCAATTCTTCCAAGCCGCGCATTCGCCGGACGAGGCGAAAGCCCTGATCCACGAACTCGCCGGCGAGATCGACGTCAAGGATGCCGCGAACCTCGAGGAGAAGGGGATCGCCCTGATCGGTCGTCCGCTGTACGAGGCGTTCATCCGCGACTACACCGCAAAGCAGTGGCAGACCGATCCGAAGGACCTGCCCGCCGAGATCATCAGCCGCCTCCCGGTGCGCTACACCTACGACAATCGCTACTTCAACGACATGTGGGAGGGCCTTCCCACCGACGGCTACACCGCGTGGATCGAGCGCATGGCGGACCACCCGAACATCGAGGTCACACTCGGCGTCGACTTCTTCGACGAGTCGCAGCCTCTGCACAAGAAGGCCACCGTCGGCCAGCTCCCGATCGTCTACACCGGGCCCGTCGATCGCTACTTCGATTACACGGAGGGTGCGCTCAGCTGGCGCACGATCGACCTGGAGCAGGAAGTGCTCCCGGTCGGCGACTTCCAGGGCACGAGCGTCATGAACTACGCGGACGCCGACGTCCCCTACACGCGCATCCACGAGTTCCGGCACTTCCACCCGGAGCGCGCCGACCGCTACCCGACAGACAAGACCGTGATCATGCGGGAGTTCTCGCGCTTCGCCACACGCGACGACGAGCCCTACTACCCGGTGAACACGCCGGATGACCGAGCCGGCCTGCTCGCCTACCGCGAGCTGGCGAAGGGGGAGCAGGACGTCTTCTTCGGAGGACGCCTCGGCACGTACCAGTACCTCGACATGCACATGGCGATCGGTGCCGCGCTGTCGATGTGGCACAACCAGCTCGCCTGATGGGTGGTGCGGGTCGGCGGGTCGCGGTGAGCACGGCGCTCATCGGACTGTCGCTGGCGATGGGAGGCTGCGCGACCGCCGGAGCATCCTCGGGGGCCACGCCGTCATCGGATGCAGCATCCCCCTCGCGCAGTTCGACATCTCCTCCAGCGCAAACGCCGTCGCCGTCGCTGTCGATCGTCGTGGTCGGGGACTCCAACTCCACGGGATTCAACGGCACGCTGGAGCGGGGCATGGCGGACGGCACGGCGTGGGCGGCTCTTCTGCCGGTACCCGAGGACACGACGGTCGGAGGCTGGGCGATGGACGGGGCCACCACGGCGGCGATGCTGCAAGGGATCGTCGCGGCGCCCGCCACGGACGCCGACGCCCTCGTGGTCATGGGTGGCACGAACGACCTCGGCCAGGGCGTCGCACCGGAGGCGGTCCTGCAGAACATCGAGCAGATCGTCGCCCAGGTGAACGCATCCTGTGTCGTCCTCAGCGCCATCGCGCCCTTCGATCCACTGGCGATGCAGGCGGTGGACCTCAACGCTTCGTTCGCAGATCTCGCGAATGCGCGCGGGTGGGTGTTCGTCGACCCGTGGTCTGCCGCTCGGCAGAGCGACGGGACCTGGCTGCCCGCACTGAGGACCGATGGTATACACACGTCACCCGAGGGGTACGCGCTTGCCGCCACTGCCATCGGCACAGCCCTTTCGGAGTGCTGACCGCGCCGCGGGGACACGGCGCGCACGCGAGCTCGGCGTCTCGAACGCCCGCGCCTAGACTCGATGCCGTGACCACCACCGCCGTCGGAGCCCCGGGTTCCCCTCGGCGTTACATCCACTCGCTGTGGCTGCTGTCGGCCCGCGATCTGCGCGTGCGATACGCCACGAGCGCGCTCGGCTACCTCTGGTCGGTGCTCGACCCGCTGGTGATGAGCCTCATCTACTGGTTCATCTTCACGCAGGTCTTCCAACGCACCGTGGGTGAAGTCCCCTACATCGTCTTCCTCATCACCGGACTCCTGCCGTGGGTCTGGTTCAACGCCGCGGTCACCGACTTCACGAGGGCGTTCAACAAAGACGCGAGGCTCGTGCGCTCCACGGCCATCCCGAGATCGATCTGGGTGCTGCGCATCGTGCTGAGCAAGGGCATCGAGTTCCTCTTCTCGCTGCCGGTGCTGGTCGCCTTCGCGATCTTCTCGGGCGCCACGGTCGGTTGGGGGTTGCTGTGGTTCCCGGTCGCGGTCGTGCTGCAGGTCGTGCTGCTGGTCGGTCTCGGGCTGCTCGTCGCTCCGCTCTGCGTCCTCTACGGTGATCTCGAGCGGACGACCCGGCTCATCCTGCGCGCGCTGTTCTACGCGTCGCCGATCATCTACGGGGTCGCAGATCTTCCCGGAGTATTCCCGCAGCTGGCGGCCTTCAATCCGCTTTCCGGCATATTCACGTTGATGCGCGTCGGGTTCTTCCCCGACCAGTGGGACACCTTCTCGATCCTCACGGGTGCCGTCATGTCGTTCGCTTTCCTCGGTCTCGGTCTGTTCGTCTTCGGGCGGCTCGAGCGCGCCGTGCTGAAGGAACTGTGATGCCCGACCACGCCATCAGCGTCGAGAACCTCGGGGTCCGATTCCGGCGCAACAGGCGCGGACGGCGCAGCATCAAAGACCTGTTCGCCGGGGCGTCGAGACGTTCACGGCCCAACCAGTTCTGGCCGCTGCGAGGCGTCACCTTCCACGTCACGCCGGGGGAGTCGATCGGCGTCGTGGGCCGAAACGGTCAGGGGAAATCGACCCTGCTGAAGCTGGTCGCGGGTGTGCTGCTGCCTGACGAGGGGCGGGTCGTCGTCCACGGCGGTGTCGCGCCCTTGATCGAGATCACCGGCGGGTTCGTCGGCGACCTGACCGTGCGCGAGAACGTCCGGCTGACATCGGGATTGCACGGGATGTCCCGCAGGGAGGTCGATCGACGCTTCGACGGGATCATCGACTTCGCCGAGCTCCACGATTTCGTGGACACGCCCTACAAGCACCTGTCGAACGGTATGAAGGTGCGTCTCGCCTTCTCCGTCGTCTCCCAGCTCGAAGAGCCGATCCTCCTCGTCGACGAGGTGCTCGCCGTGGGCGACAAGGCGTTCCGGGAGAAGTGCTACCGGCGCATCGACGAGCTCCTCGCAGAGGGCCGCACCCTGTTCTTCGTCTCACACAACGAGAAGGACCTCCGTCGCTTCTGCACTCGGGGCCTCTACCTCGACAAGGGCGGACTGGTGATGGATGCCCCGATCCGCGAGGTCCTGGATCGCTACAACGCCGACTACAACGCCGGTTGACCGGCGTCCGCCGTCCCCGCATGTTCCCGCGCGGGTATGGAGCATGCCGGTCCGCGGGTGCGCTTTCGGTGAGGTTAGGATCAGCCCAGAAGGTGCGGGGAGTTCTCTGCCGCGGAGGTGTGCGAAGACCGTGCGCATCACGCGATGATCTGCCGCACGTCAGAGGGGGAAGAATGCGTCACCGTTCGCGCGCTGTACTCACCATCGCCGCTGCCATGATCTTCGCGATGGTGGCGCCGGCTCCTGCCGGTGCGACAGCGGGGATGCCCGCGTCCGCTGCCGAGATGGCTCCGGCAGCCGCAACGCAGGCCGCCGAAGGGGCCGTGCCCGTATACCGCTTCTACAGCACGACGTTCCGTGGGCACTTCTACACGATCGACCCGACCGAGCGAGACAAGGTCGTCACCGAAATGGCTCGGGACTGGACCTACGAGGGTGCGCGCTTCTTCGCGTACACCTCGCAGGTCCCCGGGACGGTTCCGCTCTACCGGTTCTGGAGCGCGTCACTGCGCGGCCACTTCTATACGGCGGAGAAGTCCGAGCGCGACTTCGTGGTGGCGACGTGGCCGTCGACGTGGACGGAGGAAGGGGTCGCGTACTACGTCTACCCGGCGGGCTCACCGGTGGCGAACACGAACGCCGTCTATCGATTCTGGGGTCCCGGTGTGGCGCACCACTTCTATACCGCCAGCACGGCCGAGCGCGACGTCGTACGCTCACGCTGGCCGTCGGAGTGGTCCTACGAGTCGGAGCGTTTCCGGGTTCCGGCCGGGCCCGCGGCAACGCCGGCGGCGGCGCCGACGTCACCGCAGGACGGAGATGGTCGCTTCACGATCGCGACCTACCCCGACACGCAGCAGGAGGTGTGGGGCACACGATTCGCAGACCGGTCGACGTGGCTGGTGTCTCAGCGCTCGGTGCTGGATCTGCGGTTCGTCGCTCACACCGGAGACGTCGTCAACTGGGACACGGATGAACATGAGCAGTACGTCAATGCCAAGGCAGGGATGGCGCCGATCGCCGCTGCAGGCATCCCCTACCAGCTGAGCATCGGCAACCACGACACGATGGCGACCGGCGTGGGAGGGGGAGCACGCGACAGCAAGCGCACCCGCGAGTTCCAGCGGACGACGACCACCTTCAACCAGTTCTGGAAACCTTCGGACTACTCGGCGCTGGCCGGGACGTTCGAGGCGGGCAAAGTCGACAACACCTTCTCGACGTTCGCGGCGGAGGGCGCCGACTGGCTCGTGCTCAATCTCGAGCTCTGGCCACGGGCGACCGTCGTGGATTGGGCCGAATCGGTCATCGCCTCGCACCCCGATCACAACGTCGTCCTTCAGACGCACTCGTTCTTGGACGCGGCCGGCAACATCGACGGCGCAGGTCAGTCCCAGACCCGCTGGAGCTACGGCGACTCCTCCCCGCAGTACGTGTACGACCGCCTCGTCGGCCCGTACGCGAACGTCAAAGTGGTGATGAGCGGGCACACCGGCCAAGCCGTGTCGAAGGTCGTCACCACGGCGGCGGGCAACAACGTCGCCTACCTGCTGCAGGCCATCCACTCGAACACGGGGAACCCCGTTCGTCTGTCGCAGGTGGACGTTTCCGGTGGCACCATCAGCACGAACGTCTACTCGCCGGCGGATGGTGCGACGTGGGATGTCAACGTTCTGACAGGTCTGAACTTCATCCTGCCGTGATCACTCGGCCGTGGTCATCCCCAGCGGCGGCATCGGCTGCCACGAGGCATCCCGTGCGATCTTCCGACCGTCGCGGATGCCGCGGATCAGGTTGCTCGTGCCCCGGACCTTGCGCTCCACGAAGACCAGGCGGAGGATCTCCTTCGCGAACGTCAGGAACGAGCCCACGGCGAAGTAGACCGGCCGGTAGGTTCCCTGCGTCTTGAAGTAGTGCTGCATATGACCACGGTTGCGCATGATGTAGTACCGGTAGGCGTCGCTCGAGGCGTTGAAGTGCCGGATCCCCATGTCCCACTGGCGGATCTCGCGGGTGCGGCGCAGGACGAATTCGTCCACGATGACCGCGCGCGTCTTTCGTGAGGCGAGCCAGCCGTACACCGAGTCGTCCCAGTAGATGAAGAATCGGGGATCGGGCAGCCCGATCTGCTGCACGACGTCGCGGTGGATGAACATCCCCTCGAAGCATCCGCTGTTCATCGGCCGATAGCCGCGCTCGTCGAACGCGGCAGGAGCGAAGGGGATCGGGATGCCCAGCGGGATCGACAGACGATACTGCCAGTAGAACTCGCTGCCGTCGTAGTCGTAGCGGCGTCCCTGGATGCTCTTGTAGTGCGGCGCCCACCGGCCCATCCGGGCGAGACCGTCCGGGAGCACCTCGACGTCGTCGTCCATGAGCCACATCCAGGTCGACCCCAGATCGTAGGCCGTGCGCATACCCTCGCTGAAGCCTCCCGACCCTCCGGTGTTGGTGGGGAGCCGGCGATAGACGAGCTTCGTGCCGAGGGATGCGCGGTACGAATCGACGACGTCCGTGGTGTCGTCCGTGGAGGCGTTGTCGATCACGACGACGTGGCCGGGCTTCGGGTCCATGCGTGTGATGCTCTCGAGGAGTCCGCGGAGCAGATGCGACCGGTTGAAGGTCACGATCGCGATCGTGGCTGAGGCCGGGTCGAAGGTGCTGCTGGATGACATGGATGTTGTTTCTGCTGCGAGTGTCATGGGCGTGTGGATCCTATCGCGGCGAGGTGAGCGGACCCTCGATCGGCGGCGGCTCCGCCCCGGGGGCGATCGCGTCGATCCGGTCGCGCCAGGAGCGGGACTGGCCGGCACGCAGAGCGCACAGGACGAGCACCACCCAGCCGAAGCCGGTCAGGGTGAAGCTCTCGAAGAGGGAGTCCACCAGGAGCGCGACCAGGATGAGCGGCGTCCACGCGTAGACGATCGACCGGCGCTCGCTCGCGACCAGCCACGAGCGGACGAGGGCCACGCCGCAGAAGGCGAGGAGGAGCAGGAGCCCCACCCATCCGAGCTGCAGGAGGACGTCCATGTAGGCATTCAGGGCCGACGCGTGCCGCGCACCGAGGATGGAGTTGATCGTGTTGAAGGGGAACTCGTTCTGATCCCACGGGCCGAACCAGCCCCACCCCAGCACGGGCTTGAACCGCACGTACGACGACATCGTCGCCCAGAGAGTGGACCGGGTGGAGAAGTCGGACCCCGCGCCGATCCAGGCGATGATGCGCGAGCGCATGAGATAGCCCGCGACGACACCGACCACGACCACGACGCCGAGCGTCCACTGCAGAGCCCGGCGCTGCTCGGGACGCGTGCGACGGACCAGAGTGAGAGCGCCCGCGGCGATGACGACGGCGAGAGCGAGGACGAACACGGTCGGCGAGTCCGACATCGCCGCCAGAACACCACCGAGAACGACGGAGAAGATCGCCACCCCGGTGCGGACGGACTGCGTGCGGTACTCCACGAAGAAGGTGATGAGACCGATGACGGTGGCGAAACCGAGGAGATTGCGGGTGCCGAAGATCCCCTGGACCGGGCCGAACGCCGCGATGTTGCCCTGGATGCCGAGGAACGACAGCGGCGTGTCGATCAGCACCCCCGAGACGATCTCGAGGATCAGGGACAGCGACAGCAACCACCGCATGACGTCGCCCAACGCGCGCACGGTCTGCAGCGTGTCGCGCACGTGGGCGATGACGATCGCGATCAGTGCCAGACCCGAGAGCGTCACCCACCCGAGGAGGGTGCTCGGGCGATCCGATGTCCACGCCACGCTCACCAGCGCCCACAGGGCGAACGCCACGAGGGTCATGGGCACCAGGCGGATCAGGGAATACTCCCGCCGTCGCGCGAACAGCATCGCCGCGCCGATCACGCAGAGGGCGACGATGATCGTGATGTACGTCGTGCGCCCGGCCGTGCGCTGGATGAGCACCGCGCTGAACACCGCGCCCAGCGACGCGATCGTGAACGCGCGCGCGAGCTCGGCCGAGGCCAGGCCCTCGATCACCCAGCGACCGGACGCAGCGGCCGGCGCGGCCTCGCTCACGTCTCGCTCAGGGTCGGCTCGCCGCGCTCGATCGCCAGTCGCTGCTCGGCCGGACCGACGCCGACGTGCGGCGACTGCTTGATCTTGAAGGCGAACATCACGACGAACATCCAGCCCCAGAGCAGGAGCGGTCCCGACTCGGCGAACCCCTGCACGAGCAGCACGGTGACGAGGAGAGTCGGGAGGAGGCTGAGGTGCGAATACGGTCGGTCCGCCCGCAGGTCCCACCGCGGTCGGTCCACGGCGAAGAACCAGGCGCGCCAGAGGAACGCCAGATAGAGGCCGATCAGGATGAGCAGCCCGACGGCACCCAGCTGCAGGAAGACGTCGATCCACATGTTGTGCGCCTGCATCACCGTCTGACCGTGATCGACGATCCAGCCGTCGAACGCGGGATCGCCCGCCAGCCAGGGCGTCGCGAAGCCCCATCCGGTCAGGGGTCTTTCGGTCGCCCGCGCCAGGACGGCATCCCAGATGCGCTCCCGGCCGGTCAGGTCGGCGCTGCGCCCGAACACCGTGAAGATCGCGTCGCGCCACAGCCACAGGGCGATCCCGCCGCCGATGCCGACCGCGGCGTACGCCACGTAGAACTTGGTGCGCTGGCCCGGTCGCACCGCGCTGCGCATCAGCAGGACGGTGACGAGCACCACCGCCACGGCGGCTGCGGCGAGGTAGGTGGTCGCCGAGCTCGCCCGGACCAGAAAGTATGCCGCCAGCAGCATCCACCCGATGAGGAACCCGCGACGCTTCGCGCCGGCGGCGTACCGGACCGCGAAGACGATGATCGCGACGAGGGCGACAGCCCCCAGCAGGTTCGCATTCCCCCAGATCCCCTGAATGCGGCCGCCGTCGAACAGGTTGTCCCGCGACCAGTAGACGATCGGGTCCATCTTCTCGTCGGGGATCACGAACTCCGGAAGCAGGGGGCCCTGAACGAAGATCGACACGGCGAGTTCGAACGCCAGCGAGAGGGCCAGTGCCCACTTGAGCGCGGAGGCGATCGCGCTGACCAGCTCACGCCAGGTGAGGATGCTCGCCACGAAGAGTGCCTGGACGCTCGTGATGACCAGCAGAAGCCACGTGAGGACGGAAGTCTGCAGCCATGCCGACCACAGCATGGACGTTCCGGCCCACGCGACGTAGGCCACGACGAACCAGGGGAGCCGACGCCACTGCACCGGGGGACGCACCGTGAACCAGAGGATGACCGAGAGCACCCCGCCCGCGACCGTGAGCGCCGACGTCGGCAGATCTCCGATCGCGTTGATCAAGCCCACTCCGGCGACGGCGGTGAAGAGCACGAACGTGCACCAGCCCCGCAGCAGCAGGTGGCCGGTCTTCTCGCGCACGGGAGCCGCCGGCGGAGCCGCAACCGGATGCTTCGAATAGACGGCCATCGTGCACTCAGGGTACCCCGGACGCGCTCGTAGGCTGGTGGCATGCTGACGCCCATCTCGAACCGCCCGATTCCGAACGCATGGGGCTCGCGGACGCTCATCGCCGACCTGGAGGGGCGCGCCCCGAGTGGTGACCCCGAGGCGGAGGTGTGGTTCGGAGATCACCCCGGGTCGCCCGCGCGGGTGGAGGACGGTTCGGGACGCACACTGGACGCCGTGACCGCCGCCGAAGGCGCGCCTCTGCCCTACCTGTTGAAGCTTCTGGCCGCGGCTTCCACCCTCTCGATCCAGGTGCACCCCTCGAAGACGCAGGCCGAAGAAGGTTTCGCGCGAGAGGACGCTGCGGGCCTCGACCGGAACGCCGGGGCGCGCAATTACCGCGATGAGAACCACAAGCCCGAGCTGATCGTCGCGCTCAGCGATCGCTTCGAGGCGCTCGCGGGCCTGCGCGACCTCGCCGCGACGCAGCGTCTCGTGGCGGCGCTGGGCGATTCCGCGGGACCGCGGGCGCTCGCCGGACACCTCGGCGCAGGGGCGGATGCCGATGCCCTCGCCGACACGGTCGCGTGGGTGCTGTCGGGCGCACCCGAGGTCGCCGACATCATCGCCGCCGCGCGCTCCGCCCACTCGAGGGAGTTCGCCGGCGAGTTGGCGGTGGCGCGCCGGCTGTCGGACGCCTATCCCGGCGATCCCGGTGTGGTCGTCGCCCTGCTGATGAACCTCGTGGTGCTCCACCGAGGTGAGGCCCTCTTCGTGCGGGCCGGGGCGCTGCACGCCTACCTCTCGGGTCTCGGCGTCGAACTGATGGCGGCGAGCGACAATGTGCTGCGCGGGGGATTGACGCCGAAGCACATCGATGTGGACGAGCTGCGCCTCATCCTCGACGCGACGCCGGGACCCGCACCCGTGCTCGCGCCGGCAGTGATCGCGGAGGGCGTCGAAGCGTTCGCGCCCGTCGGCATCCCGGATTTCCTGCTGCTCCGCGTCACGATGCCGACGGGTGCTTCGGCTCCGTCCGCCGTCGCGCGGAGCGGTGCGGAGAAGGGCGGCGCCGCTTCGCCGGAAGACGCGACCGCGCGGCGGGTGACGATCACGGGCCCCGCGATCGTGCTCGTGACCGGCGGTGCGGTCACCGTGCGGGCTTCGGCATCCGGAACCACGGTGGATCTGACCCCGGGGGCAGCGGTCTTCGCGACGGCCGATGAAGGCGAACTCGTCTTCACCGGGAGCGGTGAGGCGTTCGTGGCGCAGCCGGGGGTCGCTGCAGGCTGACAAGGGGCCGCCGCCGCCCGCCAGGAGCCCGTCGCGAGGATCACGGTGGCCGTCGCCGGCTGATCACGGTCCCCAGCTTCTGCAGAGTGAATGACCCACCGTGCGCGAGCGCCGAGATCACGGGGCACTCGTTCGGGGCCGAAGCAGAACTGCAGAAGTTCGGGACGAGCAGCCCGTGCACCTGTCGACGCGGTGGCCGTCCGCAACCCACGTGCGACACGCCGATGGCGCGTCGTGAAGGTTCAAGCGCGGAGTGAGGCTTTAATATCTGCGACTTGACCGGAGCGAACTACACCTGTGTAATTATCCCTAAGCGCGAACCAGCGCGGGGGGTTATAGCAGGGTGGAGAACGATATGACGGGTTACCGTTCCGGCGTTCCCGATAATTGGTTCGTCGATCCGGTGCAGTTGGGTGTGCCGGGTGTACGTCGACCGGTCGAGGGTCTCGAAGACAATCCGCTCTCGTGGCAGACGGATGCGCTCTGCGCGCAGACCGATCCCGAGGCCTTCTTTCCGGAAAAAGGCGGTTCGACGCGCGACGCCAAGCGGGTGTGCACGACATGCGACGTCCGCGACCGATGCCTCGAATACGCGCTCCAGAACGACGAGCGTTTCGGCATCTGGGGCGGACTCAGCGAGCGCGAACGCCGCAAGCTGAAGCGACGCGCCAGCTGAGAGGAGAGCGGATGCCGCGGCGTCCGTTCTCCTCCGCGCGGCGCGTGCACCCCGCACGGCCGGGATGCGGCCTTTAGGCTGACGAAGTCATGCCCGCCAGTGTCCACGCCGTCCTCGTTCTGCGCCCCGACGGGCGCACCCCTGCGGCGCTTCACCTCACCCGGACCCTGGCCGCACTCGACGGGCAACAGCGTCGGATCGATGCCCTCACCATCATCCTCTGCGGGACGGATCCAGCACTGACGGAGCTGGCCGCTCGGTCCGGCGCGGAGTCGGTCATCACCGCGCCGGCCTCCACACGGTTCGCCGCCGCCGTGGCGCTCGCAGGACCACGGCTCACCGGCGACGCCGTCTGGCTGCTCGCCCAGGACACGGCGCCGGAGCCCGACGCACTGTCGCGTCTCGCCGGCGCGCTCGAACTCTCCCCCTCGGTGGCCCTCGTCGGTCCGAAGCTCGTGCGCTGGGACGACCGTTCGCAGATCGTCTCGCTGGGCGTCAGCATGACTCCGCTCGGCCGGACGGTCGGTCTGGCCGACAACGAGCTCGACCAGGGTCAGCACGACGCCCAGGAGGACGCCCTCGGTGTCGACGTGAGAGGGATCCTCGTGCGCACCGAGGTGTGGCGGGCGCTCGGCGGCCTCGACCCCGCCCTCGTCGGCGCCGACGAGGGGCTGGATCTCGGCATCCGGGCGCGGCTGGCCGGTCACCGCGTGGCGACCGTGCCGCAGGCCCTCGTGGCCGCCGCCGGCGACGGCGTGGCGGGTGCGCCGAGCCCTCTCAGTGCTCAGCGGATCCGTCGGCGAGCCTACGCCGAGCGCACGGCCCAGCTCCATCGCCGCCTGGTATACGCCGCCGGCCCCGCGTGGGTCTTCGTCTGGCTGGCGATCCTTCCCACCGCGGTGTGGCGGACCGTGCTTCACCTGCTGGCGAAGCATCCGTCCCTCGTCGGCATCGAGTGGGCGGCCTCGGCCGTCGCCTTCGTGCGGGTCGGAGCCGTCGCCCGTGCACGCGGACGTATCCGCCGCAGCAGGACGACGTCGTGGGCCCAGCTCGCGTCGTTGCGCGTGGGCTACGGTCAGCTGCGCCGACGGTTCGACAGCGAATCGGACGACATCCCGCAGGCCGGGGCCGACCGCCCGCGCGACGAGTTGCGGTTCTTCTCCGGAGGCGGTGCATGGCTCGTACTGGCGGGTGCCGTCCTCGCCGTGGTCGCGTTCCCGGCGCTTCTCGCCTGGCCCGTGCTCGGCGGTGGCGCCCTCGAACCGCTCCGCGCCACGGTCGGGCAGCTGTGGGCTGATGCCGCGTACGGAATGCGTGCGACGGGTCTGGACACCACAGGTCCCGCCGACCCGTTCGCCGCGGTCATCGCCGTCGTGGGCAGCCTGTGGCCGGGTAATCCCTCCCGTGCCCTCGTGCTGCTGTGGATCTGCGCTCTTCCCCTCGCCGCGCTCGGCGGCTGGTTCCTCGCCACGCGCCTGACCGAGCGTCCACTCCTGCGCATCGTCGGTGGAGCTTCGTGGATGCTGGCACCCACGTTCCTCGTCGCACTCACCGACGGACGACCCACCGGTGTCCTCGTTCATCTGCTCCTGCCCTGGCTGTTCTACGCGGGAAGCGTTGCTCATCGCTCCTGGTCGGCGGCCGGGGTCGCGTCCTTGCTGTTCGCTGCGGTCGCCGCCTGCGCGCCGTCGCTCGCGCCCGCTCTGCTGGTGCTCTGGGCGGTGGCGATCATCCTGGTGATCGTGTCCCGCAGAGGGGACGGCGTCACCCGTCTGATCTGGGTGATCGTGCCTGCCCTCGCCGCCTTCGGGCCACTCGTGTGGCATCGCATCCGGGAGGGCGACCTGCTGGCTCTGCTGGCCGATCCCGGAGTGGTGTGGGCGGGTCCTCAGGTCGCCGCGGACTCGGTGGGACGCAGCCTCCTGGCGGCGGGGTTCCCCACGAGCGACCCGGCCGGCTGGTCGGCCTTCCTGGGCGGCGCCCCGACGTGGTGGGTGCCGCTGCTGTCGGTGCCCCTCGCACTCCTCGCCCTGATCGCACCGCTCACCCCGCGATGGATGTCGGGCGTCGTCCTCCTGCTCGTCGCGGTGCTCGGAATCGGCACCGCCGTCGGCGCCGTGGGGATATCGGTGTCATCAGCGCAGTCCGAGGTCGTCGCCCTCTGGGCGGGGTCCGCGCTCAGCCTGGCCTGGCTCGGGGCCACCGGCGGGGCGATCGTCGCACTCGACGCGCGGATCGTGCCCCGACTGCGCCCGCTCCGCGTGCTGAGCGCGACGATCGTCATCGCGGCGGTGGTGGTGCTCGCCATCCCCGCCCTCACGGCTTCCGCGCGGGACGCGACGACCCTCACGAACGGTCCGCAGTCCACTCTTCCCGCGTATGTGGCCGCCGAGGGACGCGACGACGCCGATGTCGGGACGATCGCGCTCACTCCGCAGAACAGCGGGGGCGTCTCCACACAGATCATCTGGGGCGGCAGCGAGACGATCGGCGGTCAATCGACCATCGACGCCACCCGCGCCGTGCCAGGGCCGCAGGACCAGCAGATCGCCGACCTCACGGCCGACCTGGTCACCTCCAGCGGCGACGATGTCGTGCAGCGCCTCTCCTCCGCGGGGGTCAGCTTCGTGCTGCTCGGGACCGCGGCCGACCCGGAGTCCGAAGCGGCCCGCGCGCTGCGGCTCTCCGCGGTGACGGCGCTCGATCAGCGAGACTGGCTCGACGCCGTGGGCCTGACGGCGAAGGGACAGCTGTGGCGGGTCGTCGACGAGACCCAGCCGCGCGCCCGGGCCGACGCATCCGTACGCGCCGTGTCGCAGTGGGTCACAGCCCTGCAGCTCATCGTGGTCGCGGCAGCACTGCTGCTCGCCGTGCCCACGCGCTCCACCCGCCGCGAGGCGCGCCGCTCTTCCCGGATCGTCGGGCCGTCGTGGCAGGAGACCTCATGAGCGACCGGCGAGGACTCCGCTGGACGGGCGCCGGCACGCGCGTTGCGATCGGCACCGTCGTCTCGGTGGCCTTCGTCGTCGCGGTCGCGACCGCGGTCGCCGCCCCCTGGCCTCAGGTCGCCCGCGAACCGGTGGCGCTCGAGGCGACTCCCGCGGCCGCGGAGAGCGTGGTCTCGTGCACCGGAGGGATCCTCGCGCTCGGTCGCGACGCGGCCAGCGCGGGGAGCCTGTCGGTCGCGGCCGAGCAGAGCGTCACGTCGGGCACGGCCGACCCGGCGATCGTGCCGAGCGAAAGTGCACTCGTGGTACCCGGAGTCAGCGGCGGGAGTCCGCTCGCCTTTGCGGCCGCGCCCGTCGACGGCGTTCGGACGGACATCGCCGCGTCGGGCTCCGCATCCGTGGACGCCGACGACCTGCGAGGGCTGGCGGCCACCGCGTGCCAGCCGCCCATGATGGAGTCCTGGCTCGTCGCGGGAGCCACGACGACCGGCTACTCCGACCTGGTGCTGCTCGCGAACCCCGGATCGGTTCCGGCCACCGTGCAGTTGACTGTCTACGGGGCAGGCGACCCGGTCGTCCCGCCGGGCGGCAGCGACCTCGTCGTGCCTCCCGGGACCCAGATCGTCGTTCCGCTCGCGGGACTCATCGTCGGCGAATCGAGCCCCGTGGTGAGGGTCTCGGCCTCCGGGGCGCCCGTCCGCGCGGCGCTCCAATCGTCCTTGACCGACACCCTCGTCCCCATCGGTCTCGATCAGGTGGGTGCTGTCGCCGCCCCGGGGCAGACCGCGGTGATCCCCGGCGTCGACGTGACGACGGCGCCCTCCGGCGGTGACCCCGCGACGGTGGTGCGGGTGCTCGCACCCACGGCGGACGCCACCGCCACGATCACGGTCGCATCCGCCGATGCGGCGACGGCGTCCCTGCCCCCCTCCACGGTGCCGCTCACCGCCGGTCACCCCGCCGAGGTCGAACTGCCGGGCCTCGCGCTGGGCAGCTATACGGTGACGGTGACGGCGGAGACGCCCGTGGTTGCGGCCGTCCGGCAGGTGGCGGGCTCGGGGGAGGCCGCCGATTACGGCTGGTACTCCGTCGCACCCGAGGTCACCCTGCCCAGCCTGTTCGCGACCACGTCGGGACCGGACGCCGTGTTGACGATCGCGAACTCGGGAGACGTGGACGCGACCGTCATCGTGAGCCCCCGGAGCGGGAGCGGGGCGCTATCGACGGTCACGGTGCCCGCACGCGGCAGCAGCGCCGTGCCCCTCGCGGGTCGCACCGTCTACCTGCTCGACGCCGGGGGAGCGCCGGGCGTCCACGCCGAGGTGTCGATGGCCGGCGACGGCGCACTCGCCGCTTTCCCGGTGTGGTCGGCGGATGCTGCGGCCCGATCCATCTCGGTGTACCCGTGACGGATCGCCCGGCGTGGATTCAGAAGTAGCGGAACCGCTCCGGACCAAGGTCCCACGGGTCGCGATCGAGGTACTCCGCCGCCGCGCGGAAGACACAGCTCTCGATCATCATGCGGCGGTGCAGGTCGTCGTTGCGGTGGAGGTGCGACAGGCGTTCGATCGGCAGCCGGTAGACGATGATGCGCTTCTCGTCGGTCAGCACCTTCCAGCGCGGGATGCCGTCGTCATCGCTCGAGGCCGGCATGTCGCCGATCTCGAAGCTGACGCCCTGCAGTTCGCTCCATGCCGATCTCAGGAACTCCGCAGCCGTGCCGACAGCGAGGTCGAATCGCTCGGCGCGCGTGTCGAGCGGCGGAAGCGGGGGGCGGACCACCGGGCTGCGGTCCTCGCGGCCGTGCCGGCCGTGTCGCGCGGGACGTCGCGGCGGCGGGGTCGTCGCTTTCCGCCAGGCCATGCGCCCCATCTTACGCGCGCTGAGCGATGCGGCCGCTGAGGCGTGAGCCGTACCTCGCGGCGCGGCACATCCGCGCCGTCGGAAGACGCGGATACCATGACGACGATGCGCGAAAGACTCTGCTCGAAGGTCGCCTGTGCCCGCGAGGCCGTGACGACCCTGACGTTCGACTACGGCGACCAGATGGCGGCCCTCGGCCCCCTGGGCGGCGGCGACGACCCGCACGCCCACGACCTGTGCGCGATCCACACCGACCGTCTGTCCGTGCCGAAAGGCTGGATCGTCGTCCGTCACGAGTCGCTCCGGGTCTGATCCACCGGCGCGCGTGATCCCGCGCCCGCCTCCGGGCGCCGTGGGAAGATGGCGGCATGTCGACGCCCACCCCGTTCTTCACCGGCACCGAGATCTTCGACGACGCGTCTTCCGGGGCATCCGCCCGCTCCCTCGATCACGCGATCGCGGACCTGACCCTGGCCGAGGCGGGCCGCCATCAGATCCGGCTCGCCGAGAACGAGATGCCCGGGCTCATGGCCCTGCGCGAGGAGTTCGGTCCGGCGCAGCCGCTGGCGGGCGCTCGCATCGCCGGCTCGCTGCACATGACGGTGCAGACCGCGGTGCTGATCGAGACCCTCGTGGCGCTGGGCGCGCGCGTCCGCTGGGCGAGCTGCAACATCTTCTCCACGCAGGATGAGGCGGCCGCCGCTGTCGTGGTCGGTCGCACCGGAACCGTGACCGAACCTCAGGGTGTGCCGGTCTTCGCCTGGAAGGGCGAGACCCTCGAGGAGTACTGGGAGTGCGCCGACCGCATCTTCGACTGGTCCGCCGAGGGTGCGGACGGCCCCAACCTCATCCTCGACGACGGGGGCGACGCCACCCTGCTCGTCCATCGTGGTGTGGAGTTCGAGGCGAAGGGGGCGGTGCCGGATGCCGCGCCCGGAGACCCGCACGAGTACACCGTGGTCCTCGACACGCTGCGCCGGAGTCTGGCGGCCGACCCGCAGCGCTGGACGCGCATGGCCGCGGGCATCCTCGGAGTGACGGAGGAGACCACGACGGGCGTGCACCGCCTGTACGAGCTCGCGGCCGCCGGGGACCTGCTCTTCCCCGCGATCAACGTCAACGACTCGGTCACCAAGTCGAAGTTCGACAACAAGTACGGCATCCGCCATTCGCTTCCCGACGGCCTCAACCGGGCGACGGACGTGCTGATCGGCGGCAAGACCGTGTTCGTGTGCGGCTACGGCGATGTCGGCAAGGGGGCGGCGGAGGCGCTTCGCGGTCAGGGTGCACGCGTCATCGTCGGCGAGGTCGATCCGATCTGTGCGCTCCAGGCCGCAATGGACGGCTTCCAGGTGACGCCTCTGCGCGCTGTCGTCGGCGACGTCGACATCGTGGTGACCGGCACCGGCAACAGGGATGTCGTCGGCGTCGACGACCTCCTCGGCCTCAAGCATCTGGCGATCGTCGCGAACGTCGGGCACTTCGACAATGAGATCGACATGGCGGGTCTCTCCGCTCTGGCCGGAGCCGAGTCCGTCGAGATCAAGCCGCAGGTGCACGAGTGGCGGATGCCGAACGGTCGCAGCGTGCTGATCCTCAGCGAGGGGCGCTTGATGAACCTCGGCAACGCGACGGGACATCCGTCCTTCGTCATGAGTGCGTCCTTCACCAATCAGGTCCTCGCGCAGCTCGAGCTGTTCATGCGCATCGAGCAGTACCCGGTCGGCGTGCACACGTTGCCCAAGGAGCTGGACGAGAAGGTGGCCCGACTGCATCTGCCCGCGCTCGGCGTCGAATTGACGGTGCTCACCCCTGCTCAGGCGGCCTATATCGGCGTTCCCGTCGACGGACCGTACAAGCTCGACCAGTACCGCTACTGACGCCGGGTCGCAGCGCCCGGAGCCCGCGTCGGTGGGTTCAGCGGTCGGGGAAGCCGCGGGTGGCGCCGGAGGTCAGGGCCTCCACGCGCTGGTTCTGGAGCAGAAGCGCGTGCAGCTCGCGGTCGCGTCGCACCGCCATGACCGCGATCAGCAGCGTCTCGGCGTCGACGTCGGGACGCGGCGACACGAAGGCGGCGGCCTCGGAGGCGAGGGACGTCGCGATCCGCGCCCGCGCGGGCGGCTGCAGATGCCCCGCCTGCTGTGAGAACTGCGCGATGCGACGGGCCAGAGGGTCCGGGAGTCGAGCGACGTCGGCCGTCATCGCCCATCCCGCCAACGCGGGCGGAACGGGCAGCGGCGGCGCAGGCAGCTCGGGCGCGCGCGTGCGCTCGGAGTAGGTGCCCGCCAGCAGGTCGCCCAGCCGCTGAGACCGCGGGGTGAAGGCCCCGACGAGCGCTGCTACGGCTCCGACGGTGAACCAGAGCTCGAACACGCCGGTGAGTGCGCGGATGAACGACTGGCGGAAGCCCGAGGCGCCACCGTCGGCGCGGACGATCCGGGCACCCACCGCGAGCTTGCCGAGGCTGCGTCCGCGCGTCGCCGTCTCCACGGCCGTCGGGACGATCACCGTCACGGTGACGAGCATGGCGATGGAGAGGATGGGCAGCACGGTCTCGTCGATCGCCCCCTGCGCGAGCAGGGCGGTGAGCACGAGAACGAACAGCAGGAACAGCGCGGCGGCCACGACCATGTCGATCAGCGTGCCGAGTGCGCGGAGGAAGAAGCCCACGGGCTGGACGTCCAGGGCCACGGCCTCACCGGTGAGCACCTCGTCCTGCTGGACATCGATGAGCTGCGGCCGCGTCGGGGCCGACGGGGCGGGAGGTGCGGTGTCCTCGGGCATGGGTACAGTAAAGCAAATGGACCTCGACGCCCTCACCGCTGCGCGTCGGGAGGAGTGGGCTCGCCTCGATGCGCTCGGGCGATCCCGGCGGCTGTCCGGCGCCGATGTCGACGAGCTCGTGACCCGGTATCAGGCCGCGTCCGCCGATCTCGCCGACATCAAGTCGTCGGCCGGGCGCACCACCCAGGGAGATCACGTCTCGACCCTGCTCTCGCGGGCGCGACTGCGGCTGACGGGCAGTCCCGACAACGTCCTCCGGCAGGTTCCCCGCTTCTTCGTCCTGCAATTGCCCGCCGCCTTGTACCGCGTGCGATACACCACCCTCGTGATCGCCGTGGTCTTCGTGCTGACCGCCGCGCTCGTCGCCTTCTGGGTCTCGGGCGACCCGGCGCTGGTCGCGTCGCTCGGCAGTCAGGCGCAGCTCGAGGAGTACGCCGAAGACAGCTTCACCTCGTACTACAACCCCGCCGCGGTCTTCGCGGGCACGGTGTGGACGAACAACGCCTGGATCGCCGCGCAGTGCGTCCTGTTCGGCATCACCGGCATCTGGCCGCTCATGGTGCTGATGCAGAACGCCGTGGGTGTCGGTCAAGCGGCGGCCATCCTGATCGCCTTCGATCGCGGCGATGTGTTCCTGCTCTACATCCTCCCGCACGGGATGCTCGAGCTCACGTGCATCTTCGTCGCCGCCGCGGCCGGGCTGCACGTGTTCTGGTCGTGGGTGGCGCCCGGCCCGCAATCCCGAGGGGCGTCGCTCGCTGCGGCCGGAAGATCGCTGGTGACCGTCGCGATCGGCCTGGTCTTCGCCCTCGGGCTGTCGGGGCTGGTCGAGGGGTTCGTCACGGGCCAGCCCTGGCCGTGGCCGGTCAAGATCGGCATCGGCGCCGCGGCCCTCGCGGTCTTCCTGTTCTACATGTTGGTCGTCGGCCGCACGGCGGCGCGGCGCGGGGAGACCGGTGATCTCACCGAGTACGAGACGGGCACGCCGCGCCTCGTGGCAGGGTGAGCGCGACCCCCGGAACGAGACCCTCTCTTTTGAAACGCTCAAAACAGGGCTAGTCTGAGAAGATGATCGATACTCCGTGGGCACCCCGCGCCGCGGACGATCTGCGCGCGGCCGGGCTGCGTGTCACGCGATCGCGTGAGGCCGTGTACGAGGCTCTCCGTGATCGGCCGCATGCCAGCGCCGACGACATCCACACGCTCGTGATGAAGCGGATGCCGCACACCAGCCTTCAGTCGGTCTACAACGCCCTGGGCGACTTCGTGACCGCCGACCTGGCGCGGCGGATCGAACCCGCCGGCCGGCCGATGCTGTTCGAACTGCATCTGCGTGACAACCACCACCACGCGGTGTGCACCTCCTGCGGCGCGGTGGCCGACGTGGAGTGCGCCACGGGCGCCGCCCCCTGTCTGCATCCCGCCGATCCGCACGGCTTCTCCATTCAGGAGGCTGAGATCACCTTCTGGGGTCTGTGTGCCGACTGCGCGGCATCCGACCCGACCATCCCCACCCCGCCACCCCACATGGAAGGAAAACCATGACCGCACACGACGACACCGTCGCTCCCATCGGGGAGCAGGTCGACCAGATCGACCAGTCCGTCACCGACACGACGCCCGAGGCCGAGAACGAGGCCGCCTCGTGCCCCGTCATCCACGCCCAGCCGCACCCGACGTCGGGCTCGGCCAACCGCGTGTGGTGGCCGAACCAGTTGAACCTGAAGATCCTCGCGAAGAACCCCGCGGTGTCCAACCCGCTGGGCGACGACTTCGATTACAAGGCCGCCTTCGAGAGCCTCGACCTCGCCGCGGTGAAGGCCGATATCGAGCAGACGCTCACCACCTCGCAGGCGTGGTGGCCCGCCGACTTCGGCAACTACGGTCCGCTGATGATCCGCATGGCGTGGCACAGCGCGGGCACCTATCGCGTGATGGACGGCCGTGGCGGCGGCGGCGCCGGTCAGCAGCGCTTCGCCCCGCTCAACAGCTGGCCCGACAACGTGGGGCTCGACAAGGCCCGCCGACTGCTCTGGCCCATCAAGAAGAAGTACGGGCAGAACCTGTCGTGGGCCGACCTCATGATCCTCGCCGGCAACGTGGCCCTCGAATCGATGGGCTTCCGAACGTTCGGCTTCGGTGGTGGGCGTGCCGACGTCTGGGAACCCGACGAGGACGTTTATTGGGGTCCCGAGACGGTCTGGCTCGGCGATGATCGCTATTCGGGGGACCGCGATCTGCAGAAGCCGCTCGCGGCCGTGCAGATGGGGCTCATCTACGTGAACCCGGAGGGACCGAACGGCAACCCCGACCCGCTCGCCTCGGCGCGCGACATCCGTGAGACCTTCGCGCGCATGGCGATGAACGACGAGGAGACGGTCGCGCTGATCGCCGGCGGTCACACGTTCGGCAAGACGCACGGCGCAGCCCCCGACACCAACCTCGAGGACAACCCCGAGGCCGCCGGCCTCGAACGCCAGGGCCTCGGATGGAAGAACAACTTCGCGTCCGGCAAGGGTGACGACCAGATCACCAGCGGGCTCGAGGTCACGTGGACCTACCACCCGACCCGCTGGGACAACGAGTACTTCCACATCCTGTTCGCGTACGACTGGGAGCTGATGAAGAGCCCGGCCGGGGCGAACCAGTGGCGGCCCGTCGGCGGCGCGGGCTCCGACATGGTGCCGCTGGCGCACGACGCGTCCACGCGCCGTGAGCCGCGCATGCTCACGAGCGACCTCGCCCTGCGCTTCGACCCGATCTACGGGCCCATCTCGGAGCGCTTCGCGAAAGACCCCGATGCCTTCGCCGACGCCTTCGCGCGAGCCTGGTTCAAGCTGACACATCGCGACATGGGTCCGATCGACCGCTATCTGGGTTCCGAGGTCCCTGCCGAGGAGCTCATCTGGCAGGACCCGGTGCCCGCGGTCGATCATGTGCTGATCGACGCATCCGACGCCGGCGAGTTGAAGCGTCGCATCCTCGAGACGGGTCTCTCGGTCTCGGAGCTCGTCGCGACCACCTGGGCCGCAGCATCCACTTTCCGCGGCAGCGACAAGAGGGGCGGCGTCAACGGCGCCCGCATCCGGCTGCTTCCGCAGAAGGACTGGGCCGTCAACAAGCCCGCCCAGCTGGCGAAGGTGCTCGACGCGCTCGAGGGCGTGCAGTCGTCCTTCAACGAGGGCCGCGGCGACGGCAAGAAGGTCTCGCTGGCCGACCTGATCGTGCTGGCGGGCAATGCCGGTGTCGAGCAGGCCGCTCGGGCCGCCGGCGTCGAGGCCGAGGTGCCGTTCCGTCCGGGTCGGACCGACGCGACCCAGGATCAGACCGACCTCGAGTCGTTCGGATACCTCGAGCCTGCCGCCGACGGATTCCGCAACTACCTGGGGCCGCTCGCCATGGCCTCCACGCTGCCGGAAGAGCACCTGCTCATCGACAAGGCCAATCTGCTGACGCTCAGCGCGCCGGAGATGACGGTGCTGATCGGCGGTCTGCGCGTGCTCGGCACCAACTGGGACGAGTCGTCCTACGGCGTGCTCACGGAGCGCGTGGGCGTGCTGACGAACGACTTCTTCGTGAACCTGCTCGACCTCGGCACGACCTGGAAGGCGCTCGACCCGGGTCAGCATGCGTTCCAGGCGACGGATGACGCCACGGGCGACCGCACGTGGACGGGTACCCGCGTCGATCTGCTGTTCGGGTCGAACTCCGAGCTGCGCGCGCTCGCCGAGGTCTATGCGAGCGACGACGCCTCGGAGAAGTTCGTCCGCGACTTCGTCGCGGCGTGGGGCAAGGTCACCGAGCTCGATCGGTTCGATCTGGTCTGATCCTCGACACGGAAGCGGCCCGCCCCCTCGGGGACGGGCCGCTTCCGTGTGCGGGGTGTCAGCCCTGGCGTGCCTCGGAGGGCTGGGTCGACGCCGGACGCGGCTCGAACAGGCCGCGGTGCAGGAAGCCCGCGAGCAGTCCGCCGACGAGGGGGAACAGGATGAACACCCAGAGTTGGCCGAGCGCATCGCCGCCGCCGTAGATCGCCGTGGCGATCGACCGGGCGGGGTTCACGGAGGTGTTGTCGATCGGGATGGACGCGAGGTGGATGAACACGAGCGTGAATCCGATCGCGACCCCGGCGAGCTGTCCGGCACCGCGCTTCTCGTTCGTCACCCCGAGGATCACGAGGATGAAGATCGCGGTGAACACGATCTCGGCGACGATGGCGGCACCGAGGCCGAAGCCGCCGGGCGAGCTGTCGCCGTACCCGTTGCTGGCGAAGCCGCCGTCCTGTGCGGCGCTCAGCCAGCCGTCGGGGCCGGAGAGCCCGATGAGGACGATGATCGACGTGCCGACGGCGCCGCCCACGATCTGGGCGACGATGTAGCCGGGGGCTTCTCGCCAGGGGAAGCGGCCCGCGGCGGCCAGACCGAACGTCACGGCGGGGTTGAAGTGACCACCCGAGATCGGGCCCCAGGCGTAGATGCCGGCCATGAGGGTCAGGCCGAACGCCAGCGCGACGCCGACGAAGCCGACACCGAGCGAGGTGCCGTTGTCGCTCACGCCGAAGTTCGCCGCGAACAGGGCGGTTCCGATGGAACCGAAGACCAGCAGGAAGGTGCCGAGCGCCTCGGCGATCAGCTTGGTCGCGGTGCTGGGATTGACCGCGGGGTTCGAATCTGGCATGAGAGAGCTCCTTTCAGCCTCGATCGCGAGCGTAGCCGCTTCCCAGCCGATTCACAGTGAGGCACGAGCATCGATGACCGCCTGTGACGTCGCGTGGCGGGGTGAGCTCAGAGCCGACCTGTCGCCTTAAGTGCCAGATACCGGTCGGCGACCCGCGGGGGCAGATCGTCGGGGGTGTCGGCGATCGCCTCAGCGCCGGCCCGGCCGACGGCGGACGCGAAACGCTCGGCGTCGCGGATCGCACGCTCGGCAGAGGCCGCCCGGTAGACCTCGGCGGCGTCTCCGCGAGCGCCGGCGACGTCGTGCAACTCGGCATCGGTCGCGCTCCCGACCAGTACGAGCGTGCGACGGGTGAGCGATGTCAGCGATCCGAGGAGGCCTCGAGCGGCCTCGGGTGCGTCCTGTGCGGTGAGCAGAACGACCAGCGAGGGCCGTGAGGTCAGCGCGCGCACCTGGGCGAACGCGGCATCCCAATCGGTGTCGATCAGCTGGGGCTGCGCCGGCGCCATGGCGTCCACGAGGGCCGGGAGCAGCGGAGCTCCGTCCACGCCCGTCACGCGGGCACGCGCGACTCGGTCGAACATCACGAGGTGCACGTGGTCGCCCGCGCGGGTCGCGAGGGCCGACAGCAGAAGAGCTGCTTCCATCGCGGCGTCCAGGCGCACCCCGTCGCCGACGCGAGCGGCGGACGTGCGTCCGGTGTCGATGAGCACGACGACGTGACGGTCGCGCTCCGGCCGCCAGGTGCGCAGCATCGTGCTGCCCGCGCGCGCGGTCGCGCGCCAGTCGATCGAGCGGACGTCGTCGCCTCGGACGTACTCGCGCAGGCTGTCGAACTCCGTGCCCTGGCCGCGCATCTGCACGCTCGTGTTGCCGTCCATCTCCCGCAGGCGGGCGAGGCGCGAAGGAAGGTGGCGCCGAGACGTGAAGGGCGGCAGCACGCGCACGGCGGCGGGGGCATCGACACGCCCCTGGCGTCCCGCGAGGCGGAGGGGACCATCGGCGCGGATGACCACGAACCGCGAGGTCAGCTCACCACGACGGCGGGGTCGCAGGGGGATGGACACCCGCCTGCTCTCTCCCGGGGGGATCTCGATCACCGCCCGTGCGAGAGGGGCGCCTGCGGTGGGCTGCCATGCGTCGCGGAGGCGTCCGCGCAGGAGTCGCGACCCCGTGTTGCGGACGCGCAGTTCGGTCTGCACGCCCTCACCGAGCAGCACCCGACCGGGAATCGTGCGGGCGATGTCGACCAGGCGCGGATCGGCGGCGGCCGCGGCATCCGCGCAGGCGACGCCCGCGCACAGCAGCAGCCAGCCCACCATGCAGAGCCAGGGGTCGGCACCGGCGACGGCGAGGAGGATCACCGGGATCACGCCGAGGCCGACGAGCAACGGCAGACGGCCGGTGAGGTACATGCGGATCCTTGCGGTGGAAGCGAGTGGATGCGGCGAGGAGGAGGTGCGTCGACCGGGAGTCAGATCGGTACGCGTGTCTGCTGCATGACCGATCCGAGCACGGCGTCGACCGACACGCCCTCGAGCTCGGCGTCGGTGCGCAGGCGGATGCGGTGCCGCCATGCGGGCACCACCATCGTCTGGACGTGGTCGGGGGTGATGGCGGGTGACCCGACGAGCCACGCCCAGGCTTTGGCGGCGGCGAGCAGACCGGTCGTGGCTCGGGGGCTCACTCCGAGCTGGACGGACGGGCTCTCGCGCGTCGCGCGAGCGAGATCGACGACGTAGGCGAGGACGTCGTCCGAGACCGTGACGGCTGCCGCGGCCCGCTGCGCGGCGGTGATCTCGTCGGCGCCGATCACCGCGTGCACGTCGGCGAGGGCGCGCGGGTCGAACCCCGCCGCGTGCCGCCGCAGCACATCGATCTCGGCGTCCCGCGACGGGATCTCGATGAGGAGCTTGAGGAGGAACCGGTCCAGCTGCGCCTCGGGAAGCGTGTAGGTGCCTTCGTGCTCGATCGGGTTCTGCGTCGCGGCGACCAGGAACGGATCGGGCAGCGCGCGCGTCACCCCATCGCTGGACACCTGGCGTTCCTCCATCGCCTCGAGGAGCGCGGCCTGCGTCTTCGGCGGCGTGCGGTTGATCTCGTCGGCCAGCACGATGTTGGTGAACACCGGCCCCTCGCGGAACTCGAACTCCCCGGTGCGGGCGTCGTAGACGAGCGAACCCGAGACATCGCCGGGCATCAGATCAGGGGTGAACTGGATGCGCTTCGTATCGAGGCCGAGCGCGCGGCTGAGCGTGCGCACGAGCAGCGTCTTGGCGACGCCCGGGACGCCCTCCAGCAGCACGTGCCCGCGGGCGAGCACGGCGATCAGCAGACCCGTGACCGCGCCGTCCTGGCCGACGACGGCCTTGCCGACCTCGAGGCGCACCCGGTTCATCGCTTCGCGGAGCGCATCGTCGTCGTGTCCGGCGGCGGGGATCGGGTCGGGCAGGGGGATGGGATCGTGCTCGGTCACGGTCGGTTCCTTTCCGGCCGCACGGCTGTGCGCACGGCGTTCTCGAGATCGCGCAGGCGGTCGCTCAGAGCGACCAGGTCGGCGTCGGTGCGGGGGAGATCATCGATCAGGACGGCGCGGACCACGCCGCGGTCGGCGCTCAGGCGAGAGGCCGCGGCGTCCGAGATCACCGCGGCATCCGCGGACGGTCCGAGCGCGAGCAGCTGCGCAAGACGCCCCAGCGTGCCGATCCTGAGCTGATCGGCGGCGTGCACGGCATCGCGCGATCGTGCGTACAGGCGGGCGCGACCCTCCATGGTCTCGGCGGCGCGCACCGTCACGGGGAGCCGCTCCGCCACCAGCGGGCCGAACCGTCGTCCTCGCCAGAGGGCGGCTGCCACCCCGGCGCAGAGGAGGAGGACGATGCTCGGGGCGACCCAATCGGGGGTCTGCGCGCCCAGCGAGCCGCTCGTCCGGTCGGCGTCACCCGCGGACGGGATGTACCAGACGAGCTTCGGATGCTGCCCCATCAGGTTTATCGCGAGGGCGGCGTTGCCGCGTGACGAAAGTGAGGCGTTCGTGAAGAGGGCCGCGCCGTCGACCGCGGAGGTCGTCCCGTCCGTGAGCAGACCGTACCCCTCGCCCTCGGGGTAGCAGCCCACGACCCCGGCACCGGGCCGGAAGAGCGCTGCCCCGTCGATGTCGCCTGATCGGTCGGCCGCACCGACATCGCACGACGGGGCGAGCGCCTCCGCTGCCGCGACGCCCCCCGGAGAACTGCCGGGGAGCAGCACGCGGAGGCTGCGGGCACGGGGATCGATGAGGACCACCGAGGTCGCGGCATCCGCGGTGCGGCGCAGCGTGTCATCCGACAGGAGCGGGGTGTCTGCGAGGACCAGAGTCGCCTCGCCCTGCGCCAGGGCCGACCGCGCCGCGTCGCGATCGCGCGCGATCGTCACCTCGACACCCCGATCCCGCAGGATCTGCACCAGTGCGCGGGTCCCCGACGGGCCCGCGGACTCGGGATCGAGCACCCCGCGCTGCGACCACTGGCCCGCGCTGGCGAGGAGCGTCCCCGCGATGCCGACGAGCACCAGAACGGCGACGATGGCGCCCCACGCGAGCGCCGATCTGCGGCGGGTGGACGCGGCGGTCCCGGTGTCCGGGGAGGTCACCGGGGCAGGGGTCTGTGCGGGGGCGGTCCCGGCGGGCGCGAACGTCACGCCGGCGCGCCGGCGGATGAGAGGCGGGGCGGCACCGGCCGCGCCGCCGAGACCGCGTCGTCGACGTCGCCCACCCGCACGTACAGGGCGGCGGTTCCCGGGCGTCGCAGGTAGCGGACGTCGTCGAAGGCGGCGGCGGCCTCATCGAGGGCGGCGCGGTGCTCGGGGAACGCGCGACCGGCCGCACGCGCGAAGGCATGCACGGTCGCGCCCGGCGGGTTGTCCACGACGCCGCGCTCGTCCACGGCGCGCGCAAGGGCGCGGAACCGCAGGATGATCGCCGGTGTCCAGTCGCCGGCGGCGGCACGGGATGCCGCGTCGCGGCGCAGCTCGTCGGCGCTTCGCCGATCGTCCTCGCCGAAGAGATCCGACGCGCCGGCCCTCGACCGCGGAGTGATGCGGGGCCGACCCCAGATGAGGAACGCCACGACGATCAGGACGACCACGACGATCGTGGCGATCACCGCGAGGGCCGAGCCCCAGCCGTCGCCCACGTCGGTGCGGAAGAGATCGGAGAAGAAGCGACCGATCGCTTCTGCCACGCGATCGAGGGCTGTGGGCTGCGCTTCGGCGTACACCGGGTCGGACAGCTCCTGTTCCGCCCAGCGGCGGGCATCATCGCCGTCCGGCGCCACAGGATCGAACGCGGCGGCCACGGACATCACCGACGACGCGGCGGCGAAGCCGGTGAGGATCACGGCGCCTCGCGGTCGGCGGGTGCCGTGCCGGGCGGCGTCCAGGCCGGGGGTGCGGCCGTCGTCGGCGCTTCAGTCGGCGTCGCGGGCGCCGGCGCGTCGCCCGGCGGCGGGGGCAGGGTGCCCTCCGCCGGAGGCGCGTACCCCTGGGGTGGGGGCGGCGCGTATCCCTGGGGTGGGGGAGGCGCGTACGCCTGTGGGGGCGGCGCGTATCCCTGCGGCGCGGGCGCGTGTCCCTGGGCCGCCGGCGCGTGCCCCTGGCTCGGGTACGGCCCGTACCCCTGCGCGGGGTAAGGGTACGGCGGGCCGGCAGGGACGGCGGCGCGCGGAGCGATCTGCCGCCCCACGTGCTCGCGATAGGGATCCGGGAGGCCCGTTGCTCCGGCGTCCCGACGCTCCACGTAGGCGAGCAGATCCAGGTCGAGTCCTTCGCGGCGCATGCGGCTGTCGATGTAGACGAGCGTGGCGACGGTGGCCTGGACGACCAATGCCACCGACTGCAGGAGCAGTGTCACCACCTGTGTGAGCACCGCCCCGATGATGATCGCCACGATCGCGCTGGGTTCCGGGTCTCCGGTCGGGGCGATCACGGTGCTCAATCCCGAAGTGAGGAACGAGAACGGGATGCTGATGACCTGGCTGATGGCGCCGAAGACGACCGAGATGATCACCGTGACGCCGAGTGCCACCCAGAAACGACCGCGGATGAGCGTCCAGGATCGCCGGACGGCCTCGCCGATCCGCGCGTGCTCGAGCACGATTGTCGCCGGCACCAGCAGCAGCTTGGTCGACAGCCAGAGCGACAGGGGGATCGCGGCGAGCAGGACGAGGACCGAAAGGCCGACCGCCACCGGAAGTGCGGTGAAGCCGATCGCCACGATGCCGCCCACCACGATGCCGATCACCAGGACGAGGGCCAGGGTGAGCATCAGTGTGTAGGCGATGAGTCGCCAGAACACCGGCTTCACCCGACGCCAGAGTGTGCGCAGCGGCAGCCGCTCGGCGAGCGCGGCGTGCGCGACTTCGCTCACGACGACGCCCTGTACGACGACGCCCAGCGCGCCGGCGAGCAGTCCCAGCACGAAGGCACTGACCGCCGTGATGACGGTCGATCCCGCCAGCACCGCGTTGTAGTCGTCCGTGCCGACCCGAAGGGTGTCGAGTCGGGAGAACGATGCCCACGCGGCGGCGCCCACTCCGACGATCAGGAGCAGATACGCCAGCACCTGGACGCCGAGGGCGAAGCCGAGCAGCACTTTCGGATTGTGACGGAGAGCCGCGAACGAGCGGCCCAGGATGGTGCCGAATGTCAGGGGATGCAGGGGGATGATTCCCGGTCGGGATGCCGGCGTCCAGGCCGGGTACGCGCTCACGTGATCTCCTCTGGGGTGCGACTGGTTCACTATCGTGTCACACGACCCCCGGCTCGGATCGGTGTTGCCGAGCCCGGCGTCGATTACGCTGTGAGAGCGCATGGGGAAAGCGCACACCGCCGCACAGGCGACCGAAACGCACAGAAGGATGACGCGTTACACGATGAGTTCACGAATCCTGGTGGTCGATGACGACACCGCTCTCGCCGAGATGATCGGCATCGTGCTCCGCACGGAGGGATTCGAGACCGTGTTCTGCGCCGACGGTGCGCAGGCGGTCGACATCTGGCGCGCCGAGCGCCCGGACCTGATCCTCCTCGATCTGATGCTTCCGGGCATGGACGGTATCGAGATCTGCACCCGCGTGCGCGCGGAATCGGGAATACCGATCATCATGCTCACCGCACGCACCGACACCGCCGACGTGGTGCGCGGACTCGAGGTCGGCGCCGACGACTACATCGTCAAGCCGTTCAACCCCAAAGAGCTCGTCGCGCGCATCCGCACGCGTCTGCGCCCCGCAGCGCAAGCCGTGAGCGAGACCCTGCGCATCGGCGACCTGTCGGTCGACGTCGCCGCCCACGAGGTGCGCCGCGGCGACGACGCGATCGCGCTCACCCCCCTCGAGTTCGAGCTGCTCGTCGCGCTCGCCGAGAAACCGCAGCAGGTCTTCTCGCGCGAGATGCTGCTCGAGCAGGTCTGGGGCTACCACTACAAGGCCGACACCCGGCTGGTCAACGTGCACGTCCAGAGGCTGCGCGCCAAAGTGGAGAAGGACCCGGACAACCCCACGATCGTGACGACGGTGCGCGGCGTGGGCTACCGCGCCGGCGCCGTGGTCTGAGGCGCGGATGGCGCGCGGCTCGGCGCTGCCGGAGGGCGAGGCATCCCTCGCCCGGCCGGTGTCCACGACGCGGCCGTCGCACTCGCGGGCGTTCAGCGGGGGATGGCGCGATTGGCGCTCCTGGCCCACGACGCTCGCCCGACTGTGGAGGCGGTCGCTGCGCTTCCGCACCGTGCTCATCACCCTGGCGCTCACCGCGCTGGCGATCCTCATCGCGTGTGTCTGGATGGCCCTGGCCATCCAGAACGACCTCTTCACCTCCCGCCTCGACCAGGTCACCTCCAACGCGAGTCGGGCGACGGCATCGGCCCAGCTCGCGCTGGACAACGCGGCCGTGCAGGGCGATTCCGCGCAGCTGCAAAGCCTCATGACGAGCGTGCAGGGCACGATCGTCGAGCAGTCCGGCAGCGAGTCGATCGCCGCCTTCCGCATCGACACCGCGACGTCGTCACTCGCCCCGCAGGACTTCACCTCCTTCCCGCTGAGCGAGGAGGGGGTGATCACCGCGCCCCTGCAGACGGCCGTGCGTGCCACGCCGCAGACGCAGTTCTGGCAGTCCGTCGCCCTTCCCACGATCGAGGGCGGCAGCGTGCCCGGCATCGTCGTGGGTCAGCAGCTCGAGGTTCCCGGGGTCGGTGCCTACGAGCTCTACCTCGCCTACGACCTCGGCACCGCGCCGCAGACACTCGGCTTCATCACGGGCACGTTGTGGCTCGTGGGTCTCGCGCTCGTCGTCATCGTCGGCCTGATCTCCTGGTTCGTGCTGCGGTCGGTGACCGCGCCGATCGGCGAGGCGGCCGAGACGAGCGCGCAACTGGCCTCGGGCGACCTCGGCGTGCGCCTGGAGGTGCGCGGCGAGGACGAGCTCGCGATCCTCGGCCGGTCGTTCAACGCCATGGCCGACAGCATCGAATCGCAGATCAAAGAGCTGGCTGATCTCTCGCTCGTGCAGCAGCGGTTCGTCTCAGACGTCTCGCACGAGCTGCGGACACCCCTCACGACCATCCGGCTGGCCGCCGACATGATCAATGACCATCGGGACGAGTTCGATCCCGGCACGGCCCGCGCTGCGGAGCTGCTGAACGCCCAGGTGCAGAGGTTCGAGACGCTGCTGACCGATCTGCTCGAGATCAGCCGCTACGACGCCGGATCGGTGCAGCTCGAGCTCGAGCCGACGAGCCTCGCTCATCTGGCCGAGGACGTGATCGAATCGATGAGTCCCCTCGCCGAGCAGCACGGCACCGACCTCCGGCTGGTGGCCCCCGGCGGATACTCCCCGGTGGAGATGGACCCGCGCAGAGTGCGCCGCGTGGCACGCAATCTGCTGGGCAACGCGATCGAGCACGGGGAGGGACGCCCCATCGTCGTCACCGTGGACAGCAACCAGCATTCCGTGGCGATCGGCGTCCGCGACTACGGCCTCGGTATGAAGCCCAGTGATGCCGAGCGGGTGTTCGACCGCTTCTGGCGGGCCGACCCGTCGCGTCGACGGACGATCGGCGGCACCGGCCTCGGTCTCTCGATCGCGCTCGGGGACGCGCGGCTCCACGGCGGTGAACTGGGCGTCTGGTCGGAGCTCGGTCGGGGGACGAACTTCGTGCTCACCCTCCCGAGGCAGGGCGGGCACCTGCGCGGCACGTCGCCCATCGACCTCGACCCGGGGGAGGACGGGGTGTCGGCCGTTGACGCCCTCGGGCTGACCCAGCCCATCGAGATCCTGACGGACTCCTCATCGCCGACGGCGAGGAAGGGCTCATGAGATCCCGTCGCGCCCTGACCGCGCTGGTGGCGACCGCACTGGTCCTCGTGCTCGCCGCGTGCACGGGGCTGCCCACGAGCGGACCGGTCAACGTCGGGCGCGAGCCCACGGACGCCGCCGAGGCCCCGGACTTCTCGTTCGTCCCCGACCGGCCGCAGCCCGGTGCGACCGCGGAGCAGATCGTCGACGGCTTCGTCCGCGCGGGGTCGGGCCCCGCCGGCGACTGGAGCAGGGCGCGGCTGTTCCTGACGGATTCGTTCCGCAACCAGTGGGATCCCACCGCCAGTGTCACGATCGACGTGCAGGGGGACCGCCGAGCGACCGAGAACGCCGACGACGCGGTCTCGCTGACCCTGACGTCGGTGGCCAACGTCGACGAGAGAGGCGCCTACACGCTCGCGGACTCCGAGACCACCGTGCTGCAGTTCGCCCTCGTCCAGGAGGACGGGGAGTGGCGCATCTCCGCGGCGCCCGACGGGGTGGTCCTCGATCAGGACTTCTTCACGCGCGTGTACCGGCCGTATTCCCTCATGTTCTTCGACCCCACGTGGCAGTACCTCGTGCCCGACGTGCGCTGGTTTCCGCCGACCAACACCCTCGCGACCGTGCTCACGGCCGAGCTCCTCAACGGACCGAGTCCGTGGCTGAGCGGCGCCGTCGCCTCGGCGTTCCCGGACAGCGTGAGTCTGGAACCCAGATCGGTGCCGGTGATCTCGAATGTGGCGGACGTGTCCTTCAACACCGCCGCGCTCGACCTCGACGCCTCGACGCTCAGCCGGATGCAGACCCAGCTCGACGCCACCCTTGCGACGGCGACGATCACCGCGGTCGAGATGACCGTCGGCTCGACAGCGCTGCCCGCTGAGCCGCAGGCCGTGCGCTCGACGTCCGTCTCGGCATCCCCCCTCGTGCTCACCGGCGACGACTTCGGCTTCCTCACCGGCGCCGAGCTCGATCCGATCAGCGGCCTGTCCGACGCCATGATGCAGGTCGTGCCGGCGCCCGTCGCGGCCCAGGTCTCGCCGAACCGCGACTTCGCGGCCGTCCGCCTCGCGGGCGAGGGAGTGTTCCGCGTCGACGCGGACGGCGCCGTCACGGCCCTCGACACCCGCCCCGACCTGATCGACCCGACCGTCGACCCGTTCGGCTACACCTGGAGCGTGCCCCGAGACGCGGCATCCACCACCGTCGTCTTCGATGAGGCGGGCCAGCCCATCCCGTTCCCGGCGACGTGGAGCGGGGCGAGTCAGATCTCGGCGATGTCGCTCTCGCACGACGGTGCGCGGCTGGCGGTGGTCATCACCACCGGAGGCCGCAGCGCCACCTGGGTCGCCGGCGTGGTGCGCGACGCGAAGGGCGTACCTCTCGGACTCAGCGCCGAGACCCTGCTGCTCGGGCCCGCCGTCGGTCGCGGGGTCGCCCTCACGTGGCTCGACAACACGACCGTCGGCATCCTCTCTTCCGACGGCGACCGCTCGGTGGTCTCGACGCAGCGCGTCGGAGGACCCGTCACCTCGACGGACGCGCCGGTCTCGGCGGTGAGCATCGCCGGCGCCAACCAGTCCACGACGGTCCGCCTCCGCGGCTCGGACGGCGCACTGTACATCCGCCGGGGGTCGAACTGGCAGCAGACCGCGAGCGGCATCGACGTGCTCGCGACCCAGCAGGGGCAACCCCAGTAGGAGCGCCGCTCCTCCCCACCCGCACGGACGCGGAAGAACCGCACGGATGCCGCGCCCGCCCCTCGCCGGTGGGTCGGGTCGCGCATTCTGGCGGTGTGACACGTCTTCCCCTTCCGGTGCGGGAGGCTCTCGCGGGCGCACTGGCGCTCGCCTTCCCCGTGGAGTGCGCCGGGTGCGGCGCGGTGGATGTCACGCTGTGCGGGCCGTGTCGTGCGACCCTCGCACCCTCCGTGCGGCGACAGCGCCTCGAGACCGGTCTGCCCGTCTGGTCGGGGCTCGCCTTCGAGGGTGTCGCCGCGCGCGTCGTGAGGGCCCTCAAGGAAGACGGGCGCACGGCGCTGGCGCGAGACCTCGCCCCCGCACTGCTCGGCGCGGTGGTCGCGGCGCTCGACGATCACGCGGCCGAGGCGGCTCGCGGGGTGACGCTGGTGCCGCTCCCCACCTCCCGGGCGGCATTCCGTCGCCGGGGGTACCGGGTCGTCGAGCTCGTGGCGCACCGGGCGGGAGTGCACGTCGAACCGCTGTTGCACGGCGTCCGCGGAACAGCCGACCAGCGGGGACTGGGCCGCGACGAGCGCCGTCGCAACGTGGCGGGGAGCCTGTCGGCGCCGCCGAGCGCCGGGCTGCGTGTGATGATCCTCGACGACGTGGTCACGACCGGGGCGACGCTCGCCGAAGCCGAGCGCGCATTGCGACACGCCGGGGCCGACGTCGTCGGCGCGGCCACGATCGCCGCCACGACGCGGCGAGGCGAACGCGGGGTGAACACATTGCGAACTCACGCGTGACACCGGACGACGATGTGGTTAGCGTTGGGGGACACAAGGCGACTGATGGTCCGCCCTTGACCGGGCCGACCGGAACAAGGAGGTCAAAGATGGATACCAGTATCGTCGGCGTGGGAGTGGGGATCACCGATCGCTTCCGCGGGGTCGTCGAAGAGAAGGCCGTCCGCATCGAGCACCTCGCACCTCGGGCGCAGACCCTCGAGATCAAGGTGACCCACCGCGCGTACCACAGCGGTCGGGTCGAGGATGAGACCGTCGAGCTCACGCTCACGGGGAAGGGCCCGATCGTCCGCGCGGAAGCGGTCGACGGCGACAAGTTCACGGCCCTGGATCTGGCCGTCGACAAGATGGCGGAGCAGCTTCGCCGCGCGAAGGACAAGCGGGTGGACGCCCGCAACCACCCCCGCGGCGCGAAATTCGAGAAGTCCACCGGTGAACTCCAGGGGATCGACGTCGAGCCTGCCTCCGTCGAGGTGCTCCGCGCCGTCGCCACCGGAGAGGTGCCGATCATCACGGGACCGGAGAGCGAGGACGACTACACCCCCGTGGTCATCCGTACGAAGAACTTCGACGCCGAATGGATGACGGTGGAGGAGGCGGTCGACCGGATGGAGCTCGTCGGCCACGACTTCTTCCTCTTCATCGACGCCCGCAGCGACCACCCGAGCGTCGTCTACCGTCGCAAGGGCTGGGACTACGGTGTGATCTCACTCACCACCCTCGCGCCGCCGCAGCAGCTCGCGTCGTAGCGCACGAGAACGCGAGAGGGGGATGCCGCGGCTCGCGGCATCCCCCTCTCGGTCGCTCGATCGCCGCGCCGTGAAGAGCGCCCGGCCCGGCGGGGATCAGTCGAAGAAGTCGCCCAGCAGGCTGCCGATGACAAGACCGCCGAGGATGCCGCCCATGGGGTTCCCGCCGCCGACCTGTCCTCGACCGCCGCCCTGGCCCCAGCCGCCGGGGTCCTGCGGACGGGAAGAATCGATGTCGCGCTGGGCGAGCTGGAGCGCCTCACTGGCGAGCGTCGCCGTGCGTCGCGCCATGAGCATCGCCTGCTCCCGAGAGTCCTCGTCGTCGGGCAGTGCCTCCATGTCGATGCGGACCCGCTCGGCCTCCGCCAGTCGCGTGCGCGCATCGGCACCGATCCACCCGCGGTGGCCGGCGATCACGCTGCGGGCGACGGCCAGCTGGTGGTCGGCGTCGTCGACCGCGTGCCGGATCTGGTCCACGGTGGGAAGCGGCCGTGCTTCGCGCTCCCGGGCCTTCTCGATCGCTGCGTCGAGTCCTGCGTTGGCCTCACGCAGCTGCGTGAGCTCGGTGAACGGGTCGGCTTTCGCGCCGGAGGGGGCGAGCGCGCCCAGCGCCCGCTCGAGTGCGGCGACCGCGGACTTGACCGCCGGCACCTGCGGCGCGGTCCGGGCGGCGACGAGGTCGCCGCGCGAGTCCGCCACCATGTCGGCGAGGGTGGACTGCGCGCGGAGAGCCTCCACCTCGAAGTCATCGATCGCGTCGAACAGGGTCGTGGCGCGCCGGACCGCCTCGGTGGCCGTCTCCAGCGCCAGCAGCGACTGTTCCCGCTGCTCCGCCGCGCGGCGTCGCTCGGAGACGTCGGCACCATGAACGGCGAAGTCGAGCAGTCGCTCGGCCTCGTCGGCGTTGTCGGCGACGGTGTGGACCGCGTCGTCGCTGTACCTGCTCGCGACGCGGGCGATCACGGCCCGCGCGTCGGGCAGACGCTCTCGCAGTCGCTCGACATCGGCTCGGACACCCGCGATGATCTCGGGTGCGCGCCGGACGGTCGCGATGCGCTCCTCCAGTGCAGACGTCTTCTGATCGAGGAGGTCGTTCGCCCAGGTGCACAACTGCTCGATCCGGGCGTTGCGCGTGCGCAGCTCCTCCCGCGTGTCGGGGATCTCGTCGTGGTTGAGCTGGTGGAGATGGAACGCTTCGGCGAGATGAGTGCGCACGGCCTCGAGAGCGGCGCGGAGTTCTGCCGTGGCATCCGTCCCCAACTCGGCCTCGGCGAAGGCGAGTTCGTCGGTGGTGAGTCGGATCCGCTCGTCGGCCTGCACGAGGGCGGCCTGCGCACGACGGCCGAGATCGGCGTCCTGCGCATCCTGCTGAGCCTGCTCTTCTTTGCGCCGCTTGCCCCAGAATCCCGCCATTGTGCAATCCTACGAGGGCTCGCGGGGTGGGTCGGCGCGTGTTCGCTCCGAGCGCGACGCCGGTCGAGCGACGCAGACGCTCATGCCGTCGCCGTTTTCAATGGCCGGCCGCGCTTGGGTCGATCGGCGGCGAGCCCGAGAGCCAGCGCGTGGCGCGGTTGCCCGTCGAGGCGCTGCTCGGCGCGGTCGAGCCAGCGGAGGTCGGCCTCGACGTCGCAGATCATCGCATCGCGCACGAGCGCCCTCGCCAGAGCCTCGCTGTCATCCGAATCGCGCTCGTCTCTGGCTCCGGCGAGGATGAGTGCGTCTCGTCGTGCTGTCGATGCGGAGCGCTGCGTGCGGATGATCGACCGGGCATCGACGCCGGGAAGGGTCGCCGCGATCGCGAGCTTGATCGGCAGCTCCTTCCGCGTGCCGTCCGGCTGCGGAACGGGGCCGCCGAACCAGGACTGCACCGTGGCGCGACCCGACGCCGTGATCTCGTAGTAGACGTGACCGTGCTCGTCGGCACCGGCCTTCACGACGAGCTCGTCGCGCTCGAGTCGGTCGAGGGTGTTGTAGATCTGCCCCACGTTGAGCGGCCACGTGGACCCGGTGCGGCGGTCGAACTCCGCGCGCAGCTGATAGCCGTAGCAGGGGCCCTGCTCGAGGATCGCCAGGAGGCTCTGTCGTACCGACACCGACGCCTGCCCCTTTCCATGCATACCGGGTATGCAGTTCCCGAGTCTGGCACATCGTCCCCAGGGGACCGGGATGCTCAGTCCGGCGCGTCGGCGGGCGGTATCCTCAGCCCACTCCAAGGTCACGGACGGATAACATAGGCGGGTATGCCTGTCGTCCGACGACGCAGCATCGCGATGTGGCAACCAGGACGTCGCACCCGACAGATGGAGATCTTTCCGTGGCAAATCCTCTCGAGAAACTGCTCCGCGCCGGTGAGGGCCGCGTCATCCGGCGGCTGCAGCAGGTGGTGAAGGCCGTCAACGCCCTCGAGGAGGACTACTCCCAGCTCACCGACGAGGAGCTGCGTGGCGAGACCGCCGAGCTTCGCGCGCGGTTCGCTGCGGGCCAGACTCTCGACCAGCTCATGCCGGAGGCCTTCGCCGCTGTGCGCGAAGCCGCCAAGCGCACGCTCGGCCAGCGCCCTTACGACGTGCAGATCATGGGTGGCGCGGCTCTGCACCTCGGCAACATCGCCGAGATGAAGACGGGTGAGGGGAAGACGCTCACCGGAGTGTTCCCCTCGTACCTCAACGCGATCGCCGGCCAGGGCGTGCACATCGTCACGGTCAACGACTTCCTCGCGAGCTACCAGTCCGAGCTCATGGGCCGCATCCTTCGTGCCCTCGGGATGACCACGGGTGTCATCGTGTCCGGCCAGACGCCCGAGGTCCGTCGTGCGCAGTACAACGCCGACATCACGTACGGCACGAACAACGAGTTCGGCTTCGACTACCTCCGCGACAACATGGCGTGGCGCGAAGAGGACCTCGTGCAGCGCGGGCATTTCTTCGCGATCGTCGACGAGGTCGACTCGATCCTCATCGACGAGGCGCGCACACCGCTGATCATCTCGGGACCGTCGTCGGGCGAGGCGAACCGGTGGTTCGTGGAGTTCGCGAAGATCGCCAAGACCCTCGTCGCGGGGGAGGACTACGAGGTCGATGAGAAGAAGCGCACCATCGGCGTCCTCGAGCCCGGGATCGAGAAGGTCGAGGACTACCTCGGCATCGACAACCTCTACGAGTCGGCGAACACCCCGCTGATCTCGTTCCTCAACAACTCCATCAAGGCGCTGGCGCTGTTCAAGCGCGACGCCGACTACGTCGTGATGAACGACGAGGTCATGATCGTCGATGAGCACACCGGCCGCATCCTCGTCGGCCGCCGGTACAACGAGGGCATCCACCAGGCCATCGAGGCCAAGGAGAACGTGCCGGTCAAGGCTGAGAACCAGACGCTGGCCACCGTCACCCTCCAGAACTACTTCCGGCTGTACGACAAGCTCGCCGGCATGACCGGAACGGCCGAGACCGAGGCGGCGGAGTTCATGTCGACCTACCAGCTCGGCGTCGTCCCGATCCCGACGAACAAGCCGATGATCCGCAAGGACCAGTCCGACCTCGTCTACAAGAACGAGGAGGCGAAGTTCGCCCAGGTGGTCGAGGACATCGCGGTCCGTCACGAGAAGGGGCAGCCCGTCCTCGTGGGCACCGTGAGCGTGGAGAAGAGCGAGTACCTCTCGCGACTGCTCGCCAAGAAGGGCGTCAAGCACGAAGTGCTCAACGCGAAGAACCACGCCCGCGAGGCCGAGATCGTCGCTCGCGCGGGCCGCTTCGGAGCGGTCACCGTCGCCACCAACATGGCCGGTCGAGGCACCGACATCATGCTCGGCGGCAACGCCGAGTTCCTGGCCGTTCAGGAGATGAAGGCCAAGGGGCTCGATCCGGTCGAGACCCCCGACGAATACGAGTCCGAATGGGATTCGGTCTACGAGGGCATGCGCGACACGGTCGCCGAGGAGAGCAGCAAGGTCGTCGAGGTCGGCGGTCTGTACGTGCTGGGCACGGAGCGTCACGAATCCCGCCGGATCGACAACCAGCTGCGCGGTCGGTCCGGCCGTCAGGGCGACCCGGGCGAGAGCCGCTTCTACCTCTCGCTGACGGATGATCTGATGCGCCTGTTCCAGTCGGGCGCAGCCGAGGCCATCCTCGCCCGCACCAACTTCCCGGACGACGTCGCGATCGAGTCGACCATGGTCTCGCGAGCCATCCGCAGCGCGCAGGGTCAGGTGGAGTCGCGCAACGCCGAGATCCGGAAGAACGTCCTCAAGTACGATGACGTCCTCAATCGTCAGCGCGAGGCGATCTACGGCGACCGTCGGCACATGCTCCAGGGCGATGACCTGTCCGATCGTGTGCAGCACTTCGTCGAGGACGCCATCAATGCCGTCATCGACGACCACACCGGCTCCGGTCACACCGAGAGCTGGGACTTCGACGCCCTCTGGACGGAGCTCAAAACGCTCTACCCCGTCGGAGTCACGATCGACGAGGTCGTCGCCGAGGCGGGCACGAAGGGCCGCATCACGGCGGAGGGCCTCAAGCGCGAGATCCTCTCGGACGCGCGCATCGCCTATCGCAACCGCGAGGAGAAGCTCGGCGAAGCTGCGACCCGCGAGCTGGAACGCCGTGTGGTGCTGCAGGTCTTGGACCGCCGCTGGCGCGATCACCTGTACGAGATGGACTACCTCAAAGACGGCATCGGCCTGCGCGCGATGGCCCAGCGCGACCCGCTCATCGAGTACCAGCGCGAGGGCTTCCAGATGTTCCAGTCGATGATGGGGCAGATCAAGGAAGAGTCCGTCGGCTACCTGTTCAACCTCGAGGTCGAGGTGCGACGGGGTGAGAACGACCAGGTCGCCGAGGTCGAGGCGAAGGGCCTGGGTGCCGGTCCCGCCGAAGGCCAGCGCCTGGAGTACTCCGCCGCGAACGACGCCGGCGAGGTGGAGGTGCGCAACGAGCGTGGACAGGTCCAGCAGGCCGCCACGACGAAGGTGCGCCAGGCGGCCGCCGCCGCGGCACAGGCCGGCGCCCCTCAGCCCGCGGCGGCCGAAGAGGCGCCCCGCGGTGCCTTCGGTCAGCGCACACCGTCTCCCGCCGCGGCGGCAGCACCGCAGAACCGCGCGCAGCGCAGGGCGACCAACAAGAAGTAAGGGAGCGGGATCGCGTCGCGGCTGAGGCCGGGCGCGCTCCCGTTCCGCACGGTCCGCAACGTGGCTATTGGCTTCGTCGGGGCGAAGCTATTCTGAGGCGATGAGTCCGCTTCGTCATCTCGATCAATCCTCCAAGCTCAAGAACGTGCTGTACGAGATCCGCGGCCAGGCGCTCGTGGAGGCCGGGCGACTCGAGTCCGAGGGTCACACGATCCTCAAGCTCAACACCGGCAATCCGGCGTCGTTCGGCTTCGAAGCGCCCTATCAGATCGTTCGCGACATGATCGAGGCGATCCCGCACGCGCACGGCTACAGCGAGAGCCGGGGCATCATGTCGGCGCGTCGGGCCGTGGTGTATCGCTACGAGCAGCTCCCGGGTTTCCCCAAGGTCGACCCTGACAACGTCTATCTCGGCAACGGCGTCTCCGAACTCATCACGATGACGATGCAGGCCCTGCTGGACGAAGGCGATGAGGTGCTCATCCCCGCGCCCGACTACCCGCTGTGGACGGCGATGACCAGCCTCGGCGGAGGCACGCCCGTCCACTACCGCTGCGACGAGTCCGACGGGTGGCATCCCGACCTCGAGGACATCCGCGCGAAGGTGACCCCGCGCACCAAGGCCATCGTGATCATCAATCCGAACAATCCGACCGGCGCGGTGTACTCCCGCGAGGTGCTGGAGGGTGTCGCCGAGATCGCCCGGGAGAACTCGCTGCTGATCCTCGCGGACGAGATCTACGACCGCATCCTGTTCGATGACGTCGAGCACATTCCGATGGCGACCATTGCGCCCGACCTGCTGTGCCTGACGTTCAACGGTCTGTCGAAGACCTACCGGGTGGCCGGCTACCGCTCGGGCTGGCTGGTGATCACCGGTCCGCAGGCGCACGCGGCCGGGTTCCTCGAAGGCATCAACCTCCTCGCCTCCACGAGGCTGTGCCCGAACGTGCCCGCGCAGCACGCGGTGCAGGCGGCCCTGTCGGGCGTCCAGTCGATCGATGCGCTGATCGCCCCGATGGGACGCCTTCACGAGCAGCGGGATGCGGCCTGGGAGGGTCTTGAAGCGATCCCCGGCGTGTCGTGCGTGCGGCCGCAGGGTGCGCTCTATGCATTCCCGCGATTCGATCCGGACGTGTACGAGATCGATGACGATGCCAAGTTCGTCTACGACTTCCTCGTGGCCGAACACGTCCTCCTCGTGCAGGGAACGGGCTTCAACTTCCCGACACCCGACCACGTGCGCATCGTCACGCTTCCGGAGGCGCGCGTGCTCACGCAGGCCGTCGAACGACTGGGGAACTTCCTGTCGTCCTACAAACCGTAGAGCGAGCCTCGAGAATCAGAGCAGGGCGAGTGATGTCGCGCGCCAGCGGCGGTCCATTCCTTCGAGGCGAATGGCGACGGCGCGGGTGCGCGCGGGTCCGCCCACGATGAGGACTGCCTCGACGGCGCCGTCCACCGGTGAGGACGTGTGAACGGACAGGATGCTGTGCACCGGCCGGGTCGCCGGGATTCCGCGCGCGCTGCGGGCGCGGACGGCAAGATTGGCGCGGGTCACGAGCGATCGGTAGGCATCCTCCGTCATCCACCGTGCGAGCTGATCCACTTCGCGCACGCCGGCCAGTACCTCGAGGACCCCTCGGGTGAGGTTGCGCAGGAGCGGCTCGGGGTCGGGGAGGGCGTGGGAGGAGGTGCGCTGCGGAGCGAAGAACTCGGTCAGATCCGCGGCCGGCAGGGAGGCATGTGCACGGTTCGTTCCGGCGGACTGACGCACCATGGTTCCCACTTTCGATGGAGGATCGTCCTCAGACAGTAGGGCACTCGGCGAACTCACAGGAAGCGCGTCAGCGTGTTGTGGATAACTGAAGGTTCTCGTGTGCTATCGCCTCTAAGGTCGCAGGGTGCAGTGGGATCGATTCTTCGAAGACCTCGAAGACCAGTTGGCCTCGGAGTGGGAGGCGGAGCGCGCGGCGCTCGACACCGAGGCCGAACGGCTGCGTCTGTCTCGAGTGACGCTTCGTGAGCGGCTGCACGCGCTGATCGGCCGAGACGGATCGAACGGAACGGCGCCGACTTTCGAATTCGTCGACGGCTCCACCATTTCGGCGGAGGTGAGCGGCCTCGGCGTCGACTGGGTCGCTCTCCAGAATGCCGGGCGCGGGCGCAGTCTCATCGTGCCGCTCGGTGCCGTGTGTGCGATCGCGATGGCGCACGCGGATGTGCTTCGCTCCGCCCGCCCGGCGCCCGCGGCGGCGCCCTCGGCGCTGGCCGATCGGATGACCTTCGGATTCGTGCTGCGCGATCTGGTTCGCCGGCGCGTCTGCGTGTCCGTGCAGCTCGCGAACAACCGGCTGCTCACCGGCACGATCGATCGAGCCGGCGCCGATCACCTCGACATCGCGCTGCATGACGCGGGTGCGCCACGGCGAAGCGACATCGTGTCCGGCCACCGCGTCATCCCCCTGGGCGCGGTCGCATGGGTTCGGCTGGAAACCGCGGCATCCGCGTACTGACCGGCCGGCTCCGGGGGCGTGGGCGCTGTCAATCGGGGTTGCGGACGATGCCGGTGCCCCAGAGCTCGGGAAAGCTCGCAGCGTTGGACTGATGCCACAGCGCGATCCGACGGGCCTCCTCGGCCTGCGCGTCGAGGTACTCCGCCACGCTGGACTCGTCGACCCGCCAGGTCGCGGGGGAGCCTACCCTGGCACCGCGCAGCTGCCCCTCGAGGATGAGAGCCACGACTTCGTCGACGGACAGACGCAGCAGCTCGGCCACCTGGGCGGGGGCGAGCAGGCGCGCGCCGGACGCGGAGGAATCGGGCATGGCTTCATTATCGCGGCGGTTCTCGGTGTCGGGCGCAGGCCACGCCTCCTGTGGATAACGTCGGGGGCGGTTCTGCGATCTGAGTGACGATGGGGGCATGACGGTACAGGACATCGCGCGTCCCCGGCGCCGCGCCTTCTGGAGCGACGCGCGCTTCCTTCTCGGGATCGTGCTGGTCGCAGCATCCATCGCCGGAGTGTGGTTCGTCGTGTCCTCGTCGCGGGCGACCGTCTCGGTCTTCGCCGCTGCTCGAACCATCGTGCCCGGTCAAGCCCTCACAAGCGATGATCTGCAGGTGGTCGACGTCGCGCTGGGGCAGATGGGCGATGTCTACCTCGCACCGGATGCACTCGAAGGCTCTCTCGTCGCCACGCGGACGATCCCTTCCGGTGAGCTCGTGCCGCAGAGCGCCGTCGGGGACCCTTCCGCGGCCACCGTCACGACGATCGTGCTGCGGAGCTCCGTCGACGTCCCCGCCTCGGTCGACGCCGGCACCGTCGTCGAGGTGTGGTCGGCGCCGCTGATCGAGAGCGGCACGTACGATACCCCGCGCATCCTGGTGGTCGATGCCACCGTCATCTCGGTGTCGCGCGACGATTCGATGATCGGAGGAGGCTCTGCCGCACTGGAGGTCGTGATCGCGCGCGCCGATGTCGCCGCCGTCCTCGAGGCGATGTCCGACGAGTCGGCACTGTCGGTGGTCCCGACGACGGGTGGCTCGAAGTGAGGGTGATCGTTGCGGTGGACGGGTCGCGCGGCACGGTCCTCGCCGACGGACTCCGAGACGAGGGGATCGACGTGGTCGCCGTCGTAGCGGCATCCGCGCTGGCCCGGGCCGGGGAGGCGCGAGCGCTCTACGAACGACCGGACGACGCCCGCGACCTCTCGCGCGCGGAACTGCTGCGCGATCTCACAGAGGTCGAGATCGTCGTCCTGCAGGTCGGGCGCGATTCGCTGACCGAGTCGGCCGTGGCGCTGACGGACCGGGAGGGGGCGAGGATCGTGCCCCTCTGCGCGACACCGGCCGACGCGCGACTTGCCGCCGCCTACGGGGTCGGCGACGGGCATGAACTCGGTGTCGAGGCCTGGATTCTGGCTGACTCCCTCCGCGCCGCCCCCGCGCGCACCCGGCCGAGCCGTGTCGCGCCCTCGGTCGCGGCTTCTCCATCCCGGGTGGTGGCCGTGTGGGGGCCGGCCGGGGCGCCGGGCCGTTCCACGATCGCGATCGAGCTCGCTCTCGAACTCGCTCGCGGGGGGCGACACGTCGCGCTCGTTGATGCCGACACACACGCCCCGTCGATCGCGATCGCACTGGGGATCGCCGACGAAGGACCCGGGTTCGCAGCTGCGTGCCGTCACGCCGAGATCGGAGGACTCGACGCCCGCGAACTCACGCGCATCAGCGTGCCTTGGGACGGCAGCGGCGTCGACGTCCTCACGGGGATCAACCGCCCCTCGCGGTGGCCAGAGCTCTCGGATGCGCGTGTCACCGCGGCTCTCGCCGCCTGCAGGACGTGGGCCGACCACACCGTCGTCGACGTCGGCGCCGCACTCGAGCGCGATGAGGAGATCGTGAGCGACCTCGACGGCCCACGCCGCAACGCAGCGACGCTCGCCGCACTCCGCAGCGCCGATCTCGTCGTGGCGGTCGTCGCGGCCGACCCCATCGGGGTCGCGCGTTTCCTCCGCGGCTACACCGAGCTGCGTGCCGCGATCGGCACCACGCCCGTGGCGGTGGTGGCAAATCGCCTGCGGCCCGGAGCTCTCGGGATCGACGCGCGCGGCCAGGTTCGGCGAGCGCTGGATCGCTTCGGAGGCATCGACGACGTCTGGTTCCTCCCGATGGACCCCCGGTCCGCGGATGCCGCGCTCCTCGCGGCGCGTCCGATCGCGGAGGCGGCGCCGCGATCACCCTTCACGCTCGCGCTGCGGAGGTTCGTCGGTGCCGTCATCTCGCCGCCGGTCTCGGGACCTGTACCGTCGGCCGGCCGTGCACCGCGCCGCCGCCGGACGCGTGCCGTCGCCGTCGACGCATGACGCGCCCCCAGGCACCGACCGGCGCCGTGAGCGGCGGAGCGCGGGCCGGACTCTAGGCTGGAACCGTGTCGACACTCAGCGATCTCGTCTACGCCCAGGGGCGCTCCAGCGAAGCAGATGTGGAATGGCTCCACCGGCTCGCCGGTGACGGTCAGCTCCTCGCCGACCTCGCTTTCGCAGACATCGTCATCTGGGTGCCGACGTCCGACGACACGTTCGTCGCCGTGGCGCACACGCGCCCGAGCGGTGCCGCGACGCTGTTCTACCGCGACATCGTGGGCGACCGCGTGCGCCCGCAGTGGCGCACCCAGGTGCGCCAGGCCTTCGACGAAGGACGTATCGTCGACTCGGCCTCGCCGGACTGGTTCGAGGAGACGCCGACGCGTGTCCGGGCTGTGCCCATCATCCGCGAGCGCGGCCGCGCCGATCACCCGGCTGTCGCCATCGGAGTACTCACCCGGCACACCAACCTCGGCGAGACCCGCACCCCCTCCCGGCAGCAGATCACGTTCAACGATTGCGCCGACGACCTGTTCGGCATGGTGGCGTCCGCGGACTTCCCCGACCTGTCTGCGCCGACCTCGCCCCGACGCGGCGCTCCCCGGGCGTCGGACGGACTGATCCGCATCGACGTCGACGGGGTGACGACCTTCGCGAGTCCGAACGCCCTGTCGGCGTTCAACCGCATGGGTTTCGAGGACGAGCTCGAGGGCGAGTCCCTCGTCGAGGTGACGACGAGCATCATCCCCGAGAAACGTCAGTTCGACGAGTCCCTCCCACTCGTGGTGAGTGGACGCGCACCGTGGCGCGCCGACATCGAGGCGCGCGGGGTCGCGGTGTCGTTGCGGACGATCCCGCTGCGTGACCACGGCAACCGCATCGGCGCGATCGTTCTGTGCCGCGACGTGACCGAGATCCGGCATCAGGAGCAGGAGCTGATCACGAAGGATGCGACGATCCGCGAGATCCACCACCGCGTCAAGAACAACCTGCAGACCGTCGCATCGCTCCTGCGCATCCAATCCCGTCGCTCGCACTCCGAGGAGGCGCGCGAGGCGCTGACCCAGGCCATGCGGCGGGTCTCGGCGATCGCGGTCGTGCACGACACGCTCTCGGAGGGCCTCGCGCAGAAGGTCGACTTCGATGACGTGTTCGCGCGCGTGCTCAAGCTCGCGGCAGAAGTGGCCGCCGCGCCCACGACGCAGGCGCACACCCGCACCACCGGCCGGTTCGGCACTCTGCCCAGTGAATACGCGACACCGCTGGCGCTCGCCCTCACCGAGCTCGTCACCAACGCCGTCGAGCATGGTTTGGCCGGCAAGGAAGGCGACGTCGAGATCATCGCGGAGCGCAGCGACGAGCGCCTCGCGGTGCGCGTGCGCGACAACGGCGTGGGTCTGCCGGAAGGTCAGGTCGGCCGCGGCCTCGGGACGCAGATCGTCCGCACTCTCATCCAGGGGGAGCTCGGCGGGACGATCGACTGGCACACGATCATGGGCAGCGGCACCGAGGTCACGATCGACATCCCTCTGCGCTACATCGCCCCGACCGCCTCATGACGCCCTGACCGTCTCATGACGAGAGCGACGGATGCCGAGGCATCCGTCGCTCTCGTCAGCGGTGGATCAGGAAGCGCGGCGGGCGCGGGCGGCGCGACGCTTGAGGGCGCGACGCTCGTCCTCGGAGAGGCCGCCCCACACGCCCGAGTCCTGACCGGTCTCCAGGGCGTACTGCAGGCAGACCTCGGTGACGGTGCACCGAGAGCAGACGGATTTGGCCTTCTCGATCTGATCGACGGCGGGACCGGTGTTCCCCACGGGGAAGAACAGCTCGGGGTCGACGGTCAGGCAGGCGGATTTGTCGCGCCAATCCATGGTGGTGCTCCTTGTTACGAAGTCGTTGAGAGTCCGGCGGCCGTTTCGGATCCGGTACTCTGTGGGATGTGCGAGCAGTTGCTCGCCCCACTTCGCTGTGGGAGCACATGGCTTCTGACAATGTTTCCACAGCGGCAAAAGGGAATCAAGAGTCCGTTCACGTCAATGTGCGGGAAATGCTGAGCATCCGCCCCGTGAGGTGGAGGATCTCGACAAATCAGAGTGGGTCGCGCCGAGGGGATCCTGGATCATGTCGACGAAATCCGTCTATCGACTCGCTGCGCTCGTCGTGGGGGCGGAGGGCATCGGCATCGTCGCGCTGCTGCTCTGGCAGGTTTCTGCCCTCGCTGACGGCGACACCGAATCCCTCTCCAGCGCGATCGCCCTTGTCGTGCTGACCGCCGTCGGGGCGATCGCGGTCATCGCTTTCGCCGTGGCGATCGCTCGTGGGCAGTCGTGGGGGCGCTCCGGCGGCATCGTGACCCAGGTGCTGATCGCGGCGGTGGCTCTGGGCGCCGCCACCGGCGCGTATGCGCACCCGCTGATCGGCCTCGGGCTCGCCGTCCCCGCACTGGTCGGGTTCATCTTGCTGGTGATGGCCGCCCGACGCGCGGCCGCCGACCTCAGGAAGACGTGACGGGCGCCTGGTCGGCCTCGAGCAGGGCCCGCAGCCGTGCGACGTGGCCGGTGGCCTTGACGTTGTAGAGCACGTGCGTGAGAGTGCCCGCCTCGTCGATGACGAACGTGGAACGAAGAACGCCCTCGCTGACCTTGCCGTAATTCGTCTTCTCTCCCCACGCCGCGTAGGCATCGTGCACCGCATGGTCGGGATCGCTCAAGAGGGGGAAGGGGAGGGCATCGCGTTCGCGGAATTCCCGGAGTTTCTCGGGGGTGTCCCGCGAGACTCCGATCACGGTGTAGCCGAGAGCCTGCAGCGACGAGAGACTGTCCCGGAAGTCGCAGGCCTGCGTCGTGCAGCCGGGCGTCATCGCCGCCGGGTAGAAGTACAGGATCACGCGCGTGCCGCGGAGATCGCGCAGGTGGACGGGCCGGCCGTCCTGATCGTCGAGGGTGAAGTCGGGCGCGGTCGCCCCGGTCTGCAGCTGAGGGGTCATCGCTCCAGCCTATGGGGCGGCGTTCACAGGCACGAGTGCGCGGTTCACCGGCCGGCGAAGGTCGCGAGCAGACGCTGGAGCGAGTTGAGGCGTTCTTCCCCGCGAGGACCGAGCAGCCCCTCGGCGAGAGCCTCGTTCAAGGCGCAGTCCGGCGCATCGGGCAGGTGCGTACAGCCGCGAGGGCACTCCTGGGCGATGGCGGCGAGGTCGGTGTAGCCCCGCAGGATGCTGGCGGGATCCACGTGTCCGAGACCGAAGGAGCGCACACCGGGGGTGTCGATCACCCAGCCCGTGCCGTCTTCACCCACGTAGCGCAGCGACACCGTCGAAGAGGATGTGTGACGCCCGCGGCCGGTCACTTCGTTCACATGCCCGGTCGCCCGGTCGGCGCTCGGCACGAGCGCGTTCACGAGCGTCGACTTGCCGACCCCGGAGTGACCGACGAAGACCGTCGAGTGCCCCACCAGCGAGCGACCGATCTCGGCCAGCGGCATGTCGAGCTGGGCACTGGTGAACACCGTGAGGTCGAGACCCTCGAAGTGGCGCAGGAATGCGGAGGGATCGGCCAAGTCGGTCTTGGTCACCACCAGCAGGGGGCGCACGCCCGCGTCGAGCGCGGCCACGATGTAGCGGTCGACCAGTCTCGCGCGGGGCTCGGGGTCTGCGGCGGCGACCACGATGAGCATCTGGTCCGCGTTCGCCACGATGACGCGCTCGACCTGGTCGGTGTCATCGGCGCTCCGGCGCAGGAGGGAGGTGCGCTCTTCGATGCCGATGATGCGGGCGAGGGTGCCCTCGTCGCCGGTCGCATCGCCGACGACGCGCGCGCGGTCTCCGGTGACGATCGCGACCTTGCGCAGTTCGCGGGCGCGGCTGGCGAGCGCCCGGTGCTCCTCGGGGGTGTCCTCGTCCAGGAGGACCGTGTAGCGGCCGCGGTCCACGCCCAGCACACGCGCGGTCTGCGCGTCCGCGTGGGCGGGGCGACGCTTCGTCCGCGGCCGGTTGGCCTTCGGGTTGGGCCTCGAGCGGATGTCGTTCTCGTCGAACTCGTCATCGTCGTCGTCGTCCGGAGGGAGCCAGCTCATGAGCGGGACTGCCGGCGGGGTCCAGGAGTCCTCACGCGAAGTCGTTCCGATCCGACGGCGGAGTGCGCAGCATCCGCTCCCACATCTCGGGGAACTCCGGCATCGTCTTGGCGGTGGTGCCGATGTCGTCGATCTCGACGCCCGGAACCGCCAGACCGATCAACGCCCCGGTGGTCGCCATCCGGTGGTCATGGTGGGCGTGCCACAGCCCGCCCTGCAGGGGTCGAGGGACGATGCGGATCCCGTCCTCGAGCTCGTGCGCCTCGCCGCCGAGACGCCGCAGTTCGCCGATGAGCGCGGCGATGCGGTCGGTCTCATGTCCTCGGATGTGTCCGATGCCGTACAGCGTTGTCGGCGCGTTGGCGAAGGCGGCCAGCGCGAAGATCGTCGGGGTCAGCTCGCCGGCCGCGGACAGATCCAGATCGACGCCGGCGATCTCGTGGCCCGCCGTCACGGTAAGGGCGCCGCCGCGCCGCGTCACGCGCGCCCCCATGAGCGAGAGGATGTCACCGAGCATGGCACCGGGCTGCGTCGAGTGCGCAGGCCACCCTGTGACCGACACCGAACCTCCGACGAGCATCGCCGCCGCCAGGAACGGCGCAGCGTTGGACAGATCGGGTTCGATCGCGATGTCCTTCGCGCGGATGGGACCGGACGGCACCACCCACTCGCCCGGGGCGGGGTGCTCGACGTGGACGCCGCGGTGGCCGAGGCTGTCGATGGTCATGTCGATGTGCGGCTGAGAGGGCAGGCGCTCGCCGGCGTGGATGAGTCGCAGTCCCACGTCGTAGCGTGCCGCGGCGAGCAGCAGTCCCGACACGAACTGGCTCGACGCGCTGGCGTCGATCGTGATCTCACCCCCGCGGGTGTGTCCACGACCTCGCACGGTGAACGGCAGTCCCCAGTGTCCGCCGTCGTCCACATCCACGCCGACGTCGCGGAGGGCTTTGATCATCGCGCCCATCGGACGATGCAGGGCGCTCTCGTGGGCGGTCATCGCCACGTCGCCTCTGGCGAAGCCGGCGAGCCCCGCGACGAAGCGCATCACCGTGCCGGCCTGACCGCAGTCGATCTCGGTCCCGCCCCGCAAGGGCCAGACGGGGGTGACGACGAGGTCGGCGCCGAACGATCCGTCACCGGGGACCTCCTCGATGCCGACGCCGAGAGCGCGGAGGGCCTCGATCATGCGCGCCGAGTCGTCGGAGTGCAGCGGCGAGGAAAGCCGCCCAGGGCCGTCGGCGAGTGCGGCGAGGACGAGTTCGCGATTGGTCAGCGACTTGGAACCGGGCACGGTGACCACGGCGCGCAGTGCGCCGGCGGCGACCGGTGCCTGCCACCGTCCGCGCGCGGGCGGGTGCGGCGCGCTCTCGTGGGAATAGGTTTCCGCAGTCATCGGTTTCTAGCCTAGTGAACAGCTCGCGGAACGAGCCCGACGGGAGGAGCAGGATGATCGCCGTACTCGAACGCCCCTCCCGGTCGTCGGCGACGCCGGACGTAGACTTGCGCGTGATGAGCGACCAGGCAGAGACCGCCGAAGACGCCCGCACCCAGTTCGAGGTGCAGGCGCTTCCCTTCATGGACCAGCTGTACGCCGCGGCCATGCGGATGACCCGTAATCCCGCGGACGCGGCCGACCTCGTTCAAGAGACGTTCGTGAAGGCGTTCGCGTCGTGGAAGACGTTCACTCAGGGGACGAATCTCAAGGCGTGGCTCTACCGGATCCTCACGAACACGTACATCAACACCTACCGCAAGAAGCAGCGCGAGCCCTATCAGGGCACGATTGACGAGCTCGAGGACTGGCAGCTGGGTGGTGCCGAGTCCACGACGGCCAGCAGCAGTCGGTCCGCCGAGGCGGAGGCCATCGACCGCATGCCGGCATCCGTCGTCAAGGACGCCCTGCAGTCCATCCCCGAGGACTTCCGACTGGCGGTGTACTTCGCCGACGTCGAGGGGTTCGCCTATCAGGAGATCGCGGACATCATGAAGACCCCCATCGGCACGGTCATGAGTCGTCTGCATCGCGGCAGACGGATGCTTCGTGAACTGCTCGCCGACTACGCAAAGGAGCGCGGCATCGAAAGTGCCGCCACGAGGAGTACGAAATGAGCGACTGCGGCTGCGACCAGGCACGGCGTGACCTGGAAGAGTACCTCCGCCACGAGGTCTGCAAGACCTCGCACAAGGACATCACCGATCACCTCGAGAATTGCCCGGCGTGCTCGGACGAGGCCCTCGTGGCGCGGACGCTCACGGATGTGGTGGCTCGCGCGTGCAAAGAGACCGCCCCCGAGGAGCTTCGCGATCAGGTGATGGCGCGCCTGCGGGCGGTCCAGACCAGCCACTGACGCGGGCCCGGAAGGGCTCTCTCGGCATCCTCATCGACACATGTCCTAGGCTCTGTCTGCTCGGGTCGCCGACTGCCCGGGCTCGGTGACGCTCGAGGTGAGAATGGCTGTGAAGGAGTCCGGCGGACGAGGTGGCCTGTCCGGGGTGACGGCACGGGCGCTCGCCGCGGTCGCACTCGCCGACCTGCGTCGGCGTCCCGTGACCATCGGCTTCACGATCCTCACCGTCCTGGCCACAGCGACCGCGTGGGCCGTGGCAGGGGGCTTTCCGCAGGCCCTCGCAGCCGGGCCGACGACGATCTACGAGCAGGGCCGATGGTGGGCACCGCTGACCGCCCTCCTGGTGTCTGACTCCCCGATCGACCTGATCGCCTCCGCTCTGTTGATCGTGGTCTTCCTCGGCTTCGCCGAGAAGCTGCTCGGGCCCGCTCGCACCATCTGGATCGGTCTTTCGGTCGGTGCGACGGCGATCTTGGTCTCGAGTGCCCTGCAGGCGGCACTCTGGCAGATCACCGACCTCCGCCCCGTCGAGGGGTCCGAGATGCCGGTCCTCGATCCGACGATCGCCACGGTCGCGGTCATCATGGCCGCCACCCCCTTCGCCTCGGCGCTCTGGCGACGGCGTACGCGCGTCACCGGATTCGCCGCGCTCGCGATGTTCGCTCTCTATGCCGGCGATGCCGACTCGTGGTATCGCCTCATCGCCGCGCTGGTCGGGCTCGCCGTGGGGGTCGTCCTGTTCCGGCGGACGGGCGAGATTCGATCCCCGCTGCCGGTCATGCACCGCAGCTCCACGCGGGAGACGCGGTCGCTCGTGGCGGCGATCGTGGCGGTGACGGGTCTCGGACCGGTGGCGGCGCTGATCGCCGGCGGAGGGCGCGGACCGCTGTCGCTGGCCGTCGCGTCGTTCGGTCAGTTCAACGACGAACTCGTGGAGCGGTGCACCGAGCGCTACCTGCCGTTGTGCGACCACCAGTTCGCGCTGCTCGTGACGCGCGGTGCGGGCCCGGCGGTGATGGCGCTCGTGCCCGTCGCCCTGCTGGTCATCGCCGCGTGGGGACTTCGTCGTGGGCGGCGCTCGGCATTCATCCTCGCCGTCGCCACCAACGTCGCCCTCATCTTGCTGGCGGTCGGATCGCTGTGGGCGGGAACCGTCGTCTTCGACGCCGACTCCAGCGGCACCTGGCCCGAGTACGCCCTCTGGGTCAGCTCGTCGCTGCTGCTCCCGCTCGCCGTCACCATCGTGCTCTGGTCGACGTCGGCACGGTTCCGCGCACGCGCACCCCGACAGGCCGTCGCGCGCTTCGCAGCCACGGTCGGTGTGGCGTTCGCGGTGTGCGCCGGTACATTCCTGGTCGTCGAGTCGTTCTCGCGACGCGCGTTCGACACCCCACCGCGTGTCGTCGATCTCCTCGTCGAGACGGTGCGACGCTTCATTCCTCCTGTCTTCCTGCAGTCGCTGGGGCAGCCTCCGTACCCGCGCACCGGCGCGGCGCTGCTCACATACCAGTGGGTGGGGGTGGCTTTCTGGGCGGTGGTCGCGATCGCGATGTTCCGGCTGTACCGTGCGACCAGGCTTCCCGAGGCCGTGATGGACGAGAGGCTCTTCCGCGCACTGCTCCGCCGCGGCTACGGCGGCTCGCTGGGGTTCCTCGGCACGTGGCCGGGCACGCTGCACTGGTTCAGCGATGATCTCCAATCCGCTGTCGCCTACCGAGTGCATCGCGGCGTGGCGATCGCCGTGGGTGATCCCGTGTGCGCCCCTGAGCAGTCGGCGCAGACCATCCGGTCGTTCGCGGAGTTCTGCGTCCATCAGGGGTGGACGCCCGTCTTCTACTCGATCCACGACGACTTCCTGCCCACCTTCGACGAGATGGGGTGGAGCCATATGTCGGTGGGGGAGGAGACCCTCCTCGACCTCCGCTCTCTGGACACGTCGGCGAAGAAGTGGAGCAAGGTGCGGTATGCCCTCAATCGTGCTGAGCGCGAAGGCGTCCGCGCCGAATGGACGACCTGGCACGACCTTCCCGTGACGATCTCGAGCCAGATCGTCGAGATCAGCGAGCAGTGGGTCGCCGAGAAGTCGCTGCCCGAGATGGGTTTCACCCTCGGCTCGCTCGACGAACTGCGTGACGACGACGTGCGCCTCCTCGTCGCGATCGACCCGCATGATCGGGTGCAGGCGGTGACGAGCTGGCTCCCCTCCTGGAGCGCGGGTGCCGTCGACGGGTGGACACTCGACTTCATGCGGCGGCGGGACGATTCGCCGAACGGCATGATGGAGTTCCTTCTCGCGAAAGCGGCGCAGCTCATGCAGAACGACGGCGTGTCGATGCTCAGCCTCTCCGGCGCGCCGCTCGCGACGAAGCCGGCGACGGACGCAGAGACGACGGATGCTTCGCCCACGGCCGTGACGGTCTTCCTGGGCTGGATGGCGCGTGTGCTCGAACCCGCCTACGGTTTCGCGTCGCTGTTCCGGTTCAAGAGCAAGTTCTCGCCGTCGTACCGCTCCCTGCATCTCGCGTACGCCGACCCCCTGACGCTCCCCTCCGTGGGCTCGGCGCTGGCACAGGCGTACCTGCCGACGGCCTCCTCGCGGCAATACGTCGCTCTGGCCCGCACACTGCTCGGCGCCTCGCGATGACCGGCTGGCTGCTGTCGCTCGAGCTGCTCGACAGCCCGGTGCTGGCACTCACTGCCGCAGCCACGGCGCAGCTGCTCCTGATCGTCGTCCTCCCGCGGCCGCGCCATCCCTGGCGCTTCGTCTTCGGCGCGGGAGCCGGCGCGGTGCTCGCCTTCGCAACCCTCGCTGTCGTGGACGTGACCCAGGCCATCGGCGACAACGTGCTGCCGGCCGCGGGCGCGTGGGTGTCGGTGGGATTCGCCGCCGTCGGACTGAGCGTCGCGGGCGTGCTGACCCGCCCGTGGTGGCGCCGACTCGTCGCGCTCGCCGCCGCCGCACTGGCGCTGTGCACCACCGTGGTGGGCGTGAACTTCGCCTACGGGATCGACCACAATCTGTCGGCGATCCTGGGCGTGCAGTCCGCGCCGGCGGTCACCCTGCCCGCTCTGACGACCGACGACGCCGATCAGACGCTCTTCTCGTCGTGGAAGCCGCCGGCGGGCATGCCGCAGCAGGGCATGGTCGGCGCGCTGAGCGGGGCGAACGCGATACCGTCTCCCGGCTACGCCGCGAGGGAGCCCGCGATCTACCTCCCGCCGGCGGCCCTGGTCGAAAACCCGCCGAAGCTTCCGCTCCTCGTCTTCATGATGGGTCAGCCGGGCTCCCCCGATCCGACGAGCCTCGCGATCGCACTGGACGATTATGCGGCAGCCCATCAGGGACTCGCACCGATCGCCATCGTCGCGGATCAGCTGACCGACCCGGAACGCGACCCCGCGTGCCGCGACTCGGCGGCCTATGGTGCGGTCTCGACCTACTTCAACACCCAGATCCCCGCCTTCGCCCTCGCCAAGCTCAACATCGATCCCGATCCGGCCACCTGGACCATCGGCGGATACTCCAACGGCGGTTCGTGCGCCATCACGTGGGCCGCACAGCATCCCCACATCTGGGGGAATGTCATCGACGTGTCGGGCAACGAGTTCCCGGGGTCTGAGACGGTCGCCGAGACGACGGCCGCCGTCTTCGGAGGGGACACGGCGGCGTTCGAGGCATCCAAGCCCGCGAACGTCATGGCGGCCGCCCCGCCCGGCGCGTACCGCGGGCACACGGCGGTCTTCACCGCCGGGTCGGATGACGAAGAGTTCGGTCCCGGGCAGGAGCGCAACGCCCGCGCCGCGCGCGACGCGGGCCTCACGGTCACGTTCGAGAAGATCCCCGGCGCAGGACACACGGGCAAAGCGCTCGATCAGGGCCTGGCACTGTCTCTCGACGCGATGGGCAAGGCCTGGGGGCTCGCGCCGCCCTGAGCGGATGAATCAGCGTGCGCGACGTCGTCGATCATCTTCGCGCCGGCGCGAAGATCCCGATCACGGTGGGGCGTGCGCGGACCGTGAGGGGGAGCAGACCGATGGGGTCGCCGTCGGCGTACGCCGTCATCCCCGGGGAGTCCAGCCGCACGGAGAGCGCGCGTCGAGTGATCACTTCCGGCCGACCGAGGTGTGTACCGCGCAGAACACGCACGAGCAGCCCGAGCAGTCTCAGCCGCCCGGCGGCACGGACGATCGTGATGTCCAGAAGGCCATCGGCGTCATCGGCGTCGGGCGAGATGGGGATGCCGCCCCCGTACGTGCGGGTGTTCGCCACGGTCACCATCATGAATTCGCCCGCCAGGGTCTCATCGTCGATCTCGACGCGGTAGGACGCAGACTTCAGGAAGAGGAACTCGATGAAGATGGCGATGTTGTAGCGCATCGGTCCGCGCGGCCACCGCATGCGGTTCGCGCGTCCGTTGACGTACGAGTCGAAGCCGCTGGCGAGGACCGTGCCGAACAGGCGGCGGGTGCCGTCGAGGTCGGTCGTCTCCGCGAGGTCGATCCGGCGGACGTGGCCCGCGGCCACGATGTCGGCTGCCCGAGCGCGGTCGTGCTCGGGGATGCCGAGGTGCGTCGCGAGGTCGTTGCCGGTGCCCACCGGGATGATCCCGAGCGGCACGTCGGTGCCCGCCAGCTCCTGCAGAGCCAGATGAGCGATCCCGTCTCCCCCCACGACGACGACGGCGTCGACGCTTCGAGCGGCCGACGCCCGGATGAGCGCCGTCGACTCGGCGGCATCCGCTCCCCGCAGGATCGACACGGTGTGGCCGGCCGCACGGAGGCGTGCCACCGTCTCGCTCGTGGCACGGTGCACGTCGCCCCGCGCTGCGGGGTTGAGGAGGACGACGACGTTCACGGCATCAGCTTGACAGAGCGACGACGGCCCCCGCGCCGTGGGCGGAGGGGCCGTCGTTCGTGGTCTGCGAACTCAGATGGTGAGCGACGCGGCCATGAGGGCGGCGTGCTCGCGTGCGTGCACTTTCGGCGAGCCGGTGGCGGGCGACGCCGCGGCCGTCCGGGACACGCAGCGGATGGTGCGACCGTGCAGGTGCTTGACGACCTCCAGGGCGATGAACGGCCAAGCGCCCTGGTTCTCCGGCTCGTCCTGCACCCAGACGAGTTCGGCGTCCGGATAGCTGTCGATGACCGCGTTGAGCTCAGCGATCGGGGCGGGGTAGTACTGCTCGAGGCGAACCAGGGCGATCGCGGGATTCGGGTTCTTCTCGAGTTCCGCGGCCAGATCCCAGTGGATCTTGCCGGCGTGCAGCAGCACGCGCTTCACCGCTGACTTGTCCATCTCACGACCGTCGTCGATCACCGGCTCGAACTTCCCGTCGAGGAAGTCCTCGACCGGGCTGGTCGCTCCGCGCAGCCGCAGCATGGCCTTGGGTGTGAACACGATCAGTGGTCGACGAGGACGCGCATACGCCTGACGGCGAAGGAGGTGGAAATAGGATGCCGGGGTCGAGGGCCGCGCGACGATCATGTTGTCCTGCGCGCACATCTGCAGGTACCGCTCCATGCGCGCTGACGAGTGGTCGGGACCCTGTCCCTCGAAGCCGTGGGGGAGGAGGAGCACGACGCTCGACTGCTGGCCCCACTTCTGGTCCGCGGCCGAGATGTACTCGTCGATGACGGATTGCGCACCGTTGGCGAAGTCGCCGAACTGCGCTTCCCAGAGCACGAGCGCGTCGGGTCGTTCCACGGAATAGCCGTACTCGAAGCCCATGGCGGCGTACTCGCTGAGCAGGGAGTCGTAGACCCAGAAGCGACCCTGGTTCTCGCTGAGGTTGGTCAGCGGGATCCATTCCTGGCCGTTGTTGCGGTCGTGCAGCACGGAATGCCGCTGCACGAACGTCCCCCGTCGGCTGTCCTGCCCGGCGAGGCGCACGTTGGTGCCCTCCAGGAGAACCGATCCGAAGGCGAGGAGTTCGCCGAAGGCCCAGTCGATCCCGCCGTTGCGGCTCATGTCGAGACGCTTGTCGAGAAGCTGCTTCAGCTTCGCGTGCACGGTGAAGCCCTCGGGCTGATTGACGAACGTGTCGCCGATCAGCTGGATGACGTCGCGCGACACTCCGGTGGACTCGGGCTCACCGGCGACGGGTTCGGCGTCGTCGGCATCCGCATCGACGACGTTCGTGGTGCCGGTCTCCGCCGCGTGCGTCTCCGCGAAGGCAATCTCGAGACGGTTCTGGAAATCGCGCTTGGCCTGTTCGTATTCCTCTTCGGTGATGTCGCCGCGACCGACCAGCGATTCCGTGTAGAGCCGACGGACCGAGCGCTTCGCCTCGATGAGGTTGGTCATCAGCGGCTGCGTCATCGACGGGTCGTCGCCCTCGTTGTGTCCGCGACGGCGGTAGCAGACGAGGTCGATGACGACGTCGCGGTGGAACCGCTCGCGGTAGGCGAAGGCGAGCTGCGAGACACGCACGACGGCTTCGGGGTCGTCGCCGTTCACGTGGAAGACGGGGGCCTGGATGGTCTTCGCGACATCCGTCGCGTACACCGACGAGCGGGCGTCACCCGGCACCGTGGTGAAGCCCACCTGGTTGTTGACGACCACGTGGATCGTGCCGCCGGTGCGGTACCCGCGGAGCTGCGACATCTGCAGGGTCTCGACGACGACACCCTGGCCGGCGAAGGCCGCGTCGCCGTGGACGAGGATCGGCAGCCAGGAGAAAGTGCCGATGGCCTTGCGGTCCTGCTTGGCGCGGACGATGCCCTCGAGCACACCGTCGACGGTCTCGAGGTGCGAGGGGTTCGCGGCGATCAGGACGGGAAGCTCGTCGCCCCGGTCGTCCACGAAGGTGCCTTCCGTGCCGAGGTGGTACTTCACATCGCCCGAGCCGCTCTTGGACCCGACGGCGACGGAGCCCTCGAACTCCCGGAACACCTGGCCGTAGGTCTTGCCGGCGATGTTGGTCAGCACATTCAATCGACCACGGTGGGCCATGCCGATGGCCGCGCCGTCCATGCCCGCCTGGGCAGCGCCCTGCAGGATCTCGTCGAGCAGGGGGATCAGCGACTCGCCACCCTCGAGGCTGAAGCGCTTCTGGCCGACGTACTTCGTCTGCAGGAACGTCTCGAAGGCCTCACCCTCGTTGAGCTTGCTGAGGATGCGCAGCTGCTCGTCGTGGCCGGGCTTCTGGTACTTGACCTCGACGTTCTCCTGGAACCACCGGCGCTGCTCGGGGTCCTGGATGTGCATGTACTCCAGACCGATGGTGCGGCAGTAGGAGTCGCGCAGGACGCCGAGGATGTCACGGAGCTTCATCTGACGCTTGCCGCCGAAGCCGCCGACGACGAACTCGCGGTCGAGGTCCCAGAAGGTGAGCCCGTGCTCTTCGATCTCGAGGTCGGGGTGGGTGCGCTGCTTGTACTCGAGCGGGTCGACGTCGGCCATCAGGTGTCCGCGCACACGGAACGAGTTGATGAGCTCCTGCACGCGCGCAGCCTTGTCGATCCGCTCGGCGAGATCCACGTTGATGTCGGAGGCCCAGTGGATCGGAGCGTACGGGATGCGCATGGCGGCGAAGATGTTGTCATAGAAGCCGCGCTGCCCGATCAGCAGCTCGTGCACCTTCTTGAGGAACTCGCCCGAGCCCGCACCCTGGATGACACGGTGGTCGTAGGTGCTGGTCAGCGTGATCGTCTTGCCGATGCCCAGCTCGACGAGCGTCTTCTCGCTCGACCCCTGGAATTCGGCCGGATACTCGAGAGCGCCGGCGCCGACGATGCACCCCTGACCCTTCATCAGCCGCGGCACGGAATGGACGGTGCCGATGCCGCCCGGGTTGGTGAGGGAGATCGTCGTGCCCTGGAAATCTGCGGCGGTCAGCTTGTTCGCGCGGGCGCGGACGACGAGGTCTTCGTAGGAGGTGAGGAATTCGTCGAACGTCAAGGTGTCGGCGCGCTTGATGCTCGGCACCATGAGCGCCCGCGAGCCGTCGGGCTTGGGGAGGTCGATCGCGATGCCGAGATTGATGTGCGCGGGCGCGACGACCGACGGCTTGCCGTCGATCTCGGCGTAGAACACGTTCTGGCTGGGCGATTCCTTCAACGCCTGGATCAGCGCCCACCCGATGAGATGGGTGAAGCTGACCTTGCCGCCGCGCGTGCGCGACATGTGGTTGTTGATGACGATCCGGTTGTCGATCATCAGCTTGGCCGGGACCGTGCGGACGCTGGTCGCGGTGGGCACGGTCAGCGACTGGTCCATGTTGGCTGCCAGTGTCTTGGTCATCCCGCGCAGCGGGGTCACGACGTCCTCTTCGCTGCTCTCCTTGGGGGAGGAGCTCGGGGTCGTCGGAGCCTGCGCGGGGATCGGCTGGCGCGCGGCGGGCTTGGTGGTGGTCCGGGCGACCGGCTGAGAACCGATGACCGGGATCGGCGCGGTGACCGGGCGGGGCTCGGACGCCGTGGATGGAGCGGCTGCGGACGTCGCCGCGGCTGCGGGCTCAGGAGCCGGCGACGGCGCCGTCGGGGCCTCGGCGGCGGGGCTGCTCGCGGAGGCGGGTGTGTCCGCCTCGTCGCTCACGTCCACCGGATGGTAAGCCTCGAGGATCGGCCACCAGGCCTTGTCGACGGAGTTCTTGTCGGCCGTGAACTGCTCGTAGAGCTCATCGACCAGCCATTCGTTGGCCCCGAACTCTCCCTCGCTCGAAGTTCCGACGCCCGTCACCTGGCTCGACACGCAGAATCGCCTGCTCTCATCAGTGAAGTATGTGGAGTGTCACACGCGACTTTCCGGGCCCGTGAACACGATTGTTAAGCGTAACCCAGTCTGCCCGGTCCCTCTCCGGCGGGACCACCCCCGGCGTCGCACGATTTGGCATCATTATCCGCGTCGCAAGAATCACTACCCTTGACAGAATGGAGTTCTACGGAGACCAGCCCGACCTCGATCTGACCTACTCGGATGTGTTCCTCGTACCCCGACGGTCCGAGGTGACGAGCAGGCTGGACGTCGACCTCTCACCGGGCGACGGCACCACGGCGCGGATTCCGGTCGTATCCGCGAACATGAACTCCGTGACCGGACCCCGCCTGGCGGCGACGCTGGCGAGGCGCGGCGGGCTGGGTGTGCTCCCGCAGGACATGCCTTTGCAGGAACTCGACGCGGCCATCCGCTGGGTGAAGGCGCAGCCGGTGCCGTGGGACACGCCCCTCGTCCTCCCGCCGGAAGCCACGGTGGAGGATGCCACGCGTCTGCTGCCCGTGACGGACGGTCATGGCATCGTGGTCGCCGACGACGCGCACGGGGTCGACGGGGGCCTGCCGATCTCCGCCGTGCGGGGTGTGGTGTCGGCGCAGCGGCTCGGCACCGCGCTGCCTGACGCCCGGCTCGGCGATCTGGCCCGTGGTCGGACGGTCTCGATCGACGCCGACGACGTCACGGATGCCCGCCACGCGTTCGATCTGATCGTCGCCACCGAAGCGGAGACGGTGTGCGTGCTGCACCACGGGTTCGTGATCGGCACGCTCTCGCGCAAGAGCGCTCTGCGCACGACGCTGTACCGTCCCGCCGTCGACGCGTCGGGACGACTGATCGTGGCCGCGGCGGTCGGTATCAACGGCGATGTGCAGTCCAAAGCGCGCGCGCTCGCCTCCGCGGGTGTCGACGTCCTCGTGCTCGACACCGCACACGGCCATCAGGAGGGCATGCTGCGGGCCCTGCGCGCCGTCTCGGAGCTCGACCTGGGAATCCCGATCGCGGCGGGCAACATCGTCACCGCGGAGGGCGTGCACGATCTGGTTGCCGCGGGCGCCGACATCCTGAAGGTCGGCGTCGGTCCGGGCGCGATGTGCACGACGCGCATGATGACCGCCGTCGGGCGACCCCAGTTCTCCGCAGTGCTGGAAACGGCCGAGGCCGCCCGGATCATGGGCGCGCACGTGTGGGCGGACGGTGGTGTGCGCTACCCCCGCGACGTCGCACTCGCGCTCGCGGCGGGCGCGGCATCCGTCATGATCGGCTCGTGGTTCGCCGGCACGATCGAAGCGCCCGGCGAGCTGCAGACGGACGCGAACGGGCGCGTCTACAAGGAATCGTGGGGGATGGCCTCGACGAAGGCCGTGCACGACCGGTTCGGCCGGCTCGATCCGTACGAGCTGGCGCGCAAGGAGCTGTTCGCGGAGGGGATCTCGTCGTCGAAGATCTACCTCGACCCCCTGCGTCCCGGGCTCGAGGACCTGCTCGACATGATCACGTCGGGCGTGCGGTCCTCGTTCACCTACGCCGGGGCGTCGAACATCGCCGAGTTCCACGATCGCGCCCGGGTCGGTCTCCAATCCGCTGCCGGCTACGACGAGGGCAAGGCGCTGCCCGTCAGCTGGTAGCGCCCGCGGGGGATCCGCCGGAGGACTCCGTCCGACCGGTCGGCACTCAGCGGCCCTACCGTAGACTCGACGACACGATGGACGACCCTCCCAGTAGCAGACCGTGGCCCCACCGACCCACCCCCGCCAGAGGGGGTGACGCGTGATGGACTACGTCATGCTGGGCGTGGGGCTCCTGCTGATCATCGGCACCGGGTTGTTCGTGGCGAGCGAGTTCTCCCTCGTCAACCTCGACCGAGCCGACCTCGAGGCGCGTCAGGCCCGAGGCGAGTCGCGACTGGCGACCACCATCGGCGCCCTCAAGATCACGTCGACGCATCTGTCGAGCGCGCAGCTGGGCATCACCCTCACGACGCTGCTCACCGGTTACACGATGGAGCCGGCCATCTCGAACCTGCTCCGACCGGTGTTCGCCGCGTGGAGACTGCCCGACGGACTCGTCTCACCCCTCGCGGTGGTGATCGGCGTCTCGGTGGCGACGGTGCTCTCGATGATCCTCGGCGAGCTGGTTCCGAAGAACTTCGCGCTCGCCCTGCCCCGCCAGACCGCAAAGCTCGTGATGCCGTTCCAGGTGGCGTTCACGATGGTCTTCAAGCCGGCCATCATCGTGCTCAACGGGAGCGCCAACGGTGTGCTGCGATCGATGGGCATCGAGCCGAAAGAAGAGCTCTCAGGTGCACGCACCGCCGAGGAGCTGTCGAGCCTCGTGCGCCGGTCGGCGAGTGCCGGTGTGCTCGAAGAGGACACCGCGACGCTTCTCGACCGCAGTCTGACGTTCGCGCGGCTGAGCGCCGCCGATGTCATGACGCCGCGTCCGAGCGTGCACGCGCTCGCCGCCGACGACAGCGCCGACGACGTCATCCAGCTCGCGCGACGCACGGGGCACAGCCGCTTCCCGGTCTATGACGACTCGATGGACGACATCGTCGGCATCGTGCACCTCAAGGCCGCCGTCAGTGTGCCGCGCGGCCGCCGGGCCGACGTCCCGGCCGCGGCCCTCGCGACGGAGCCCCTGCGCGTCCCCGAAGCCGTGCACCTCGACACCCTCATGGCTGAGCTGCGTGCCCGCGGCTACCAGATGGCGATCGTCGTCGACGAGTACGGTGGCACCGCCGGCGTGGTCACCCTCGAAGACCTCGTCGAGGAGATCGTCGGCGAAGTGCTCGACGAGCACGACCGGCGCCGCGCCGGCATCGTGCGCGGCGAGGGCTCCCTGACCCTTCCCGGCGACCTGCGCCCCGACGAGATCCTCGACCGCACCGGCATCCGCGTGCCCGACGGCGATGTCTACGACACCGTCGGCGGATACCTCATGAGCGTGCTCGAGCGCATCCCCGCCGTCGGCGACACCGTCCAGATCGAAGACGGCACGCTCACCGTGCACCGCATGAAGGGCCGCCGGGTGGAGCGCGTGAAGTTCACGCCGGTCGCGACGGATGCCGCCATGGAAGCGGCGATCGCGCAGAAGGGGGGCTTCGATGAGTGACTGGGCGGGAATCGTCTGGCTGGTCGTCCTGCTGGCCTTCAACGCGTTCTTCGTCGGCGCGGAGTTCGCGGTCATCTCGGCACGCCGCTCGCAGATCGAGCCCGCCGCCGAACGTGGTTCCCGCTCGGCCAAGACGGCTCTCTATGCGATGGAGCACGCGACGCTGATGCTCGCGACCAGCCAGCTGGGCATCACGATCTGCTCGCTGCTGATCCTGAACGTCTCCGAACCCGCCATCCACCACCTCCTGGCCGGGCCGCTCGGGCTCACCGGGTGGGCGGAGGCGACCGTCGACATCATCGCGTTCATCGTCACCCTGCTGCTCGTCTCCTACCTGCACGTCGTGTTCGGCGAGATGGTGCCCAAGAACCTCGCGTTCTCCGTGCCCGACCGCGCGGTCCTGATGCTCGCCACCCCGCTCGTGTGGGTGTCGAAGGTCTTCCACCCCGTGATCGTCACCCTCAACTGGATCGCGAATCACGCGCTGCGGCTCTTCGGCGTCGAGCCGAAAGACGAGGCGGCGTCGACGTTCACGATCGAGGAGGTCACCACGATCGTCAACCAGTCCCGCATCGAGGGAGTCCTCGACGATTCCTCGGGCACGCTGGCGGCGGCGCTGGAGTTCACCGACAAGAAGGCGACCGACATCGCGGTGCCTCTGGCTGATCTGGTCACGCTCCCCGAGCAGACGACGCCCGCCGAGATCGAGCGCGCGGTCGCGACGCACGGGTTCTCGCGTTACGTCATCGTCGACGCGGAGGGAGTCCCGCAGGGGTACGTGCACCTGAAGGACATCCTGCGGGCGGCGGAGGGGCCGGATTCCGCGACCGACGTCGCGACTCCGATCCCGGCCAAGCGCATCCATCACATGGTGCCGGTGACCGAGGCGACCGATCTCGAGGACGCGCTGGCGCTGATGCGGCGTGCCGGCCGGCATCTGGCCCAGGTGCGCGATGCGGACGGGAACACCACCGCGGTCCTGTTCCTAGAGGACATCATCGAGGAGCTCGTGGGCGAGGTGCAGGACGCGACGCGTCGCGGGCGCTGACCCGGCGGACTCTACGCGAGCCGGCGCCGGGCCCGGACGTACTGCTTCGGCCAGTAGGAGATCTCCTCGCCGAGCTCGCCCGCGGCGCGCAGTGCGAAATGCGGGTCGCGCAGCCACTCGCGCCCGGCCATGATGGCGTCCGCCTCACCGTCCTGAAGGATCTGCTCGGCCTGCGCCGCGTCGTAGATGAGGCCGACGGCGTTGACCGGAACGCCCGCCTCGCGGCGCACGTGGTCGGCGAGGCCGACCTGGTAGCCGGGCGCAGGAGTGATCCGCTGGTGTGCGACGAGGCCACCGCTGGAGATGTCGAAGAGGTCGGCGCCGGCATCGGCCGCCCAGCGGGCCACCGTCGCCGTCTCATCGACGTCGAACCCGCCGTCCGCCCAGTCCGTCGCCGAGAACCGGACGAAGAGAGGCGCGCGGGGCGCGGCATCCCGCACGGCGCCCACGACGCGCAGCAGCAGCCGCGCGCGATTCTCGAGCGACCCTCCGTATTCGTCGGTGCGCTCGTTCGAGAGTGGGGAGAGGAACTCGTGCAGGAGGTAGCCGTGCGCAGCGTGGATCTCGAGCACCTGGAACCCCGCGTCGATCGACCGTGCTGCGGCGGCCGCGAAATCCGCCACGACGGCGTCGATGCCGGCGGTGTCGAGGGCACGCGGTGTCGCATACCCCTCGTAGGCGAGGGCGGACGGGGCAAGGGCCTCCCAGCCGCCGTCCGACGCGGGCACCGAACCGGAACCGCCCGCGAACGGCGACCAGGTCGACGCCTTGCGTCCGGCGTGCGCGAGCTGCACACCCGCGACGGCACCGCGGGAGCGGACGGCGGCGGTGATCGGTTCCCATGCCCGCCGCTGCTCGTCGTTCCAGATGCCGACGTCTTCCGGCGAGATGCGTCCCTCGGGCGACACGGCGGTCGCCTCGGCGACGACGAGGCCGGCGCCACCGGACGCGAACTGCGCCAGATGCGTGTGGTGCCACTCCTGCGGCACGCCGTCCACCGCGCTGTACTGGCACATCGGCGCGACCCAGAGGCGGTTGCGCGTCGTGACGTCGCGCACGGTCAAGGGGGAGAAGAGGATGCTCATGAGGGTGCTCCGGGGCCGGGGTAGGGTGTCGCCATGGTCGAGATGACGGAGTGGTCGCGCGCCGACGCGCGCGCTGTGCTTCGAAGGCCAACGGCCACGGATGACAAGTATTCCCGGGGCGTGCTGGGCGTGCGTACGGGGTCGCAGCGTTACCCCGGCGCCGCCGTCCTCGGCGTCGAAGCCGCGTGGCGCACCGGTCTGGGTATGGTGCGCTACCTCGGGGACGAGCGCCCGACCTCCCTGATCCTGCAGCGTCGGCCCGAGACGGTGAGTGCCGACGGCAGGGTGCAGGCGTGGCTGATCGGGTCGGGAACGGATGCCGCGGACCGCAGCGACGTCGAGACGCAGACCCTGCGCGACATCCTCGCGGGGGCGGTCCCCGTGGTGGTCGACGCCGGGGCGCTGGATCTGGCTGTCGGGGCTGCCGCACCTCGGATCCTGACGCCCCACGATCGTGAGCACGCCCGCCTGCGCGAGGGCCTGGGGCTCGACGCACTGCCCGAGGGCGCCGACGAGCGTGCGCGTGCGGCATCCGCTCTGCAGACCGCGCGCGCTCTCGAGGCGGTCGTGCTCCTCAAGGGTGCCTCGACGATCGTGGCCACGCCGGGCGGCAGGGTGCGGCTCGTGCACACCGGGACACCCTGGCTCGCCACCGCGGGGACGGGTGATGTGCTGGGTGGCACGATCGGCGCAGTGCTCGCGGGCGCCCACCTCGACGAAGAGCGCGGCGGTGATCTGGAGCAGCTCGGTGCGGTCGCCGCCACGGGCGCATGGCTGCACGGCTGTGCCGCACGCCGCGCAGCGCTGACGGCGGCGGACCGCTCTCCCGGCGACGTCGCGTTCGCACGGAACGTCACCGGCGGCGGCGATGAGGTGTTCGGCGGACCGATCACCGCGCTCGATGTCGCGGATGCTCTGGCGTCCGTCGTGGCCTGGACACTGGCGGCGGACTGACGGAGCGCGGCCCGCGGATGGAACGCGTCTCACACAGGTTCCTCCCATGAGCCGGAAATGTCGACCCGTCTAGACTCGGCAGCGTGTCGAAACGTGCCGCCCTCTGGATAGCCTTCGGGGCCGTGCACATCGGCGTCGCCGTTCTCGGTTTCGTCCTCCCCAATCTCCCGATGGGCGACGTCCCGAACGTCTACGAACCCTGGTCGGGATGCGCGCTCTTCGGCACGTACGCGTACTGCGGCACCGGCGGTCACCAGATCGTGGGGATCACCGAGCCCTGGGTGTACCCGCAGCTGGCCTTCATCCCGATGGCGCTCGCATGGGCGTTCGCGTGGGCGGTCGGGTACATCCCCGCCTGGGCCATCCTCATCACGCTGATCGACGCCGCGGCGTTCGCCGTCCTGGTCGGCCGTGGTCGCTCGACCGGCCGCAACGTCTCCGCCTGGTTCTGGCTGGCGTTCATCGCGCTGCTCGGCCCCGTGGGCATGTATCGCCTGGATGGCGTGACGGTGCCGCTGGCGATCATGGGGTGTCTCTGGCTGGCGGGCCGCCCGTGGATCGGGTCGATGCTGCTGGCCGTCGCGACCTGGATCAAGGTGTGGCCGGCGGCGATCCTGCTCGCGGCGGTGATCGTGATGCGGCGGCGCTTCGCGGTCGTCGGCAGCGCGATCCTGGTGTCGGCGGTGACGCTCGGCGCCGTGATCGTCCTGGGCGGCGGGAAGTACGCCCTCGGTTTCGTCACCGAGCAGACCGACCGCGGTATCCAGCTCGAAGCCCCCGTCGGCGCCTTCTACCTGTGGCGGGCGGTCTTCAACATTCCCGGCTCGTACGTGTACTACAGCCCGGAGCTGCTCACCTTCCAGCTGACTGGCCCGAACGTCGATCCGCTCATCGCGGTCATGACGCCCATCCTGGTGATCGCCATCGGATCGGTGGCGGCACTCGGCGCGCTCAAGGTGTGGCGCGGGGCAAGCTACCTCTCGCTCTTCCCTGCGCTGTCGCTCAGTCTCGTCACCGCGTTCATCCTGTTCAACAAGGTGGGCTCGCCCCAGTACCTGGCGTGGATCGCCGTGCCCCTCGCGATCGGTCTCGTGTTCGATCGGCACCACTGGTGGAAGCCGGCCGTCCTCGGCCTGGCCATCGCCGCACTCACGCAGCTGCTGTACCCGATCTTCTACAACTGGCTTCTCGGAGATACGCCCGACGCGTTCGTCGCCCTGCTGCTGACCGCGCGCAACGCCCTCGTCGCCGTTCTGTTCGTGTGGTCGATCGCCAAGCTCACGCGTGTGAGGACCCGAACCTCGACACCCGCGCTCGCCCGTGCCGACGCCGTCGCGATTGCGGGCTGAGAGATGCTGATCGCCTTCTCGGTCGCACCCAGCGGCACCGGTCGCGCCGACGGGTCTGTGCACGACGCCGTCGCGGCGGCCGTGCGGGTCGTGCGCGACTCCGGGCTCCCGCACCGCACGACGTCGATGTTCACCGAGATCGAAGGCGAGTGGGACGAGGTGATGGCGGTCGTGAAGGGCGCGACCGAGGCGGTCCTGCCGTTCGGGTCGCGTGTGTCGCTGGTGTTGAAGGCCGACATCCGCCCGGGCTTCACCGGTGAGATCGACGCGAAGATCGCTCGGCTCGAAGCGGCGATCGGCGACGACGTGGTCGGCGAGGACTGACCCTCTCAGGCTCCTCACCCGGCATGTCCGCATCCGCTCGAATCGATTCGCTGAGCACCTCCGCCCGCGGGTAGCATGATCACGTGACCTCCTCGACACTCTCGAGGGGTGCGGCGATGTGGGCGCTCCTCTCCCTCGCCATCGGCAGCTTCGGAATCGGCATGACCGAGTTCGTGACCATGGGGCTGCTCCCCGACATCGCCCGCGATCTCCTGCCCGCGGCCTCCGCGGTCGACTCGGCCGACGCGATCGCGCAGGCGGGCTGGCTGATCAGTCTCTACGCACTCGGCGTCGTCATCGGCGCACCCACGATCGCCGCGGCGGTCGCGCGTTATCCGCGGCACACCGTGATGATCAGCCTGGCTCTCGCCCTCACCGTCTTCAACGCCCTGACCTTCCTTGCCCCCACGTTCGAGTGGGTGGCTCTGTCGCGGCTGCTGGCGGGACTTCCTCACGGCGCGTACTTCGGCATCGGGGCGCTCGTCGCCGCCGACGTCCTCGGACCGGGCAACCGCGCGAAGGGCGTCGCGTTCGTGCTGATGGGGCTCACGATCGCGAACGTCGTCGGGGTTCCCATCGGCACGTTCCTCGGCCAGCAGTACGGCTGGCGCCTCGCCTTCGTGATCGTCGCCGCGATCTTCGCCCTTGCCACCGCGTCCATCGCCGCCTTCGTGCCGAAGCACCCGGGAGACGCGGGCCGTACCCTCCGGGCCGAGCTGAAGGTGTTCCGCATCGGACAGGTCTGGTTGACGCTCGGAATCGGCGCCATCGGGTTCGGCGGGTTCTTCGCCGTGTACAGCTACGTCGCGCCGATGATCACGGAGGTCGCCGGATCGCCCGAGTGGGTGGTGCCGATCATCCTGGTCGTGATGGGCCTCGGCATGACGGTGGGCAACCTCGTCGGAGGTCATCTCGCCGACGTCGATCTGCGCAGGACGATGCTGGGCGGCCTGCTGCTTCTCGCGCTCGTGCTGGCGCTGCTCGCCGTGACGTCGCAGTGGATCGTCGCGGTCGGCTTCTTCGTCTTCGCGACCGGCCTGGTGTCGGCGGCGCTGAGTCCCGCGATACAGACGCGTTTGATGGACGTCGCGGGCGACAATCAGTCGATCGCCGCGGCTCTGAACCACTCGTCACTCAACATCGGGAACAGCCTGGGGGCTTTCCTGGGTGGGACGGTCATCGCGATCGGGTGGGGTTTCGTCGCGCCGCCGTGGGTGGGTGTCGCCCTCGCCCTGGCCGGGTTCGCGGTCGCCGCCGTGAGCTTCCGGCTGCAGGCGCGCACGGACGCGCACGCGCTCGTCGCGGCGTAGGAGTCAGGAATCCAGCAGCCGCCGCAGGTGGCTGCCGACGGCCTGCGTCTCGATCAGGAAGCCGTCATGGCCGAAGTCGCTGGCCAGGACGACCGCGCGGTCACCGTCGATCGTGCGGGGGATGCTGCGGGCGATCCGATGCTGGCCGTCGATGGGGAAGAGCCTGTCGCTGTCGATGCCGAGCACGAGAGCTGTCGCGGTGACCCGTTGAAGCGCCTCCTCCACGCCGCCACGGTCACGCCCCACGTCGTGGGAGTTCATCGCCTCGACCAGCGTGATGTACGAATTCGCGTCGAACCGCCGTGTGAATTTGTTGCCGTGGAAATCGAGGTATGAGGCGACGGCGAAGCGTCCGCCGTGCCCGAGGGGACTCAGGCCCGACTGCCACGACCTCTGGAACCGCTGATTGAGCTCGGTCGGGCTGCGGTAGTTCAGCAGCGCCATGCGCCTCGCGAGGGCGAGTCCGCGGTGAGGTCCTTCGCCGTGCCCGGCGTCGTAGTACTCGCCGCCTTGGAACCGGGGGTCGATGTGGATGGCCTCCAGCTGCACGGAGTTGAGCGCGATCTGGTCGGCCGTGTTGACCGGCGGCGCCGACAGGACACCGACGCGACGCACCCGATCAGGAAGACCCACGGCCCACTCGAGCGCGTGCATGCCACCCATCGAGCCGCCGATGACCGCAGCCCACACATCGACCCCGAGGGCGTCGGCCAGGAGCCGCTGCGCGGAGACCTGGTCGCGGATCGTCAGGTAGGGGAACCGACCGGCCCACTCGTAGCCGCTCGGAGCGATGCTGGCGGGCCCGGTCGAGCCCTGGCATCCGCCCAGCATGTTGGGCGCGACCACGAACCAGCGGTCGGTGTCGATCGCCGCACCGGGCCCGACGATGTCGTCCCACCAGCCCGCGGTCGGATGCCCCGGCCCCGCCGGGCCTCTCACGTGGCTGTCCCCCGTGAGGGCGTGCAGCACCAGGACGGCGTTGTCCCGTGCGGCGTTGAGCTCGCCCCACGACTCGTATGCAAGCCGCAGACCGGGGAGCTCGCGGCCGCCCTCGGTGCGGAATGCGCCGAACGCGGCGAAGAGCCGATCGCCGACCGGGTCGCCGTCCTGCCAGGCCCCGGTGACGGGCGGGCGACCGAGCAGCTGGCGCGCATCGGCCTCGGTCACGGGCGCCGAGGGCACCGTGTCTTCCGAGGTCTGCCAGTCCATGTGCTCATTCTCGCGTGCCCGGCGGGCTGCCTGCGACGTGTTACGACCTCGCCGGAGCCTCCTCGTCGGCGGGGCCCCAGAATAGGTCTGACGAAGGAGGATCGATGGCACGCTATCTGCTCATCGCGGCATCCAGCGGTATCGGTCAGGCGACTGCGGCGCAGCTGCGCTCGGCCGGCCATGAGCTGGTGACGACGGCGCGCGACGCGACGAAGATCGACCCCGATCTCGTGCTGGACGCCACCGACTTCGACGCGCTCGACGCGGCGGTGGCAGGGGCGGGTCCGCTCGACGGCATCGCCGCCTTCGCGGGGTCGATGGTGCTCAAACCCGCGCATCTGACGTCTCGCGAGCAGTACGACAGTGTCATCGCGGCATCGCTGACAACGGCGTTCGCCACGGTGCGGGCGGCCGGCCGGCACCTGCGGGGAGGCGGCGCGGTCGTGCTGGTTTCTTCGGCGGCAGCCCTCGCCGGCCTCGCGAATCACGATGCCATCGCGGCCGCGAAGGCCGGCGTGATCGGCCTCACGCTGTCGTCGGCGGCGACCTACGCCTCGCAGAACCTGCGCGTCAACGCGGTGGCCCCCGGCCTCACGATGACCCCCCTGACCGAGAACCTCACCGCGACCGAGGGGTCGCGCAAGATCTCGGAGTCGATGCATGCCCTGGGCCGGCTGGGCGAGCCCGACGACGTCGCCCGTGCGGTGGTGTTCCTGCTCGATCCCACGAACGACTGGATCACCGGTCAAGTGCTCGGCGTCGACGGCGGATTGTCGCACGTGCGCCCCAAGATGCGCGGCTGATCCGACGCACGGCCCCGGATGGCCCTCGGAGCACGGTTCTCCCTCGTCGAGGAGCGGCATGACCGGGAACGCGGCCGGGGTTGCGTCGTATCACCGCACGGTCGGGTTCGCTCTGAGCGGGTATGGCACCGCCGTCACCCGTCGTCGAGGCGTCCTCGCGCGAACGAGGCCGAGCGCGGCTGCGACGACTGCTCTTCTGGGTGCGCCGCTACCTTCCGGCCGAACTCGCCGGCACGGCGACGATGCTGGTCGCCGGTCTGGGCGTGGCAGCGCTGGGCGCTCCTCCCGTCGTCGTCGGCCTCGCCGGCGCGCAGGGCGAGAACGTCGGGTTCTACCTCGTGGCAGGACTCTGGGTCTGGCGTGAGCAGCGACACCGCTTCCCCGCCCTCGGGCGGGTGCGCCTCGCGCTGCGGGTGCTCAAGCTCATGCTCCTCGAGTTCGGGCCCGCCGAGCTTCTCGACACCCTGCTGCTGAGACCACTGTTCCTCACGCTGGCGGTGCACTTCGTCCCGCAGGTGGCGTGGGCGCTCCTGGTCGGCAAGGTCTCCGCAGACATCGTGTTCTACGTGCTCGCGGCGACCGCGTTCCGCGTCACCGAAGTGGCCGGCCTCAGGGGCGACGACCCCCCGTCGGCGGACGATCCTCGGTAGGGCGAACGACGGATGCCTCGACCCGGCGGGGTCGAGGCATCCGTCGTGTCCGATCAGGAAGCGGTCACGCGCGGGCAGCCTCGGCGACGCGGCGGGCAGCCGCGAGTGCCTGGTCGAGATCGGCCTTGAGGTCTTCGACGTTCTCGAGGCCGACCGACAGGCGCACGAGGCCCGGAGTGACGCCGGTCGTCAGCTGCTGCTCGGGGGTGAGCTGCGAGTGGGTGGTCGATGCGGGGTGGATCACCAGCGAACGGACGTCGCCGATGTTCGCGAGGTGGCTGAACAGTGTGAGCGAGTTGACGAACTCGCGCCCGGCCGCGACTCCGCCCTTGAGCTCGAACGAGAGCACCGCGCCGACGCCCTTGGGGGCGTACTCGTTGGCCTTCGCATACCAGGGGCTGGTGGGCAGGCCCGAATAGTTCACCGACGCGACATCGGGGTGGTTCTCGAGCCACTCCGCGATCTCCTGGGCGTTCTGCACGTGGCGCTCGATGCGCAGGGACAGCGTCTCGATGCCCTGGATGAGCAGCCACGCGCTGATCGGCGCGATGGCGGAGCCCAGGTCGCGCAGCAGCTGCACCCGCGCCTTGATGATGTACGCCAGTCCGTCTCCGACGGCGGTGGTGTAGCTCGCGCCGTGATAGCTCGGGTCGGGCTCGGTGAGTCCGGGGAACTTCTCGACGTTCTGCGACCAGGCGAACGTGCCGCCGTCCACGATGATGCCGCCGATTGTCGTTCCGTGACCACCGAGGAACTTCGTCGCCGAGTGCACGATGATGTCGGCACCGTGCTCGAAGGGCTTGATCAGGTACGGCGTCGCGATCGTGTTGTCGACGATCAGCGGCACGCCGTTCTCGTGTGCGACGTCGGCGACGGTCCGGATGTCGAGCACGTTGATCTGCGGGTTGCCGATCGTCTCGGCGAAGAAGAGCTTGGTGTTCGGCCGGACAGCGGCGCGCCATTCGGCGGCGTCGTCCTGGTTCTCCACGAACGTCGTCTCGATGCCGAGCTTGGCCAGCGTGTACTTGAACAGGTTGTAGGTGCCGCCGTAGATCGACGACGACGAGACGATGTGGTCGCCCGCCTGAGCGATGTTGAGCACGGCGAACGTCTCGGCTGCCTGGCCGCTCGCGACGAGGAGGGCGCCGGTGCCGCCCTCGAGCGCGGCGACGCGCTGCTCGACGACGTCCTGCGTGGGGTTCTGGATGCGCGTGTAGATGTTGCCGAACTCGGCCAGGGCGAAGAGGTTCGCCGCGTGGTCGGAGTTGTCGAAGACGTAGGACGTGGTCTGGTAGATCGGCGTCGCCCGGGCCTTCGTCACCGGGTCGGGCTGCGCGCCCGAATGGATCTGCTTGGTCTCGAACTGCCAGTTCTCGGGTGCGGACATCGTCGTGCTCCTGGGTCTGTGAGGGCCGCGCAGCGGGCGTCGCGGCCTGAGCAGAAGGCTACGGAAGCGGCATCCGCTCGACAATGCCGGAGAAATGTGACGTAACCTCCGCGGGTAGCCTGGAGACATGACACGACGAGCGGTGGTGACGGGCGCGAGCTCGGGAATCGGAGAGGCCACGGTTCGTGCGCTCCGGACGGCGGGATGGGACGTGGTGGGGGTCGCCCGACGGGCGGACCGCCTCGCCGCGATCGAGCAGGAGACCGGTGCCGCCGTGTTCGCGGCCGACCTCACCGTTCCGGCCGACGTCGACGCCCTCACGTCCTGGCTCGCCGAGACGGGAGCGGTACACGCTCTCGTCAGCGTCGCGGGCGGCGCCCGCGGGACCGATCGCATCGAAGACGGCTCAGCGGCTGACTGGCAGTGGATGTTCGACGTCAACGTGCTCGCGACGCAGCGCCTGCTCGCGGCGCTGCTGCCTCAACTGCGAGAGGCCTCGGCTGTCGACGGGCACGCCGACACGGTATTCGTGACCTCGACCGCCGCCTTCACCCCCTACCCGGGCGGCGGCGGCTACAACGCCGCGAAAGCCGCCGAGGCGATGATCCCGCACGTGCTGCGTCAGGAGCTCGGGGGTGAACCCATCCGCGTCGTCGAGGTCGCTCCGGGGATGGTCTACACGGAGGAGTTCACCCTGAACCGTCTCGGAGGCGATGTCGACGCGGCGGAGCGCGTGTACGACGGTGTGGTCGAGCCGCTGGTGGCGGGGGATGTCGCGGACGTCATCGTCTACGCGCTGAACGCCCCCGGCCATGTCAACCTCGACCTCATCACGATGCGTCCGGTCGCCCAGTCCGCTCAGCATCTGCTCGCGCGCGGCCCGCTTCGTCCGCGCACCGCCGACACGCGACCGGCGTGAGCCCCATCCGCCAGATCTGGCCCGCGCTCACCCGAGCGACGGGACTCCGCAGCTTCGAGAGGGAGTGCCGGTGACCGACGAACGAGAGACCCTGACCTGGGACGGCTTCGGGGAGGCGGCCCGTGATCTGGCACGCAAGATCGTGGCCGACGGCTTCGAGCCCGAGGTCGTCGTCGCGATCGCCCGCGGCGGTCTTCTCCCCGGGGGCGCGATCGCCTACGCACTCGGTGCGAAGAACTGCGGGGCGCTGAACGTGGAGTTCTACACCGGCATCGGTGAAGTCCTCGATGCGCCGGAGGTCCTTCCGCCCGCGCTGGATCTGAGCTACCTCGACGGTCGACGGGTACTGCTGGTGGATGACGTCGCCGACAGCGGGCGCACGCTCGCGCTCGCGGTCGACCTGCTCACGGGCTGCGGCGCGGTGGTGCGCTCGGTGACGATCTACACCAAACCGGGGTCGGTCGCGATGCCCGATTACGCCTGGAAGGAGACGTCGCTCTGGATCGACTTCCCGTGGTCGTGGCAGGGTCCCGTGTGGGACGAGGATGCCGTCGGGGCCTGAGATGGCGATGACGCTCACCGAACTGGCGGCGTCCGGACGGATGGATGCCGGCTGGGCCGAGGCTCTCGAGCCGGTCGCGCCCGACATCGCCGCGATCGGCGAGCGCCTCCGCGCCGAGGTCGCCGCCGGTCGCCGTTATCTGCCCGCGGGGGAGAACGTGCTCCGGGCGTTCCAGCGTCCGCTCGCCGACGTGAAGGTGCTTATCGTGGGCCAGGATCCCTATCCCACGCCGGGGCATCCGATCGGCCTCTCCTTCGCGGTGGATCGCGACGTGCGTCCGCTCCCGCGCAGCCTGGCGAACATCTACCGGGAGCTGAGCGATGACCTCGGCGTCCCCCCGGCGACGCATGGTGACCTGTCGGGCTGGTCCGATCAGGGCGTGATGCTGTTGAACAGGGTGCTCACGGTCGCCCCGGGCGCTGCGGCGTCTCATCGCGGGTGGGGGTGGGAGAAGGTCACGGAGCACGCCATCCGAACGCTCGCCGAGCGCGATCGGCCGCTCGTCGCGATCCTCTGGGGGCGGGATGCGGCGAACCTGCGTCCCCTGCTGGGCGGCACGCCGATCATCGAGTCCGCCCATCCCTCGCCGCTGTCGGCGAGTCGCGGGTTCTTCGGGTCGCGTCCGTTCTCACACACGAACACCCTGCTCGAGCAGCAGGGTGCCGAGCCTGTGGATTGGCGCCTGCCCGCATGAGGTCGCGGCCACACTGCGCGGCGTAGGATTTCGGCATGCTCGAGGAGGAATACGACAGACCGCGCGTGTTGCCGCGCCACCTGCGCAGACGTCCCGCGCCCGAAGCGCCGTTCGCCTATACCATCCGGGCGGCTGAGCTCCGCGACATCCCCGACATCCGTGAAATCTACAACTACTACGTGACAAACTCGGTGGTCACCTTCGATGAGAAGCGCTGGACCCTCGCCCAGTGGCGCGAGAAGTTCGATCACCTCAAGAAGCTGAACATGCCGTTCCTCGTCGCGGAGTCACCCGCCGGTTCGGTGCTCGGATACGCGCTGGTGGCCCCGCTGTCGACGAAGTCGGCGTACCGCTTCAGCGTGGAGAATTCGATCTATCTCGGCCATGCCGCCGCGGGCAAAGGGCTCGGTCGCGCTCTCCTCGAGGCACTGATCACCGCCTCGGAGGAGGCGGGGATCCGAGAGATGGTCGCGGTCATCAGCGACAAGGGAGCGGAGGCGTCGGTCGCGCTGCATGAGAAGCTCGGCTTCGTCGAAGTGGGACGGATGGGCCGCGTCGGCTTCAAGTTCGGGCGCTGGCTCGGCACCATCTCGATGCAGAAGCACCTGAAGCCGCCGAAGAAGAAAAGCCTCTTCCGCCGCGAGTGACGGTCCCGGTCGGATCGCCGTGTCCGCGTTGCGCATGATCCTCTGTCCGCGAACCGGCGAAACGTGCACACGCGGGGTCAGCGGAGGGGTGGATGCGGTGCGGGGCCGGGCGACGGTGCAGGGCCGGGCGACGGTGCAGGGCCGGGCGCGGACGACCGCGCGGACGGGGGAGGCGTCAGGTCGCGCACCCCGTCGACGAGTTGCCGCCACGGGCCTTTCACCGCCTGCTCCGGTAGTTCGGCGTCCCGCTGCAGGGGCCCGTACTGGACGTGGATATGCCAGGTGTACCGGTCCGCCCCCTCCGCGGCATCCACCTCGTCGTCCCAGGGGCAGCTCTCGATCAGGGCGATCCATCGAGGTTCGGCGGTAGCCGGCGGTTCTGCCCGCCATTCCCGGCGAAGTCCTGCGATCCCGCCGGTGCGTACGACGATCACGACGACATCGAGCGGCGCAGCGGGGAACGACCCCGATGCGTCGTCGTCCGACGAGGGGGCGGATGCCGCGGCATCCGTCATGTCATGCGCTGGTGTCATCCTCCATCACGCCGACTCCGACCCACCCGGCGCGGATCGCATCGACGACCTCCGAGCTCTCACCGTACTCCTCGGTCGCGGCTGCCACCGTGGCGGCGGCGAACGCGTCGAAGTCGGCGGTGGGGGAGAGGTCGCCCGTGAGGGTGCGGTACCAGACCAGGCCCGCCCGCTCCCATGCGTTGCCTCCGAGAGTCGTCGCCGCCAGGTAGAAGGCGTGGTTGGGGATGCCCGAATTGATGTGCACGCCGCCGTTGTCGTCGGTCGTCTGCACATAGTCGTCCATGTGGGCGGGCTGAGGATCTTTCCCCAGGACGTCATCGTCATAGGCCGTCCCCGGGGCCTTGAGCGAGCGCAGCGCGTCGCCCTGGACGGCGTCGGTGAAGATGCCCTCGCCGATAAGCCAGCTGGCCTCATCGGCGGTCTGGGACAGGGCGTACTGCTCCACGAGCACGCCGAAGACGTCGGACAGCGATTCGTTGAGGGCGCCGGACTGACCCTGGTACTCGAGACCGCCCTCGTTCTCGGTGACGCCGTGGGTGAGCTCGTGCGCGATGACCGTCAGCGAGTTGGTGAAGCCCGTGAAGACCTCGCCGTCGCCATCGCCGAACACCATCTGCTCACCGTTCCAGAAGGCGTTGTCATAGTCGCTCCCATAGTGCACGGTGGCGAGCAGCGCGGCCCCGCTGCCGTCGATGCCGTTGCGCTCGTACGCCGCCCAGTAGAAGTCGAAGGTCTTGCCGAGACCATCGAAGGCCTCGTCGACGGCCTCGTCGCCCGTGGGCCCGTCGTCTTCGCCGCGCACCTTCGTCCCGGGCAGCTCCTCGCCGTTCTCCGCGTCGAAGACGGTGCGCTCCGGTGCGGGCGCCGACTCGACGACGAGAGTGCCCGGCTCTTCGATCGAGAGGCGCACACGCGTGCGGGGAGCATCGCGGTGCGGACCGGGAGCGGCCAGCGTCGCCCGGGCGGCCAGCGCGGCCTTGGCCATCGCCGGCTCCTGCACGGAGGCGATGCGTGCGAGCAGGTAGGGGGGAACGATCGCGTGCGTCATGTGTCCGAGGCTAGCCCGCCCCGGCGACATCCTCCCCCGCGCCGGGATCGATGACGGGGATGGAAGCGAGCAGGCTGCGCGTGTAGGCGCCCTGCGGCTGCAGCAGGACCTTCTCGGTCGGTCCCTCCTCCACGACACGGCCGTCCTTCATCACGATCACCTGGTCGCACAGGTTCTGCACGACGCCGATGTCGTGCGAGACCATCAAGAGGGTCAGGCCCTCGAGCGCGCGCAGCGTTCCGATCAGCTCCAGGATCTGCGCGCGGACGGACACATCCAGCGCCGAGAGCGGTTCGTCGCCCACCAGCAGGCGTGGTCGGTGCACGATGGCCCGGGCGATCGCGATGCGCTGTCGTTGCCCGCCGGAGAACTCATGGGGGAACCGCTCGGCCATCTCTGGCTCGAGCCCGACCTGGCCGAGTGTCTCGCGCACACGGGAGCGACGATCGCCGTCGATGCCGAGCGCCCAGAGCGGCTCGCCGACGATGCGTCCGACGCTCATGCGAGGGTCGAGGGAGGCGTACGGGTCCTGGAAGACGACGCCCGTACCGCGCCGAAGCCAGTGCAGATCGCGTGCCGACGCGCGGGCATCGACGGGCCGGCCGTCGAACTGGACGGTGCCCGACGTGGGGACGTCCAGCCCGAGGAGCAGACGCACCAGCGTCGATTTCCCGGAGCCGGACTCGCCGATGATCCCCAGTGCCGACCCGGCGCGGACGTCGACGTCGGCGTCGACGAGCGCGACGGTCTCGGTCTTCGGTGCGAACAGGGACGCGCGCGCGTGGACGTGGATGCGCCCGAGCCCGCGTCCGCTCAGGAGCAGGTCACCGCTCATCTCTCGTCCTCGATGCCCTGCGGCCGCCAGAGGGTCGCCGTCGCGTCGCGCAGCAGCCCGCGGGTGACGGTGGATGCGGGTGCCGTCAGGAGGCGCGAGATCGGGGCGTCCTCGACGACCCTGCCCCGATCCAGGACGACGCCGTGCGTGGCGATCTGCGAGAGCACGGCGAGGTCGTGGGTGATGAAGATGAGCGACATGCCGGTCTCCTCGACCAGCCCGTGCAGCAGCCGCAGGATCTCCGCCTGGATGGTGACATCCAGCGCGGTCGTCGGCTCGTCGGCGATCAGCAGATGCGGGCGGCAGGCGAGCGCCATCGCGATCGCGACGCGCTGGCGCTGGCCGCCCGAGAGCTGATGCGGGTAGCGTCGCACGATGTTCTCGGGGTCGGGGAGTGCGACGCGGGCAGCCTCGACCACCGCCCGTCGCATGGCTTCGCTCCGACCCGCGCGTTCGTGGATGCGGATGGACTCGGCGATCTGCCTGCCGACGGTCCGGATCGGGTTCAGCGCGGTCCGAGGCTCCTGGAAGACGATGCCGATCTCGTCACCGCGCAGCCGGGCGAGTTCACGGTCGGGGAGTCCGATCAGCTCGCGGTCGTTCCAACGCACGCTGCCCTGCGCGTGCGCCCCGTCGGGGAGGAGACCCAGGACGGCGAGCGCGGTCAGGGATTTGCCCGACCCCGACTCTCCGATCAGCCCGACGCGAGCGCCGTCCGGGACGTCGAACGACACGCGGTCCACGACCGTGCGGCCGCCCACTTCTACCGTCAGATCGCGTACCGAGAGGCTCACGAGACCACCGCCGGTACATGGCGACGCGCATCGCCGGATGCCGCGTCCCGACGGCTGAGCGTCGGATCGGTGGCCTCCCGCAGCCCGTCGCCCAGGAGGTTGAGCCCGAGCACCGTGAGGGTGATCGCGAGACCCGGCCACACGACCGACAGGGGATGGACGCCGATGTAGCGCTGGACGTCGCTGAGGAGCAGCCCCCACGACGGGTCCGTGACCGGGGCGCCGAACCCGAGGTAGGACAGGCCGGCCTCCGCGAGGACCGCGACCGCCATGCCCCACGAGAGCTGGACGATGAACACGGGCGCGACGTTGGGCATGAGGTGCCGCCACAGGTTCTGCGCGGGTGTCAGTCCCGATGCGCGCCCGGCGAGCACGAAATCGCTCTGCAGCACCCGCCGCAGCTCCGGACGCGTCACGCGCGCGATGTTCACGCCGAAGCCGATCCCCACCGACCAGATGACCACCCACAGCGAACCGCCCCAGACGGCCGAGATCATCATCGCGATGATCAGGACCGGGAACGCGATGAGGATGTCGACCAGCACAGCGATCGACTCGCGCACCCACCGTGTGCCGAGGGCGCCGAGGGTAGCGAGTGCGACGCCGATCACGGTGGCGATCACGCCCGCGCCGATGGCGACGACGACCGTCGTGCGCGCACCGGCCATCAGAAGGCTCAGGATGTCTCGCCCCGAGCCGTCCGTGCCGAGGAGGTGCGGCCACCCCGGCGTCGCCCAGCGGTCGGCGAGATCGACCCGCTGGGGGTCGAACGGCGTCCAGACGAGTGACAGCACCGCGGTCAACGCCACGATGGCGACGACGAGGAGGCCGAAACGTCCGGTCGAGAGTCTCCACAGCCGACGCAGCCACGTCATGAGGCCTCCCGCTGACGGGGATCGATCAGTCGCTGCAGCAGATCGACCGCGAAACCGACCACGAGCACGAAGCCGGTCAGCGCGAGCAGCTCGCCCTGGACCTTCGGCAGATCACGCTGTCCGACGTCGGCGACCAGCATCCGTCCGATACCGGGGAGCGTGAACAGCTGCTCGATGACGACCGCGCCGACGATGATGCCCGCGACCTGCAGACCGAGCACGGTGATCACCGAGAGCGCCACGTTCGGAAGGCCGTGCCGGATGAGGGCCGTATTGCGGGTCAGGCCCTTCGCCGCGGCTGTTCGCACGTAGTCCTGCCCGACCGCCTGCAGGGTCGCGCTGCGGACGAAGCGCATGAGCAGGGCGCCCTCCACGATGCCGATCGTGAGCGCCGGCAGCAGCAGGGACCGCACGGCAGCCCCCGGATCCTGCCACCCGCCCCGCGGGAAGCCCTGCGCGGGCAGCCACCCGAGCCATACGGCGAAGACGATGACGAGCACCATGCCCGCCCAGACGACGGGCACGGCCGCGAGGGCCTGTGCTCCCACCGTCAGCGCGGTTCCGTCGGGCCTGCCGCGCCGCATCGCGGAGAGCACGCCGAGAGGCACGCTGATGAGCACCGCGATCGTCAGCGCCATGACGCCCAGAGGCACCGTGACCTGCGCCTTCTCCACGAGCTCGCCGCCCACGGACAGCCCGGACACGAGGGAGGTGCCGAGGTCCCCACGCACGACACCTGCGATCCACGAGAGGTACTGGCCGAGCAGAGGTTGGTTCAGCCCCAGTCCCTCGCGGATGGCGTCGACCTGCGCGGGAGTACCCTCGGTGCCGGCGATCAGCTGCGCGACGTCACCGGGCAACACCCGCAGCGACAGAAAGATCAGCGCGCTGGCGACGAGCAGCCCCACCAGGAGCAGGGCTGCTCGCGTCAGCGCGTAACGGATCACCCGGCCGAGACCGTGACGCCCGCGAGATCGATGCGGGTATTGATCGAGTCGACCGGGAATCCCTGCACGGTGGACTGCACGGCGGTCAGGGTGGCGCCGTTGTAAAGCCAGTCGGCGGCCATGTCCTCCGACACGATGCGCGCCGCCTGGGCGAGCAGGTCCGCGGAGGCGTCGGGGTCGACGGTGGCGAGCGCCTCCGCGTAGAGGGACTGCACCTCGGGGTTGTCGTAGCCGAAGTAGTAGTCGGGGTTCGCGAAATTGCCGATGTCACGGGGCTCGACGTGCAGCACGAAGCTGAGGTCGTAGTCGTGGTTCGTGTAGACGTCCTGCAGCCACGTCGTGAACTCGACGGACTTGACGGTGAGGTCGACTCCGACGTCGGCGAACGACGACACGAGGACCTGGGGCACGGTCGTGCCGTAGAACGACGGGATCGTGAGCGTGAGCTGCAGGTCTTCGGCGCCGGCCTCGGTGAGCAGCTGCTTCGCCCGATCGGGGTCGAAGGACACGACGTCGGAGAGGTCTTCGTAGCCCGGGTCGAGCTCGGGGATCGGTCCGTACAGCGTCTGCCCCGCACCGATGGCTCCGACGAGCGCGTCGTGGTCGATCGCGAGGCGCAGCGCCTCCCGCACCCGCTTGTCGTCGAGGGGCGCCTTCTTGTTGTTGAACGCCAGCAGGCCCTTGTCGGTCGTCTTGCCGGTGGTGAGCGTGAAGCCCTGCTGCCCGTCGAGCTGGGAGGAGAGCGTCGGGTCGACGGCGGTCAGAACGTCGAGGCTCCCGTCGAGGGCGGCGTTCACTCCCGCGGTGAAATCGGGGATGTACTGCAGCACGACTTCGGCGACACCGGCCGGAGTGCCCCAGTAGTCATCCCATCGGGTGAATTCGATGCTGTCGCCCTGGGTCCACTGCGCAAGAGTGAAAGGCCCCGTGCCGTTCTCGGCCGTCTTCATGTCGGTCGTGTCGCCGGCGCGGAAGATCAGCCCGGACGGACCCGTGAGGTTGAACAGGAAGTTCTGATCGGGGGCGGCGAGCGTGACCACCACGGTGTCGTCCCCGCCCGCGGCGATCGTCGAGACGCCCGCGAAGTCGGCGTGGCCGATGACCGTCTCATCGTCTTTCACCTGGGTCAGCGACGACACGACGTCACCGACCGTGAGCGGGTCGCCGCTGTGGAAGGTGACCCCGGGGGTGAGCGTGAAGGTGTACGTGAGGCCGTCGTCCGAGACCGTGTAGTCCGACGCCAGGGAGGGGGCGATCTGGTTGTCCTCGGTGCGGGTCACCAGGCCCTGGTAGATGTTGTCGATCAGCACCTGCTCGAGCGCCGCCCCGCTGGTGTGCCGGATGTCGAGGTTGGTGGGCTCGAGCACGAGGCCGACCGTCAGGGTGGCGTCGGCGTCGGGGGCGCTGCTGCCGCTCTGTGCGGGCTCGGCGCCGCCGGTGCAGGCGGTCAGCAGCAGTGCGCTCGCCGCGAGCAGCGCTGCAGCGGCGAGGGTGGAACGGCGGGGCATGGGGATCCTTTCGCAGGGGCCGCGCATCCCAGGGCTGTGGAGGATGCGGTTCGGCGACTCGAGTGCGCCTTACAGCCTAGAGTCACCGGCTCCGGGTCGCGGGCCGTGGCATCTCGCAACGACACACGGACGTCATCTCTTCCCGACGAGCTCCCGCAGCCGCCGTCCGAGGAGCGCGGGCAGCTCCTCCTGGACGTTGTGCCCCGAGGCGACGGTCTCCACTCGCGCGGCGGGCAGCCGTGAGGCGAAGTCGCGCGCCTCGATGTCGGTCACGTAGCCGTGGTCGCCGCGGATCAACGTGATCGGACGGGCCGTCGCGCCGAGGTCCTCCCAGCCCGAATCTCCATTCAGAACCGTGGCGACGGCGTCCGTCTCAGGGCGCGGCGCGTCGGAGGGCTCGCGATCGGATGCTGCGGCCATCGCGGCCGCGAGGTGGGCGAAGTGATGCTTCCATTCGACGCGGCCGTCGGGGCGCACGCGGGAGTTGAGGAACACGCCGCGTTCAGCGGACTGTCGCGTGCCGCCCAGCCCGAATGAGACGGCGCGGTCGACGAGTTCGTCTCGGGTCGCCCAATCCGTCGGACCCGCGAAGAACCGGCGGATCTGGGTGGCGTTGCCGTTCGGGTCGATTCCGGGGGTGATGTCGATGACGACGAGCTCGTCGACGAGATCCGGCCGGGATGCCGCGACCGCCGCGGCGGTCAGGCCGCCGAGCGACTGACCGACGAGCAGCTGCGGGCGGTCGGTCCATGCGTCCATCCCGACGACGACGTCGGCGGCGAGGGGGCGCGCGACGTACGCGAGATCGTCGCGCCAGGAGGAGTCGCCGTGGCCGGGGAGGTCGATCGCGAGCGCCGGCAGGCCGAGCGCGAGGATCGTGGTGTCCCAGGTGTGCGCGTTGAGGCCGGCGCCGTGCAAGAACGTGACCTCGGGAGAGCGATCATCTCCCTGGGGGCGGAACCGCAGAGCGCTCAGCGTGCGCCCGTCCGGGAGGGCGACGCTCAGGCGCTCCACGTGGGGGAGTGGTCCCTCGATCCCGGCGTCCGCGGCCTGGGCCCCCAAGAAGGAGAATTCATCGACGTCTTCGGCGGTCATGCGGCTCCTCGTGCTGGTGGGCACCCGAGGGCGCGGCATCCATTCTGCCCCTTCGACCCTCCCGGACCGGTACGAGGGCGCACCCACCCGGCGCCGATGCCCTTGCCGGCTCTAGGCTGGCGGCATGACAGCAGAACGCCGAGTGCACCTGTCCCGTTCCGCGCCGGACGCGTACAAGGCGCTGGACGCGCTCTCCAAGACGGTGGGTGGGCTGGCCTCGGCCAACGGTCTCGACGACCGGCTGAAGGAGCTCGTGCAGATCCACGCGTCGCAGTTGAACGGCTGCGCCTATTGCGTCCGCATCCACGTGGATCGTGCGCTCACGGCGGGTGTCACCGTGGACGAGATCTCCCAGCTTCCCACGTGGGAGGAGTCGGGCGTCTTCAGCGAGCGGGAGCGCGCCGCTCTGCAGCTCGCGGAGGCGTTCACCTTCATCCACGAGGGAGGCGTGCCGGACGAGGTGTACGACCACGTCGGCGGCATCCTGAGTGAGGAGGAGTACGTGGCCCTCAGCTGGGTGCTCGTCTCGATCAACGCCTTCAACCGCCTCGTGATCGCGGGACGGTATCCGGTGCCGCCGGTGGGCGCGGCATCCGCGTGACCGCCGGATCGCTCATCTCGGGCGCCCTCAACTTCCGGGACGTCGGCGGGTTGCCCGCGGGCGACGCCGTGACCCGTTCGGGGGTGCTCTACCGGTCGGGCAACCTCGCGCAGGTCGACGACGCGGGAGCCGAGACCCTCCGCGCCCTGGGACTGCGACGCATCGTCGATCTACGCGACGACCACGAAGTGCGCTACGCCCCCAGCAGGGTCGAGGGCCTGGGCGTGGAGACGCAGCGCGTGCCGCTCTATGTCGGGTCGATCGAGTCGTTCTTCGAGCGGGACGCCTCGCTGACTGCCTTCTATCGCGAGATCGTGGAGGACTCGGCCGCGCAGGTGGCGGCCGTGGTGCGCGGCATCCTCGTCGACCAGCCGGTCCTGGTGCACTGCACGGCGGGTAAGGATCGCACGGGTCTCACCGTGGCCCTCGCCCTCGCTGCGGCCGGAGTGGATCTCGACGCCGTCGTCGACGACTACGCCCGCACCGAAGCGCTGCTCCCCGCGGCCCGCAACCGGCTCGTGGTCTCGCGGCTGCGGGCGCTGCATCCCGATTCCCGCCACGTCGAGGAGGTGGCGACGCGGTCGCCGGCGCCCGTCATGCGCGCACTGCTCGCACACGTCGCCGATACCCACGGAGGCGCGGCGGACTATCTCCGCGCCCACGGTCTCGGAGATGACGAGCTGGCCGAACTGCGGCGCGTGCTGGTCACGACGCGAGACTGAGAGTCCGGCCGTAAGACCGCAGACAAGGTTAGGCAACCCTTTGTCATGCGTATACTGGCCCTGTCATGCCTTCCACCGAGCACAACGCCAGCGCCTGCCGCACGTCGCGTCACGCGCGCGTCCAGCACCTCATCACGGCCGATGAATCGTCGCTCACCGAGCTCGAGGTCCTGCTGGCGACGCTCCCGATCTGCTCGACGGGCCGGGTCTTCATCGAGATCCCGGATGCCTCGTGGCAGACGGCCATCGCGGCGCCGGCCCGCATGACGGTGACGTGGCTGGACCGTTCGGCGCGTTCGGGTGCCGCCGGCACGGGGCGACTGTGCGCACCGGGGGCGGCACTGTCCCGTGCGGTGAACGCCTACGCCGACGAGATGCTGTGCGCGGAGGATGATCACACCCGGGTGTTCCTCCTCGGCGGCTATCTGGGTACCGCCGACATCGTCGACCACCTCACGTCGAGCCTGAGTGTCGCGACCACATCGATACACACTCCCGAGCGCTTCGGATTCGCCACCGCTCGCTGAACAGAGTCGCCGCGGGTCGAGCGTCAGGAACCTCGCGGCACGTAGTTGCCGTCTTCCAGCCCCGCCTCGATCTCAAAGCGGTTCCGCAACGGATTCCGGCCGTCGAGGCTGTACAGCAGCGGCATGAGCAGTCCGTATCGGCGCCACTGACGTGCGTGCACGGCCTCGTGGACGAGGACCCGATCGGTCACGTCCGCTTCACCCGTCAGGTAGCAGTTGCCCACGCAGACGCCACCGCGACCGAAGGCCCAGGACGGCATACCGCGGAACACCCACAGTCCCTGGCGCTTCTGCACCCGTCCGGTGCTCCACAGCCCGCCCCATGTCCACCCGACAGCGCAGCCGTAGAGGTATCCGATGAAGCTGACGGGGGAATCGAGGAGGACCGCCGGGATGAACCGGTCGATCCGCCTGCCGCGCTGCACCCGGCGTTCGGCTTCGGTGCGCCACCCTGCGGGAGGCGCCGGGATGCGAGTCATGCGAGCGCTCCGATGATCCGCAGGATCGCGCCGAGGTCGTCGACCGCGGCGTCGGGCGATGCGGGGGAGAACTCGGTGATCGCTCCACCGACGAGCGGGGCGACCGCGCGGACGGCGGCGATGCTCGCCGTGAGGGTGGCGACGTCGACACCGAACGGCACAGGGTCGCTCAGGCCGCTGAGCGCCGACGGGTCCAGCACGTCGAGGTCGACGTGGACGAACACCCCCGATGCCCCCGCGTCTCGGACGGCGGCGGCCAGCGCGGCGGGCGTGAGCTCGTCGGCGCTGACGATCCGGACGCCGAGGCGCTCCGCGGCGTCCTGTTCCGCGTCGTCGGTCAAGCGCACGCCGGCGAGGATCAGCCGGCCTGCGGACAGCAGCGCCGAGTGCGGCAGGGCGTCGGCCACCCGGGGCACCGTGGCATCCACGACGGCGCGCGCGGCCATCGTGTCGAAGGCGCCCGTGGGCGAGGACTCGGGGTCGTGCAGGCCGGCGTGGGCGCTCAGCCACAGGACCACCACGCCCGGATCGACGGCGCCGCGTGTCGCGCCCGCCGTCCACAGGGCGCTCGTCGTGGCGACCCCGGCGTCCCCGCCGATGGTCACGACGGGCCCGTCGGAGACGCCGACCGACGTGAGGGCGTCGAGCTGCAGGCCGGACGTCTGATGGAGCGCGCTGAAGCGACGGATGCCGGAGTCCAGCGACTCCCCGGCCTCGAGCGGCACCTCGACCACGGTGGACCGCGCCCGGGGCAGATCCCCGGCGATCGCGCCGGCGCCGTCGACGAGCTGCATCGCGCGGGAGGACGAGGAACCCTGCCACTGCGGCACGACGATGAAACGGGTCATGCGTTCATCTTGCCCCACCGGCCGCGCTGCTCCGACGGTGACCACGCGCACAGACGACCCGAGCCGGGTGCCCGGAGGGACACCCGGCTCGGGAGCGCGGTGAAGCGCAGGTTACGGCGCGGCGTCGATGGCGGCGCGCTCGGGCGTGCCGCCTTTCAGCGCAGCCAGGCGCGCCTCGACCTCGGTGAGCTCTCCGACGTCGTCGAGGCTGTTGAACTGTGCGTCCAGGCTCGACGCGGCCAGTTCCTGCTTGCCGGCGGCGAGAGCCTCCTGGCGACGGATCTTGTCCTCGAAGCGACCCAGCTCGCTCGTCGGGTCCATGACGTCGATCGACTTGACGGCATCGACGACCTTGATCTGCGCCTCGGCGGTCTTGGCGCGCGCGAGCAGCTCGGAGCGCTTCGACTTGAGTTCTTCGAGCTTGCCCTTCATGCCGTTCAGCCCGTCCTTGAGCTGATCGACCACCTGGGTCTGGGCGGCGATCTGCGGGGCGGTGGCCTTCGCCTGATTCTCTTCGCTGATCTGACGCTGCAGCGCGATCTTGGCGAGGTTGTCGAACTTGTCGGCATCGGCGGTGTTGCCGGCGGTGCGCAGCTGGTCGGCCTTGCGGCTCGCGGCGATCGCCTTGTTGCCCCACTCGGTGGCGGCCTGGACGTCCTCCGCGTTGTCGCGCTCGAGCAGACGCAGGTTGCCGATCGTCTCCGCGATCGCGGATTCCGCGTCGGCGATGTTGTTGGTGAAGTCGCGGACGAGCTGGTCGAGCATCTTCTGCGGGTCCTCGGCGGAGTCGAGCATCGCGTTGATGTTCGCCTTCATGAGGGTGGAGATGCGACCGAAGATGGATTGCTTTGCCATCGGGGTTCCTTCCTATCGGTGGTACGGGTTCATGGGACGAGTCGTGAGGATGTCGGGGCGAGAAGGCGGGCGGATGCTGCGCCCCCGGTGCGCGCGGGTCAGAAGCGTCCACCCCCGCGGCGGGAACGGGTACCGCCGCCGCCGAAGCTGCCCGGGCTCATGCCTCCGCCGGAGGAACGGCCGCCTCCGCCTCCGCCGAAGATGCCGCCCATTCCGCCGGAGGAGCGGCCGCCTCCTCCGCCGAGGAGGGAGTTGATGACGATCCCGCCGAGCACCGCGCCGAGCATGCCGTTACCGCCGCCTCCGCCCGTGGAGCCGCCGCCGAGCATCGAGCCGCCGCCGGAGAAGGCGCCGACGTCGTTCTGCGCGTACTGGATCGCCTGACCGGCCAGCTGGTTCGCGCGCTGCGCCTGCTGCAGAGCCTGATCGGGCGCCGAGCTCTGCAGCTGCTGCGCCTGCACGAGCGACGAGCCCGCCTCGGCGAGCCGTGTGCGCGCCTCGGCGCCGACGGCGCCGCGGCGCGCGGTGATGTAATCCTCGGCGGCGGAGACCTGGGCCTGCGCCTGCAGGATGGACTGGCCGAGCATCTGACGCGTCCGATCGGCCTGAGCCGCGGCATCCCGCGCGCCCTGCACGACGCCATCGATCTGCGCGTTCGCCGCCTCGAGGCTCTTCAGAACGGCCAGCGGGTCCTTCACCGGACCTGCGAGCGCTGCCCGCCCGGCATCGACCCGCTGTCGCGTCGATGCGATGACCGGCGCGAGAGCGCCCTGGGGATCGGGGAGCGCGGACGCGGTCGCGATGTCGGACTCGAGCTCGGTGAGGAGGGCCTCGGCGCCGGACTCCTGCCCGGCGAGGTCGTTCTGCATCTTCGCGACGGCGTCTTCCAGCAGTCTCGCCTGCGAGATCGCCTCTTCGGCCGCCCGGATCTCGACGGCCGCCTCGCCGCCGTTGCCTGCGCCGATCGCGGCCTGCGCCGCCGTCAGGCGTTCATCCGCGAACGCGACGCGGTCGGCGGCCTGCGCCGGGTTGTCAGCGACGGTCGAGAGCGCGTTCGGGGTGTACGCGCCACCCAGCTGCGCGAGAAGCGCGCGCGCGCCGTCGATCGCCGAGGCGACCGTGTCGCGCTCGGCCTGCACTCGCGCGTACGCCTCCGGGGCGTTCTGCTCCAGCTTGCGCAGCTCGTCGAAGGCCGCGGCCTTGTCATCGAGCCCGTCGTTCGCCCGGGCGCACAGCGCGATGATCTGCTCGTTCCACGCCCTGGACTCCTCGGGTGTGTCCTCTTGTCCGTCATCGAGCTGCTGCTTGAGGGTGAACGCCTGGTTGAGGTCGGTCTTCGCCGACGCGATGGCCTGTTCGAACTCGCCGGTGGCGGCATCGCCGAACTGAGCGCGAGCGAAGCCGAGCTCCTGCTCGCTGGTCTTGACGGCGTCGTCCGTCGCGACGAGGGCCGAGGACGCCTGGCGTCCGAGCTCTTCGAGATCCACGGGCGGCGAGATCGCGGCACCCGGCGCCCCCGCACCGGCCTTCTTCCGACGGCTCCGCGTGACGAGGACGATCACGAGGATGATCACGACGACGACGAAGACGGCGACGAGCACCGCCGTGAGGGCGCCGCCGCCCGCATCACCCGCCGCTCCGCCACTGCCGCCGCTCGCGGCATCCGTCAGACCGTCGGCAGCGGCGTCGACGGCGCCGAGCCAGCTGCCGCTCTGCAGAGCGGGCTGCACGCGCTGCTGCTCGATCGCGCCGAGCGCTTCTTCGTCGACCGGCCCGGCGGAGTCGCCCGACAGGTAGAACTGGCGCGACTCGGTGGCGATCGCGAGAAGATACTGGGTCGGGCCGAGTCCGTTGTCCGTCGCCACCTGGTTGGCCCATCCCGCGGCGTCGGAGGGACTGGTGAACGTGTCGACGTAGACGACCCACAGATCGAGTCCGGTGTCGGCTTTGAGCTGCTCGAGACGTGTCTGCGCGGCGGCCGCGTCGGAGGAGGAGAGGACGTTCACGTCGTCGAGGACGTAGCCCGCACCCAGTGACGGGGGAGCGGTCGCGAATGCGGACATCGCCGCCCCGCCGAAGACCATCGAGAGGGCCGCCACGAGCCCCACTGCCCACCGCGCGCGCATCGGTTCCTCTCCGCGAGGCCGAACACCCGCCTCCCTGCGAGTCTATTCAGACGGACGCGCACGCGGATAGCCGGACGCAGGGTACACAGGACCTTCTCACGGCACCGGCGGGTCGTCCCGGCGGGGCGCCGACGAAATCGTACGCTCGGCACCTCGGAGGGTTCATGGACGACAGATACGGCACGGACGTGCTGGCCGGCGGCTGGCGCGATCGCGGCGCGCGCGTGCTCGCGCGGGTCGAAGCATCCCGCGACCTGGTCGTCGAGGTCGCCGCCGACGGGTTCTGCGGGGCGGTGACCCGCCTCGAATCCGGTCTCGTCGAGCTCGAGGACCGGTCAGGACGACGCCGGCAGTTCCCCCTCGGGGCCGGCTTCCTGATCGACGGTCAGGACGTCGTGCTGATCCCCCCGGCGCCTCGTGCTCCCGCGACGCCGAAGCGGACGGCGTCGGGTTCGTTCGCGCCTCAGGACGAGCGAGCCCGGGTCGCCCAGGCGAGCCGCATCTGGGTCGAGGGACGCCACGATGCGGAGCTCGTCGAGAAGGTCTGGGGAGACGATCTGCGCGCCGAAGGCGTCGTGGTGGAGTACTTGCAGGGCGTGGATCTGCTCGATGACGCACTCGCGACAGACCCTCCCTCAGCGGAGCGGCGCTACGGCGTGCTGGTGGACCATCTGGTGCCGGGTTCCAAGGAGTCGCGGCTCGCGCAGGCTGTCGAGCGCGGCCCGCACGGAGCCCACGTCCTCATCGTCGGCCACCCGTTCATCGACGTCTGGCAGTGCGTCACTCCCCGGGCGGTGGGAATTGCCCGGTGGCCGGAGGTGCCGCGCGGCATCGAGTTCAAGGTGGGGGTGTGCCGCGCCCTGGGGTGGCCGTCGGACACCCAGACGGACATCGCCCGGGCGTGGCAGCGGATCCTGGGCTCCGTGCACTCGTATCGAGACCTCGAGCCCACGCTCCTCGGCCGGGTGGAAGAGCTCATCGACTTCGTCACGGGCTGATCACCCCGGACCCGGCGAGCCGTCCCGGTACTGTGGAGCGGGTGAATCACACGCCCGCCGATCCGACCGCGTTCCGTGACAAGCCCGTCTCGTTCGCCCGCCGGACCGGGCGCATGACCGACGGTCAGGAGCGGGCGTGGAGCGCACTCGGGCCGCGCTACCTCCTCGACGTCCCACGCGATGCCGCGATCACGAGCATCCTGCCGGGATCGACGATCGATCCGTCCGCCGTGTGGGGCCGCGTGGCCCCGCTGATCGTCGAGATCGGATCGGGTCAGGGGCACGCGATCGTGCACGCGGCCTCCACGCGTCCGGACGACGACTTCCTCGCGATCGAGGTCTTCCTGGCGGGGCTCGCGCGCACGATGCGCGATGCCGACCGCGCGGGCGTGCAGAACCTGCGTCTGGTGGAGGCGAACGCCCCCGAGGTCCTCGCGCATCTGCTGCCCGCGGCATCCGTCGACGAGCTGTGGATCTTCTTCCCCGACCCGTGGCACAAGAACAAGCACACCAAACGTCGGATGATCACGGATGACTTCGCCGCCATCGCGGCGGCCGCGGTGCGGCCGGGCGGGACGGTGCGGATGGCGACGGACTGGGAGGACTATGCGCTGCAGATGCGCACCGTGCTCGACGCCGCGCCGGGGTTCGTGCGCGATTTCGCCGATGACTGGGCGCCGCGATTCGACGGGCGCGTTCTGACGGCGTTCGAGCAGAAGGGGGCCCGGGTGGGACGCGCGATCCGCGATCTCGCGTATCGGCGCACCGACCATCCGGCCGCCGCCTCGACCGAGGGGGTCTGACCTGCCCGGGATCGCGCCATTACCCGCCGTCCTTCCGGCCTGGTCGTGGCGACTCGTCCCCGCTCTGCTCGCGTGCCTGGCGGCGCCGGCGTTCTTCGTGGTCCGGGTCCCGTGGCTCGGGTGGCTGCTTCTGGCTGCGGCGCTCCTCGGTGCGTGGCTCTTCGAGCGCGACTCCCGCGAGACTCCGGCTGGACGCAGCGATCGAGCGGATGCCGCGGCATCCGTCACGCGCACCCCGAGCCTGCTGCGCGATCTTTCGCTGGTCGCTCTCGGACTGCTCATCGTCAGCGCGATTCCGCTGAAGGCAGAGCTCGACAACATCGCCATGCTGCGCTTCGGGCTCGTGCTCGGGGGAGCGGTGGCCGTTCCCTATCTGGTCTCGCGCTTCGTATACCGGGATCGGGCGACCGGTTTCCCCTGGCGCGGAGGCGGCAGGTGGACGAGATTCCAGTCGGTGTGGCTGGTGCTCGTACTGGTGCTCGGCTGGCTGATCCTCCCGTTCTACTTCATCACGAGCGGTGTGTACCTCAATTGGCCAGTGGTCAACACTCCCGATCTGATTGCGCGGCTGTTCGTCGGGGTCGGCGCCGTGGGCATCTGGGACGAGCTGTTCTTCGTCTGCACGGTGTTCGCCCTGCTGCGCCGGCATTTCCCGTTCTGGCAGGCGAACGCCCTGCAGGTGATCGTCTTCGTGTCGTTCCTCTGGGAACTGGGCTATCAGGCGTGGGGGCCTCTGCTCACGATCCCGTTCGCGTTCCTCCAGGGATTCATCTTCATGAAGACGCGGTCGCTGACCTACGTCGTCATCGTCCATCTCCTGTTCGACGCCGTCGTCTTCCTCGTCCTCGTGCACGCGCACAATCCCGGCGCCCTCGACGGGTTCTTCCTCGTCTGAGCCCCCGGCGCTCGGGTTCATCCGGCTGACACCTGCGTATGGCATGATTCCCCTCGGTGGCGCATGTCGAGGACGTGCGGCGCGCGATGGGGGTGATGAGTGAGTACGCAGGACGGCGAAGTCTCGACGGCCGTATCCACCCGGCCCCTTCCCCCGACCGCACTGGTTCGCGGATCACGTGCTCTGCGTTCCGCGATCGATCAGCTGAGCGGGCCCCGCGCGGGTGTCCAGCCCATCGTCGCGGGCACGATTTCGCGGGTGCTCGTGCTCTGGGGTGCGGCCCGAGCATTGAACATCGCTCTTCTCTGGGCGTACTACGAGCTCTCCGTCGCCGGGAAGTGGGGATTCGGGCCCGACCAGCTGCCGGCGACCACATTCCTCCGCTTCCTGTCCGACTGGGACGGCGCCCGGTATGGACGCATCTCGCAGATCGGCTACCCCGAGACGCTCCCCATCGACTCGTTCGGCATCGTCCAGCCGAACGACTGGGCGTTCCTGCCGGTTTACCCGGCGTTGGAACGCGGCCTCTCCGAGATCACGGGCATGCCGTGGCAGCTCGCCGGAGTCATCATCAGCGTGCTCGCGAGCGCCGGGGCGACCCTCATGCTGTTCCTGCTGCTTCGCAGGCTCACGACTCCGGATGCCGCGTGGTGGGGCGTCGTGCTCTTCAGTGTCGGGCCTCTCTCCTTCATCTTCGTGCTCGCCTACGCGGAATCGCTCTTCCTCCTTCTGCTGTTCGCGAGCCTGTTGCTGGCGGTCGACCGGCGCTACCTGTGGATCGCGCCCCTCGGGGCGATCGCCGCATTCACCCGGCCCGGAGTGCTCGCGCTCGCGCTCGCCCTGGGCATCCTGTTCGTCGTCCGATGGATCCGTCGCGCCGACGACGCGTTCACGCTCAGGGAGCAGGTGGGCCTCGTCGTCTCCGGGCTCGTGACGGCGGCCGCGGGGCTCACCTGGCCGGTGATCGCCGAGCACGTCACGGGCGTGACCGATGCCTATCTACGCACCGAGACCTCGTGGTGGGTGCCGTTCATCGGCACGGGCGGATTCGTGCCCTTCACCCAGTGGTTCCGCCTCGCGGGAACCCATCTGGGTGTGGTGGGAGTGATCATCGTGCTGGTGATCGTGACGGCATTCGTCGCCTGGCTGTGCTCGGCCGCCGTCCGACGCATGGGCGTCGTCGTGGTCGCCTTCGCGGCGTCCTATGGGGCGTATCTTTTCGCCGTCTTCCTGCCGCAGCAGAGCCTGTTCCGCCTGGTCCTGCCGTTGGCGCCGCTCCTCGCCGACGAACGACTCTCCTCCTCGCCGCGGCGCCGTCAGTGGTCGCTGTGGGTCGCGATCGGCCTTCAGGTCGTGGCGATCCTGCTCCTGTGGACCATCGGCTGGCCGTGATGCCGGTGTGGGCGAACGTGGCAACACCCTGGTGATAACCTCGATCGGTACGCCTCCGTAGCTCAGGGGATAGAGCGTTGGTTTCCGGTACCAAAGGTCGCTGGTTCGATTCCAGTCGGGGGCACATTCGGGAAAAGGGATCGCGGGCCATCAGGCCGGGCGATCCCTTTCTCGTGAGAGCAGCGTGACCGCACGGGGCGCACGCCGGGCCGGCCGAGAGCGGGCCCGGTTCCGGCGAGAGGCCGCGCTATCGTCGAGGTTTCGGGGGTTCGTGTCCGGGGGGACGCGGAGCCGAGGGGGAGGCTATGTACGGTCACGCGGTGGCGGTGGGTCTGATGGTGCTCTGCGTCGTCGTGCCGGCGCTCGTGCTCGTCCTGCAGGTCCGTCTGGCTTACCGGCTCCCGCGAGAGGTGAGCTCGTTCCTCGGCGTGGCCGGCGCCGCCGGCGTGGCGGCCGCGGCGTCGAGCTACATGTACTTCGCCTACTTCCGAGACCCGACGACTCTCGCGCTCGCCGTCGGCGATGTCGGCATGACTCTCGCTCCGGCGCTCCTGTGGATGGCGCTTCTGCGGCTCTCCGCTCGGTCGAGGTGGTGGCTGATGCTCGCCCTGGCGGGGCCCACCGTCGTCGCGTTCTGGAGCGCTGCAGTGCCGCAGCCCGCCTCGCTCGTTGTGAAGGTCGTGTTCCTCGCGGTCTACAGCGCGCTCATCGTCCTGGTCACCTCTGTTCCCGGCGTGAGGCGACGCCCCGGCGTCGCGGTGATACGCGGCGCGAGCGGAATCTACGCCGCGTACTGCGTGGCGCGGCTCGGCGTTCTCCTCGGCGTCGGAGTGGGGGCCGATCTGTATCGGGTGTTCTTCGCCATCGGTCCCACCACGATGCTGAGCGCAGCCAACGTGATCGCGCTCACCGTGGGGACGATCCTCCTCGCGCGCGCCGTGCAGCGCCCGCCGTCTCTCCCGGCTCCTTCCGCCGGCGCCGTCCGCCTCCAGGTGGCGATCTCGGATCGCCCGCTCCTCCGCGCCGCGTGGGGATCAGGCACGGTCGACGCCCTCAACCGGAAGCTGATGTCGATCGTCGCGGAGCACGCCCACATCGTGGAGGTGGAGCGCTCCGGTGTCGTCATGGCGGTTCCGGTCGATGACGTGGACGCCGTCGTGGCCACCATCCGGGAGGAGTACGGGGTGGCTGCGGCATCCGTGACATCCGTCCCGATCAACACGCTCGAGGTCACGGAACGGGGCCACCGGGATCTGTCCACTGCCGCCACGCCGTCTGCGGACGACCCTCGCGAGTGACGCGAGTCAGTCGAGCGGAGCCTCCGCGATCACTTCACTCGACGGCGACATGGCCGCCAGGGCGTCCTCCAGGAGGTGTGCGAGGGCGGCATGGCCCTCCGTCGACGGATGGTTGTTGCCGATCGCAGACGTGTCGATCATCGAGGCGTAGTTGCCGGTGTGGATCCAGTCCTCGGCGAGCGGTGACACGTACCACCAACCTCGCGCGGCGGCCAGCGCGGCGAGGTCCCCGTCGATCCGCGCCGTGGCCGGCTCGACCGGGAGTACCTGCGGGGCAGGGCCCAGGATGACGATGGATGCCTCGGGATAGAGGACCTCGAGGGCGTCCCAGGCGGTAGTCACGGCGGCGCGGTATCCGGTCGACGGCAGTCGCCGGTCGTTGATCGAGCCCTCGACGATGACGAGGTCGGGGTCGAGTGCGGGGTCGAGCCCGGCGATGCGCTCGGCGAACGTGCCGCCGCCGAGACCCCGTTGCAGATAGCCGCTGCCGCGGACCCCGTCGACCGTGGCGTCCCATTCCAGATCGCGGGCGATGATGTAGGCGTACCCGAGCGTCGGGTCGGATGCGGCGGACCCGTACGTCCACGAGTCGCCGAAGATGAGCACCCGTGCGCCGGAGGGAACAGCCAGTGGAGCCGGTGCGGATGCCGCGGCATCCGTCCCTCCCGCGCTCGCCGACGACGTCGGTGGCGTCCGTGCCCAGGGGTGCCACAGGGCCAGGCCGCAGATCAGGGCCACGGTCAGCGCGAGGGCGACGATCCCCCCGCGCGGACGCCGCAGATCGGGGCGCTCGGGCGGGGACATCCTCTGAGGGTAGATCACGTGCGAGGTGTCGCCACGCCACAGTCCGGGGAGCCCGATCCGCCGTGAAACACGACCGACTCACAGAGTTTCCGGCCCGTGTTTCCGGGCCGGGTTCGCGCGTGCGAGGATGACCCGGTGCAACGCGTCGTGACCGCCGAACTGGACCTCGAACTGAGCTCCTCCATCGACCTCATCTTTTCCATCACGACCGCGCAACCGGTGCCGCTCTCGAGCGAAGTCCTGACCTTCAGGCAGGGCGATCGCGAATACACGCCCACCGAGATCGTCGACCAGTCCGGCAGCCGCCTGCACCGGTTGACCGGCGAGGCCGGTCGTCTCGAAGTGCGCTACGAGGCGACCGTCGAGGGCGTGACGGCGACGACTCGCACGAGCGACCTCGAAGCGATCACCTACCTCCGTCCGAGCCGATACGCGCAGTCGGATGAGGTCTTCTCGCAGGCGCGACGACAGTTCAAGGGACTGACCGGACATGAGCTCATCGCCGCGGTGACCGAGTTCGTGTCGACGAGCACGACCTACACCCCCGGCCTGAGCGGCGGCACCGACAGTGCGGTGACGACCCTGATGACCGGTCAAGGCGTCTGCCGCGACTACGCGCACGTCGTGATCGCGCTGCTGCGGGCGATGGACATGCCCGCACGCTACGCCGCGTGCTTCGCCCCGGGACTGCAGCCGATGGACTTCCACGCCGTCGCCGAGGCGTACTACGACGGAGCGTGGTACGTGATCGATGCCACTCAGCTGGCCGACCGGCGCTCCCTCGTGCGCATCGCCACCGGTCGCGATGCCGCCGACTGCGCCTTCCTGAGCTACCACGGCGGACACCTCAGCCTTTCGCACATGCGCGTCGACGCGTGGGTCATGCCCGAGTCGGTGACCGACGACGGGCTCGTCGGCGACGACGCGGTCGCCGGTGGCGACGACGATTTCGTGTCGCTCGTGCAGATCGCCTGACGCCGGCCCCGACCGCGGCCGTCGCCCCGGTGCCGACTCAGGGGACGGCGAGGACGCGCAAGTAGACTGAGCCGGTTATGAATCCTGAAGAGCTCTCCGCCGCCCTGCTCGCCGTCGTCACCCCGCTCGCCGAGGCGCGACGCGAGGGCTCGGCCGCCGCGCTGACCGCGGCCGACCTCCCGCTGGATCGGCCTAAGAACCGCGACCACGGCGACTGGGCATCGAATGCCGCGCTCAAGCTGGCGAAGAACGTGGGGGCGAACCCCCGCGAGTTCGCCGCCGAGATCGCCGAGGGCCTGCGCGGTGTCGACGGCATCGCGAATGTCGAGGTCGCAGGCCCCGGTTTCATCAACATCCGACTGGATGCCGGGGCCGCGGGAGCTCTCGCCCGGACCATCGTCGAGGCAGGCGCCGCCTTCGGATCCAATGCCTCGCAGCACGGCAACACCATCAATCTCGAATTCGTGAGCGCCAACCCCACGGGTCCGCTGCATATCGGCCACACCCGGTGGGCGGCGCTGGGTGATTCGATCGCCCGGGTGCTGGCGGCCAGCGGTGCCACGATCGTCCGCGAGTTCTACATCAACGATGCCGGCGTGCAGATGAACCGCTTCGGGCGCTCCGTGCTCGCCGCGGTCCTCGGCGAGCCGACCCCCGAGGACGGCTACCCGGGTACGTACATCACCGATCTCGCACAGCGAGTGCTCATCGCGCATCCCGAGATCACCGGGCTCGACGCCGAGAGCCGGTTGGAGCTCGCGCGCGAGGCCGGCTACCAGCTGCAGCTCGGCGATCTGCAGAGCTCGCTCGAGAAGTTCAACGTGCACTTCGACGTCTGGTTCAGCGAGCGGACGCTGCATGCGCCGCCGGCCGACGGCGGCGCCAGCCTCGTCGACGAGGCCGTCGAGCGGCTGCGCGCCCAGGGCCATGTGTTCGACGCGGAGGGCGCCGTCTGGGTGCGCACGACCGACTTCGGCGACGACAAGGACCGCGTCATCCGCAAGTCCGACGGCGAGTACACCTACTTCGCCGCGGACGCCGCCTACTACCTCAACAAAGGCGATCGCGGCTACGCGCACAAGATCTACCTGCTCGGCGCCGACCACCACGGCTACGTGCATCGCCTCAAGGCGCTCGCCGGTGCGGCAGGCGATGACCCGCAGAAGGACATCGAAGTGCTGATCGGCCAGCTCGTTTCGATCAACGGCGCCCGGCTCAGCAAGCGGGCGGGCAACATCATCGAGCTCGACGACCTGCGTGACTGGCTGGGCACCGACGCCCTGCGCTATTCGCTCGCCCGGTACCCCGCTGACTCACCACTGACGCTCGACCCCGAGATCCTCCAGCGGCGCACGAATGACAACCCCGTGTTCTACGTCCAGTACGCGCACGCCCGCACACACAATGTCGCGCGCAATGCGCTCGGCTCGGGCGTCGACCGTTCGGAGTTCGCCCCCGAGCTGCTCGACCACGAGACCGAATCTGCTCTCCTCGGAGCGCTGCAGGAGTTCCCGCGTCTCGTGGCATTCGCGGCGGAACTGCGCGAGCCCCACCGCATCGCCCGTTACCTGGAAGAGCTGGCGGGGCTCTACCACCGGTGGTACGACAACTGCCGAGTCATCCCTCTGGGCGACGCCCCGGTGGAGACGGTGCACCGCACCCGCCTGTGGCTGAACGACGCCACCGGCCAGGTGCTGCGCAACGGACTCGACCTGCTCGGCGTGAGCGCGCCCGAGCGCATGTGAGCCGCGGCCGTGGGATTCGAGACGTGAGATGAGTGACACGCAGCCCCCGCCACCGCCACCGCCACCGCCACCGCGGCCGCACGCCCCGCAACTGCGGGCGGCATCCGTGCAGGCGCCGTCGGCGCACCGGCGTCGGAGATTCCTTCCCTGGCTCGTCGCCGCTGTCATCGTCGCGGCGCTTGCCGTCGCCGCGTGGTTCGTGGGGGAGTCGATCGCCCGCGACCTCGTCACCAAGACGATCCGCGACCAGGTGGTCACGCGTCTCGCGCTCCCCGCCGACCACCAGGTGGACGTCGACGTCCGGGGCGCGGTCCTCCCGCAGCTCATCGGCGGCGAACTGCACGACGTCTCCGTCGCATCCGACGACGTCGCACTCGGCTCCTTGACGGGCGACATCGCACTCACCGCGACAGACGTGCCCGTGCGGGGCGATGCACCGGCCGGGGGCGGCACGGCGACCGTCACGCTCGATACCGGCCAGCTGCAGACCCTGATGGCCACCGTCGACGGTTTTCCGGCGGATTCACTCGGGCTCGCCGCGCCCGACGTCACCGTCTCGACGGAACTCCGGGTGTTCGGCATCGCCATCCCGGTGGGAGTCTCGCTCACGCCGAGCGCAGCGGACGGAGACATCGTGCTCAGCCCCGCCTCGCTGCAGCTGGGGGGCGCGGAGATCTCGGCCGGCGACCTCCGAGATCGCTTCGGATCGCTCGCCGACGTCGTCGTGCGCGACTGGAACGTCTGCATCGCGCAGTACATCCCGGCCGGCGTCGCCCTCCAGCAGGTGGACGTCGTGGGGGACACCGTCGTCGCGCGCCTCGACATCGACGGGGCGATCATCACGGAGCCGTCCCTGCAGGCCAACGGCACCTGCGCCTGAACCGCCTCGCATGTGACGCGTCGCACGGGCGCCGCGAACGGGGTGCCCTAGACTGCAAGTCAGCTTCCGGCGTGTGCCCATCCCGCCCGGATCCCCGCGTCGCTTCCTCCCGATTGGCCCCACCGCGTGTCCGCCGCTCCGTCCGCACCACCGTCCGCACCCTCGTGGCTCGCGGTTCCCGACGACGTCAACGCGCTCCCCGAGGCGATCTGGCCCGAGTCCGCGCACCGCGACTTCGACGGCGCGCTCGTGCTCGGCGGGGTGGGCGTCGCAGGGTTGCGCTCGGCGTACGGCACTCCGCTCTACGTCCTCGACGAAGACCTCGTCCGCGCGCGAGCGCGGCGCACGCTCGATGCCTTCCGCTCGGCGACCGCGGTGCACGACGTGCAGGCGCGCGTGTACTACGCCGGCAAGGCGTTCCTCAGCACCGAGGTCGTGCGCTGGGTCACCGAAGAAGGACTCGCCGTCGATGTCTGCACGGGCGGGGAGCTGCAGGTCGCGCTCGCCGCGGGCGCCGACCCTCGGCGGCTGGGCTTCCACGGCAACAACAAGTCGGTCGCCGAGCTCGAACGCGCCGTCGAGATCGGCATCGGGTCGATCGTCATCGACAGCTGGATCGAGCTCGAGCGCCTCGCCGCGATCGCGCAGCGCGCCGACGTCACGCAGTCGGTCCTCGTGCGGGTCAACAGCGGTGTGCACGCCGAAACGCACGACTTCCTCGCGACGGCTCACGAGGACCAGAAGTTCGGGTTCCCCCGATCGGATGCTGCGGCCGCCGTCGCGCGCATCAGAGAGGTCGAGGGACTCCGCTTCATCGGGCTGCACTGCCACATCGGATCGCAGATCTTCGGTGCGAGCGGCTTTCAGGAATCCGCCTCCAGGCTCGTGGAGCTGCACGCCGAGCTGCTGGCAGGCGGGGACATCCCCGTCCTCAACCTGGGCGGCGGCTTCGGCATCGCCTACACGACAGCCGATGATCCGACGCCGATCGAAGAGCTGGCCACCGGCATCGTCGAGGCGGTCGCGCGGGAATGCGATGTGCGCGGCATCCCGATTCCGGATCTCGCCTTCGAACCCGGTCGCTCGATCATCGGGCAGGCCGGGGTGACCCTCTACGAGGTCGGCACCACCAAGCCCGTGCAGGTCACCGATGAACTGACGCGACTGTACGTGAGCGTCGACGGCGGCATGAGCGACAACGCCCGCCCGGCCCTGTACGGCGCTCAGTACTCCGCGAGGATCGCGTCGCGCACGAGCGACGCGGCTCCCGCCCTCGCCCGGGTCGTCGGCAAGCACTGCGAATCGGGCGACATCGTCGTCGACGCCGACTATCTGCCCGCCGACATCGCCCCCGGCGACCTGCTCGCGGTGCCGGCGACCGGTGCCTACTGCTTCGCGCTGTCGAACAATTACAACTACGTGCCCCGACCTCCCGTCGTCGCGGTCCGCGACGGAGAGGCACGCGTGATCGTGCACGGCGAGAGCATCGCCGATCTCCTCGCGCGCGACGCCGGGGTGCATGGATCCAACGAAGGAGCAGGCATGCCTGTACTGAGCGAGCGGAGAGAGTCGAAGTGATCGACTACCGCAGACTGCGCGTCGCGCTGCTGGGAGCCGGAGCCGTCGGCTCGCAGGTCGCCTCGCTGCTGCTGCGCCACGGAGACGAACTGGCCGACCGTGCCGGCGCCGCACTCGAGATCGTCGGGATCGCCGTGCGCGATCTTGATGCTCCGCGCGACGTCGACCTGCCTCGCGAGCTGTTCACGACCGACGCCGAGTCGCTGATCGTCGGGGCCGACATCGTGATCGAGCTCATGGGCGGCATCGAACCGGCACGCACCTACATCCTGCAGGCGATCAATTCCGGTGCTGACGTCGTCACCGCCAACAAGGCGCTCCTCGCGACGCACGGACCCGAGATCTTCGACGCCGCCGATCAGGTCGGCGCCCAGGTCTACTACGAGGCCGCCGCCGCCGGTGCCATCCCCATCATCCGTCCGCTCCGCGATTCCCTCGCCGGGGACCGTGTCGAGCGCATCATGGGCATCGTGAACGGCACCACGAACTACATCCTCGACCGGATGGAGACCGAGGGAGCGGACTTCGCGGACGTTCTCGCCGAAGCTCAGGCGCTCGGGTACGCCGAAGCCGACCCCACGGCAGACATCGAGGGCTACGACGCCGCGCAGAAGGCCGCCATCCTGGCGAGCCTCGCGTTCCACACGACGGTCCCGCTCGACACCGTGCACCGCGAGGGCATCACCCAGATCGACGCGGCCATGATCGAGTCGGCACGCCACGGCGGGTACGTCATCAAACTGCTCGCGGTGTGCGAGCGCATGCAGGGCGAAGCGGATGCCGGGGCATCCGGCGAAGCGATCTCCGTGCGCGTCTACCCGGCCCTCGTGCCGCGGACGCACCCCCTGTCCACCGTGCACGGCGCGAACAACGCGGTCTTCGTGCAGGCGGCCGCCGCGGGCAACCTGATGTTCTACGGTGCCGGCGCCGGCGGCGTCCAGACCGCATCGGCCGTCCTCGGCGATGTCGTGTCCGCGGCCCGTCGACACATCGCCGGCGGGGTGGGTGTGGGGGAGTCCACGCTCGCCAATCTTCCGATCCTTCCGATCGGCCGCGTCACGACGCGCTACCAGATCACCCTCGAGGTCGACGATCAGCCCGGAGTCCTGGCGACGGTCGCCCGCATCCTCAGTGAAGGCCGCGTGTCCATCGCGACCGTCGAGCAGACCGTCACCGACGAGGCGCGTGCGCGCCTGGTGATCGGAACCCACAAAGCCCGTGAGCAGGACCTGAGCGACACGGTGGACCGTCTCGCCGAAAGCGGCGTCGTCGAGCGCGTCGCGTCCGTCCTGCGAGTAGAAGGAGACTGACATGGCACACCTCTGGCGCGGAGTACTCCGCGAATACGCCGACCGGCTGGGCGTCACCGACACCTCGACCGTGGTCACGCTGGGGGAGGGCGGCACCCCGCTGCTTCCCGCTCCCGCGCTGTCGCGCCTCACCGGCACCGACGTGTGGGTCAAGTTCGAGGGCATGAACCCCACGGGCTCGTTCAAGGACCGCGGTATGACGGTCGCGCTCTCACGCGCTGTCGAGCACGGGGCCAAGGCGGTCATCTGCGCCTCGACGGGCAACACATCGGCGTCGGCAGCCGCGTACGCCGCGCACGCCGGCATCACCGCCGCGGTGCTCGTGCCCGAGGGCAAGATCGCGATGGGCAAGCTGAGCCAGGCCGTCGCCCACGGCGGGGAGCTCATCCAGATCCGCGGCAACTTCGACGACTGCCTCGAGATCGCGCGCGAGTTGGCCGATCACTATCCGGTGCATCTGGTCAACTCCGTCAACCCCGACCGCATCGAAGGGCAGAAGACCGCCGCCTACGAGGTGGTCGAGGTGCTCGGGGATGCCCCGGACTTCCACTTCATCCCCGTCGGCAACGCCGGCAACTACACCGCCTACTCGCGCGGCTACCGTGAGGAGGCCGAGCGCGGCGTCGCCACACGCGTCCCCCGCATGTTCGGGTTCCAGGCCGAGGGCAGCGCGCCGCTCGTGCGCGGCGAGGTCGTCAGGCATCCCGAGACCATCGCGAGTGCGATCCGCATCGGCAACCCCGCATCGTGGGAGCTCGCCCTCGAAGCGCGCGACGCGACCGACGGCTGGTTCGGCGCGATCGACGACGAGCGCATCCTCGCGGCGCAGAAGCTGCTGTCCTCCGAGGTCGGGATCTTCGTCGAGCCCGCGTCCGCCATCAGCGTCGCCGGACTGCTCGATCGCGTCGAGGCGGGTGTCGTGCCCGCCGGCGCCAAGGTGGTCCTGACGGTGACCGGTCACGGCCTCAAAGACCCGCAGTGGGCGCTCCGCAACCCGGACGGCAGTCAGATCACCCCGACAGTGGTCGACGCGGCGACGTCCGAGGTGGCGTCGGTACTCGGCCTGGTCGCGCAGGAGACGTCGGCGTGACCACGGGCGGCACCGCCGCCACCGCGCCGATGGAGGGGCGCGCCGTCGCCGTGCGTGTCCCGGCGACGAGCGCGAACCTCGGTCCCGGTTTCGACACCCTCGGGCTCGCGCTGAGCGTGTACGACGAACTGACCGTCACGGCGCTCGAGCCCGGCCGCATCGAGGTGGAGGTCGACGGTGAGGGCGCACAGGACGTGCCCCGCGATGCCTCCCACCTCGTGATCAAGGCCATGGCCTACGCCTTCGAGGCCGTCGGTCGGCCGATGCCCGGAGTCCGCCTCGAGGCGCGCAACGTCATCCCGCACGGGCGGGGTCTTGGGTCTTCCGGGGCGGCCGTCGTCTCGGGTCTCCTCGCGGCGAAGGGTCTGCTCGAGGGCGACGTCGTTCTCGGCGACGAGACGCTGCTGCGGCTGGCCACCGAGCTCGAGGGCCACCCCGACAACGTCGCCCCCGCACTGTTCGGTGGACTCACGATCGCCTGGATGGACGAAGGCGGTCCGCAGCACAAGAAGCTGCTCGTGCACCGCGGCGTCTCCCCGCTCGTGTTCGTTCCGGAATTCACGATGTCCACGAGCGTCGCGCGCAGCCTGCAGCCGCTGCAGGTGCCCCGGGAGGACGCCGTCTTCAACGTCTCCCGTTCGGCCCTTCTGATCGCGGCGCTCATGCAGAGTCCCGAGCTCCTCCTTGCCGCCACCGCCGACAAGCTCCACCAGGACTACCGGGCGCAGGCGATGCCCGAGACCGATCGTCTCGTCCGCGCGCTGCGGGCCGCCGGTTTCGCCGCCGTGGTCTCCGGTGCCGGCCCCAGCGTGCTGGTGCTCTCGGACGGACCCGGCCGCCGTCTCGAGGCGGCCGAGGTCGCGGCATCCGCCATGGACACACGGTGGGAGGCGCTCATGCTGGCCGTCGATGTCAAGGGTGGTACAGTGAAAGAGTACGCGGAGGGTTCCACGTAGCACGTGAATCTGGCCTCCGTCGCAATCTGCGAACAGCACCGCACACCCCCCACTCAGCACGATCGTCGTGAATCCGGCTTACGGATCCGGGCGTCTGCACGGGTGGCGTGGGCAAGTACCCGTCGTGCCCGGGTCCGTGTGCGGTCGTGCACATCCATTCGTTTCACAAGGGAGTACTCGTGGAGTCCATCTCCGAGATCCACACCGCTGACAACCAGGCGGACGAGCGCGTCGACGCGTCCGAATCCGCCGAGAACGTCACGGAAAGCGGCGAGAACATCGCCGAGACCGCATCCGCTCCGGATGCCTCGCCCGAGGCGCCCGCGGCAGACCCGACGCCGGCCGATGTGCCCGTCGAGGCCGCTGCGGATGACGCTGCCGGCCAGGCCGCACCGGTCATCACGCCGGACGAGGACCCGGCCCCCGATCTGCTCGCGGCCGATGCACCCGTCATCGAGGAGGCCCCCGAGGTCGAGGTCGTCGCACCCCCGGTCAAGGCGCCCCGCAAGCGCGCCCCGCGCCGCGCGAAGAGCTCCGACGTCGCGCCGCCCGCGGAGACCGAGACGGCACCCGCCGCTGACGCGGCTCCGGCCGCCGATGTGGCTCCGGCCGCCGACGCGGCTCCGGCCGCTGACGCGGCTCCGGCCGCCGACGCGGCTCCGGCCGACGCCGGCGCGCCGGCCGCGGTCGAGCCCGCCACCGCGGTGGATGACACCGCCCCGATCGCCGATGCCACGCCCGATGCTCCCGCCGCCGACGACGCACCTGCGGCCGAAGCTTCCGCCGCTCCTGTCGCCGAGGCCGCGCCCGTGGTCGAGGCCGCTCCTGTCGCCGAGGCATCCGCGGACGCGCCCCACACCGACGCGGCCGACGCCGACGGTACGGACCAGAGCGACAACGATGCATCCGATTCCGCTGGCGGCCGCGGTCGCAGCCGGTCGCGCAGCCGCAACCGCAACCGCTCCGGCAACGCGCAGGGCGGTCAGAACGGCCAGGCCCAGAGCGACGGCCAGAACGGTCAGCAGCCGGCCCAGGGCGGGCAGAACCGCACCCCGGCACCGCAGCAGCAGACCTCCGACGGTGACGACGAGGGCACCACGACCGGCCGTGGCCGGCAGCCCCGCAACACCAAGCGTCGCGGGCAGAGCGGTTCCGACGAGTTCGAGACCGAGATCAACGATGACGACGTGCTCATCCCGATCGCCGGCATCCTCGACGTGCTCGACAATTACGCCTTCGTGCGCACGAGCGGTTACCTCCCCGGCACGAGCGACGTCTACGTCTCGCTCGGTCAGGTCAAGAAGTACAACCTGCGCAAGGGCGACGCCGTCGTCGGGGCGATCAAGCAGCCCCGCGAGAACGAGCAGTCCAGCCGCCAGAAGTACAACGCGCTGGTGAAGGTCGATTCGGTCAACGGGCTCTCGGTGGAGGATGCCGCGACCCGCGTCGAGTTCGGCAAGCTGACACCCCTCTACCCGCAGGATCGCCTGCGCCTCGAGACCGCTCCCGAGAAGCTCACACAGCGCATCATCGACCTGGTGGCCCCCATCGGCAAGGGCCAGCGCGGCCTCATCGTCGCGCCGCCCAAGGCCGGCAAGACGATCGTGCTGCAGCAGATCGCCAACGCGATCGCGACGAACAACCCCGAAGTGCACCTCATGGTCGTGCTCGTGGACGAGCGTCCCGAAGAGGTCACCGACATGCAGCGCACGGTCAAGGGCGAGGTCATCGCCTCCACCTTCGACCGTCCGGCAGAAGATCACACCACCGTCGCCGAGCTGGCGATCGAGCGCGCCAAGCGCCTCGTCGAGCTCGGTCGTGACGTCGTCGTGCTGCTGGACTCCATCACCCGCCTCGGCCGCGCCTACAACATCTCCGCCCCGGCCTCCGGTCGCGTGCTCAGCGGTGGTGTCGACGCGTCGGCGCTGTACCCGCCGAAGCGGTTCTTCGGCGCTGCACGCAACATCGAGAACGGCGGCTCGCTCACCATCCTGGCCACCGCGCTCGTCGAGACCGGTTCCAAGATGGACGAGGTCATCTTCGAGGAGTTCAAGGGCACCGGCAACAGCGAGCTGCGACTGTCGCGTCAGCTGGCCGACAAGCGCATCTTCCCGGCGGTAGACGTGAATGCGTCTTCCACGCGTCGCGAAGAGATGCTGCTCTCGAACGACGAAGTCAAGATCACCTGGAAGCTGCGCCGTGCCCTCGCGGGTCTCGACACGCAGCAGGCTCTCGAGGTCGTGCTCGGCAAGCTGAAGGAGACCTCGTCCAACGTCGAGTTCCTCATTCAGATGCAGAAGTCGATCCCGACGCCTGCGGGCGGCACGTCCCACGGGCACGAGAACAACATCCGCTGAGGCCGAGGAGGGAGCACGACGTGTTCGACTCCGTCAACGCTCTGATCGAAGAGCACAAGGCTGTCGAGAAGGAACTCAGCGACCCCGACGTGCACGCGGACGCCGCGCGCGCCAAGCGGGTCAACCGGCGCTACGCCGAGCTGAACCGCATCGTGCATGCCAACCAGGCCTGGGTCGAGGCATCCGATGATCTCGAAGCCGCGCGCGAACTCGCCAAAGAGGACGCCGCGTTCGCCGAAGAGGTGCCGGGCATGCAGGAGAAGGTGGATGCCGCGGAAGAGCGTCTGCGACGGCTGCTGATCCCGCGCGACCCCGACGACGCCCGCGACGTCATCATGGAGATCAAGGGCGGCGAGGGCGGGGCGGAAAGCGCGCTCTTCGCCGCAGACCTCCTGCGCATGTACATCCAGTACGCGGCGTCGAAGGGGTGGAAGACCGAGCTCCTGGAGCGCACGGAGTCCGACCTCGGCGGCTACAAGGACGTGCAGGTCGCGATCAAGGGATCGTCTGCCGACCCCGCGCAGGGCGTCTGGGCGCACCTGAAATACGAGGGCGGCGTGCACCGCGTGCAGCGTGTGCCCGCGACCGAGTCGCAGGGACGCATCCACACCTCGACGACGGGAGTACTGGTCTTCCCGGAGGTCGATGAGCCGGACGAGGTCGCGATCAACCCCAACGACCTCAAGATCGACGTTTTCCGTTCCTCAGGTCCTGGTGGGCAGTCGGTCAACACGACGGACTCCGCTGTGCGCATCACCCACGTCCCCACCGGGATCGTGGTGTCGATGCAGAACGAGAAGTCGCAGCTGCAGAACCGGGAAGCGGGCATGCGCGTCCTGCGCGCGCGCCTGCTGGCGAAGCAGCAGGAGGAGCGCGATGCGATCGCGTCGGACGCGCGCAAGTCGCAGATCCGCGGCATGGACCGCTCAGAGCGCATCCGCACGTACAACTTCCCCGAGAACCGAATCGCCGATCACCGCACCGGCTATAAGGCGTACAACCTCGACCAGGTGATGGACGGCGCGCTCGAGCCGATCGTCGAGTCCTGCATCGCCGCCGACGAGGAAGAGCGCCTGGCCGCGCTGGGCGCCGACGCCTGAGGGCGCGCGGCCACTGCGCTCCGTGCGCTACGCGGCCTTGGGCTTCGTGCGCTACGCGGCCTTGGGCTTCGTGCGCTCGGGCTTCGTGCGCTTGAGTTTCGTGCGCTTGGGTTTCGTGCGCTTGAGTTTCGCGAACGGTCGCAACACGCCGCGTGCGCGGTTCGGCCGCGCACGATACCGGCGTGTCGCGACCGCTCGCCGGGCGCCGGTGCTCGTCCCACGGTCCGTGATGCCCCCGCGCTAGGCTCCGAGGCGTGATCACGTTCCTGCTCCGCGCGGCCATCTTCGTGGTGTCCGCCGCCCTGGGGCTCATCGCAGCCGACCTCATCCTGCCGGGCTTCCACATCGACTGGAGGGACTGGTGGGGCTTCGTCCTCGCGGTCGTGATCTTCGCGGTGATCCAGAGCGTCCTCGCTCCGTGGGTCTTCAAGATCACCCGACGTCATGCCCCGGCTCTGCTCGGCGGCATCGGCATCATCTCCACGTTCGTGGCGATCCTCATCGTCGTGGTCATCCCGAACGCGGGTGTCGGCATCTCAGAACCGTTGGCATGGGTGCTGGCGCCCGTCATCGTCTGGGTCGTCACGGCGCTCGCGACCTGGCTGCTGCCGCCGCTCTTCCTCAAGAAAAGGGTCGAGGCTCGCCGCGACTGAGAGGCGCGACGGGGACGAACATCTCGCCGGATGGCGTCAGATCGTGTACTCGGGCGTGGTGAGCAGGGCCCGCGTGTCGACGCCGGGACGCCGTGTGCGCGCCGTCGCAGGCACGCCGACGAGGATGCTGTCGGCCGGAGCATCCCGGGTGACCACGGCGTTCGCGCCGATCACCGAATCGCTGCCGATCGTGATCGGGCCGAGTACCTTCGCCCCGGCGCCCACGGCGACGCGGTCCCCGATCGTCGGGTGGCGCTTTCCGCCCTCCCGCTGACGTCCGCCGAGGGTCACCCCGTGGTAGAGCATGACGTCGTCACCGGTTTCGACCGTCTCGCCGATGACGACGCCCATTCCGTGATCGATGAAGAAGCGTCGTCCGATCACCGCGCCCGGGTGGATCTCGATGCCGGTCAGCCATCGCGTGAGCTGCGAACCCGTGCGCGCCACGAAGCGGTGGCCACGCGTCCAGAGCCAATGGTCGACGCGGTGCGCCCAGATCGCATGCAGCCCGGGGTAGAGCAGAGCAAGTTCGAGCGACGACCGGGCGGCGGGGTCCCGCAGCTTGGCGGCGGCGATGTCTTCGCGCGCCCGGTCGATCACGAGGCGGAGCCCCACGGGGTCAGTCCTCGCGGAGGTTCTCGTACAGGGCGGTGCTGAGGTAGCGCTCCCCGAACGAGGGGATGATCACGACGATGTTCTTCCCGGCGGCTTCGGGTCGCTTGGCGATCTCCAGAGCCGCCCAGATCGCGGCACCGCTGGACATGCCCACCAGGATGCCGTCTTTGACGGCCGTCTCGCGAGCGAGGCGGATGGCGTCGTCGAACTCGACGTCGATCACCTCGTCGATGACGCTCCGGTCGAGGATCTCGGGAACGAAGTTGGGCCCGATGCCCTGGATCTTGTGCGGACCGGGGTGCCCCTCGGTGAGGATCGGCGAGTCCTTCGGCTCGACCGCGACGATCTGCACGCCGGGGATGCGCTCCTTCAGCACCTGACCGACTCCCGTGATCGTCCCGCCCGTGCCGACACCGGCGACGAAGTAATCGACCTTCCCGTCGGTGTCACGGAGGATCTCCTCGGCCGTCGTCTTGCGGTGGATCGCCGGATTCGCCTCGTTGGCGAACTGCTTCGCGAGGATCGCTCCGGGCGTCCTCGCGGCGATCTCCTCGGACTCGGCGATCGCCTGTTTCATGCCCTTCGTCGGGTCGGTCAGCACGACCTCGGCGCCGAAGGCCTTGAGCAGCAGTCGTCGTTCCTTCGACATCGAGGCCGGCATCGTGAGGATCACCTTGTAGCCCCTGGCCGCCCCGACCATGGCGAGGGCGATCCCGGTGTTGCCGCTGGTCGCCTCCACGATCGTGCCGCCGGGCGTGAGCTCGCCCGACTCCTCGGCCGCGTTGACGATCGCGATCCCGAGGCGGTCCTTGACGCTCGAGGCGGGGTTGTAGAACTCCAGTTTCGCGAGGATCTGCGCGTGGACACCCTCCGCGACGCGGTTGAGCCTGACGAGCGGCGTGTTGCCGAACGCCGTGGTGATGTCGGAATGGATGCCGGTCATTGCAGGGCCTTTCGCGGGACGGGTTCTTGCGCGGTCCAGCCTAGGCGAGGGGTGTGCGTGATGGCCCCATGTGACGTTGTCCGACAGCACGGGGATGCGCTTAGGCTGTAGGCCGCCATGCTGACCTCCCCGCACTCGTCCGATCCCCGACCGGCCGCTCCGACCTCCGTCGCCGCGGCCCTTCGCGGTGCCGTCGACCGGCTCGCCGCCGCGGGTGTTTCCGACGCCGTGGTCGACGCCGAGCTGCTGGCCGCGCATGTGCTCGGGGTCGGCCGTGGACAGGTGCAGGCAGCGGCCATCCGCGGTGACGTCCTCGACGGCGATCGGGGGGCGCACTACGGCGAGCTCGTCGCGCGTCGCGCATCGCGCGAACCGCTGCAGCATCTGATCGGCACCGCCCCGTTCCGTCACCTCGAGCTCCGCGTCGGACCGGGCGTCTTCGTCCCGCGTCCCGAGACCGAGATCGTGGCGCAGTTCGCCATCGATGCGCTGTCGGCCGCGGCATCCCCCGAGCCCATCGCCGTGGACCTCGGCACCGGCAGCGGCGCGATCGCCCTGGCCATGGCCACCGAAGTGCCCTACGCCCGGGTGTTCGCCGCGGAGAACTCCGTCGACGCGTTCGTGTGGACGAAGGAGAATTTCGGTGCCGTGGGCGCAGACAACGCCCAGCTCGCCTTCATCGACCTCGCACAGGCGTTCCCCGAGCTCGACGGCACCGTGTCGGTGGTCGTCTCCAACCCCCCGTATGTTCCGGATGCCGCGATCCCGCGCGATCCCGAAGTGCGGCTGTTCGACCCGCCTGCCGCGCTGTACGGGGGTACCGACGGGCTGGACGTGGTCCGCACCCTCAGCACGGTCGGCCTACGCCTCGCGCACCCGGGCGGCGTGATCGTGCTCGAGCACGGCGAGTGGCAGGGCCCGGCGATCCGGGACATCCTGACCGACGACGGATGGCGGGCGGCCTCGACGCATCCCGACCTGACGATGCGGGACCGGGTCACCACCGCCGTCCGCCCCTGACCCCGGCCGGAGACAGCGCATGCAGCTCCCAGGCTGCGCGGGCGTCCGCGGTTAGACTGGGCGGCGATATGTCCCCCCTCTACGACTGTCGCGACGAGGCGCAGCTGCTCGCAGGTATGCGCCACGCGCGACAGGCGATCAGCCGCGGCGAGCTCGTCGTGCTCCCCACCGACACCGTCTACGGAATCGCGGCCGATGCCTTCAATGCTCCGGCCGTGCAGCGTCTGCTCGAGGCGAAGGGTCGCGGACGGCAGTCTCCGCCCCCGGTGCTGGTCGCAGGTCTCACCACGATGCGCGCCCTGGTCGCAGAGGTCCCCGAGCCGATCGAGCGTCTCGTCGAGGCATGCTGGCCCGGTGGGCTGACGATCGTGCTGCCGTCCCAGCCGTCCCTCTCGTGGGACCTGGGGGACACCCACGGCACGGTCGCGGTGCGGATGCCCGACCACAGGCTCGTGCTGGAGCTGCTCGAGGAGACCGGTCCGCTCGCCGTCTCGAGTGCCAATCGCACCGGCATGGCGGCGGCCGTGTCTGCGCAGGATGCGCAGACCATGCTGGGCGACAGCGTTTCCGCCTACCTCGCGGACGGGATGTCCACCAGGGGAGTGGCCTCCACGATCATCGACGCCACGAGCCTCGTCGGCGCCTCGGAGCAGCCGCTGGTGCGGGTGCTCCGCGATGGGGCGGTCGATCGCGAGTCGCTGCGCGCCGTGCTGGGCGACCTCCTCGAGCCCGACCTGCCTCCCGACCCTGAGAGCTCGAGCGAGTGAAGCAGTACGTCTTCATCGTCATCCTCACCGGGGCGATCACCCTCGCCCTGGCGTGGACGGTATGGAGGCTCAGCATGCAGTACAAGCTGTACCCCGGCGTGCGCGAGCGGGATGTCCACAAGACGCCGACCCCGCGGCTGGGCGGCATCGCCATGTTCCTGGGGGTGACGGCGGCGTTCGTCGTCTCGTCGCAGCATCCGTACTTCTCGATCTTCTGGGAGAACCCGAAGACGGTCATCGCGATCCTCATCGCGACATTCATCATCGTGGTCGTGGGCGTGGCCGACGACCTCTGGGACCTCGACTGGATGATCAAGCTCGGCGCGCAGTTCCTCGCTGCCGGCATCATCGCGTGGTTCGGGGAGCTGCAGATCTATTCGCTGCCGATCGGCGGTCTCACCGTCGGGTCGGGCTGGGTCAGCTTCACCCTCACCGTGTTCTCGATCGTCATCGTGATGAACGCGGTCAACTTCATCGACGGCCTCGACGGCCTGGTCGCGGGCGTATGCCTCATCGCGAATGGAATCTTCTTCGCGTACTCCTACCTGCTCGTGCGCGACATCGGCTCGAGTACCTATTTCAACCTGGCGTCATTCATGGCGGCGGCGATGATCGGTGCCTGCATCGGCTTCCTCCCGATGAACTGGAGCCCGGCCCGACTCTTCATGGGCGACTCGGGCGCACTGATGCTCGGACTGCTGATGGCATGTTCGGCGATCGCCGTCACCGGCCTGCTGACCCCCGCGATGATGGACCCGGAGCAGTTCGGGCGCTCGCAGCTGCTGGGTGCCTTCATCCCGATCCTGCTGCCCATCGTCGTCGTGCTCCTGCCCCTGCTGGACTTCGGCCTCGCCGTGATCCGCCGCCTCCGCGCGGGTAAATCGCCGTTCTCCCCGGACCGCAAGCATCTTCATCACCGGATGCTCGACATGGGTCACTCGGATCGTGACGCAGTCCTCATCTTCTACGCCTGGACGGCCGTCGTCGGTCTCGCCGTCCTCCTGATGTACCTCGGCACGCGGGAGGACTGGCCCGGCCAGTATCTCGCCGGTGTCGGTTTCGGACTGATCGGCATCGCCGCGTGCCTGGTCGTCACCCTTCTGCCCGCACGGCGCAGCGCGCGCCCTGCCCTCACCGAGGAGCCCGCCCGATGAGCCCCAATCCCGTCTCCAGCAATCCGATCCTCCGCACGACCCTGGTGTGGTCCGGCGCCGTCACGGCGGTGCTCGCGGTCCTGGGGAGCGTCATCGGCTACCTGGTCGCCGGTGCACCGGGACTGTTCAGCGCGTTGACCGGAGTGCTCGTGGCCGCGATCTTCCTCGCAATCACCGGCGCCAGCATCCTCGTCGCCAACCGGTGGTACGGCGACGCTCTGTACGTTCCGGTGTTCTTCGGGATCGTGCTCGGCGGCTGGATCCTCAAACTCGTGATCTTCATCGTCGCCCTGCTGCTTCTGCGCGGTCAGTCATGGGTGCAGCCGACGGTCTTCTTCGTGGCGATCGTCGTGAGCGTGCTGGCATCGCTCGTGGTCGATGTGATCGTCCTGATGCGCATGCGCATCCCGGCGGTGAGCGACACCACGCTGCCCACGGTGGTCGAGGAGGACCGTGCGCCGATCTCCGATCGGCGGGCCGCGGAAGGCGATCCGGGGCAATCGTAGAGGGCTTTCTTTGATAGGGTAGAAACGCGCCTGTTCGCCCCGCGAGCACTTGCGCCTTGACGCTTACCGACCATCGTCGCAACGGTACCCTCCGTCGCCCCGAAGCTGGAGCCAGCGCTGTTCACCCAAGCTGCGACCCTGATCGCCCCCTTTGCCAGCACCGATGACGGTGGGTTCCACCCGCCGTCGATCGAGGAATTCTTCCCCGATGCCCTCCTCTTCGAGGGGACGATCTTCGCGATCACCCGCATCAACCTGATCCAGATGCTGGCCACGGCCGTGCTCGTGATCATCTTCGTCCTCGGCACCCGCCGCATGAAGGTCGTACCTGGTCGTTTTCAGAGCATCGTCGAGATGGGGCTGGACTTCGTCCGCGTCAACATCGCACACGATCTGCTGGGCCGCAAAGACGGCAATCGCTTCCTGCCGATCCTCACCACGATGTTCTTCATGATCCTGTTCATGAACCTGACGGGCATCATCCCGTTCTTGAACATCGCCGGCACCAGCGTCATCGCCGTGCCGCTCCTGCTTGCCGTCGTCGCGTACGTCACCTTCATCTACGCGGGTGTCCGCAAGAGCCCCGGCAATTTCTTCAAGAACTCGCTGATGCCCCCCGGGCTGCCGTGGTTCCTCTACATCCTGATCATTCCGCTCGAATTCCTCTCGACCTTCATCATCCGTCCGGTCACGCTGACCCTGCGACTGCTGATGAACATGATCGTCGGCCACCTGATGCTGGTGCTGTTCTTCGCAGCGACGCAGTTCTTCATCTTCGGGCTGGGTGGCCTGTGGTCGCTCCTCGGGGTCGGGACCCTGGCCTTCGGATTCGTCTTCACCCTGTTCGAACTCCTGGTGGCATTCCTCCAGGCGTATGTCTTCGCCATCCTCACCGCGGTCTACATCCAGCTCGCGGTCGCGGAAGAGCACTAGCGGGCCGGCGTCAGCCGCCCACAACGAAAGGAAAAACCCCGTGGATGCAACTACGGTTCTCGCCGAGGTCACCGGTTCCGTCGCCACGATCGGCTACGGCCTGGCCGCCATCGGTCCCGCCATCGGTGTGGGCATCGTCGTCGGAAAGACGATCGAGGGCGTCGCGCGCCAGCCCGAGCTGGCCGGCCGCCTCCAGGTGCTGATGTTCATCGGTATCGCCTTCACGGAGGCGCTGGCGTTCATCGGTATCGCCACCGGCTTCATCTTCGGCTTCTGATCCGCTTTCGACGTAAGGAGACAGGATGCTGAGCACTCTTGTCACGATCGCCGCGGAGGAGGCTGGCACTCCGACGAATCCTCTGATTCCGGCTTGGTACGACATCATCTGGTCGGGCGTGTGCTTCATCGTGATCCTCGCGGTGTTCTGGCGCGTCGTCCTGCCCAAGATGCAGGCTCTGCTGGATGCCCGCTCCGCCGCGATCGAGGGGAACATCGCCAAAGCAGACGAGGCCCAGCGGAAGGCCGAGGCCGCCCTGCAGGAGTACACCGCGCAGCTGGCCGACGCCCGCAAGGAGGCCGGAGAAATCCGTGAGGCCGCCCGTGAGGACGGCAAGAAGATCGTCGCTGAGGCGAAGGACGCCGCGTCCGTCGAGGCTTCGCGTCTCACGGCGTCTGCGCACTCGCAGATCGAGGCCGAACGTCAGTCGGCGCTCGTCTCGCTGCGCAGTGAGGTCGGCACCCTCGCGCTCGATCTCGCGGGCGGTGTGATCGGCGAGACGTTGTCGGACGACGCGAAGGCGCAGGCGGTCGTGGACCGCTTCCTCGCCGAGCTCGAAGCGTCCGAGAACGCTCAGGGAGCATCCAAGTAATGGGCAGCGCGACCACTCAGGCCACTGCGGCAGCGACGACCGCTCTGGCCGCCGTCTCCACCGTCGACATCGACACCGCACGCGAGCTTTTCGCTGCGGCGCATGCCATCGGGGACTCGCCGCAGCTGAGCGGCGCGCTCGCCGATTCGTCGGCATCGGGCGAGGCCCGTGCCAACGTGGTGTCCGCCGTGTTCAGCGGACCGTTCCAGCCCGTCACCGTTTCGCTGCTGACCACCGTCGTGACACAGCGCTGGTCGTCGGCGTCCGACCTCATCGACGGAATCGAGGAGCTCGCTGTTCGCGCCGCCGCGCTCGCCGACCCGGCGGCGGATGTCGAGGGAGATCTCTTCCGCTTCTCGCAGGTCGTCGCAGCCAACCCCGAACTCGAGCTCGCGCTCGGGAGCCGGCTCGGCGACGATGCCGCGAAGGGTCCGCTCGTCCAGACCCTCCTCGGGAGCCGGGCCAGCGAGCCGGCGACGCTGATCGTCTCGTCGTTGGCTCAGCAGCCACGCGGACGCCGCGTGCGCCAGCTGCTGACGCGGGCGATGGATCTGGTCTCGGACCAGCGCGGGCGAACCGTCGCGACGGTCGTCTCGGCGGTCCCGCTGAGCGCGGCTCAGACCGAGCGTCTCGCCGGTGTCCTCGCTCGGCGCTACGGCACGACCGTTTCTCTGAATGCGGTCGTCGACCCCACGGTGGTCGGAGGTCTGCGTGTGCAGATCGCCGACGATGTGATCGACGCCAGCGTTTCCGCCCGCCTCGCCGACCTGCGCCACCGACTGGCCGGCTGACACATCACTTCCCGCTTGTCCCGGCACAGGGTCGAGCGGAGACTTGGAGCTGCGGCTCCACCGAACGAAGGAAGACCATGGCAGAACTCACCATCAGCCCCGACGCCATCCGCGACGCGCTGAAGGACTTCGTCGCTGCATACGAGCCCACCGGCGCCGCGGCGACCGAGGTCGGCACCGTCATCGATGCCGCCGACGGTATCGCGCACGTCGAGGGACTCCCCGGCGTCATGGCCAACGAGCTCGTCCTCTTCGCGGACGGCACGCAGGGTCTTGCGCTGAACCTCGACGAGCACGAGATCGGCGTCGTCGTCCTCGGCGAGTTCTCGGGCATCGAGGCCGGCCAAAAGGTCACGCGCACCGGCGAAGTGCTCTCGGTCGCCGTCGGAGACGGCTACCTCGGACGTGTCGTCGACCCGCTGGGAAACCCGATCGACGGCCTCGGCGAGGTCGCCACGGACGGTCGGCGTGCGCTCGAGCTGCAGGCGCCCGGCGTCATGCAGCGCAAGTCGGTCCACGAGCCGCTGCAGACCGGGATCAAGGCCATCGACGCCATGATCCCCGTCGGGCGTGGCCAGCGTCAGCTGATCATCGGCGACCGCCAGACCGGCAAGACGGCGATCGCGATCGACACGATCATCAACCAGAAGGCCAACTGGGAGTCGGGCGACACGAACAAGCAGGTTCGCTGCATCTACGTCGCCATCGGCCAGAAGGGGTCCACGATCGCCGCCGTCAAGGGCGCGCTCGAGGACGCGGGCGCCATGGAGTACACGACGATCGTCGCGGCTCCGGCATCCGACCCCGCCGGCTTCAAGTACCTGGCTCCGTACACCGGATCGGCCATCGGGCAGCACTGGATGTACGACGGCAAGCACGTCCTGATCATCTTCGATGACCTGACCAAGCAGGCCGAGGCCTACCGCGCCGTGTCCCTTCTGCTGCGTCGGCCGCCGGGGCGCGAGGCCTACCCGGGTGACGTGTTCTACCTGCACTCCCGTCTGCTCGAGCGTTGCGCCAAGCTCTCCGACGAGCTCGGTGCGGGGTCGATGACCGGTCTTCCGATCATCGAGACGAAGGCCAACGACGTGTCGGCGTACATCCCGACCAACGTGATCTCGATCACCGACGGCCAGATCTTCCTGCAGTCCGACCTGTTCAACGCCAACCAGCGTCCGGCGGTCGACGTCGGCATCTCGGTGTCGCGCGTGGGTGGTGACGCGCAGGTCAAGTCGATCAAGAAGGTCTCCGGCACGTTGAAGCTCGAGCTGGCGCAGTACCGCTCCCTCGAGGCGTTCGCGATGTTCGCGAGCGACCTGGATGCGGCATCCCGTCGTCAGCTCTCCCGCGGTGCGCGCCTGACCGAGCTGCTGAAGCAGCCGCAGTACTCGCCGTACCCCGTCGAGGAGCAGGTCGTCTCGATCTGGGCAGGCACCAACGGCAAGCTCGACACCCTCGAGGTGGAGGACGTGCTGCGGTTCGAGCGCGAACTGATCGATTACCTGCGTCGCAACACGACGGTGCTCGACACGCTGCGTGACACCAACGTGTTGGACGACGCGACCCTCGCCGAGCTCACCGCGAAGACCGATGCCTTCGTCCTGGAGTTCCAGGCGGGCAAGGGTCAGAGCATCACGGGCCCCGGCAGCGAGCAGTACGCCGCTTCCGAGGTCGAAGACGTCAACCAGGAGAAGATCGTCAAGGGCCGCCGCTAGGCGGAACCGGACACCACACCATGGGCGCACAACTCCGGGTCTACAAGCAGAAGATCAACACTGCTCAGACGACCAAGAAGATCACGAAGGCGATGGAACTCATCGCGGCTTCGCGTATCCAGAAGGCGATGGCGCGCGTGCGCGCCTCCTCGCCCTTCTCGCGCGCGGTGTCGCGCGCGGTGTCGGCCGTCGCGACGCACTCGAACGTCGAGCACCCGCTCACGCAGGAGCGGGAGACCATCCGTCGCTCCGCGGTCGTCATCTTCGCTTCCGACCGCGGCCTCGCCGGGGCGTTCAACTCGCAGATCCTGCGCGAGGGGCTCGAAGTGGGGGAGCTGGTCCGCAAACAGGGCAGCGAGCCGGTCTACTACCTGATCGGCCGCAAGGCCGTCGGCTTCTTCCAGTTCCGTCGGATCGAGAGCGCCGCCGAATGGACGGGCGACACGGATCAGCCGCACTTCCGCACCGCGGAGGAGATCGCGGGCGTGCTTCTGGACGCCTACGAGCGCAGCGGGTCGGACGGCGGCGTCGATGAGATCCACCTGGTCTACAACCGCTTCGTGAGCATGATGACGCAGAGCCCCGAGACCGTTCGTCTTCTGCCTCTCGAGGTCGTCGAGGCGGAGGAGTCCTCGGGACCTGCGCAGGTGTACCCGCTCTACGAGTTCGAGCCCGAGGCAGGGACTGTCCTGGACACCCTCCTCCCCGTGTACATCCAGAGCCGCGTCTTCAATGCGCTTCTGCAGTCTTCGGCGGCCAAGCACGCGGCCACCCAGAAGGCGATGAAGTCCGCCAGCGACAACGCCGACAAGCTCATCACCACCTATACCCGTCTGCGCAACAACGCGCGCCAAGCCGAGATCACGCAGCAGATCGCGGAGATCGTCGGCGGTGCCGACGCCCTGTCGTCGAGCAAATAGACCTTCGATCCAGATCGAGAGAGACAAGACAATGACAATCACCGCCATCCCCACGGAAAGCGCATCGACGACGACGTCTCCGGCCGTCGGCCGCGTCGCCCGCGTCACCGGGCCCGTCGTCGACATCGAGTTCCCGCACGACTCGCTCCCCGACATCTACAACGCCCTCAAGACGACGATCACCATCGGCGACGAGTCGAACGAGATCACGCTCGAGGTCGCACAGCACCTCGGCGACGACCTCGTGCGCGCCATCGCGCTCAAGCCCACCGACGGCATCGTCCGCGGTCAGGAAGTGCGCAACACCGGCGATCAGATCACGGTTCCGGTCGGCGACGTCACCAAGGGCAAGGTCTTCAACGTCATCGGCGAGGTCCTCAACGCCGAGCCCGGCGAGCAGGTCGAGATCACCGAACGCTGGCCCATCCACCGCAAGGCCCCGAGCTTCGACCAGCTCGAGTCCAAGACCACCATGTTCGAGACCGGCATCAAGGTCATCGATCTGCTCACGCCGTACGTGCTCGGCGGAAAGATCGGCCTCTTCGGAGGTGCGGGCGTCGGAAAGACCGTCCTCATCCAGGAGATGATCCAGCGCGTCGCGCAGAACCACGGCGGCGTGTCGGTGTTCGCCGGTGTCGGCGAGCGCACGCGTGAGGGCAACGACCTCATCGCCGAGATGGAGGAGGCGGGAGTCTTCGACAAGACGGCACTCGTGTTCGGCCAGATGGACGAGCCGCCGGGAACGCGTCTGCGCGTCGCCCTGTCGGCGCTGACGATGGCCGAGTACTTCCGTGACGTGCAGAAGCAGGATGTGCTGTTGTTCATCGACAACATCTTCCGCTTCACGCAGGCCGGCTCCGAGGTCTCGACGCTGCTCGGTCGCATGCCGTCCGCGGTGGGCTACCAGCCCAACCTCGCCGACGAGATGGGTGTGCTTCAGGAGCGCATCACCTCGACGCGCGGTCACTCGATCACCTCGCTGCAGGCGATCTATGTGCCTGCCGACGACTACACCGACCCGGCTCCGGCGACCACGTTCGCGCACCTCGATGCGACCACCGAGCTTTCGCGCGAGATCGCGTCGAAGGGCCTGTACCCGGCCGTCGATCCGTTGACCTCGACGAGCCGCATCCTCGACCCCCGCTACATCGGCGAGGACCACTACCGCGTTGCGACCAACGTCAAGCAGATCCTTCAGAAGAACAAGGAACTGCAGGAGATCATCGCGATCCTCGGCGTCGACGAGCTCTCCGAAGAAGACAAGATCGTCGTGTCGCGTGCGCGTCGCATCCAGCAGTTCCTCTCGCAGAACACGTACATGGCGAAGAAGTTCACCGGTGTGGAGGGGTCGACGGTCCCGATCAAGGAGACCATCGAGTCTTTCGACGCCATCGTGAAGGGCGATTTCGACCACGTGGCCGAGCAGGCCTTCTTCAATGTCGGTGGGATCAGCGACGTCGAAGAGCAGTGGGCGAAGATCCAGAAGGAAAACGGCTGACATGCCCATCAAGGTGAGCCTCGTCTCCGCAGACGCGGAGGTCTGGTCGGGTGAGGCGTCGATCGTCATCGCCAAGACCGTCGAGGGCGAGATCGGCTTCATGCAGGGTCACGAGCCCGTGCTCGCGATCCTCGCCGAAGGCCAGGTGCGCATCACGCAGACCAACGGCGCGAAGATCGTCGCGAACGCTCAGGACGGCTTCTTGTCCATGGAGAGCGATGAGCTGACCATCGTGGCGGGAAATGCAGCGCTCGTCTCCTAGAAGCAGCGTGTGAACGCACCGTGGATGCTGCATCCACGGTGCGTTCGTCTTCCCGCCCGTCGAGTCCGAAGGAGGCCGCGTTTGCTTCTTCTCCTGCCACCCTCCGAGACCAAGCGTCCCGGAGGCAGTGCACGGACGCTCGACCTGGCGTCCCTCGCGTTCCCCGAGCTGACCCTCCAGCGGGAGGAGGTCGTGCGAGCTCTGGTGGCGCTCTCGGACGACGAGGAACAGGCGGCTCGCGTGCTGCGCCTCGGCCCCGGCCGGCGCGGCGAGGTGCGCGCGAATTCCGAGCTCGTCTCCGCACCGACGCTGCCGGCCATCGACCGGTACACCGGTGTGCTCTACGACGCCCTGGACGCCGCATCCCTCCCTCCCGCCGCCCGGCGATGGCTGGGCAGGCATGTCGTCATCCACTCCGCGCCGTTCGGGCCCGTGGGTGCGCTCGACCGCATCCCCTCGTACCGACTCGGGGCGGGGATCTCGCTCCCCGGACTTCGCCCGCTCACCCGGCTCTGGTCGGCGCCGGTGTCCGCGGCGATCGCGGTACGGCGATCGTCCTTCGTCCTCGATCTGCGCTCCGAGGCCTATGTCGCGCTCGGACCGGTCCCAACCGGCGTGCGAGCCACGTACCTCCGCGTCGTGAGCGCGGAGTCCGACGGCCGCACGCGGGCGCTCAACCACTTCAACAAGCACGCCAAGGGAGCGCTGGTGCGACGTCTCGCCGTCGACCGCCCGCGCGTCCGGACGCTCGACGATCTCAGGACGTGGGCCGACGCGAGCGGGGTGGTTCTGCGATCACGAGGTGACGGCGTCACCGAGCTGGTCGTCTGAGCTCGGCAGATGCAGCTCGAGCACAGACGTGTTCGACACGGCATTCTGCCGCTCCAGGGTGAACACCACGCGTCGATCGATATCGCTAACATGTGGTGACGCGGGGCACAGGCTCCGCCGATCGACGTCTTCGACTGAAGCCGATCGACGTTTTCACCGAAGGAGACTCGCATGAACTCCGATCCGAGCGACGCCGCGGTTCTCGCAGCGCTCGCCGTTTTCTACGGCTTCCTGTTCATCCTCGCCATCGCGGGCTACCTGATCTCGTCATGGTTCCTGATGAAGATCTTCGAGAAGGCGGGGGTGCAGGGGAAGTGGCGCGCATGGGTGCCCATCTACAACACCCTCATCTTCGTCAAGCTCGGCGACCTGAATCCGTGGTGGCTCCTCGTCCTCTGGCTGGGTGCCGGCGTCCTCGGGTGGATCCCGGTCGTCGGACAGCTCATCGGTCTGGCGGCGTTCGTCTACACGCTGATGGCCGCCTGGCGCGTGGGGCTGAAACTGCAGAAGGAGGCCGTCTGGCTCATCCTGTACTTCTTCCTCGCCATCGTGTGGATGGGTATCAACGCTTTCGACAAGTCGCGCTGGAACACAGCGGTGCCCGCCGCCCCCTGGGCCGGCAACTTCCTCGCCGACAAGACGGTCTGGCAGGGCGTTCCTGTGCAGGCCGCGGCCGGCGGGTACGCAGCCAACCCCATCACCGATCCGTACGCCGGCTACCAGGCGCCGCCGGCCGGTTATCAGCCGCCGCCGGCGGCATACGAACCGCCTGCCCCGCCTGCCGGATACAACGCTCCGACGAGCCCGCCCGCGCCGCCCGCCGGATCGACCCCGCCCGCTCCGCCTGCCGGACAGACTCCGCCGGCTCCGCCCGCCGGATACGCACCTCCGCCGAGCGCGGCGCCCGCGGAACCGCCTGCACCGCCGGCCGGTTACACGCCGCCGCCGTCCGCGGACGACCAGCCCAAGCAGTGAGTTGATACGACGAGCCCCTCGCGAATGCGAGGGGCTCGTCGTCGCATGATGGTGAGTCGGCGTTAGCGTGGGGTGATGACGACAACTTCACCGCTCCGCCGGGTCGGGGCATCCGGTCTCCTCGTCTCCGCGGTGGGGCTGGGCTGCAACAATTTCGGTCGACCCGGAACGCGCACGGAGAGTCTCGAGGGCACCAGAGCCGTCCTGGATGCCGCGATCGACGCCGGGGTCACGTTCCTCGACACCGCCGACATGTACGGCGGTGAGCCGGGCTTGAGCGAACGCCTCATGGGGGAGGCGCTCCGCGGGCGCCGCGACCAGGTCGTGCTCGCCACCAAGTTCGGGCACCCCGGCCGCGATATGGGGCACCCGATCTCCCAGGCGAAGGGATCTCGGTCCTACATCCGGTGGGCGGTGGATGCCTCGCTCACTCGCCTGCAGACGGATCGGATCGACCTCTATCAGCTGCATGTCCCCGATCCGGACACCCCCGTCGAGGAGACGATCGCCGCTCTGGATGACCTCGTCCGTGAGGGCAAGATCTGCTACTACGGGCACTCCAACCTGGCGGGATGGCAGATCGCCGAAGCCGCCCACGCCGGCTCTCCCGGGCTGCGTTTCGTCTCGGCGCAGAATCACTACTCGCTCCTCGCGCGTGGAGCCGAGCGCGAAGTGCTTCCGGCGGTGCGGCGCTACGGTCTGGGCTTCTTCCCCTTCTTCCCTCTCTACAACGGGCTGCTCACCGGCAAGTTCACCCGCCAGGGCGGACCGGAGTCGAGCCGCATCATGATGCAGCGACCGCACCTCTGGCGCGACGCGCCCTGGGACGCGCTCGAGGCCTACCAGCGGTTCTGCGACGATCGCGGGATCAGCATGCTCGACGCGACGCTCGGTTGGCTGCTCGCGCAGGAGGGTTTGTCGAGTGTCATCGCGGGTGCCACGTCGGCCGAACAGGTCACCGCGAACGCGCAGGCCGCGACGCGGTGGACGCCCACGGCCGAGGACCTGAACGCCGTGGACGACCTCTTCCCCCTCCCGGCAGACCCTGCCGCGTGAGGGTGGTGCGCGGCCGCGGTCCCGGGCGGGGCATTCCCGGTCTACTAGGATGTGAGCACTTGCGCCCGCTGTCGGTGCGTGAGCTGAAGCCGCGAAAACAGGGAGGATGACGGCGTGCCGGATCTTGTCACCCACTCCCGTTCCTCCATCGTGCGCGATGAGACGATCGACCTCTCGTGGGCAGCAGCCACCGATACCGGCCGCCGTCGTGAGGCCAATCAGGACGCCGTGCTGGCGATCTATCCGCTGTTCGTCGTCGCAGACGGCATGGGCGGCCACATCGGGGGAGAGATCGCGAGTGCGAGCACCGTCGATCGCCTGCGTCCGGTCGCCGAGTCGGGCACCGTGACCACCAAGGCCATCGAGAAGGCCCTCGGCAAAGCCGTCAAGGACATCTCCTCGCACACCGGGACCACCGACGACGGGACGGGGACGACGGTTACCGGTGTCTTCCTCGACGTGCTCGATGCCACGGTCAACTGGGTGACCCTCAACATCGGAGATTCCCGGGTGTACCTCGTGCGCGACGACGCGATCGTGCAGATCACGACCGACCACTCCGTCGTGCAGGAGCTCATGGCCGCGGGCAGACTCAGTCCGGAAGAGGCCGAGAACCACCCGTACGGCAATGTCATCACGCGGGCGGTCGGCCCGAGCGAGAGCGTGACGCCCGACTACGTGCGACTCGATGTCATCGACGGCGATCGTTTCGTGATCTGTTCGGACGGGCTGACGAAAGAGCTCACCGATTACGGCATCCAGCATTTTCTGAACGAGCATGCAGATCCGGCCGAAGCGGTCTCCGCGATGCTCGATGCGGCGCTGGAGAACGGCGGCCGCGACAACATCTCGATCATCGTCGTGAATGTGGCGCGGCATCCCGTCGAGGCGCCTGCGGGCTGAGGCCCCGCCGTTCCTCCCCACGGAGCCCCTGCGAGACGTAGTGCCCGATCCGGAGCCCGAGCGCACCGACCCGGTGTCGCGCACGTTTGACTGACTGCGTGCACACGGATTCCCCTTCACGCGCCCGAGCCTCTTCCCTGCTTACGGCCGTGGCGATGGCCGGGGACGATGAGCCCCTCAGCCTCCCTCCGGCGTGGACACCGCCGGCCCGGGCACCCCTGCCGATCCTCGCCGCGACCGTACCGGTGGTCGGAGCCATCGGGCTCTGGGTCGTCACGGGCTCGGTGCTCTCCCTGTGGTTCGCGGCGCTCGGGCCCCTCATCGCCCTCGCGTCCGTCGTCGACGCCGGACGAGCCGCCCGGCGGTCGCGGCGGAGGGCGGAACACGACGCCGCTGCCGCCCGGGCACGCCTGGCCGAGGTCGTCCGCGAACGACACGGTCGGGAGCGAGCGGGCCTGTGGGACGGCCATCCGGATGTCGCGCTGTACCTCGCTCGAGCGGAGGAGATCTGGCGTGCGGTTCCCGGCAGGACGGACGCGCTCGTCGTGGGGGCGGGTGCCGGCGCCAGCGCCGTGCGGGTCACCGGGGGGATCGGCGATGCCGCCTCCGCGGAGCTGCGCGCCGACGCGGCGCGGCTGGACGGCGCGCCGATCGTGGTCGCGGCCAGCGAGGGGGTCGCGGTCCTCGGTCCTCCGATCCTCGCCGCGGCGGTGGTGCGCGCGCTCGCCACGCAACTGTGTCTGGCGAGCCCGCCCTCCGCGCTGCGCGTCGTCGGCACGCCCGGTGATGACGAGTGGATCGAGCGGATGCCGCATCATGGCTCACGGGGTGGCACGACGCTCGCCGTGCTCGGGCCGGATGACCCCGTCCCGGCCGACGCCGACCTGGTGATTCAGCGAGCGCTCACGCCGCACGGGGCGCCGCGTTGCACGGCTCTCCTGACGGTCGCCTCTCCCGATCATGGGCGACTGGACTACGTGGGCGAGGTCGTCGATGTGCGGCCGGAGGCGTTGGCGGCCGCTCAAGCCGCGCAGATCGGCGACGCACTGGCCGAGCGATGGGCGGTGGAGGCGACGACGGCGCGCGACGGCCCGGCGCCGATCGCGCTGGCGGACCTGCTGGCGGATTCGACGCCCACGACGGCGGGACTCGAGGCGGTGATCGGCGTTCAGGCGGGCAGACCGTTCTGTGTCGATCTGCTCGCCGACGGGCCCCACGCGGTCGTGGCCGGGGTGACGGGATCGGGCAAGAGCGAGCTGCTCATCACGTGGGTGCTCTCGATGTGCGCGACACGCACGATCGGCGAGGTGACCTTCCTCCTCGCCGATTTCAAAGGCGGGACGGCGTTCGACGCACTGGCCGGTCTGCCGCACGTCACGGGTGTGATCACCGACCTCGACGGCTCCGGTGCCAGGCGGGCCATCGAGAGTCTCCGAGCGGAAGTACGGTGGCGGGAGACGGAGCTGGCACGCTCCGGCGCTCGTGACGTCTCCGATGATCGCGTCGGACTGCCGCGGCTGGTGATCGTCGTCGACGAGTTCGCTGCGCTCGTGGACGCACACCCCGAGCTGCAGGCGGTCTTCACCGACGTGGCGGCGCGCGGGCGCGCTCTCGGCATGCACCTCATCCTCGGCACCCAGCGCGTCGCCGGCGTGATCCGCGACGCGCTCCTCACGAACTGCCCGCTGCGGCTGAGTCTGCGTGTCACCGACGCCGCCGACAGCCGGGCGGTCGTCGGGACGGATCAGGCCGCAGCTCTGCCGGGCAGCGCAGAGGGTCGTGGTCTCGCTCTCGTCCGCCGGGCCTCCGACGCGGCACCGCACCCGATCCGCATCGCGCTGAGCACCGCGGAAGACATCGACGGGGTCGGCGGAGCCGCGGGTCCGCGGCCGCGGCGCCCCTGGCTCCCCGACCTGCCGGACCGGATCGGCCTCGACGAGCTGCGCGGGCACGGCGAGAGTGGTCTCGTCGTACTGGGCCTCATCGATGAGCCCGACAGGCAGCGCCAGCGCCCGGCGAAGCTCACCGAGGTCGGGCGCGGGCTCCTCGTCGTCGGCGCCCGGGGGAGCGGCAAGAGCGCTGTGCTGCAGACCATTGCAGCGCAGTGCGAGGCTGTCTGGCTGCCGAGCGATCCGGAGAGGGCATGGGATGCCGTGTCCCACCTGCGCGAGGGTCGCGGCATCCCCGAAGTCCTTCTCATCGACGACATCGACGCTCTCGCTGCGCGCTTTCCGCACGAGTACGGGCGGACGGTCCTCGAGCGGGTGGAGGAGGTGGTGCGGGCTTCGGGCTCTCGCGGCACGTCGATCGTCGTCACCGCGCAGCGCCCGTCTCCGGCGACCGCGCGCATCACCGACCTGCTCATGCACCGCGCAATCCTCGGCTTGCCGACCCGCGCCGACCACATCGCGGCGGGCGGCGATCCGTCTCACTTCACGTCGCGCACTCCGCCCGGCCGCGGACGACTCGACGGGCAGGCGATCCAGTTCGCGCTCGTGCCTTCGGCGCCGGTGGCATCGAGCCCGCACCGCGTGCCGCCAGCCGAGCAGGCTCCTGCGTGGCATCCGTCGATGCCGGTCACCGGATACGTCGGCCGACGCTCTGCGGCCACCAGGGCCGTGCTCGAGGTGTGGCGGGGCGGAGGTGCTCGCATCGTGCCGCTGGCGGATGCTGCGGCCACCCTGTCAGTCATCGAGGGCGGGCCCGTGGCTGCCCCGACGGTCGTGGCCGGCGACCCCGACGAGTGGCAGCGGCACTGGAGCGTGTTCGCGGTGGTGCGCGGCGAACACGACCTCGTGATCGATGCGACCTGCGCGCCGGAGTACCGCATCCTCACCGGCGAGCGCGAACTGCCGCCCTACTGCGCACCGGGTCGATCGCGTGCCTGGCTGCGACGGGCGGACGGACCGTCCGAACGCATCGTCCTTCCGGACGGCTCGGCGGCAGCCGTTCTTGACCTCGTGTGACCGCGCCCCTTACCTTCGGCAGATGGCAACCACTCCGATCGACCTCACCCGACCCGACGGAAAAGGTCTCGCAGCCGGCACCCTGGGGCTGTGGGGCTCCACCGTGATCGGTCTCGCATCGACCGCACCCGTCTATTCGCTCGTTGCGACCCTCGGATTCGTGGTGCTCGCCGTCGGCGCCCAAGCACCCATCGCCTTCGTGCTCGCGTTCATTCCGATGATCTTCATCGCGTTCGCCTACCGGGAGCTGAACAACGAGGTCCCCGACTGCGGCACCACGTTCACGTGGGGCACCAAGGCGTTCGGGCCGTGGGTGGGGTGGATGGGCGGATGGGGTGTCGCCGTGGCGGGGATGGTCGTCCTCGCCAACCTCGCGCAGATCGCGGCCATCTACTTCTGGTCGCTGTTCGGCGACGGCACGCTCGCCGAGAACGTCCCGCTCGTCACGGCGACAGGCGTCGTGTTCATCGCCGCCATGACCTACGTGAGCTGGCGCGGAGTGGAGATCGGCGAGCGCATTCAGAACATCCTGCTCACCATCCAGTACGCCGCGCTGGCGATCTTCGTCGTGGCGGCACTGTGGCAGTTCTTCGCGGGAACCGCCCCGGACCCCACACCGTTCGACTGGAACTGGTTCAACCCGCTCGCTTTCACCGACTGGCACGCCTTCACCGAAGCCGTCCTGTTGGCGATCTTCATCTACTGGGGGTGGGACACCTGTCTGGCCCTGAACGAGGAGACCAAGGACCCCAAGCGCATCCCGGGCCGCGCCGCGCTCCTGACGACGGTCATCCTGCTGGTGACCTACGTCGGCGTCACCGTTGCGGCGATGATGTACGCCGGCCTCGGCGAGACCGGCACCGGGCTCGGCAACGAGGCGAACGCCGACGACTTCTTCCTCGCCATCAAGGACGGGCTGCTCGGTCCCTTCGGCTGGGTGCTCGTCGTCTCGGTGATGATATCGGCGATCTCCTCTACCCAGACGACGATCCTGCCCACGGCCCGGGGCACTCTCGCGATGGCCGCCTACAAAGCCCTGCCCCGCAGGTTCGCCACCGTGCACCCCACGTACAAGACGCCGTCGTTCTCGACATTGGTCATGGGCGGCGTCGCGATCGTCTACTACGTCGGCATGACGCTGATCAGCGACAACATCCTGCAGGACTCGATCCTGTCGCTCGGTCTCGCGATCGCGTTCTACTACGCCCTGACGGGCTACGCCTGCGTCTGGTACTACCGACGCCAGCTGTTCACATCGGCGCGAAACTTCTTCTACAAGGGACTTCTGCCGCTCCTCGGCGCGCTCATGCTGACGTTCGCATTCGTGCAGTCGGCGATCGACATGTTCGACGTCGACTACGGCTACACGGTGCTGTTCGGCATCGGCGGCACTTTCGTACTCGGTATCGGCTCGCTCGCGTTCGGCATCGTGCTGATGCTCATCTGGTTCATGTTCCCCCGCTCGAAGAAGTTCTTCCGTGGGGAGAGCCTGAATCGCGACACCGAAGTGCTCGTGCCCGACGACGCATCCGAGTACACCCGCTCGATCGACGGCGGCATCTGAGGCCGGCGAGCCGCCGCGTCGGCATCCCACGGCGGGGTGCCGACGCGTGGCGGGCGGTCAGGACAGAACGTCCTCGATGGGTGTCGCGATCAGCCCGTGCGCGGCAGCCACCCCGCGGTTGACGACTGCGCCGGCGGTCGTGTTCAGCCCGAGCGCGAGCGCGGCATCCGCCCGCAACGCGTCTTTCCACCCGCGCCGGGCGATCTGACGGACGTAGGGCAGAGTCGCGTTCACCAGAGCGGAGGTCGACGTGTTCGGCACCGCACCGGGCATGTTCGCCACGCAGTAGAACACCGTGTCGTGCACCGCGAAGGTGGGGTCGGCGTGGGTCGTGGGGTGTGTGTCTTCGAAGCATCCGCCCTGGTCGACGGCGATGTCCACGAGGACGCTTCCCGGGCGCATGCGCGCCACCATGTCGTTCGTGACGAGCTTCGGCGCCCTCGCGCCGGGGATGAGCACCGACCCGATGACGAGGTCGGAGTTCACGACGGCGCGGTCGAGATCGAGCGGGTTGGATGCCGCGGTCTTCACCCGCCCCTGGAAGTGATCGTCGAGGTACCGCAGGCGCTGGATGTTCGTGTCGAACACCGTGACGTCGGCGCCCAGCCCGACCGCGATGACCGCCGCGTTCGCTCCCGCGACACCGCCGCCGATGACGGTGACCGTCGCCGGTCGCGTTCCCGGAACGCCCGACATGAGAAGGCCCAGCCCGCCCGCCGAGCGCATCAGCGTCGCCGCTCCCACCGTCGGGGCCAGGCGTCCCGCGACCTCGCTCATGGGGGCGAGCAGCGGGAGGCCACCGCCCGCCACCTGCACGGTCTCGTAGGCGATCGCAGTCACCCGCTCGCCGAGGAGCCGGTCGGTGAGCGGGCGATCGGCGGCGAGGTGCAGGTAGGTGAACAGCACGAGGTCGTCGCGGAAGTAGTCGTACTCGCCGGCGACCGGCTCCTTCACCTTCAGCAGCAGGTCCGCGTGCTCCCAGACGTCGGCCGCATCGTCGAGCAGGGTGGCGCCCGCTGCGGCGTACTCGGCGTCGGGCATCGACGAGCCGGCACCTGCGCCGCGCTGCACGACCACATCATGGCCTGCGAGGGTCAGGTCGTGCACGCCGGCGGGCGTCAGGGCGACCCGGTACTCGTTGTTCTTCACCTCGGAGGGGACGGAGATCTTCATCGGACTTCCTTTCCGCTCCTCGTGGGAGCGTCTCAGAACGCGGGACGGATGGCCCCGACGATTGTGTCGCCGCCACGGACGGTCAGGGGGAGCGCGCTGAGGGCTGTGGCGACGTCCGAGGGCGCGAGGGCGCCCGCCCGCTCGAGCAGCCGCAGCGCGACGGCGGTGACCGCTCGTCCGGCGCCGTCGAGCATCTTGACGGCGACGGTCGTGCCGTCGGGGGCGGTCATCACCATGATCCCCTCCGCGCCGAACTTCGCGAAGACGCCCAGACGTTCGATGACGATCGTGTCCGGAGTGCCGGGGCCCGCGATCGTCCACGGGTGCTCGCGCACGGCGCGCACCAGGGTTCCCGCGCTGCGGTGCAGCGCGAACGGCGATCGCTCCGACGCGGTGCCGACGCGGTGGATCGCGCGGGCGAGGCCCGAGAGGCTCATCGCGTAGATCGGCGCGCCGCATCCGTCGATCGCCACCGTGGAGGAGCGCTCGCCGACGAGGCGCTCGACCACCTCGCGGATATGCGACTGCAGCGGATGCCCGGGGTCGAGGTATCCGTCGGTGTCCCACTGGTTCGTGACGCACGTCAGAAGCATGGCTGCGTGCTTGCCCGAACACGTCATGCGGATGCGGGCCGGCTGCGCGAGGTCCCGCACCATGTCGTCGCGCGTCGGCTGGTCGCCCGGCCACGCGGCAGGGCACGCCAACGCGTCTTCGCTGAGCCCGGCGCTCTCCAGGATGTCCCGCACCACGGCGACGTGGCGATCAGTGCCGGAGTGGCTGGCCGTGGCCAGACCCAGTCGCTCGTCCGCGAGCGGTGCTCCCGCTGTCAAGCAGCCCAGGGCCTGCAGCGGCTTCATGCTGGAGCGCGGGAGGATCGGCGTGCCGACATCGCCCATCTCGGCTGCGACGGTGCCGTCCGGCGCGAGGACGACGGCGCTCCCGGCATGCCGCGACTCGACGAAGCCGCTCCGTTCGACCACGGCGAGTTCGACGGCATCAGCGACGGCGAAGGTCTGTGGCACCCGCTCAGCCTAGCGCCGGGCATCCCCGCGGCCGGGTGCCCATGCCACACTGAGGGCATGTCAGGAGAGCACAGATACGCCCTGCGCACGACGTGGACGGGTGACCGCGGCACCGGCACCACCGGGTACCGCGACTACGACCGGTCGGTGATGATCGAGGTCGACGGCAAGCCGCAGCTGCTCGCCTCTGCGGACAGGCCGTTCCGGGGCGACCCCGCCCGCTGGAATCCCGAGGACCTCCTGCTCGCCTCCCTCAGCGAATGCCATCTGCTCTCCTACCTCTACGCCTGCGTGAAGACCGGCGTCGTGGTGGTCGCCTACGAAGACGAGGCGTCCGCGGTCATGCAGGAAGACGGTCACGGCGGAGGCGCGTTCACAGAGGTCGTGCTCCGCCCGCGGGTGACGATCGCAGAGGAATCGATGACGGATGCCGCGACCGCTGCCCATGCGGAGGCGAACGCGTTGTGCTTCATCGCCAACTCGGTGAACTTCCCCGTGCGCCACGAGCCGACGATCCTCGTCGCGTCGTCGGCGAACTGACTTCGGGGCGCGCGAGTCAGAGCCGTTCGTGCGGCAGCACCTGCTTGATGCGTTCGATCGGCGTCGCCGCGGGGACTTCGTTGTAGGCGTTGGCGAGCTCTTGGCCCGACAGTCGGTGGATCGCCGCCATGATGTCGTCCGTGGCCAGGCGGCGCGCCTTACCCGATTCGGCCGCGCCGTGGTGCGCCAGGTGGAGCGGCTCGCCGAACCGCACCGTGATGCGCTTGTTCATCGCGGGCCGCTTCGCGCCGACCGGCATCACCTCGTCGGTGCCGATGAGGCCGACGGGCACGACCGGGGCGCCGGTCTGGAGGGCGAGGAACGCGACGCCCGTCCGGCCCTTGTACAGGCGCCCGTCGAGAGACCGCGTGCCTTCCGGATAGAGCGCGACCGTCTTGCCGTCGGCGAGCAGCTGACGCTGCTGCTCGAGAGCGTCCAACGCGGCCTGACCCGCGCCACGCTTCACGGGGATCGCTCCGATCGCGGTGAAGAATTCACGCGATACCCACCCCGAAGCACCCTTGCCGTCGAAGTAGCTCGACTTGGCGAGGAAGTGCACGGGCCGGGGTGCAGCCACCGGGATCGCGATCGAGTCGATGAAGGAGAGATGGTTGCTCGCGAAGATGACGGGTCCCGTCTTGGGAACCAGCGAGGTGCCTTCGACGCGCGGTCGGTAGATCACCCGTGCGAGCGGGCGGATGATGAAGCGTCCGAGAAAGTAGGTCGCGCCCATGCGCGTCGCGGGCGTCGCGGGGGAGGCGGCATCAGCCGATTCCGCCGGGGAGCCGTGACCGTTCTCGGGCACGGGCGTCTCCTCGGATGTCACCCGTCGAGGGTACTCCCGTTTCCATTCCGTCATCGGCATGGTCCGTTCCCAGCCAGGTCAGAGGAAGGATGAGGGAGGATGGAGATCCTTTCCCCCATCTTTCTCGAGGTTTCATCGTGCGCTTCCGCCCGCTTGCCACCCTGTCCGTCGCCGCCGCCGCGGTGCTTCTGCTCGCCGGCTGCTCCGGATCGTCGTCTCCCGACGCGAGCGCCAGTCCGAGCGGTTCGGCAGCCGATCTCTGCTCGACGGCGGCGCCTTCCGGCGCGGCATCCGATGCGGTCTCCGTCACCGGCGACTTCGGTACGGAGTCGACCGCGACGTTCACGTCGCCCATCGACGTCACCGAGTTGCAGCGCACGGTCGTGACCGAAGGCGAGGGCGACCCCGTGGCATCCGGCGAGCTCATCTCCTACGCATTGACGGCGTTCAGCGCCGACACGGGGGAGAAGCTCGGCTCGATCGGATACACGCCCGGCGAGGTGCTGCCCGCTCAGATCTCGCCCGACAACCCGCTCGGGCAGATCATCGGCTGTGCGACGCCCGGCACGCGGATCGTCGCGACCTTCCCCGCATCGGAAGACACCTCCAGCGAGGTCTACATCGTCGACCTCCTCGCGACCGTGCCCAACGCGGCATGGGGCGACCCCCAGCCGGCGGTGGCCGGCCTCCCCACGGTGACGCTCGACGACACCGGGGCGCCGACCATCGAGATCCCCGAGGGTGACGCCCCCGCCGAGCTGCAGCTCGCCGACCTGAAGAAGGGCGACGGCGAGGTCGTCGCATCCGGCGACACCGTTCTCGTGCAGTACACGGGCGTCCTGTGGAGTGACGGCAGCGTCTTCGACTCCAGCTGGCAGAACGGCGCTCCGGCATCGTTCCAGACCACCGGAGTCGTGCCCGGCTTCCAGCAGGCGCTCGAGGGTCAGACCGTCGGATCGCAGGTTCTGGCCGTCATCCCACCCGCGCTCGGCTACGGCGACGCCGACAGCGGCAAGATCCCCGGCGGATCGACGCTCGTCTTCGTGGTCGACATCCTCGGCGTCCAGCACGCCGCCGCTGCCGCTCAGTAGCGCAGGCTCTGCGCGCGGGCGACGACCTCAATGAGACCCCCGTGCCGCGTCGAGATCTGCCCGCTCAGGGCGAGTGTCGACGCGGCAGGGGGTTTCGTCCGTCACGGCGTGATCGCGCGACGTGCGGCAGGGCGACGCGCCGCACCCCGCCGATAGGCTGACGGGATGCGGCGCGTCATCGTTCTCGGGTCCACGGGGTCCATCGGCACACAGGCGCTCGACGTCATCCGCGCGAATCCGCGACGCTTCGAGGTGGTCGGGCTCTCGGCCGGGACGCGGCGCGAAGAGATGCTCGCCCAAGCCGAGGCCTTCCATGTCGAGCACACCGCCCTCGGCGCCGTCGAGGCGGAACAACTCGTCCGCGACGTCGAAGCGGACGTCGTGCTCAACGGCATCACGGGGTCGGTCGGCCTCGGGCCCACTCTGGCCGCTCTCGAGGCCGGCCGCACCCTCGCGCTGGCCAACAAGGAGTCCCTGATCGTCGGGGGGGACCTCGTGCGCGGCATCGCTCGGCCCGGTCAGATCGTGCCGGTCGACTCCGAGCATTCCGCGATCGCTCAGGCTCTGCGTTCCGGGGAGCGCTCCGAAGTCCGGCGACTCGTGCTGACAGCATCCGGCGGTCCTTTCCGAGGACGATCCCGCGTATCGCTCGAGGACGTCACGCCGGCGGAGGCTCTCGCCCACCCGACCTGGGACATGGGCCGCATGGTGACCACGAACTCGGCCACTCTCATCAACAAGGGCCTCGAGGTCATCGAGGCCCACCTCCTGTTCGACGTCGACTACGACGACATCGACGTCGTCGTCCACCCCCAGTCGATCGTCCATTCCATGGTCGAGTTCGTCGACGGCTCGACCCTCGCGCAGGCATCGCCCCCCGACATGCGCCTGCCGATCTCGCTGGGGCTGGACTGGCCGAATCGGGTCGGCGGAGTGGGGCGGCCGCTGGATTGGACCGTCGCATCGTCCTGGACGTTCGAGCCGCTCGACGGCAGCGCCTTTCCCGCGGTCTCGATCGCGAAGCGGGCGGGCCGAGCGGGCGGCACCTACCCCGCGGTGCTGAACGCGGCCAACGAGCAGGCCGTCGACGCCTTCCATGAAGGCCGACTGTCCTTCACCGGGATCGTCGACACCGTCTCCCGGGTGCTGGACAGCCACGAGGCTCCCGAGTCCCTCACCCGCGAGTCGCTGGCCGAGGCCGAAGCGTGGGCCCGCCGCACAGCCGACACGGCGATAGCCGCGTCCTGAGAGGGGCGTGCCGGCGCGGCCAGCCCCGCGATTCCTGCGAATGATCGAAGACGCGGTCACCCGGGGCCTCGCGCCGCGTCGGCCAGTGCTCAGTCGATCGGGCGCTCCGGGTCGGACGCGATGACGCGGTCGTCCGGATACGGCACCGCCCAATGCGGCTCCGGGACGGGCCAGCCCGCAGCCCGCAGCGCGCGCCGGGCGAGCTCCCTCGCCGAGTAGGGCGTGCGCACACCGCGGATGTCGCGGTAGTCCTGGTGTCCGGGGCCCGCCCACAGGATCGCATCGCCCTCGCCGACGAGCGCCACCGCTTCGACGATCGCGCGCTCCGGGGGGGAGAACTCGAGGATCTCGGCATCCGGTCGCGCGATCCTCGCACCTTCGATGAGGGTCGCGCGGATGGAATCCGGATCTTCATGTCGAGGGTGGTGGTCGGTGATCACGAGGATGTCGCTGCCCTCGACTCCCGTGCGTCCCATGTCGTGCCGCTTGGTCGCATCACGGTCGCCGTCGGCGCCGAACAGCATGACGACCTTGCCCGGCGTGACCCGCCGGACGGCGGCGAGGGTCTTCTCGAAGGCGTCGGGGGAGTGCCCGAAGTCGACGAACACGGCCGGTCCGCGCTCTCCCGAGACCAGCTGCGTGCGGCCGGGCAGGTAGGCGTCGATACGGCCGCCGTCCAGGGCCGCTGTCAGCGCGTCCCAGCCGTAACCGCCCTCGAGCAGCATCACGATCGCGAGCCCGGCGTTGGCCGCCATGTGGCGCCCGATCACCGGCACGACGGTCCGCAGTGACCGAGCGTCGGGGCCGCTCAGCGTGAACTCGGTGCCGTCTTGACGTTCGTCGAGGATCTCGACCGTCCAGTCGGCGGATGCTGCGGCATCCGGATCTGCGGCGATCGCCGGTGTGCCCACCGTGACGAACGGCACCTCGCACCGCGCCACGACCTCCGCGCTCGGCGCGGAGTCGAGCGAGATCACGGCGCGGCGTGCCCGGTCGGCGCGGAACAGCGGCAGCTTCGCCTCGAAGTACTCCCTCATGTCGGCGTAGTCGTCGAGGTGATCGTGGGTGAGGTTCGTGAACCCGGCGACGTCGAACACGATGCCGTCGACACGGCGACGGGAGAGCGCCTGCGCACTGACCTCGACGGCCACGGCCTCGACTCCGCGCTCGCGCATGAGCGCAAGGAGGGCGTGCATCTCGGAAGCCTCGGGGGTGGTCAGCCTCGAGACGATGACGTCACCCGCGATGTGTCGTTCAGCGGTGGAGGAGAGGCCCGAGATCACGCCCAGCTGACCGAGGATGCCCTCGAGGAGGTGGGAGACGCTGGTCTTGCCGTTCGTACCGGTCGTTCCGAACAGCAGCGGAAGGACATCGTCCTGGCCCGTGCCGTAGACCCACGCCGAGAGGTCGCCGAGTGCTCCGCGCGGGTCGTCGACGACCAGCACGGGAAGCCCGGACTCCGCCGCGATGTCCGCGCCCCCGGCATCCGTGACGATGGCGACGGCACCCTTCGCGGCGGCCGCCGAGGCGAACTCCGCGCCATGGCGGTTCACGCCGCGGATCGCGACGAACGCCTCGCCGGGGCGCAGATCGGCCGTCGCCAGCGTGATGCCGGTCACGATGATGCCGTCCGTCTCACCCCGGACCTCGCGGGCGAACCGGCTCGCGAGTTCGGTGAGCGAGCGCTCCGGCGGATTCTCCGGTCGGAGGACGGGCGGGAGGTTCGTGGGTGCGTCAGCAGTCGACATGGCGCGTCCATCCTCTCATCGAGCGACCACGCTCGTGAGGTGCCGCGACCACCGGGCGGTGTCGGTGCGGCGAACGGCCGCGACACGCCGTGTGCCTCGCGGGGCAGACGGCGTGTCGCGACCGCTCGCGCGCGTCAAGGCGTCAACGGGCGACGGTGCGGACGGGCGGCCGAGCGGCCTCAGGGACGGCGGCGGCGCAGCAGGCTCACCGCGACCGCGGCGAGGCCTGCCGCCAGCGCGCCGCCGGCGAGCCACCGCGCCACGGGGTCTGCCGTCGCGGCGCTGGATGCCGCGCCCGCGGTGTCGGTCGAGGTCTGCGCATGAGCATGGTCGCCGTCGGCCGTGGCATCCGTCGTCCCGTGCTCGTCTCCTTCGGCGACGACATCGCCGACCGCCACGGCCGGCGCCGGGTTCTCGACGCTCTCGTCATCGGCACCCTCCGCGGGGATCTCGGTCCAGGCGGTGGAGCCCTCGACGCATTCCTGAGTGAGGGGGAAGGCGACCGTGCTGCCGGCGGTGGACTCGTCGAACAGGACGTCCATCGAGACGGTCGCCTTGATGCCGGACTCGATCGGCTGGTCGCTCGAGAACGTCACCCGGGTCGGGACGCCGTCGCTGCCGACGTCGCGCGAGATGGTCCACCCGCCCTGAGCGACCGGCGTGACATTGCCCACGCCCTCTGGGATGTCGAAGACGAGCGCGCGCGTCGGAGAGTCGTCGCAGCCATGACTGAACGAGAAGGTGAGCGAGGAGGTCGCTCCTGCTGCCGCCTCCTCGGGGGTCACGTGCACGTGAGCCGATGCGGCGAGCGGGACCGCGATCGCGAGCAGAGCGCCGGCGGTGATGCCCGTCACGAGGCGAGCACGCGCGCCGCGTCGGCGTGCGGTGAGGGGTGAGATGGACGGTGTGGTGTGCATGGAGTTTTCGCTTTCGGTGTGAGCGCGGTCGATGGACCGCGCCGAGAAGATGTCGATGATGAGCGGATGCCGCGGCCCGCGCGGCTCCGCGTGCGTCGTCTGCGCCGGACGGAGGGCTGCCTCGTCCGGGACGTCGACGGGGCGCAGACGAGCGCGGCGCACGCGCCACGTCGACCCTGCGCAGGGCGCGGGGCGCCCCGCGCGGACGACGGGATGCCTGGCGTCGCCGTGCGCGGCAGTGATGCGGGACGCGGCGTCAGCGCGCGCGAACCCGGGACGCGCCGTCAGGCGCGCGCGAACCGTGGCGGCGGACCCCGCCGGGAGACGTCGGAGCGGTACGTCGAGGCGGGCAGTGCGATGACGCGCACCACAGGACGAGCGGACTCGGGCTCCGGGCGGGGCATCGGCGCGGAGGAGAGACGGTCGAGCATCCGACGAACGCCGCCCGCGACGGCGCGGATGACACGCTCGGCGCGGAGGATCAGCGCTGCCGTGACGATGCCGGCGAGCAGGTGGGCGCCGATCATGCCGACGTCCCCGCCCGAGGACGCGACCGTCGCCTCAGCGAGCATCGTCGACATGTCGTGCGCGTGGCCCGCGGACGGGCTCGCGGCGGAAGGAGCGACATCGCCGACGACGGCGAAGGCGACGTGGAAGAGCACCTGGCTCGTCGCGACGGCCAGCGCCGTGCGCACCGTCGAGAGCCGCCGGCCGACGAGCGCCACGGAGATCGGCGACGCGAGCACCGCGAGAGCCAGCACGAAGGCCGGAGCAGGAGCCCCGCCGCCTCCGAGAGTGTGGGCGACCGCGGCGATGACCGTGGCCGCCGACGCGACAGCGGTGCCCCGAAGGGCACGGAGCTGACGCGGCGACATGGGGGACCTTCCGGGATCGGTCTGGTTTCATTCGTACCAGAGCGTCGGGTCTCCCGGCGCACGGCCAACCCTAAGCCGCGCGCCGGTAGCGTGTGCGTGTGACCGTCGTCGCTTTCATCATCGGACTGCTCCTCATGATCGTGGGGCTCGCTGTGTCGATCGCGCTGCACGAGATCGGCCACCTCGTCCCCGCCAAGAGATTCGGCGTGCACGTCGGTCAGTACATGATCGGCTTCGGACCGACCCTCTGGTCTCGGCGATACGGCGAGACCCAGTACGGTTTCAAGGCCATCCCGCTGGGTGGGTACATCTCGATGTCGGGCATGTACCCGCCGTCTCCGAAAGAACGCGCCGCTGCCGCGGAGGGCCGGCTCGAGGGTCGTGCGGGGGGCGGCTTCTTCGCCACCCTCGTGCAGGATGCCCGGGTCGCGAACGACGAGACCCTCCTCGCCGGGGAAGAGCGGGTCTTCTACAAGCTTCCCGTGTACAAGCGCATCATCATCATGCTCGGCGGGCCGTTCATGAACCTGTTGCTCGCGATCCTGCTCTTCACGATCGTGTTCAGCGGCATCGGCATCCAGCAGGCGACGACCACCGTCGCGAGCGTGAGTGAATGCGTCATCTCGGCTGCCGAGGACCGCACGGACTGCTCCTCGTCCGACCCCGTCGCCCCCGCCGCGGCGGCGGGGATCCGTCCCGGCGACGTCATCGAGTCGATCGACGGAACGCCGGTGGCGACGTTCGCCGAGGCATCCGCCATCATCCGCGTCTCACCTGCGACGCAGCTCGACGTCGTGGTCACCCGTGACGGACAGGCGCTCACCCTGCAGGTGACTCCCCTGGAGAACACGGTGGCGGTGACGGATGCCTCGGGCAACGCGGTCCTCGACGCCGAGGGCGATCCTCAGACGCAGGAGGTCGGCTTCATCGGGATCCGTCCGCAATCCGCTCTGACACCGCAGCCGATCTGGGCAGGACCCGAGGCCGCTCTGCAGAACGTCGGCGCTGTCGCCGGAATCATCTGGCAGCTGCCTGTCAAGGTGTACGACACCGCCGTGACCCTGTTCACGGGCGGAGAGCGCGACCCCAACGGCCCCCTGAGTGTCGTCGGGGCCGGAGTCATCGCGGGCGAGGTCGCGGCGTCGGACGCTCCGATCCTGAACCGCGTCTCAGGCTTCCTCGGTCTGCTCGCATCGCTGAATATCGCCCTGTTCGTGTTCAACCTGGTCCCACTGCTGCCGTTGGACGGCGGTCACGTCGTCGTGGCGCTGTGGGACGGTCTCAAGCGCGCGTGGTCGAAGATCTTCCGTCGCGGAGCCCCCCAGCCCGTCGACGCGACCAAGCTGGTGCCGGTCACGTTCGTCGTCGTGATCCTGCTGGTCGGGATGGGCGCGATCCTCATCCTCGCCGACCTGATCAACCCGGTCTCGATCATCCAGTAGCCGGCGGCCGGGTGCGCGTCGGTCAGGCGTCGACCGGCGTGAGCGCATGCGTGACGAGTCGCTCGAGGGTCGCCATCCCGTCGCGGGACAGGATCGACTCGAGGTGACCCTGGATGGAGGCGAACCCCGGTCCGCGCAGCGCGTACACGTCGCCCGACTCGGGGTCTGCGGCCAGTTGCGCCGCACCGATCGACGTCGCGCCCGGGGCGACCCGAGCGGTGAAGGTGTTGTAGAAGCCGACGGATGCGGCGGTCCCGAAGACGTCGACGGTCTTCTGCAGCCCCTGGTGGGGTGCGGCCAGCGGTGCGAGGTCGATGCCGAGCGAGTCCGCCAGGATCTGGTGGCTGAGGCACACCGCGAGCAGCGGTCGCCCCGAGTCCCGCCGTCGGACCACCACTTCACGCATGCGGATCATCCGCGCATTCTCCGGATCGCGGGGGTCTCCGGGACCGGGGCCGGAGACGACGAGCTCCGCGGCATCCACTCGCTCATCGGTGACCTCGTCCCAGGGCACGATCGCGACCTCGAGACCGAGGTGGCGCAACTGATGGGCCAGCATCGTCGTGAATCGGTCTTCGGCGTCGACCACCAATGCCGACCGTCCCGTGAGGGCTCCGTCGGGCGCCGCGTCCTGGGGGTTCAGCCAGAACGCCGCGAGACGCGCATTGCGCGACTGCAGCAGCGCGGCGATCTCGGGGTCGTCGGCCAGCCGGGTGCGCGGAACGACCGGCGCATCAGGGTCGACCTCATCGGCCGCCTCCGCCGCGGCGTCGCGGGCCACGGCGCCGATGGCGCCCAGCACGCCGGCGGCCTTCCCGTGCGTCTCGGCGACCTCGCCGTAGGGGTCGGAATGACGCACCAGGGTTGCGCCGACCGGCACGCGCAGCATCCCGTCCACCAGGTAGGCGGTGCGGATGAGGATGGGGGCGTCGAGATCGTGGCCGGTCCCGTCGGAGCTGGGGGTGAAGAGCGCAGCCACGCCGGAGTAGTACCCCCGAGGTCGCGTCTCGTGACGCGCGATCACCGTGCATGCGTTCTGCATCGGCGAACCGGTGACGGTGGGTGCGAACATCGTCTCGCGCAGGATGTCTCGGGGATCGAGGGTGCTCCGGCCGCGCAGCATGTACTCGGTGTGCGTCAGCCGCGACATCTCTTTGAGGTGCGGACCGGTGATGCGCCCGCCGTCGGAGCAGACGGCGCTCATCATCTTGAGCTCCTCGTCCACGACCATGAAGAGCTCCTCGGTCTCTTTCGTCGACTCGAGGAACTCGGTGAGCGTCTCGGCCGTCGCGCCCCCGGCGGGATGGCGGAAGGTGCCCGAGATCGGGTTCATCGTCACCGTGCTGTAGCCGGGCTCCGCCGGAGCCCCGGTGCGGGCGCTCACGTGCGCCTCCGGGCTCGCTCCGACGGCGATGTGGCCGGGGGTGACGACCGCGAACGTCCAGTAGGCGCCCTTCTCCTGAGCGAGGAGCGCGCGGAACCAGGTGAGGGCGGCGGTCACGGCATCCGTATCGACTCGCGCCGTGAAATCCCGCCTGATCACGAAATTGGCGCCTTCGCCGCGTCCGATCTCCTCCGCGATCACGCGCCGCACGATCTCGGCGTAATCCTCGTCCGCGATGTCGAACCCCGCGTCCGCGAGCGGAACAGGAGCGGTCGGCAGCTGGGCGAGCGCGTCGGCGCGGCTGATGCTGTCGTGCTGAGTGACGACGAGACAGCGGAGCGGCGCACCATCGTCGTGGCATTCGAAGCCGCGCTCGCGCACCTGTCGGAACGGGACCAGGGCGAGCACCTCGCGGCGCTCGCCCGCAGCATCCGTCAGCGGAATGTCCGCCAGCAGGTCGACATCGACCACGTCGCCCGTGAGCAGCTCGACCGTGGTGTCGTCACGCGCGATCAGCGCGAAGGGGATCCGGCCGGCCGTCAGGGCCGCGAGCGTGAGGGGAGTGTGCCCGGTCATCGTCGATCTTTCGTCGTGGGGGCGGTCACCTACGAAAAAACCGCCCGGAGGCGGTGTGTGGTCGCGCGAACACCCACCGCCTACGCGGTGGGCCACCAGGAGATGCTCGCGAACATGGGCCGAAACTATCACAACGCCTCCGCGCCCGGCGGTACGGGCCGCACACAGGCCGTGCGGCGTAGGCTGGGGGATGTGCCAGCAGTGAATCTCGGGATGCCTAAGGTCCCCGAAGTCCTCGCCCCCCGTCGCAAGACCCGCCAGATCAAGGTCGGGAAGGTGCTCGTGGGCGGTGGTGCCCCCGTGAGCGTGCAGTCGATGTGCACGACGCCGACGACGAACATCAACGCCACGCTCCAGCAGATCGCCGAACTCACGGCGTCGGGCTGCGAGATCGTGCGCGTGGCCGTGCCCTCGCAGGACGATGCGGATGTGCTGCACATCATCGCGAAGAAGAGCCAGATCCCGGTCATCGCCGACATCCACTTCCAGCCGCGCTACATCTATCAGGCGATCGACGCCGGCTGTGCGGCGGTGCGTGTCAATCCGGGCAACATCCGCGAATTCGACGGCAATGTCGGCGAGATCGCCGCTGCCGCCAAGGCCGCCGGCGTGTCGCTGCGCATCGGGGTGAACGCAGGATCGCTCGACAAGCGCATCATGCAGAAGTACGGCAAGGCGACTCCCGAGGCCCTCGTGGAGAGCGCCGTGTGGGAGGCCGGGCTCTTCGAGGAGCACGACTTCCACGACTTCAAGATCTCGGTCAAGCACAACGACCCGATCATCATGGTGAAGGCCTACCGGCTGTTGTCCGAGCGGGGTGATTGGCCCCTCCACCTCGGTGTGACCGAGGCGGGTCCGGCATTCCAGGGCACCATCAAGTCGGCGACCGCCTTCGGGATCCTCCTGTCGGAGGGAATCGGGGACACGATCCGCGTGTCGCTGTCGGCTCCGCCCGCTGAAGAGGTCAAGGTCGGCCACCAGATCCTGCAGTCGCTGAATCTGCGCGAACGCAAGCTCGAGATCGTCTCGTGCCCCTCCTGCGGCCGTGCCCAGGTGGACGTCTACTCGCTCGCCGACAACGTGACCGAGGGACTGAAAGATATGACCGTGCCGCTGCGCGTCGCCGTCATGGGGTGTGTCGTCAACGGACCCGGCGAGGCGCGCGAGGCCGATCTGGGTGTGGCCTCCGGCAACGGCAAGGGGCAGATCTTCGTCAAGGGCCAGGTCATCAAGACCGTGCCCGAAGCGGAGATCGTCGCCACGCTGATCGAAGAGGCCAACCGTCTCGCTGCCGAGATGGGGCCCGACGCCGGCATCGGCACGGCTCAGGTCGTCACGGCCTGAGCGGCGGGCGGTCCGCCGTCAGTCGGTGACCGGATCGTCGTCGGTGCGCCACTCCGCGAGGAACTCGGCGATCGACTTCGCCGCCAGATCCTTGCGCACGCGGCCGAGCAGCTGATCCGCTTCGCTGAGCGATCCCGCGGAGAGGCGGAGGATCTCGCCGCCCGTCTCGCGACGCGTCACCACAAGGTCCGTCATCGACGGCCCGCTATCGGTATCCTGCGTGATGAGACCGAGGGCGAAAGACGCCGCGGTGCGCATCGCGGAGCCGAGCGGACTCCCCGCCCGAGGGACGAGGGCGGCCTCGAGGTGCTCCGACGCCCGGTCGACAGCATCCTGGTCTCGGTTCGCGTCATGGTCCATGCCTCTCAGTATCCCGTGCGACCCTGCGGCGAGGGCCGCGACACCTCAGGTGCGGACCGTCCGTCTCCTCTAGACCCCACGGCCGCGCAGCTCATCCGTCATCGCCGACACGCGCTGCCGCAGAGCGTTCACGATGGCCGCCACGGCGGGTCGATCGAGCGACTCCGGTCGCAGCACCATCCAGTACGGCAGCCGCTCGGTGAGCTCCTGCGGCAGCAGCCGGACCAAGTCGGGGTGCCTGTCCGCCACGAAGCACGGGAGGAGTCCGATGCCCGCGCCGGCCCTGGTCGCCTCCACGTGCACGAAGACGTTCGTCGACGTCAGCGAATCCCGCATCGTCGGCACGAGGCGGCGGGGGGCGTCCAGATCGTCGACGAGCAGCATCGAGTCGATGAAGTACACGAGCGGATGCCGCGCCAGTTCATCGAGATCGGCGGGGGTGCCGTGCTCGACGAGGTAGTCGCGGGAGGCGTACATCCCCAGGCTGTACTCCGCCAACAGGAACGCCTCCGCGCGGTGCACCTGCGGTCGCCCGACCACGATCTCGACATCGAGCCCGGAGCGCTGCTGCAATGCCCGACGGGTCACGGTGACCACCTCGACCTGGAGTAGGGGGTGGTCGCGCTGCAGGCCCGCCACGGCGGGCGCCGCGACGTACGCGCTGAAGCCATCGGTGGCCGACATGCGGACGACGCCGCTGAGAGCGGATGCTGCGTCCGGCGTCTGCAGCAGTGCCACGGCCGATTCGACGCCCTCGGCGGCGCGGACGGCCCGACGCCCGAGCTCGTTGAGCTCCCACCCGCCGACGGTGCGCGCGAGCACGCGGCCGCCGAGTGCGGCCTCGAGCGCTGCGATCCGTCTCGCCACGGTGGTGTGGTTGAGGCCGAGCGTGGCGGCGGCCGTCGTGAAGCGCCCGCCGCGCGCGACGGCGAGGAGAACCAGCAGGTCGTGTGGATCCGGTGTCATATCTGCAATTCTGCACAGCGCCTGCGCTGAAATGGGCATTGCACGCACGTTGCAGTGCACGTTTACTCAGTTGAGTCAACGACGACCCACGAGGAGAAACATGACTGCCGAAGATTCACCCCGCACGCGCGATGCGCAGACGACCTCGACGGAGCGCTCCGGCCTGAAGCGGATCGTCGCCGCCTCGATGGTGGGCACCGTCGTGGAGTGGTACGAGTTCTTCCTCTACGCCACCGCCGCGAGTCTCGTCTTCGGAACGGTGTTCTTCCCCAGCGCCGGCAGTCAGCTCGACGGCATCATCGCCGCCTTCCTCACCTACGCCGTCGGATTCATCGCCCGTCCGCTCGGAGGCATCGTGTTCGGGCAGATCGGCGACCGCCTCGGGCGCAAGCACACGCTCCAGGTCACGATCATCATGATCGGCGTCGCGACGTTCCTCATCGGCTGCCTACCGGGCTTCGGCTCGATCGGCTATTGGGCACCCGCGCTGCTGGTGGTTCTGCGCTTCGTTCAGGGCTTCGCTCTGGGCGGGGAGTGGGGCGGCGCGGTGCTGCTCGTCGCCGAGCAGAGCCCGAACCGCTCGCGGGCGTTCTGGTCGAGCTGGCCGCAGGCGGCGGTGCCGGTCGGCAACCTGCTGGCCACGCTGGTGCTGCTGACCATGTCGACGATCCTCCCCGCCACGCAGTTCCTGGAGTGGGGCTGGCGCGTGGCGTTCTGGCTTTCGGCCGTGATCGTGCTCGTCGGGTACTACATCCGCAAGCACGTCAGCGAGGCACCCATCTTCCTCGAAGCCCGTGCGCAGGTCGAGGCCGAGAAGGCCGTCAGCTATGGCGTGTTCGAAGTGGTCCGCCGGTACCCGAAGGGCGTCCTGAAGGCCATGGGTCTGCGGTTCGCCGAGAACATCCTCTACTACATCATCGTGAGCTTCTCGATCGTATATCTCGTCACGGTCCACCAGTACGACACCAGTCAGCTGCTGCTGGCGCTGCTGATCGCGCACGCGGTCCACTTCGCCGTGATCCCGCAGGTCGGTCGTCTGTGCGACCGCATCGGACGCAAGCCCGTCTACTTCGCCGGCGCCGTTCTCGGTGCGACCTGGGCATTCTTCGCCTTCCCGATGTTCGACACGCTCAACCCCGCCTTGATCGTGCTCGCCGTCACGATCGGACTCTGCTTCCACGCCCTCATGTACGCCGGGCAGCCGGCCATCATGGCAGAGCTCTTCCCCACGCGGATGCGCTACTCGGGGGTCTCGCTGGGATACCAGGTCACCTCGATCGTGGCGGGCTCGCTCGCCCCGATCATCGCCTCGGCTCTTCTGCAGCGCTATGGTTCGTGGGTGCCGATCGCCTTGTACATCGTGGGAGCGTGCATCGTGACACTTGTGGCGGTGATGACGCTGCGCGAGACCAAGGGTGCGTCGCTCCGAGCCGTCGACGAGGCGGATGCCGCGCGCTTCGGTCTGCCGTCGCCTGCGGATGCTCGATCGTGAGCGCAGAAGCCCTCGCAGGCCGCCGGGCGTTGGTCACCGGCGGAGGGGCGGGTATCGGCGCCGAGGTCGCCCGTCACCTCGCCGCCCGTGGAGCGCACGTGGTCGTCGCCGACCGTGACGGCGACGCGGCTCAGGCGGTCGCGGGTGAAATCGGGGGAACGCCTTGGGCGGTGGACCTCGCTGATCGGGAGCAGATGGACGGAGCCGCGTTCGCAGAGCGTCTGCGAGACATCGACATCCTCGTCAACAATGCGGGCATCCAGCGCATCGACGCGATCGAGGACTTCGACCCTGAGGCGTTCCGGTTCATCCTCCGGCTGATGGTGGAGGCGCCGTTCCTCCTCGTGCGCGCGGCGCTCCCGGGAATGTACGAGCGCGGTTTCGGCCGCATCGTGAACATCTCCTCGGTGCACGGACTGCGTGCCTCTCCGTTCAAGAGCGCCTATGTCACCGCCAAGCACGGGCTCGAGGGTCTGTCCAAGACGACGGCGCTCGAGGGCGGGCCGCACGGTGTCACGAGCAACTGCGTCAATCCCGGGTACGTGCGCACGGCGCTCGTCGAGAAGCAGCTTGCCGACCAAGCGGCCAAGCACGGCATCTCCGAGTCGGAGGTGCTCGAGAAGATCCTCCTCACCGAGAGCGCGATCAAGCGCCTGGTCGAGCCGCGAGAGGTCGCCTCGCTCGTCGGATGGCTGACCTCCGACGATGCGGCGATGGTCACGGGCGCCAGTTACACGATGGACGGCGGCTGGTCGGCGCGCTGATCTCGGCTCGCCGGTCTTGGGCGGCATCCGGTCCTTCGACGAACGGGCGCGACACGCCGTTGCGCGCTGCGCGGCGGGATACCGCGCGGCGCGTCGCGACCGTCGGCGATACCGGCTCGCAGGACGCGGCATCCGTCCCTTCGGCGAACGGGCGCGACACGCCGTTGCGCGCTGCGCGGCGGGATACCGCGCGGCGTGTCGCGACCGTTCGGCCGGGCTCGGCGGATCCCTCGAGGCGCGCGCCGCCGCGCGCGCCCGGCAGGCTGCGCGCGGCGAGTCAGTCGAGCGCGTAACTGAGTGAGAGCCAGTTCTCGCGGCAGAGGCCGGCCGTCGCCTCCGCGTCGCCTGCGCGCGCCGCGGCGAGGATCTCCCCGTGCTGCGCAACCGAATCCCGCGCCGCGAACGAACCGAAGCGCTGTCGCTCCACCCGCCGCAGCAGGGGAGTGGTGATCTCCAGCACCTCGGCGATCATCGGATTGCCGCTGGCGACGACGAGCACGTCATGGAAGCGATCGTCCTCGCGCAGGGCGTCCTCGATCTCGCCGGCAGAGATCGCGCGCTCGAACGCGGCATTCGCGTGGTCCATCTGGTCGAGGAGCGCGTCGGTGAGGCGGGGCACAGCGAGGCGGGCGGCGAGTTCGTGCATGGATGCCGCGACCTGCTGTGCGCTGAGCGTCGAGGCTGCATCGAACGGGGCGACGATCGTAGACCGCCCCGGGTGGGCGACGACGAGCCCGGCGCGCTCGAGGCGCAGGAGCGCCTCGCGAATGGGCGTGCGGCTGACCCCCAGCCACGACTCGATCTCGGCATCGCGCAGACGCTCGCCGGGCGCGAGCGTGCCGTCCACGATCGCGTCACGGAGCGAGACGTAGACGTTGTCGCGCAGCAGCTCGCGCGTGCGGATGCGGCTGTCGGCCGGAATGGGCATGCATCGACTCCTCGTGACGGTGGAGTCGACTCTACGCGGCATACGCCATCTCGTATGCAATATCCAAAATACTGCGCTACGGTGAGGACACCCGACCCGAAGGAACGCGACATGCCCCTCTCAGATTTCGAGCGCTACCCGCTGACTTTCGGACCGAGTCCGATCCACCATCTGCCCCGCCTCACGCAGCACCTCGGCGGAGCCCAGGTGTGGGCGAAGCGGGAGGACGTCAACAGCGGTCTCGCATTCGGGGGCAACAAGACACGCAAGCTCGAATACCTGATCCCCGAGGCGCTCGCCCAGGGCGCGGACACCCTCGTCTCGATCGGCGGCTACCAGTCGAACCACACCCGCCAGGTGGCCGCCGTGGCGGCGAAGCTGGGGCTCAAGGCGCGGCTCGTGCAGGAGAACTGGGTCGAGTGGCCCGATCCGCTGAGCGATCGCGTCGGCAACATCCAGCTGTCCCGCATCATGGGCGCGAAGGTCACGCTCGACTCGGCGGGCTTCGACATCGGCATCCGCTCCAGCTGGCAGGCCGCGATCGACGAAGTGGTGTCCGAGGGCGGTACTCCCTACGCGATCCCGGCGGGGGCCTCCGACCATCGACTCGGTGGGCTGGGGTTCGCGAACTGGGCCTACGAGGTGGAGCAGCAGGAACGCGAGCTCGGCGTCTTCTTCGACACGATCATCGTCTGCACCGTGACCGGTTCGACGCACGCGGGCATGATCGCGGGCTTCGCGGGGCAGGAGCGCCCTCGGCGCGTGATCGGGATCGATGCATCCGCCACCCTGCAGAAGACGCGCGATCAGGTCGAGCGCATCGCTCGGAACACAGCCGAGCTGATCGGGCTCGGGCGGGACCTGCGCGATGACGAGATCACGATCCTCGAAGGCTGGGCGGGCGACCTCTACGGCATCCCGGTCGACTCGACGCTGGATGCCATCCGGCTGGGTGGCTCGCTCGAGGCGATGATCACCGATCCCGTCTACGAGGGCAAGTCGCTCGCGGGACTCATCGATCTCGTGGCATCGAAGGAGATCCCCGCGACGAGCAACGTCCTGTACGCCCACCTCGGCGGGCAGCTCGCGCTCAACGCCTACAGCGGACTGTTCCGCTGACCGCGTCCGCTCATCGACCGTCGGTGCCGCCCGGCGCGTCGAGAGCGGCGAAGTCGATCGTGCCGGTCGCGATGTCGACGCGCTGCAGGCGCAGACGCACCGTCGACCCGGGTTCGGCCCCCAGCCCCGCCACCGAAATGGTCACCGCCGGTCCGTTCAACTGCACCCGTGCCCCGTCGCCCCGTCTTCCGAGGACCGTGCCGGTGAACACGGTGCCCTCTCGTCCTGTCAGCAGAGCCGCCTCGACGCGGTCGACCGACGCGGCATCCGCGCGTCCGGCCAGCTGTCCGGTGCGACCCATGATCTTCGGCAGCTCGTCCAGGCTCGTGCGCGCCCATTCGGGCACTTCTCGCCCGTTGGCCAGTGCCTCGCAGATGACGAGGGACCAGCGGTCGACCAACCGTCGCAGCGGCGCGGTGGTGTGCGCGTAGGGAGCGCCGATGGCGGCCTGCGTCGCGTCGGCGGGCGGCGTGCCGTCGAAGGCCGCGTATCCGGCTCCTCGGAAGAGGGAGGCGGCCGCGTCTGCGACCGCGAGCGCCGCGGGGTCGTCGCGGTCGAGCCCCCGGAGGTAGTCGCCGTATCCCACCTCCGCGGGCCAGGGCAGGCCGAGCGCCGCTGCCCGGGTTCGAAACACCTCGACATCTGCGGCGGCGGCCTGCGGCATCGTGCGCAGGATGCCGATGCCACCGTCGAGCATGATGCGAGCGGCAGCCATGCCGGTCAGCAGCGAGACCTGCGCGTTCCAGTCCTCCACCGGCAGCGGCGCCCGCCGTTCGAGACGGTAGCCGTCCTGGTCGGCGATGATCTCCACGTCGGGAACGTTCAGACTGGCGCCTCCGCGCTCGCGTTCGCGCGCGGCCCGCAGGGGGCCGAACCAGGCGAGGGCCAGAAGGGACTCGGGCCCCGTTCCGTCGTCGATGGCGCGCTGAGCCTCGGCGTAGCTCCATTGCCGACGCGAGCGGACGACGGCGCGGCGCACCGTGACCTCCGTCGGGCGCGCGCCGTCGTCGAGCACGAGACGCCAGACGAAGGCTCGGCGGTCCCGATCGGGGAGGAGCGAGGCCGCGTCCTCGCTGATCCGGGGCGGATGCAGCGGGATCCGGCCGCCGGCCGTGTAGATCGTCTGGCCGCGCCGGCGCGCCTCTGCGTCGATCGCTCCGCCGGGCGCCACGAAAGCGGGGACGTCGGCGATCGCATAGTGCAGCGCGGCTCCGGTCGCCGAGCGTGACAGATGCAGCGCCTGATCGAGGTCCTGCGATCCCTCGGGGTCGATCGTGAGGAACTCGATGTCGCGCAGATCCTCCACCTCGGCGCCGGCCGGGTCGTCGGGGACCGACGACGCCGCGTCCTGCGCCTCGGCGAGGACATCAGGTGAGAACGCGCCCGGCAGGTCGAGCTCGGCGGGCAGGGCGGCGAGAGCGGCGGCCAATTCGCCCGCCGCCGCGGCGGAGACGAGGCGGGAACGACGGGCGGGCACGTGGTCAGTGTAGGGACACGCTTGCCGACGTGGGCGGATGAGCACCCTCGCGACGCGCCTGGCCGCGGTATCCGCCCGCCTAGACTTGGTGCTCGTGGTCACCCGTCTCTCGCACTACTTCCTGCGCACGCTCCGCGAAAACCCCTCCGACGCGGAGGTGGCGAGTCATCGCCTGCTGGTGCGCGCCGGTTACATCCGTCGTACCGCGCCCGGGATCTTCGCGTGGCTGCCGCTCGGCCTGAAGGTCAAGGCGAAGATCGAGGGCATCATCCGCGACGAGATGACTGCCGCCGGCGCCTACGAGGTGCATTTCCCGGCGCTCGTGCCCCGCGACCCGTACGAGCAGTCCGGCCGCTGGGAGACCTACGGGAACGGCATCTTCCGGCTCAAGGATCGCAACGACGCCGATTACCTGCTGGCGCCCACCCACGAAGAGCTCTTCACGCTGCTGGTGAAGGACCTGTACTCGTCGTACAAGGATCTGCCGCTGGCGATCTATCAGATCCAGGACAAGTACCGCGATGAGGCGCGACCTCGCGCGGGCCTCCTGCGCGGGCGCGAGTTCACGATGAAGGACGCCTACTCGTTCGATTACACGGACGCGGGATTGGATGCCTCGTACCAGCGTCAGCGCGACGCGTACGAGCGCATCTTCACGCGCCTCGGACTGGAGTACGTCATCGTCGCCGCCGACAACGGCTTGATGGGCGGGGCGCGCAGCGAGGAGTTCCTGCACCCCACCCCGATCGGCGAGGACACCTTCGTGCGGACGGCCGGCGGGTACGCGGCCAATGTCGAGGCGTTCACCACGGTGGTGCCGGACGCGCTCCCGTTCGACGACCTCGCCGAGCCGGTCATCTTCGATTCGCCGAACACGCCGACGATCCAGACGCTCGTCGACCACGCCAACGCGAACCTCGACGCGCCCGCGGAGGGGGAGTGGACGGCCGCGCACACCCTGAAGAACGTGGTCCTCGCGCTCACCCACCTCGACGGCACTCGCGAACTCGTCGTGGTCGGGCTTCCCGGCGACCGCGACGTCGACGACAAGCGCGTGGAGGTCGCCTTCGCGCCCGCTGCCGTCGAAGCCGCCACGGCGGATGACTTCGAGCGCCATCCGCTGCTCGTGAAGGGGTACATCGGACCCTGGTCGGAGACCGGCGCGATCCTCGGCGAGGAGTCGGCCACCGGCATCCGCTACGTGCTCGACCCTCGGGTGGTCGAGGGGACCAGCTGGATCACCGGGGCGAACATCGACCAGAAGCACGTCCACACGCTGGTCGCCGGCCGCGATTTCACCGGCGACGGGTTCGTCGAGGTCTCGACCGTTCGGGCGGGAGACCCCGCTCCCGACGGCTCCGGCCCGATCGAGCTCGCCCGCGGCATGGAGATCGGTCACGTGTTCCAGCTCGGACGCTTCTTCGCCGAGACGCTGGGGCTCAAGGTGCTCGACGAGAACGGCAAGCTCGTCACCGTCACCATGGGTTCTTACGGAATCGGGGTGACGCGCATCCTTGCGATCATCGCCGAGCTCAACAACGACGACAAGGGCCTCATCTGGCCCGAGTCCGTGTCCCCGTTCGACGTGCACGTCGTGGCGACGGGCCGGGATGCAGCGGCTTTCGAGCTCGCCGAGTCGCTGTCGGCCGATCTCGAGGCATCCGGATTCGACGTGCTCTACGACGATCGGGCGAAGGTCTCACCCGGTGTGAAGTTCGGCGACGCCGAGCTCATCGGCGTGCCGCAGATCATCATCGTGGGTCGCGGGGCCGTCGACGGGCAGGTCGAGCTGTGGGACCGTCGCACCGGCGACCGGGAAGTCGTGCCGGCGGTCGAGGCCGTGGGACGGCTTCGCGCCTGACCCTGACCCGGTCCGGGTTCGGGTCAGCGGACGATCTGCAGGCTCACGATGCGAGCGGGCGTGCCGGTGCCGCAGGAGGCGTCCCCGGGAGAGGCCGTTTCGATCTTGACCAGGACGGAGTCGCCCACCGCGACCTCCTGGTCGACCGGGCCGATGAGTGACCACGTCGTGCCGTCGTCGGTGACGACGTCATGGCAGCCGTCGCTGGTCGCCGACACCCGACCGGCGACGGTGCCGGCTGCCTTGGCATCGGACGGACCGCTCGGCGGACCGGTGGGTCGTGGCGTGGTGGGGAGCTCGCTCGACGACATCGGAGTGGACGACCCGGACGGACCGGTGGGGCCCGACGAGCCGGAGCCCTGACCTGCGGCGCACCCCGTGACGGTGGCGGCCAGGCTCCCCGTGGCGAGCACGGCGACAGCGATTCTCAACGACACGCGCATGATGACTCCTTCGTGGGGCTCCGAGAAGACCCGGCGGATGGACCATCCTGCGCCCCGAAACCGTGCAGCGCCCGGGAGTCGGACTCCCGGGCGCCGCACAGATGGGTGTGGATCAGAACAGTCCGACGGTCATCGACGTCCCGTTCTGCTGCAGGACGAGCATCCGCACGCCCACGGCGGGCAGTTTGACGCCGTGGTTCGGCAGCTCCTCGTACCAGTACTTCTTGCGGTCATCGAACAGCGGAGACGGCAGCTGGCTGCGTACCGTGCTCTTCTTGCCGTCCACATGCAGGTTCAGCGTGTCGGTCAGCTTGAACCCGAACGGCGCGTCGTACACCTGCACGCGCGCGCGCCACAGATTGCCGTTGACGTCCTTCAGCGGCTTGGGGTGCGCGTCGATGTAGAGGTTGCGTCCGCTGCCGGGGTGCACGAAGGTGTCGTTGTCCGCATAGGACGTGTCCCAGTACGAGATGAGCAGACCCTGCTGGTAGGGATAGTGGTCCACGAAGTCCGGCTTCGTCGACGCGTATCCGAAGAAGTAGGGACCCGTCTTCAGGTACTTGTCGTAGGAGACGTACGACCGGTTGGCGGCGATGTAGTAGTTGTCGTACTGCGCCGTCGAGGAAGAGCCGACGTTCGCGAACCCGTCCGCCGTCCAGCCGTTGTCGCCCGACTCGGCGTCGTCCGTGAAGACTCCGGCGATCGCGATGTCATCGACGAACAGGCCGTTCGGCACCTCGGGGTCGTTCCCTCCGACAGCGGGGTCGGTGGAGTAGCGGAATCGGAGATCGACCGTCTGACCCGCGTACGCACTCAGATCGAACGATGCTGCCGTCCAGTCCGCCTGCGTGCCGTCGATGCCGTTGCCACCGTCGTCGTTCGTGATGCTGCCGGGGATGGCGACGAAGCCGGAGCCCGCATCCACCTCGACGAACGCGTAGTCGCAGGCGTCCGGACCGCAGTCCTCGATATCCCAACGGGCCTGGAACGTGAGCTGAGGAGCTCCCACCGGGAGCGTCACCGATCGTGTCAGGGTGTTGCTCAGATCGGCTTCGTCTCCGCTGTACCACTGGTGCGCTCCGCTGAACGGGTCGCCGAGAGGTGTGGCGACGTCCTTCTTCGGGAGCGTGACGATGATCGCCTGCTTCTTCTTGGAGTTGTACTCCGCCGGGCCGAGTCGAACGATCTTCCGTTCGCCCGCCGTCACCGACTGGTAGTCGAGCCACCCGAGCTGGAGCTTGTTCCACGCGCCGAGGTCTCCGCCGCGCTCGCCGATCCCCTGGTCGCTCTTCGCGCCGAGTCGGCTCTGCGCCATGAGCGTCCAGTGCTCGTTGTTGTTGTCGCCGCCCGATTCGACGTTGTAGTCGTCGGGCAGCCCGAGGTCGTGCCCGTACTCGTGGTAGAAGACGCTCCGGCCGCCGTTCTCCGGCTGGATCGTGTAGTCGCCGATCCAGACGTCCGACGAACCGATCTGCGTTCCGCCGAGGGGGTTCTCGCCCGGCCCGGTCGCGCCCTGGTCGTTCGAGAAGGCGTACCAGCGGTGACTCCAGATGGCGTCGCTGCCGTAGATGGGGTCACCGTCGGCCTCGTCACCCCCGGCGTGCACGATCTGGAAGTGGTCGATGTAGCCGTCGGGCTCGTTGAACTCGCCGTCGCCGTCGAAGTCGTAGCGATCCCACTGGTCGAAGGACGCGAGATCGGCGTTGACTTCCGTCTCAGACCGGCCCTGCGCGAGCTGGTCCTGGTACCAGACGTTCGCTGCGTCCCGGACGAGGTTCCACACCGTGCTGCAGACGTTGCTGCCGCACAGGTTGGTGCCGTAGCGCCCCTGGGTGTACGGAACCTTCACCCAGTCGGTCACTTCGCCGTTCAGGCTGTAGCGACCCGAGGACTGCGACTCGTAGTACGTGCGCAGCGACTCGTCCTCACCGAAGTAGAGGTCCTGGAAGTGCGACTGCGAATAGTCGGCCTGCCACACCGTGCTGTTGTCGACCGCGCGGTTCGGCTCCGGGATCTGGTTGCGCAGGGGACCTTCGGTGCGCTGCGCATCCTCCGCCGACGGGATGTTGGCGAGCTTCTCATCGCCGAACTCCGCGAGGATCACGAACACGCGGTCGGTCGTCTCACGGGAGAGTTCGACGTACTGATCCTTACGGGGCTTGAAGTCGAAGAATCCCCGTCGGCTCTCGGCGTTCCCGCCCGGGGCGGCTCCGGCGTCTGAGCCGTTGCCGAGGTTCACCACGGTGCTGGAGCCGCGCTGCTCGGGCGTCGCCTCCCCGTTCAGGACCGACGTGATCGCCTGCTCGCGCAGAGCAGACCGTTTCTCGTCGAGCGGGTTGGGCAGGTTGTCCGTGGGGACGGACTCCGCTGCGGGAGGGACGGCCGCGGGGGCGGCGAATGCGGGACCGGCGGCGGTGAGGCCGGCACCCACGAGCGCCGCACAGACGACGCTGACGAGCAGTTTTCGCACGAATGACTCCATTTGTGAGGGTGCCGTCGTCGCTGAGGTCGGCGGCGGGACGTCAAGAGCGCAATCACCGGGCCGCACGTGCGCGGAGGGGTGCCTCAGACTCTCGTTCGTATTGCGCGCGCCGGTTCGGCGCTCTGGGGAGTCTATGAATGGGCCGAGAGTTCGACAAGACCTTGCCGAGAAGGTCCGCCTGCGATACGGACCTCGCAACTCCCGCGGATCAGTGGGTGATCCGCCCGTGGTTCATGATGTCGTCGTCGGGGGTGTCCTTGCTCACGAAGGCCTTCAGCATCCCCGCGGCCATCGCGATCTTCCCCTTCGCGGGCTCCCAGAACTCCGTTTCGACCGGAGTGACCTTCAGGAGCGCGATGTCGGGGGTGTCCAGTCCCTCCTCGAACCAGATGTCGAGCGACGGCGAGTACAGCTCCTTCATCTTGTCCGCATCGTGGACCACGCTCGCCCGTCCCGCGACCGACACGTAGCGCATGCCCTTCGCATCGCAGTACGACAGTCCGACCTCGTGGTGGGCCTCGGCCTCGTCGACCTTCTTGGAGTCATCCGAGGTGAAGAACCAGATGTCGCCGTTGTCGTCCATCTGCCTCGTGCTCATCGGTCTGCTCACCAGATTGCCGGCGTCGTCTCGTGTCGTCAGCATCGTGAAGTCGATGTCTTCCACCAGATCCTTGACGCGGGCGATGGCCTCGGGTCCTGTCAGTTCAGTCATGATCCGAGCCTGTCGCCGGGGTTCTTCCGCGACAAGGGATTGACAGGTCGGATGCCGCGTTCTAGCTGTTCCTCGCAGAGATCACGCAGATACGGCCGACTTATCATGGGCCGGTGGCCGGGGGACTCGATGAGCGCGGGCGCTCCATGCCCTGGAGCGCTCTCCCACGCATGATCGTCCGTGCGCCGCCGAGGGTCGTGCTCGTCGTCGGACTGGCTGTCGTCATCCTCGGTCTTCTCATCGTCACGCGGCCGCTGACATCGCTTCTCCTCCTGGGCGTGTACGTCGGACTCAGCGCCATCATCTCGGGCATCTTCGACCTGATCGCGACGCACCGGAGACCGCGCTGGTGGACGCGGGTCTTCGCCGTCCTGTGGATGGTCGGCGGCGCGGCCGTCCTGATCTGGCTGGGACGCAGCCTCGAACTCCTCCCCGCAGCGCTCGCCGTCCTCCTCCTCGTCGGCGGACTCGCGTCGCTCGGCGACGCCGTGGTCCGCGGCCGTGCCAGCGAACGCGTCCTGGCTGCGGCGTGGGGCGGGGCGCAGGTCGTGTTCGGCATCCTGGCGCTCACGTGGCCCGACGTCTCCGTGCTCGTGGTGGCCGTCGTCTTCGGTATCCGCACGATCGTGTCCGGTATCGCGCTGCTCGTCCAAGCGGTGCAGGGCCTGCTCGCCCAGGACGCCGCCCACACGGCGGCGCAGGCAGCGACCGACGAAGCCGACGGACGCGTCCCCGCCGTCGAGGCGGTACCCGACCCCGCCCGAGTCGCCCGCACCCACGCGCGCAGGCGCCGATCGGCGGATGCCGGACGGTACGCCCTGTCCCTGGTGCTGGTGGTGGCTGCGGCGGGCGGCTGGGCGCTGAACGACTACCTCGAGGACGGCGCCCCCGTGGTGGACGCCTTCTACAATCCGCCCTCCTCGGTTCCGGCCGAGCACGGCAAGCTCATCCGGTCGGACGACTACCCGGGACGCGCGCCGAAGGACGGGCGGGTGCACCGGATCCTGTACACGACCGAGGACGCGCTCGGCCGCCCGGCGGTCGCGAGTGCGCTCGTGATCACACCGACCGAGCCGATCGAGGGCGCAAGCCCCGTCGTGATCTGGAATCACGGCACCACCGGCGTCGCCCAGGGGTGCGCGCCGAGCCTGCGTGACGCGTCGGCGACGAAATGGGCGATCCCCGCGTTGGACGATGCGATGGCGCGAGGCTGGGTCGTGGTGGCGTCCGACTATTCCGGCCAGGGTGCCCCCGGGGACTATCCGTATCTGATCGGGCTGGGTGAGGCTCGCTCGTCACTGGATGCCGTGCTCGCCGCCCGGGAGTTCGAGGCGAGGTCGACCAGCCAGTGGGTGGAGATGTCCGCCCGGACCGTCGTATGGGGTCACTCGCAAGGGGGTCATGCCGGTCTGTGGACCTCGCAGATCGCGGGGGAGTACGCCCCGATGCTGAGTGTGGTCGGGACGGTCGCCATCGCGCCGGTCGCCGATCCGTACGCGCTCGCCAAAGAGATGCTGCGCGGCAGTGCGGGCGCCGAGCTGTCCGTGCTGTCGTCCTGGGTGCTGGTCCCCTACGCCGACACGTACGCCGACGTGAAGGTGAACGACTACGTGCCGCCCGAGGCGCGCACGCTGGTGCGCGAGATGACGCAGCGCTGCCTCAGCGAACCGGGCGTGGTCGTGTCAATGGTGTCGGCCCTCGGCGTGTCGGAGGATCGGCCGCTCTTCTCCGTGGGGCTGATCGGCGGTCCGCTCGGCAAGCGGCTGCAGGAGAACGCGGTCACAGGACCGCTCCCCGGTCCCCTGCTGGTGGCGTGGGGCACGGACGACGAAGTCGTGCCCCCCAAGCTGCAGGAGGAGTTCGTCGCGGCGCAGTGCGCGGCGGGTGAGGAGGTCGAGGCGATCCCGATCAAGGGGTACACGCATCTGCAGACGATCCTTCCGAAGTCGAGCCTCCTCCCGGAGCTGATCTCCTGGACCGACGCCCGTTTCGAGGGCGAGGAGCCTGCGCCCTCCGATTGCCCCTAGGCCCGGGGCCACCTCGTCGGCTCCTTCGGGCTTCCCAGACGGTTCGGACGCGGCATCCGGTAATGTAGGCGGGATGTCGTCGCGCACGTTCGCGACGGCGAGAGCTGAATATGGAGGGCCATCATGGACATCGATCTCGGACTGCTGCGCACGGTTGAACGCGAGAAGGAGATTCCCTTCGAGGAACTCGTCCGCATCATCGAGCAGGCGATCCTCACGGCATACGCGAAGCACACATCGCCCACGGGCGAGCTGCCCGCCGGCGCACGCGCAGAGCTGGATCGCAAGACCGGCCATGTCGCCGTGTTCATCCCTCTCACCGACGAAGAGGGCCTCGTGATCGGCGAGGAGGAGAGCACGCCGGACGACTTCGGCAGGATCGCCGCTTTCGCCGCGAAGCAGGTCATCGGCCAGCGGCTGCGCGACATCGCCGACGACGCCGTCCTGGGCGAGTTCAAGGGCAAAGAGGGCGACATCGTCGCCGGGGTCATCCAGCAGGGACCGAACCCCCGCATGGTGCACGTCGATCTCGGCACGGTCGAGGCCATCCTTCCTCCCGAGGAGCAGGTCGCCGGCGAGAAGTACACGCACGGCGCCCGTGTCCGCGTGTATGTGACGTCTGTGTCGAAGGGCAACAAGGGTCCGCAGATCACGGTCTCGCGGACGCATCCCGGTCTCGTTCGCAAACTGTTCGCCCTTGAGGTGCCGGAGATCGCCTCCGGCCTCGTCGAGATCGTCTCGCTCGCCCGTGAAGCCGGCCACCGCACCAAGATCGCGGTCAAGGCGAACGATCCGTCGATCAACGCGAAGGGCGCCTGCATCGGAGAACTCGGACGCCGCGTGCGCGCCGTGACCGAGGAGCTCAACGGCGAGAAGATCGACATCGTCGACTACCACCCCGAGCTGGCGAAGTTCGTGGCCAACGCCCTGTCGCCGGCGAAGGTGACGTCGAGCTTCATCCTCGATCAGACCTCCAAAGCGGTGCGGGCGCTCGTCCCCGACTACCAGCTCTCGCTGGCGATCGGCAAGGAAGGGCAGAACGCCCGTCTCGCCGCCAAGCTGACCGGCGCGAAGATCGACATCCAGCCCGACAGCATCCTCGAGGACGCCTGAACGACGGCAACGCGGTCGCCGTGACGCCTGCGACACCGACGGGGTCGATGTCGCAGGCGGTGCACGAGGGGGAGGTGTAACATGGAGCCCGTACGAACGTGCGTCGGTTGTCGTGCGCGTGCCTCCCGGTCCGCCCTTCTCAGGGTGGTGGCCACCCACTCCGCTCTCATCCCCGATGAGCGCGCGGTGATGCCGGGGAGGGGCGCGTGGGTGCATCCGACGGATGAATGCGTGGATGCCGCCATCCGGCGCCGCGCCTTCGTACGTGCATTGCGCGCGTCAGGTCCTCTTGACTCGCAGACCCTCACCGAACACCTCCAGCGAAACGGCTGAACGGCTATGGAATCAAAGTGAACGGCTCGAAATGAGTCCCGTCCGCAACTAACGGTCTGCCCTGCCTGGGTGGATCCCAGACAGGAGAATTGTGGCTAACGCCAAACCCCGTGTGCATGAAATCGCCTCCGAGCTCGGAGTCGACAGCAAGGTCGCCCTCGCGAAGCTCAAAGAGCTCGGCGAATTCGTGAAGAGTCCCTCTTCCACCATCGAGCCTCCCGTGGCCCGCAAGCTCCGCGCCGCGCTCGCCTCCGAGGCCGGCTCCGCCGCGCCTGCCGGCGCCCCTGCTGCGGCCAAGCCCGCAGCAGCACCGTCCGGCGCGACCCGCACGCCCGGTCGTCCCGGTCCCGCCCGTCCGGCGGCTCCCGCGGCACCCGTGCCCGTGCCCGCCGCTGCCACTCCGGCCCGCCCCGCGCCGGCGGCCCCCGCTGCGCCCGCCGCGGAGACACCTTCCGCTCCGGCCGCCGCAACCCCGTCCGCTCCGGCACCGGCAGCGCCCGCGGCATCCGACGCGCCGGCGTCCTCGGCGCCCACCCCGGGTGGTGCCGCTCCCGGCGCTCCCCGTCCCGGTGGCGCCCCACGTCCGGGCAACAACCCGTTCGCGTCGGCGCAGGGCATGGGTCAGCGTCCCGCGGGTCCGCGTCCGGGGAACAACCCGTTCGCGTCGACGCAGGGCATGGGCCAGCGTCCGAGCCCCGGAAACATTCCGCGTCCGCAGGCGCCGCGTCCCGGCGCTCCCCGTCCGGGCGCCCCGCGTCCCGGCGGCCCCGGTCGTCCCGGCGGTGCAGGTCGTCCCGGTGGTGCGCCGTTCCAGCAGCGCTCCGGTGGTCCTGGTCGTCCCGGCGGCGCCGGCGGCTTCCAGCGTCCCGGCGGCGCTCCCGGTGGAGCACCGGCCGGCGGTTTCGCCGGTCGTCCCGGCGGCGGCGGTCCCGGCAGCCGACCCGGTCGTGGCGGCACAGCCGGTGCGTTCGGTAAAGGCGGCGGCAAGTCGAAGCAGCGCAAGTCGCGTCGTGCCAAGCGCCAGGAATTCGAGATGCGGGATGCCCCGACCGTAGGTGGCATCAACGTCTCGCGCGGCAACGGCGAGATCATCCGTATGCGCCGCGGAGCATCCATCTCGGACTTCGCCGACAAGATCGAGAACATCACCGGCTATACGGTGCAGCCCGGCACGCTCGTCACGATCCTCTTCAACCTGGGTGAGATGGCGACCGCGACGGAGTCGCTCGACGAGGCGACCTTCGAGGTGCTGGGTGTCGAGCTCGGCTACAAGATCCAGATGGTCTCGCCCGAGGACGAAGACAAGGAGCTCCTCGAGGGCTTCGGTCTCGATCTCGAGGCGGAGCTGGAGAACGAGAACGAGGAAGACCTCGAGATCCGTCCTCCGGTCGTCACCGTCATGGGTCACGTCGACCACGGTAAGACCCGGCTGCTCGACGCCATCCGCCAGACGAACGTGGTCGCGGGCGAGGCCGGCGGCATCACGCAGCACATCGGTGCCTACCAGGTGTGGACCGAGCACGACGGCATCGAGCGCGCGATCACGTTCATCGACACCCCGGGTCACGAGGCGTTCACCGCCATGCGTGCGCGTGGTGCGCAGGTGACGGATCTCGCGATCCTGGTGGTCGCGGCCGACGACGGCATCATGCCTCAGACGGTCGAGGCGCTGAACCATGCGCAGGCGGCGAACGTGCCGATCGTGGTCGCGGTGAACAAGATCGACAAGCCCGACGCGAATCCCGCGAAGGTCCGCCAGCAGCTGACCGAGTACGGTCTAGTCGCCGAGGAGTACGGCGGAGACGTGATGTTCATCGATGTCTCGGCCCGCAACAACGTCGGCATCCAGGAGCTCCTGGACGCGGTGCTGCTCACGGCGGACGCCGGACTCGACCTCACGGCGAACCCGAACAAGGCCGCCCGTGGTGTCGCGATCGAAGCCAAGCTCGACAAGGGCCGCGGCTCCGTGGCGACCGTGCTCATCCAGTCCGGAACGCTCCGGGTCGGCGACGCGATCGTGGCCGGTACGGCTTACGGCCGCGTGCGGGCCATGGCGGACGAGAACGGCGACGCCGTTCTCGAGGCGTTCCCGTCTCGCCCGGTGCAGGTGCAGGGTCTCAACTCGGTGCCCCGCGCCGGTGACACCTTCATCGTCACGGACGAGGACCGTCTCGCCCGCCAGATCGCTGAGAAGCGTGAGGCTGCCGAGCGCAACGCCCAGCTGGCCAAGGCACGCAAGCGCATCTCGCTCGAGGACTTCACCCGTGCTCTGCAGGAGGGCAAGGTCGAATCCCTCAACCTCATCATCAAGGGCGACGTGTCCGGTGCCGTCGAGGCACTGGAGGAGTCGCTTCTCAAGATCGAGGTCGACGACTCGGTGCAGCTGCGCATCATCCACCGCGGTGTCGGTGCGGTGACCGAGTCGGATGTGAACCTGGCGACGATCGACAACGCGATCATCATCGGCTTCAATGTGCGTCCCGACGCCAAGGCCCGCGAGCGTGCATCGCGCGAAGGCGTCGACATCCGGTTCTACTCGGTCATCTACAACGCGATCGACGACGTCGAGCAGTCCCTCAAGGGCATGCTCAAGCCGGAGTTCGAAGAGATCCAGTCGGGTGTGGCCGAGATCCGCGAGGTGTTCCGCTCTTCCAAGTTCGGCAACATCGCCGGTGTCATCGTCCGCTCTGGAACGATCACGCGCAACGCGAAGGCCCGCGTCATCCGCGATGGCGTCGTCATCGCCGATGGTCTTGCCATCGAGTCGCTGCGTCGCTTCAAGGACGACGTCACCGAGGTTCGGACGGACTTCGAGGCCGGTATCGGTCTCGGCAAGTTCAACGACATCCAGATCGGCGACGAGATCGAGACGACCGAGATGATCGAGAAGCCTCGCGGCTGATCCGCATCGGTCACCCCGTCAGGATGCCCCGCCCTCACCGGGGCGGGGCATCCTGCGTACGCATCACCCTCTGGCAGGAAATGAAGGAGAACGACATGGCAGGCGAACGACAGGCCCGTGTGGCCGACCGCATCCGCGTGGTGCTGGCCGAACGGCTCGAGAAGGGCTTGCGCGACCCGCGTCTGGGCTTCGTCACCATCACGGATGTGAAGGTGACGGGCGACCTGCAGCACGCATCCGTGTTCTACACGGTCATGGGCGATGAGGCGCTCCGGGCAGACACGGCCGCCGCCCTCAAGTCGGCGACCGGACTCCTTCGGACCGAGGTGGGCAAGAACCTCAACACGCGACTCACCCCGACGCTCGAGTTCTTCCTCGACGCGATCCCCGAGAACGCCGACCACATCGCGGCGCTTCTCCAGGAGGCGCGCGAGCGCGATGCGGCGGTGGCCGCCCTCGCCGCCACCGGCGCCTACGCGGGCGACCCCGACCCCTACGTCAAGCCGCGCGAATTCGACGAGCAGACCGACGAGGTCGACGACGTCGACGACGCCGACGATTCCGAGGGTGCCGCGGAGCAGAAGACGGTCTGAGTCAGACTCGGGCGTCGAGCGCTCCGGGCAGAGCGAGAAGACCGGCGGATGCCTCGGCCAATCCGTCGGCCACCAGCGAGTCGATCGCGCGGTCGCGCTGCCGGGCATCGGGCCAGTCGACGAGGATGTCCTGGAGGGGAAGAGCCGATGATGAGGCATCCCGCAACGCCCTGAGGACTGCTCCCCGTGCCTGGCGGTCGCTGCCCTCGTAGCGCGCCTGCCGACGCCTCGTGTCGCCCGTGTCGGGATAGCCCGCAGTGCGCCATGCGCACACGTGCGCGAGCGGGCAGATCGGGCAGCGTGGCGCACGCGCGACGCAGACCGTCGCACCCAGTTCCATCGCCGCGGCGTTCGTGACGGCCGCAGCATCCCGCTCCTGCGGGAGGACGGCCTCCATCGCCGCGAGGTCGCGAGCCGACGGCGGACCGGGTTGCCCGGCCCCGTCGATCACCCGCGCGAGCACACGCCGCGTGTTCGTGTCGACCACGGGGTGCCTGTCGCCGTAGGCGAAGACCGCCACCGCCCGCGCCGTGTAGTCGCCGATGCCGGTGAGAGACAGCAGGTCATCCACGTCCCGGGGAACGACCCCGTTGTGGCGTTCCTGGATCTGCACCGCCGCGCGGTGCAGCCACAGCGCCCGTCGCGGGTACCCCAGATTCGCCCACTGACGGACGGCCTCGGCCGGGGCGTCCGCGGCCAGTGCCGCAGGCGTCGGCCATCGTGTCAGCCACGCTTCGAGGTGGGGGATGACGCGGGTCACCGGCGTCTGCTGCAGCATGAACTCGCTCACGAGTACACCCCAGGCCCCGAATCCCTCGGCACGCCAGGGCAGGTCGCGCGCATGCTCGCGGTACCACGCGATGAGCGGGGTGGCGAGGTCGGGCATGCGTGCCAGCCTAGGGCGACGACCCGCGGGTTCCGATCGCGGCACTCGACGGACCTCCGGCGTCCGGCGACGCGGGCCGGCCGGCGGTCCGCGCAGCGTCCGGGCGCCGATCCGCTGCGCCCGCGACTCTAGGCTGGAAGCATGCGCCTGCCGACCACCCCTGTCACGACCCTCCAGCGCGAGCTGCGCGATGAGGTGCGCCAGCACTACCGCGGGGGCCGCGTGATCGTCGCCGTCGACGGCGTGGACGGCTCGGGCAAGACCACCTTCGCCGACGGACTGGCCGAGGCCTTCGCCGAAGCCGACACCGCGGTCTTCCGCGCGAGCATCGACGGTTTCCACCGGCCGCGGGTCGAGCGCTACGCGCGCGGACGCACGTCGCCCGACGGCTTCTACCGTGATTCGTTCGACTACAGCACCTTCCGCCGGGTGCTGGTCGACCCGTTCCTCGACGGTGCGCAGACATCGGCGGCAACGGGGTTCCAGCTCAGCGCGTTCGACGTCGCGCGCGACGCGCCCGTCGAGGCGCAGTGGGTGACGGCCCCTCGCGACGCCGTTCTGATCGTCGACGGGGTGTTCCTCCTCCGCCCCGAGCTGCGAGGCCTGTGGCACTGGTCGCTCTGGCTGGAGGTGCCGTTCCGCGTCGCCTACGCGCGGATGGCGCTGCGCGACGGCAGCGATCCCGACCCCGACGCCCCGTCCAACGCCCGCTACCGTCAGGGTCAGGAGCTCTACCTCCGCGAGGCGAGGCCGAGGTACGCGGCATCCGCCATCGTCGAGAACAGCGACCTCGCCCACCCGGTGCGCATCTTCGGGGACTACTGCTGATGGCGGACGACTCGGCGCCGTCGGGGATCCTGCTCGTCGACAAGCCCGGCGGCATGACCAGCCACGATGTCGTCTCGCGCGCGCGCAAGGCGCTCGGCACGCGCAAGATCGGTCACGCCGGCACCCTCGATCCGATGGCCACGGGCCTCCTCGTCCTCGGCGTCGGGCCGGCCACACGGCTGCTGACATTCATCGTCGGTCTCGACAAGACGTACGAGGCCACGATCCGGCTGGGGTCGACGACCGACACGGACGACGCAGACGGTGCCGTCACATCGAGAGCGGATGCCGCAGCCCTCGCCCTCGTCGATGCGCCGGCGATCGCCGAGGCCATGGCCCCGCTCGCCGGTGACATCTCCCAGGTGCCGAGCACCGTGTCGGCCATCAAGGTCGACGGTCGGCGTGCCTACGACCTCGCCCGTGAGGGCGCCGAGGTCTCGCTCACGGCACGGGACGTCTCGGTGTCGCGGTTCGATCTGCTGGCTCGACGCGACCTGTCCGACGGATTCGATCTCGACGTGGTCGTTGACTGTTCGAGCGGCACGTACGTGCGTGCACTCGCGCGCGACCTCGGAAGGTCGCTCGGCGTCGGCGGGCACCTGACGGCACTGCGCAGAACACGCATCGGTCCATTCCCGGTTCAGGGCGCAGCATCCATCGATCAGCTCGCGGATGCCGCGCTGCAGACGGCCGCCGATGTCGGTGCGCTTCTGCTCGGTCGTTTCGATGCGACGCAGGCGGAGGCGCTCGACCTGCGCCAAGGCAAGCGACTGGTCGGCGCCGCGGACCGCATGGCCGGCAAGCGGGCGGCTGCGATCGATCCGGACGGCGTGATGATCGGCGTCGTCCACCGGCGGGGGAGCGATGTGAAGAGTGAGATGAATCTGCCGACGGGGAAGTACGTATGATCCTCTGGTTCACGTACGTGCAGGTCGGCGTCGCCACCGTCGGCGGTCTCCTGTGCGTCGTGCTCGGACTCGCCGGGCGCCGGCCCAGCGACCTCTCGGTCGGGGCGCTCGCTCTGCTCGAGTTGCTGCTCATCGCCCAGATCGTGGTCGCCGTCATCGCGCCGTTCGCCGGCAACTCGCCCTCGGGGAGTCTGCTGGAGTTCTGGGTCTACCTCGTCTCGGCCGCGCTCCTCCCTCCCGCGGGCGCCGCGTGGGCGCTGCTGGAGCGCAGCAGGTGGAGCACGGTCATCATGGGCATCGCCGCGCTCGCGGTGGCCGTCATGGTCTGGCGGATGCAGACGATCTGGACCATCCAGATCGCCTGAGGGTGACCCTCCATCCGCCGCAGCCGCGACACCGTGCCGGCTCTAGGATTGTGAGGTCATGTCATCTGCCGTCCCCTCTCGCCGCATGACCGGTATCGGACGTGTGCTCGTGGTCGTCTACGCGATCATGGCGCTCGCCGCCACCGGTCGCTCGCTCGTCCAGCTCATCGAGAAATACGATGAAGCGCCGCTCGCCTACACGCTGTCCGCGATGTCGGCGGTCGTCTACGTCGTCGCCACTCTCGCGCTGATCTTCTCGCGCTCACGCCGCTGGTACGCGATCGCCTGGGTCGCGATCGTGTTCGAACTCGCGGGGGTGCTCGTCATCGGCGCTCTGAGCCTGGTGCTGCCCGAGCTGTTCGCCCACCCCACCGTCTGGTCGTGGTTCGGGATGGGATACCTGTTCATCCCGCTCGTGCTGCCGTTCTTCGGGCTGTGGTGGCTCGTCACGCATCGGCCGATCGACGCGGGTACGACGCAGGTTGCGGCGGTGGCGCGGTCATGATCGTCTTCCGAGACCCCACGGAGGTCCCCGAGGGCTTCGGGCCGTCCGTGGTGACGATCGGCAAATTCGACGGGGTGCATGCCGGCCACCGTGCCATCATCAATCGCGCACGGGTGGATGCCGCATCCCACGACTCACGCGTCGTCGCGGTGACCTTCGACCGCAACCCGCTGAGTCTCCTTCGTCCTGAACTCTGCCCGCCGAGTCTGATCGGAGTGACGCAGAAGCTGCAGTTCCTCGCCGAGGCCGGGGTGGACGCGACGCTCCTGCTCACGTTCGACGAGGTGCTGGCCGCGCTTCCGGCGCGAGAGTTCGTGGAGCACGTCCTGGTCGCCTCGCTGGGTGTGCACACGGTCCTCGTGGGCGAGGACTTCCGCTTCGGGCACAAGGGTGCCGGAGACTCGGAGCTGCTGCGGTCCCTCGGTGACGATTACGGCTTCCGCGTGGACGTCATCCCGGACGTCCGCGCGATCCACGACGACCGTCGCGTGTCGTCCACCTGGATCCGCGAGCTGCTCGCAGAGGGAGACGTGCGCACGGCGGGCAGGGTGCTCGGACGTCCGGCGTCGGTCTGGGGTGAGGTGGTGCACGGGCTGAAGCGAGGTCGCGAACTCGGCTTCCCGACCGCGAACCTCTCCGTCGATCTGGAGGGGTTCGTCCCCGCCGACGGCGTGTACGCCGGATGGCTGATCGACGAGGAGCCCGAGACGGCGACCTCCGTCGAGCCGCGGCGCAGCATCCGGTACCCCGCGGCCATCAGCGTCGGCACCAACCCCACCTTCGACGATGTCCCCACGCGCCAGGTCGAGGCGTACGTCCTCGACGAGACCGACATCGACCTCTACGGCCATCACGTCGAAGTGCAGTTCATCGACCGCATCCGCGGAATGGTCGCGTTCGAGGGGATCGATCCGCTCATCGTGCAGATGACGGATGACGTGCGACAGGTGCGGGCGGCGCTCAGCTGACCGAGTCGGCCCGGGGTCAGTAGGACGAGTCGTCCGTCGCGCCGGTCGCGCCCTCACCGGCGAGGATGGCGCGCAGTTCGCCCAGGATCGTCGCACTGCCGCTCGTACCCAGTCGGGTTGCGCCGGCGTCGATCATGTCGAGCGCATTCTGGAGGCTGCGGACGCCCCCGGAGGCCTTCACCTGCACATCGGCGCCCACGCTCGCGCGCATCAACCGGACGTGCTCGAGCGTCGCGCCGCCGCCCGCGAAGCCGGTGGAGGTCTTCACGAAGGTCGCGCCACCCTCCTCGGTCAGGCGGCTGCCGCGCGCGATCTGCTCGTCGTCGAGGTATGCCGTCTCGAGGATCACCTTCGAAACGTGGCCGGCAGCAGCATTCGTCACGGCAGCGATGTCCGCGACGACGTCGTCATCCAGCCCCGAACGCAGCCAGCCGATGTTGATGACCATGTCGACCTCACGTGCACCGTCCGCGAGCGCCCGTTCGGTCTCGGCCACCTTCGCGGCCGTCGACGTCGTGCCGTGCGGGAAGCCGATCACCGTGCCGACCGCCACTCCCGAGCCCTCGAGGCGCTTCACCGCGTAGGCGATGTCGGAGGGACGGACGCAGACGCTGAAGACCTTCCATTCGCGGGCGATGTCGAGCTCGGCGTCCACGTCGGCGCGGGTGAGCTCCGGCTTGAGGATGGCGTGATCGATGGTGGCGGCGAGGTCGGCTTCGCTGAGCTGAGGCATGCCTCCAGCCTACGCAGGCAGAGGATCTCCGGGGATGAACCCGCGATCGGAGCTTCTTCGGGACGAGGGAATACCCCGGGGGGGTATGGTGGTTCCACTGCAGGACAATACGCAGGAGAGGTCGGATCACCATGAGCACCGAGGTCTACCAGGTCGAAGGCATGACGTGCGCGCACTGCGCCGCGGCCGTGACACGTGAAGTGCAGAGCATCGACGGCGTCGAGGATGTCGCGGTCGACGTCGACCGGGGAACCGTCGCGATCGTGGCCGACGTCCATGACGACGACGTCATCGCGGCCGCGGTGGACGAGGCGGGCTACCGACTCGTCGGACGCCGGTGAGCACTCCCGTCACCCCCGTCTCGGGCCGGCGCGAGGCGGTCCTGGAGATCGAGGGGATGACCTGTGCGAGCTGCGTGGCACGCGTCGAGAAGCGGCTGCAGGCGGTGGGCGGCGTCACGGCCGCCGTCAATCTCGCCACGGAATCGGCGAAGGTGTCCTACCCCGCGCAAGTCGAGACCTCGCGGCTGATCGCGGCCGTCCGCGAAGCCGGGTACGACGCGACGTTGCGCGCGCCGCGCCGGGGGCGTGCGGTCTCGGCCGCTGTCGACGTCGGACACCCTGATGCTGCCGAGCATGCTGTCGGTGATCACGACCACTCCCATGAGGATGCCCCCGGGGGGACGCCGCTGCGCACCCGTGTGCTCGTGAGCGCTCTGCTCGCGCTTCCCGTCGTCGCGTGGGGGATGGTGCCCGCGTGGCAGTTCCCCGGGTGGCAGTGGGCGTCGTTCGCCCTCGCGACACCCGTGGTGCTCTGGGGAGGCTGGCCGTTCCACCGTGCCACGATCGCCAACGCGCGCCACGGCGCGATGACGATGGACACCCTGATCACCCTCGGAACGATGGCGGCTTACCTGTGGAGTGCGTGGGCCCTGTTCTTCGGGTCAGCGGGCGAGATCGGCATGGTGCACGACGTCGCTCTGTTCGGCCGTTCGCACGACGCCACCGCGCTCGTCTACTTCGAGGTGGCCGCTGCCGTCACGGTCTTCCTCCTGGTGGGGCGGCTCATCGAGCAGCGCTCGAAGAGACGCGCGGGCAGCGCTCTGCGGGCGCTGCTGCAGTTGGGCGCCCACGACGTCGAGCTCGAGAACGGCGTGCGCATCCCGATCGACGATCTGCAGGTCGGCGACCTGTTCGTCGTGCGTCCGGGGGAGAAGATCGCCGCCGACGGCACGGTGCAGGGCGGCCGCGCCGCGGTCGATCAGAGCATGCTCACCGGTGAGTCGGTGCCCGTGGACGTCGCGCCCGGGTCGACCGTCACCGGGGGCACGATCGCCGTCGACGGTCGCCTCGTCGTCCGGGCGGGCGCGGTGGGTGCCGACACGAGGCTCGCGCACATGGCGCAGCTCGTCGAGGACGCCCAGTCCGGCAAGAGCCGCGTGCAGCGCGCGGCGGACCGCATCTCGGCCGTGTTCGTGCCGATCGTCATCGCCCTCGCTGTGCTCACCTTCCTCGCCTGGGTGCTGGCCGGCCAGCCCGTGTCGGCCGGCTTCGTCGCCGCGGTCGCGGTGCTGATCATCGCCTGTCCGTGCGCGCTCGGTCTGGCGACGCCCATCGCCGTCCTCGTCGGAACCGGCCGGGGGGCGGAGATCGGCATCCTGGTCACCGGACCGGAGGCGCTGGAGTCGGCCGATCGGGTCGACACCGTCGTGCTCGACAAGACGGGCACGGTGACGACGGGGCGGATGACGGTGGCGTCGGTGACGACGGACGACGGACTCGACGCCGCGGGGGCGCTCGTCCTCGCGGCATCCGTCGAAGCCGCCTCTCAGCACCCCGTCGCCCGCGCGATCGTCCAGGGCGCGGCGCGCGTCGACGCGGTCGAGGATTTCGCCGACCACGCGGGGCGGGGCGTGACGGGTCTGGTCGCCGGTCGGCGCGTGTTCGTCGGCCGGCCGTCGTTCGCGGTCGAGCAGGGCGCGGCGGTGAGCGACGTGCTCGCCGAGGCGGTCCGCCGCGGACAGGAGCGGTCGACGACCATCGTGCTCGGCTGGGACGGCGCGGTACGCGCGGTGATCGAGGTCGCCGATGCGGTGCGCGGCGACAGTCGCGAGGCGGTCGCGGCCCTCCGGCGGCAGGGGCTCGAGGTCATCCTGCTCACGGGCGACCACGAGGGCGTCGCGCGGGCGGTGGCCGCCGAGGTCGGCATCGGCACGGTGATCGCAGACGTCCTCCCCGAAGGCAAGGCCGCCGAGATCGAACGGCTGCGGGCGGAAGGTCGGCGTGTGGTGATGGTCGGCGACGGCGCGAACGACGCTGCCGCACTCGCGCTGTCCGACCTCGGCATCGCGATGGGCGGCGGCACCGACGCCGCGATGCACGCGAGCGACATCACCCTGGTGCGCTCCGAGCTGTCGGCCGCGGTGGACGCCATCCGCCTGAGCCGCCGGACGATGGGCGTCATCCGGGGCAATCTGTTCTGGGCGTTCGCCTACAACGTCGCAGCGCTTCCGCTGGCGGCCCTCGGCCTGCTCAACCCGATGATCGCAGGTGCGGCCATGGCGTTCTCGAGCGTGTTCGTGGTTCTCAACAGCCTCCGGCTGCGCAGCTTCCGCTGACGCGCCGTGGCGGCCGGGTACGGTCGCCGCGGCGCGCGCCGCCCGCGGGCGCGGCCGCAGCGTCGGTAGTCTCGACGAGCGCCTGAACGGCACCCGGCCGACTTCGCACGGAGGAATCACATGCCCGCGCACATCCGCCACCACGTCCGTGCCCTCACCCTGGCAGCGGCGGGTGCGACGCTGATGCTCGCCCTCGTCGGCTGTCAGCCCGAGCCGTCGCCCACAAATGCCGCGTCCTCCACGCCGTCGACGAGTTCGAGCACCGCCGCGCCGGCTTCGCCGAGCCCGTCCGCATCGACATCGCCGACCTCCACGGCGGCCGCGGAAGACATCGCACTCCCGGCCTCGTGCGACCAGCTCTACTCGTCGGCGATGCGCGCGACCCTCGACGCGACCATTCCGCCGCTCGGCGACCCGGGCGTGACGATGTACTCGACGCAGACGGTGGAAGCCCTCGAGGTGCTGGACTCGGGCGTCCCGACGATCCGCTGCACGTGGGGCGTGCCGTCCGAGACCGGCCTGTCGACCAACGTCTCGATCATCGACGGGGATCAGGCCGCGGCCATCCAGTCGGCGCTGCAGAACTCGGGCTTCAGCTGCGCGCCCGGGGCCGGGGGCACCCTGTGCACCTTCGAGGAGCGATCGATCACGCAGGACGACACCGAGACCGTCCGTACCGAGACCCAGTTCTTCCGCGGCAACGCGTGGGTGACCACGGTGAGCCTGAATGCGGCGGTCCCCGGGTACACCGAAGACATCGTGACGAGCCTCTGGGGATGACCTTCGCGCTCGGCGACGCGATTGCGCCGTTCCGCTGTGGCGCGCCGACCATGCTCTAGACTGCTCGTGGGGAATCATCGTCGACACCGCACCTCGCTGAAGCGAGTTCATGCGGATCGCATCGAGAACACCTGATCCGCGTTCGACCGGTCTACCGGCCACCCCGGATCACGCAGACCGAACCGGTCCCGACCGGTCATCGCCGGAGCATCCGGCATTCACGCTCAGGAGAAGCATGCCGACCACGGCAACCGCCAGCCAGAAGTCTCAGAACTCCGGTAACAGGCGCAGGAAGCCTTCGTCATCGCGGCGCGACGACGAAGCGCCCATCATTCCGATTCTCGCCCGCAAGGTGCGCGAAGTCGAGGCGAAAGCCCAGCACGGCAAGCTCGGTCCGACCAATCGGGTCAAGTTCCAGGTGATCGCCTTCCTCGTGCGCGAGGAACGCGCACGAGTCAAGGCCGACACCACGCTGCCCGACGGTGCGCGCCCCGAGCTGCTCAAGCGCCTCGACGGGGTGGCCACGATCCTCGCCAAGACCGCCGCGCGCGACACGTCGCTCATCCAGCTGCTGGAGGCCGACCAGGCGGCGTCGCCCGTCGCCCGTCGCATGCGGCGTGACTGGCTGCTCGAGTCGGGCGCCGATCTTCCCGACGACGAGCTCATCATCACGGATGTCGCGCCCGCGAGCGCGCCCGTCGTGCCGCCCGCCCTCGCCCAGAGGCAGGTCATCCCGCCGCAGGTCGACGCGCGTCGCGAGTCCAACCCGTTCCTGCCGCCCGACCTCTCGATGCGCGTCGCCCGGGAGACACCACGCCGACGTCTCGACGGGTGGGAACTGATGGGTCCGCTCTACAAGGCGTTCGAGACGGGCGCCGGGGGATCGGCAGCCTCGATGGAGCTTCCCGAGGTGCCGGAATTCGACCGCCTGTCGCCCCGGGGGCTCGAAGTCATGCCCCATCAGTCACGGTTCCTCGAGGCCGTGCGCGCGGGGCACCGCTCCTTCCTGCTCGCCGATGAGCCCGGCCTCGGCAAGACCGCCGAGTCCGCGCTCGCGGCATCCGTCGCCGACGCCTACCCCCTCCTCGCCGTCGTCCCGAACGTCGTGAAGATGAACTGGGTGCGCGAGGTCGAGCGCTGGACGCCCCATCGTCGCGCAACCGTCATCCAGGGGGACGGCGAGCAGATCGATGCGTTCGCCGACGTCTTCATCGTCAACTACGAGGTGCTCGACCGGCACCTCGCCTGGCTGAGTTCGATCGGACTGAAGGGGATGGTCGTCGACGAGGCCCACTTCATCAAGAACCTGTCATCCCAGCGCTCGCAGAACGTGCTCGCGCTCGGTGCCCGCATCCGCGAGCAGGTCCGCGATCCGCTCATGCTCGCACTCACGGGAACGCCCCTGATCAACGACGTCGAGGACTTCGACGCGATCTGGCGCTTCCTCGGGTGGACAAACGGCGAGAAGCCGGGGCCCGAGCTCATGGAGAAGCTCGACGCGACCGGTCTCACCCCCGCCGACAAGGCGTTCTACCCCGAGGCCCGCGACGCGGTCATCTCGATGGGCATCGTCCGTCGGAAGAAGAAGGACGTCGCTGCCGACCTGCCCGACAAGCTCATCGCCGACCTGCCCGTCGAGCTGGACGACGAGTTCGGCCGCTCCATTCGTCAGGCCGAGCGCGAGCTCGGAGAGCGGCTCGCCGCCCGCTACCGCCGCATCGTCGAGGCGCGCGGCGATCGTGGGCTGCTGCCCGGCGAAGTGGACGACGACATCGTCCGTCTCGTCGCGCACAACGAGCTCGAGGAGTCCAAAGCCGCCGGAACCGGTTCGGAGAACGTCTTCACGATGGTCCGCAAGATCGGTCAGGCCAAGGCGCTGCTGGCGGCGGACTATGCCGTGCAGCTGCAGCGGTCGGTCGGCAAGGTCGTGTTCTTCGCGAAGCACATCGACGTGATGGATGCGGCGGAGAAGCACTTCGCCGGCGCCGGGCTGCGCACGATCTCGGTGCGCGGCGACCAGACCAATACGGTGCGCCAGAACGCGATCGATGCCTTCAACAACGACCCGGGTGTCGGGATCGCGGTCTGCTCGCTGACCGCCGCCGGTGTCGGGCTGAACATGCAGGCGGCATCGAACGTCGTGCTGGCCGAGCTGTCGTGGACCGCGGCCGAGCAGACGCAGGCCATCGACCGCGTGCACCGCATCGGGCAGGACGAGCCGGTCACCGCCTGGCGGATCATCGCCGCGCACACGATCGACACGAAGATCGCCGAGCTGATCGACTCCAAGCAGGGTCTGGCGGCGCGCGCGCTCGACGGTGAGGCGGTGGATCCTCAGTCCAGCGACTCCGTGCAGTTGTCGGCCCTGATGCATCTCGTGCGGCAGGCGCTCGGCGCCGCGTAGGAGGGGCTCGCCCGGGTCGGGCGTTGTGGCAGGGGCGAGGCATCCGGCGCTAATGTCGGGTGAGGCAGCGTGGCCGACCCGACCCCCAGCAGCAAGGATCACACCATGAAGATCGGCATCCTCACGAGCGGTGGCGACTGCCCCGGACTCAACGCTGTCATCCGCGGCGCCGTGCTCAAGGGCACCACCGCGCACGACGTCGAGTTCGTCGGTATCCGGGATGGGTGGCGCGGCGTCGTGGACGGCGACTTCTTCCCCCTCACCCGGCACGAAGTGAAGGGGCTCTCGAAAGTGGGCGGCACCATCCTCGGCACGAGCCGCACGAACCCGTACGACGGAGTTCGCGGCGGGGCCGAGAACATCGCGAAGACGCTGTACGGCCACCGGATCGACGGGATCATCGCCATCGGAGGCGAGGGCACGCTCGCTGCAGCCGACCGGCTGTCGAAGGACGGCATCAACGTGATGGGCGTCCCGAAGACGATCGACAACGACCTGAGGGCCACCGACTACTCGTTCGGATTCGACACCGCGGTCAACATCGCCACGGAGGCCATGGACCGCCTCCGCACGACGGGGGATTCCCACCAGCGCTGCATGGTGGCCGAGGTCATGGGGCGACACGTCGGCTGGATCGCCCTGCACGCAGGCATGGCGGCCGGTGCGCACTCGATTCTCATCCCCGAGGTGCCGATGTCGATCGACGAGGTCTGCGCGCACGTCGAGCGAGCCCATGACCGCGGTCGCGCGCCGCTCATCGTGGTCAGCGAGGGGTTCAAGCTCAAGGACATGGACGAGGCCTTCAGCGTGAAGGGCATGGACGCGTTCAACCGCCCGCGACTGGGTGGCATCAGCGAGATCCTCGCCCCCGAGATCGAGCGCATCACCGGCATCGAGACCCGCGCGACGGTGCTGGGCCACATCCAGCGCGGCGGCTCGCCGTCGGGCTTCGACCGTGTGCTGGCGACGCGCCTGGGGATGGCTGCCGTCGACGCCGTGATAGACGATGCGTGGGGTCAGATGGTGTCGCTCAAGGGCACCGACATCGTGCGCGTCTCGTTCGCCGAGGCGCTCGGTGAGCTCAACACGGTTCCGCTCTACCGCTACGAAGAGGCCGCCGCGCTCTTCGGCTGACACCCGACCGGTCGGTCACTTCCGCTGCGGATCAGGACATTCCGCGGACTGACGAAGAAGAGCGGATGCCGCGGCCGCGGCATCCGCTCCCCGCTCAGTCCGCCAGCCCGAGGGTGTCGAGCAGCCAGGCGAGCTCGAAGGCCCGCTCCTTCCAGGAGTTGTAGCGCCCGGAGACCCCGCCGTGGCCCGCGACCATCTCGCACTTCAACAGCGCGTCGGCCCCGACCTCGCGGAGGCGGGCGACCCACTTCGCCGGTTCGACGTACAGCACCCGGGTGTCGTTCAGCGAGGTCACCGCGAGGATCTTCGGATAGTCGACGTCCGCGCGCACATTCTCGTACGGGGTGTAGGACTTCATGTACGCGTACACCTCGGCGTCGTGCAGCGGATCTCCCCACTCGTCCCATTCGATGACGGTGAGCGGCAGGTCCTCGTCGAGGATCGACGTGAGCGCGTCGACGAACGGGACCTCGGCCAGGATGCCCGCGAACAGCTCGGGCGCGAGGTTGGCCACGGCGCCCATCAGCAGCCCGCCGGCCGATCCGCCCTCGGCGACGAGGCGTTCGGGAGTCGTGTAGCCCTCGGCGATGAGATGCCGGGCGCTGTCGACGAAGTCGGTGAACGTGTTGCGCTTGTGGAGCAGCTTGCCGTCCTCGTACCACTGGCGGCCCATCTCGCCACCGCCCCGCACGTGCGCGACGGCGAAGATGACTCCACGATCGAGTTCCGACAAACGCGCGATCGAGAACGCCGGGTCGATCGAGTGCTCGTACGAACCGTACCCGTAGAGATGAAGTGGTCGAGGCGCGTCGCCGGCCGGGCCGAATGACCGCTTCCAGACGAGCGACAGGGGCACTTCGGTTCCGTCGGCGGCCGTCGCCCAGACGCGTGCCTGCGCGTAGTGCTCCGGGTCGTATCCGCCGAGCACGGGCTGGCGCTTGCGCAACAACAGCTCTCGCGTCGCGATGTCGTAGTCGTAGACCGTCGACGGCGTCACGAACGAGCCGTAGCCGACCCTGAGCAGCGGCGGCGCCCACTCGCGGTTGCCGCCGAAGCCGGCGGCGTACAGCGGTTCACCGAACTGCAGGTCGTCGACGGCACCCGTCTGGTAGTCGAGCAGGCCGATGCGCGACAGGCCTTCGCGGCGGTACTCGACCGTGGCGAAGTCGCGGAAGCAGTCGACCTCGATCAGTCGGGTGCCGCCGGTGTGGGGCAGGAGCACCGCGCGCTCCCCCTGAGGGTCGGATGCCGCGACCCGCACGAGCTCGAAGTCCAGGGCGCCGTCGTTGTGGAGGATGAGCAGAACGTCCTCCCCGTCGAGGACGGCGTGATCCACGGAGTACTCGACCCCTTCCTTGCGCGGCCAGACGACCTGCGGAGTGGCGCTCAGATCGTCGGCAGGCACGAGCCAGTCCTCGGACGTGATGGATGATCCCATCCCGATCACGAGGTACTTGTCGCTGCGCGTGAAGCCCGCACCCAGCCAGAACCGCTCATCGGGCTCGTGGAACAGCTGCACGTCGGCGGCGGCGTCCGTGCCCACGATGTGATTCCACACGGTGTCGGGTCGCCACTTGTCGTCGACCGTGGAGTAGATGATCGATGCACCGTCGGGGGAGAACTGCGCGCCGGATGATGTCTCGACGATGACGTCGGGCAGGGGCGCTCCGGTGTCGAGGTCGCGCACGCGAACGGTGTAGCGCTCGTCGCCGCTGGTGTCGACGCCGAAGAGCATGAGCCGCCCGTCATCGGAGACGTCGAACGCCCCGAGGGAGAAGAAGTCCGTGCCCTCCGCCTCCAGGTTGCTGTCGAGCAGGACCTGCTCACCGGGGACGGGGACGTCCGGCGAGAGCTCCGGGGGAGTCCAGTCGTCGGGCGCCGCGATCGGGGCGCGGCATTGGATGCCGTACTGCTGCCCCTCGACGGTGCGACCGTAATACCACCAGTCGCCCCGACGGGACGGCACAGAGAGGTCGGTCTCGAGCGTGCGGTCCTTGATCTCGCGGAAGATGCTCTCGCGCAGCCCTGAGAGGTGTGCGGTGCGCTGCTCGGTGTAGGCGTTCTCCGCCTCGAGATGCGAGATGACGTCGGCGTCGTCCTTCTCGCGGAGCCACTCGTACGCGTCTTCGACGTCATCGCCGTGGTGCGAGCGCGTGAACGGCTCTCGGCGGGTGGTGGGGGGGACGAGGGATGCCGCGACCTGCGGCTCTGTGTCGGTCACCACTCCACGCTAGTCGAGGCCCGTCGGCCGCGGCCCGGAGCTCGCCCCCGACCCGATCGGCGAGCGCCGATCACGACTCGAGACGCTGCCCGCCGGCTACCTGACGGTGACGAGGGTGCGCTGCCACCCCGATGAGCCGTTGGGCGCGATCGCCGCACGCTCCTCGATCTGCAGCTGGCCCGCTTTGTCGGTCGCACGCACCGCGATGTAGTGCGTTCCCGGCGACGCATCCCAGTCGACGAACCACTGCACCCACGTATCGGCGTTGATCGGGGTCGACAGCGTGGCGCCCTGCCAATCGGCGTCGTCGATCGAGACCTCCACCTTCGCGATGCCGACCGTCTGCGCCCACGCCATTCCGGCGATCTTGACGGGGCCCGCCGTGACGGGCGCGTCCGTGCGGGGGGTGTCGATGCGCGAGGACATCTTGATCGGCGCTTCGGCGCTGTACCCGCGGGGCGTCCAATACGCCTCATCGGCGGCGAAGGTGGTGACCTTGAGCTCGGTGAGCCACTTCGTGGCCGAGACGTACCCGTAGAGGCCGGGCACCACCATGCGGACGGGGAATCCGTGCTCGAGGGGCAGCGGCTCGCCGTTCATCGCGACCGCGATGATCGCGTCGCGATCGTCGTCGGTGAGCGCATCCAGTGGCGTGCTGGCGGTGTAGCCGTCGACACTTGTGGACAGGACCATGTCGGCACCCGACTGCACGCCCGCCTTCTTCAGCAGGTCGCGCACAGGGATGCCCTGCCAGACGGCATTGCCGAGGAGCGGTCCGCCGACCTCGTTCGAGACGCACGTCAGGGTGATGGCGAACTCGTCGGTCCCCATCGCGAGGAGGTCGTCGAAGGACAGCTCGATCCGCTCGTCGACCATTCCGTCGATCACGAGACGCCAGGTCGAGGGATCGATCGAGGGCACGGTGAGCGCCGTGTCGACGCGGTAGAAGTCCTTGTTGTCGGTGATCAGCGACGACAGGCCGGGAATGTCGAGCTCAGCGCCGGCCGGAATGGTCACGGTCGACTTCGGCGCCGGGAGACGGAGAGCCTCTCGGACCGAGGCGATGGACGATGTCGTGGCCGAGACCACGCGCGCCCCCACACCGACGACGACGGAGGCGGCCGCGGTGATGCCGGCCAGGGAGAGGAACGACCGTCGACTCGGGTGCGTCGTGCGGGCATCGGGGTTGTCCGCGGATGCGGTGGCGGAGGACGGAGCCCGGCCGGCCGGCGCGTCGGCGCGCCAGGCGCGCAGCCGACGCACCAGCAGGACGATCATCACGACACCTGCGACGAGTCCGGCGAGCGAAGGGAGGATCGACAGGATGCCGGCGCCCGCCCGCGTGAACGCGGCGGCGCCTGACAGCACACCGGCGACGCCCAGCGCGATGGCGCCGAGCGGAGGGCGCACGTACTGCAGGACGCCCGCGATGGCCGCGGCCACGACGACGGCGAGTCCGAGACCGGCGAGCAACGCGATCTTGTCGTATTCACCGAACGTCGAGATGGCGAACTCTTTCAAGGGCTGGGGGACGATGTCGATGACGAACGATCCAACGGCCAGGAGCGGGCTCGCCTGGGAGGCCACGAGGAGGGCGACCAGTTCGGCTGCGGCGAGGAACGCCGCTGCCGAGATGACACCTGCCACCGCCGCCAGAAAGATGAAGAGGGCTGATCGCCTCGTGGACATGGGGTGCAGCCTCTCGGTCGGTTCGCGGTGCTGAGACCTATTCGCCGCCCGTGCGCGATCGGATTGTCCGCGCCGCGCCGCGCCGCGCTGAGATCGACCGGGTCGGGCGTCGCGTTGGACGCGACCGGCCGCGGGGTCACCGGGTGCACACCTCCCGAGTCCCGCTCTCGCGAGGAGTGTGGAAGGATTCTCCTGTCCCGGGTGACGGGACTGTGAACTCCAGGTGAACACTTCGTTCGCCAAGCCGATGTGCTCGGCACCATCCCTTTCTCTCAGACATCGAAAGCGACCGGTGGACTCCACAGTTCTGATCATCGTGCTGGTCATCGCACTGGCGCTGTTCTTCGACTTCACCAACGGGTTCCACGACACGGCGAACGCCATGGCGACGCCCATCGCCACGGGCGCGCTGAAGCCGCGGGTCGCGGTGCTTCTCGCGGCGTCCCTCAATCTTGTGGGTGCGTTCCTCTCCACCGAGGTGTCCCAGACCATCTCGCACGGGATCATCCGTGAGGATCAGATCTCCGCGACGGTATTCCCCGCTCTCATCTTCGCCGGCCTGATCGGGGCGATCACCTGGAACATGCTGACGTGGCTGCTCGGTCTGCCGTCCAGCTCGTCGCATGCCCTCTTCGGCGGTCTGATCGGCGCGACCGTCGTCGGCGTCGGGGTCATGGCCATCGACTTCGGCATCGTCATGAGCAAAGTGATCCTGCCTGCGCTGATCGCCCCGTTCACCGCAGGGGTGATCGCGTTCCTCGTGACGAGGATGGCGTACGCCCTGACGCGCCGATACGACTCGAAGCCCGACGGTCGCGACGGGTTCCGGTGGGGTCAGATCTTCACGTCCTCGCTCGTGGCGCTGGCACACGGCACGAACGACGCGCAGAAGACGATGGGCGTCATCACGCTCGCTCTGATCACGGTCGGCTGGCAGAACTCCGCCGACGCCGATCCGCAGCTGTGGGTCATCCTCGCCTGCGCCTTCACGATCGCGCTGGGCACGTATACGGGCGGATGGCGGATCATCCGCACCCTCGGGAAGGGCCTGACCGACGTTAAACCCGCGCAGGGATTCTCGGCCGAGACGTCGACCGCTGCGACGATCCTCGCCTCGAGCGCGCTCGGATTCGCCCTCTCGACCACCCAGGTCGCGTCGGGCTCGGTGATCGGATCGGGCCTCGGTCGCCGCGGTTCGACCGTGCGGTGGAAGACCGTCGGTCGTATCGCCGTCGGATGGCTGCTGACGCTCCCGGCCTCGGGAGCGGTGGGCGCCGTCGCAGCACTCATCGTCGTGTGGGGTGGTACCTGGGGCATCCTGATCGACGCAGTCCTGGCCGTCGCCGTCATCCTGTTCCTGTTCCGACGTTCCCGCCGCGACAAGGTCGACGCGAGCAATGCCATGAGCGAGGTCGCCGACTCCGGACGGGCGATCAAGGTCACGCGCAACCCCCCGCCGACCCGCCGGCAGCGCGCCCGCGAACGATCAGGCACGAAGGGGACGCGGTGATGGTGATCGACTGGTGGGCTTTCGTGCAGGTGTTCGCGGCCGCGCTCGTGGGCTCGGTGCTCGTCGTCGGGTTCTATTCGCTCGGGCTGCGGCTGCTGGTGCTCGCCGGCCGCGTCCCTGTCGTCGCCCCGGCCGAATTCACCGACGCGATCACCGTGATCTCGCCCACTCACGCGCAGCGCGCGGCGAAACGTGCGGCGAAAGCCGCGCGGAAGAACCCGCTCACCGAGCGTCAGAAGCGACTCGCCCTGCTCGGGGCGTGGGGATGCTTCGCCCTCTGCGCGCTCGCGGTGCTGTCGGGGCTGCTGCTGATCGTGTGGGGCTGACGTCCGACCGCACGACGGCGGGGCCGGTCGTCCGGCCGAGGTCGGAGGGCATGTCTAGGCTGATCCCATGGATGAGCCATCCGTTCTTTTCGGTCAGCACCCGCCGGCGCGGCGGACGATCGTCCACCTCAGCGACACGCATCTGATGGGGGGCAATCGGCCGCTCGGCGAGCGCTACGACACCGCCGGCAATCTCGCCCGTGCGCTCGCCGCCGTCGAGCGCAGCGGTGTGCGCCCCGACGCCATCGTCTTCACGGGCGATCTCACCGATCTCGGCGAGCCGGAGGCATACCGCGCGCTGCGCGCTCAGGTCGAGCCGTTCGCCGCACGTCTGGGAGCCCCCGTCGTGTGGGTCGCCGGCAATCACGACGAACGGCCCGAGCTCCGGCGCGAGCTCCTCGACGCCGAACCCACGGACGACCCCATCGTCGGCGTCTGGGATCTCGGCGGCCTGCGCCTCATCGCCCTCGATTCCACCGTGCCCGGCTGGCATCACGGCGATCTCGACGCCGAGCAGCTGGAGTGGCTGCGCTCCGAACTCGCCGAGCCTGCACCCCTGGGGACCCTCCTGGCGCTCCATCACCCGCCGCTCCCCAGCCACCTGCCCTTCTTCGACATCCTGGAGCTGCGCGATCAGGGGCGCTTCGCCGATGTCGTCGCGGGCACCGACGTGCGCGGCATCCTGGCGGGCCATCTGCACTACTCGACGAGTGGAACGTTCGCGGGCGTGCCCGTGAGCGTGGCCGCCGCCACGTGCTACACGATGAACCTCCAACGGCCGGCCGCGGAGGTGAACGGCATGGATGCCGGACAGTCGTTCCACCTCGTGCACGTGTACGACGACACGATCACCCACGCTGTCGTACCGGTGATCGACGCACCCACCGCGGAGTTCTTCACGCCCGAATGGACCGAGCGGATGTCTCGGCTCACTCCGGAGGAGCGCCTGGAGGCCTTCTCGCGCAAGCGGTGACCGCCGCCTCCTGCATCCGGCGCGCGGAGGACTTCGAGCACAGCAGCCCACGCGAAGGTGTACGCCGCGTACAGCGGGCGTCGCAGGGGTGGGCGGTTAGGCTCGACGCATCCCCTGCACGACGACGTGACCCACAAGGACGATCGAATGGCTGTGACCACCATGACCGGCACCCGCACGGAGACCGATTCGCTCGGCTCCCTCGAGATCCCCGCGGACGCGTACTGGGGGATCCACACCGCACGGGCGCTCGAGAACTTCCCGATCGCGAAGCGGCCGATCTCGGTGTACCCCGACCTGATCATCGCGCTCGCCATGGTCAAGCAGGCCTCCGCTCGCGCCAACGCCGAGATCGGCGTGCTCGACCAGGAGAAGGCCGATCTCATCGAGCGGGCGGCGCAGCTCGTCATCGACGGAGAGCACCATGACCAGTTCGTGGTCGGTGTCATCCAGGGTGGTGCGGGCACGTCGACGAACATGAACGCGAACGAGGTCATCACCAACATCGCGCTCGAACTGGCCGGGCGCCAGAAGGGCGACTACGCCTTCCTGTCGCCGATCGACCACACCAACCGCAGCCAGTCCACGAACGACGTCTACCCGACCGCGGTCAAGGTCGGGCTCTCGCTCACCCTTCGCGGGCTTCTCGAAGAGCTCGCGCTCCTGCGCCAGGCGTTCCTCGACAAGGCGGTCGAGTTCCACGACGTGCTCAAAGTCGGCCGCACCCAGCTCCAGGACGCCGTGCCGATGACGCTCGGTCAGGAATTCCACGGGTTCGCCACGACACTCGGTGAGGACTACAGCCGTCTCACCGAGAATGCCTATCTGATGTTCGAGATCAACATGGGGGCCACGGCCATCGGTACGGGGATCACCACCCACCCCGGTTACGGCAAGTCGGTGCTGAGACACCTCCGTGAGATCACCGGCCTCGACCTCGAGACGTCGCTCGACCTGGTCGAGTCCACCAGCGACACCGGCTCGTTCATGTCGTTCTCGGCGTCGCTCAAGCGCAATGCCATCAAGCTCTCCAAGATCTGCAACGACCTCCGGCTGCTCTCCAGCGGCCCGCAGGCGGGGTTCGGAGAGATCAACCTCCCCGCGCGCCAGGCGGGCTCGAGCATCATGCCCGGCAAGGTCAACCCCGTCATCCCGGAGGTCGTCAATCAGGTCGCCTTCTCGGTGGTCGGCGCCGACATGACCGTGACGATGGCGGTCGAGGGCGGCCAGCTGCAGCTCAACGCTTTCGAGCCCGTGATCGCGCACTCCATCTTCCAGTCACTCACCTGGATGCGGCAGGCGATGTGGACGCTGCGCGTGAACTGCGTGGTGGGCATCACGGCCAACCGGGAGCGCTTGGGCGCGATGGTGGGGGCGTCCGTCGGCGTGGTCACCGCCCTGACCCCGTTCATCGGATACGCAGCGGCGGCGGCGCTTGCCAAGACCGCTCTGCTCACCGGCCACAACGTCGCCGATCTGGTGGTCGAGGGCGGGCTGATGTCGCGCGACGAGGTCACCAAGCAGCTCTCGCCCGCCCGGCTCTCGGGACTCGAGGCCATCACTGCGGCGATCCCGATCGTGCAGCCGGCGGAGAACGTCGTCTCGGATCCGCCGAGCGGGCGCTGAGCGATCACGGCCGGTCCTCCGCCGTCACCGGCTCCGCGCGGCTCTGTCGTGCGCGCGCACGCAGCCGCTAGCGTGTGAGGGACCACTCTCAGCCACCGGAGGATCGCACCATGACCACGCCCGACAACTCACAGCCCCCGCAGTACACCCCGCCGCCGGCGCCCGAGCCGGGCTCGGCCTACGGCACATCCGCTGCGCCCGCCTACGGCTCCGGCGCCCCCGCGTACGGAGCATCGGGTCAGGCGCCCTCGGGACCCGTACCCGGCAAGACGCTCGGTATCGTCGCGCTCATCGTGGCGTTCTTCTTCAATCTCATCGGACTGATCCTCGGGATCGTGGCGCTGGTGCAGAGCCGCAAGGCCGGAGTGCGCAACCTTCCGGCCGTGTGGGCGATCATCATCGGGGCGCTGTCGATCGTGATCGGCCTGATCGTCGTGTTCGCGTTCATCATCCCGGCCGTCACGTTCGGTGTCGAAGCGGCGCAGGCGTGCCAGGCTGCGAATTTCGCGGGCACCGTCGTCGTGCGCGGCGTCGAGGTCGACTGCGCGTCGATCGACGGCTAGACCCGGCACGTCGACGTATCGGCGCCCTGACCGCGCGGTCGGGGCGCCGATGCGTTTTCCGTCAGTCGAGGATGCGGCAGTGGGTCGTCAGCTCACCGATGCCGTCGATGCCGACGGTGACGGTCGAACGATCGCGCAGGAAAATCTGAGGGTCTCGCGAGTACCCGGCGCCGCCGGGGCTGCCGGTCGAGATCAGCGTTCCCGGCAGAAGAGTGACGGACTGCGACAGGTGGGCGATCAGCGTGGGCACCGATCGCACCATCTGCCCCGTGGATGCGTCCTGCACGGTGTGTCCGTCCACGACGGCCCAGATATGCAGATCCTGCGGATCGGGAATCTCGTCGGCGGTGACGACGAACGGCCCCGTGGGCGTGAATCCGTCGAACGACTTGCATCGGCACCACTGCGCCTCAGAGAACTGGATGTCACGCGCGGTGATGTCGTTGACCACCGTGTAGCCCCAGACATGATCGAGCGCATCTTCGGCCGACACGTCCTTCGCCGGAGCCCCGATGATGACCCCCAGCTCGGCCTCGTAGTCGACCGACTCGCTCAGCGAGCGGGGCCACGATGTGACCCCCTCGTGGGCGGTCAGCGAGTTCGGCCACAGGACGAACACCGTCGGCGCGGAGTCGGTCTTCAGCCCCAGCTCGCTGGAATGCGCGGAGTAGTTCAGTCCGATCGCGAGGATCGTCGGGGGCGTGCGCGATGCGGACGCGAAAGTGACCCTCGACAGCGGATGCCGCGTGCCGGTGTGCTCCGCGGCGTCTCGGACGCGTGCGAGCAGCTCGTCGCCGCCGGGGATCAGTTCTTCGAGATAACGGGGCGCGCCGGCGAAGAGGCTCTCGACGATGATCGCATCGTCATCGATCACCAGTGCCAGTCGCGGCTCAACTGCCCCCGAGGGGATCACGTGGGCGAAGCGCATGACTCCACGCTACCGGGCACGGAGTGGGTGGGTGCGACGGGGGTGCCGCTCCTAGGCTGTGCGTCATGGCCTTCCCCTCACCTCTGTCGCAGCCTCGCCCGGGCGTCGGTGCGCCGATCTCCGCGCCGGCCGTGTCGCCGCCGGCGCTCCCGGTTCCACCCCGGAGAGGGCGGAGCGCTTCGATCTGGGCCATCGGTCTGGTCGTGCTCCTGCTCGCCGTGCTGGTGGGCTACTTCCTCGAGGCACTCGGGCCGGGCGCGTCGATCGTGGGCATGATCCTGGCGCTCATCCCCCTCGCGGGTGTCCTCCTCGCGGTGCGGCTTGTCGATCGTTGGGAGCCCGAACCTCGGGGGCTGCTGCTCCTCGCGGTCGCGTGGGGTGCCGTGGTGGCGGTCGCCATCGCGCTCGGGGTCGACCTCGTGCTGAGCATTCTGTTCGGCGTCGGGGATTCCGCCGCGCACGACGCCCTTCGCGCGGTGGTGCAGGCGCCGATCGTCGAGGAGTTCGCGAAGGGTCTCGGGGTTCTCCTCATCTTCGCCTCCGCGCGCCGCGCGTTCGACGGTCCCGTCGACGGAATCGTCTACGGCGGGCTGGTGGGTGCCGGGTTCGCATTCACCGAGAACATCCAGTACTTCGCGATCAGTCTGATCGAGGGCGGAGCGGAGCAGGCGACGGCGACGTTCTTCGTCCGCGGCATCCTCTCTCCGTTCGCGCACGTGATGTTCACCAGCGTCACCGGCTTCGCCCTAGGCATCGCCGCGCGTCGCGGCCTCGGCCCGGGGAGGGCGCTCGGCTTCTGGGTCACGGGTATGGCGGGCGCGGCCTTGCTGCACGCGGTGTGGAACGGATCGGCGACCTTCTTCGACTTCTTCGGCCTCTACCTGACCCTGCAGCTGCCCCTCTTCGTGCTGTTCATCCTCGGGATCCTCATGCTCCGCAGGGAGGAGGCGCGGCTGACTCGGGCCCGGCTCGGCGACTATGCCGCGGTGGGGTGGTTCACCGCGGCGGAGGTCGACATGCTTGCGACCTCGTCAGGACGGCGGGCCGGTCTCGCGTGGGCGGGCAGCCTGCGGGGGGATCGGAAGCCGCTCATGAAGAGGTTCATCACGGACGCCACGGCTCTGGCCGCCGCGAGGCAGCGTGCGCTCTCCGGCCGCGATCCACGAGCGGCCGAAGACGAACAGGTGCTGCTGGTGCGGACGACGGCGACGCGCGCAGCTCTCTTCGCGCCGTGATCGTGGCCACGGGGCGACATCATCCGCCTCCGGCGGGGCCCTGACAGCGTCGCGGCCCTTGACGTGGGCATCGCCTGGGGGCAAGCTGACTGCAGACCAACTCAGCGCTCGGTTGACCCGCAGGCTATGCCGCGGCACCGGGCGCTGAGTCTGTCCGGGGGCGGTCCGGAGTCGACCGCTGCGCAGGCTCCGTGGTTGGATGGACCCATGACTGATGACCGCACCAAGCCCGAGATCGACGCCCCCGAAGGACCGGCTCCTCGCGAGCTCGTCACCCGCGACCTGATCGTCGGAGACGGTAAAGAAGCCAAGGCCGGCGACACGGTCACCGTGCACTACCTGGGTGTCGACTACGAAGCCGGCGAAGAGTTCGACTCGTCATGGAACCGCGGCGAGAGCATCCAGTTCCCTCTTCGCGGACTCATCCAGGGGTGGCAGGACGGCATCCCCGGCATGAAGGTCGGCGGCCGCCGCGAGCTCGTCATCCCGCCCCACCTCGCCTACGGTCCGGCGGGCGGCCACTTCCTCGGCGGGAAGACGCTGATCTTCGTCATCGACCTGATCGACGTCGCGTAAGCAGACTCGTATGAGAGGGGCGGATGCTGCGGCATCCGCCCCTCCGCACGTCTGCGCGGATACCGCCCATGTCGGGCAATCTGTATTCGCGGGAATAGACTTAGGGCCGCGGCGCTTTTATCCCTGCAAGCTGCCGGAACACCGGCCATTCTCATGGAGGACCTGATATGACCACCAACACGATCGACATCCCGGGCTACAAGGCCGGCACCTGGGTGCTGGACCCCTCGCACAGCGAGGTCGGCTTCACCGTCCGTCACATGATGATCTCGAAGGTCCGCGGCGCCTTCAAGGTCAAGGAGGCGACCATCGTTGCCCCCGAGAACCCGCTCGAGGTCACCGTCGAGGCGCACGCCGACGTCGCGTCGGTCGACACCGGTGACGAGGGCCGCGATCAGCACCTCCGTTCGGCCGACTTCTTCGACGCCGAGCAGTACCCCACCATCGATTTCGTCTCGACCGGCGTGCGCATTGAGAAGGGCGAGTTCCTGGTCGACGGCAACCTCTCCATCCACGGTGTCACCAAGCCCGTCACCTTCGACCTCGACTTCGGCGGGTTCGGCAGCGACCCGTGGGGCAACTACAAGTTCGGCGCGACCGCCAAGGCCGTCGTGAACCGCGAGGACTTCGGCCTCACGTGGAACGCCGCACTCGAGACCGGCGGCGTTCTCGTCGGTAAGGATGTCACCATCACGCTCGACCTCCAGGGTGCCCTGCAGGCCGACTGAGTCATCGGCTCACCTCGGTGTCGGAGAGGACCGGATGCTGCGGCATCCGGTCCTCTCTCTTCTTCCGGACACGGAGACGGTCTTGTGCGAGCAGGATCCCGGCGAACACGATGAGCGCGCCCACGGGCTCATTCCAGCTCACCTCCTCGCCGAGTACGACCATGCCGAGCGCGACTCCGACGATGGGCGTGATGTAGGTCACTGTGGACGCGCGGGTCGGGCCCCAGGCCCGCAGCGTGTTCTGATTCCAGATGTAGGCGACGCCGGTGCCGAGACACCCGAGTGCGAGCACGGCTCCGACGATCGAGGGGGTCAGTGAGATCGGGCTGAGCACGAGCACGGGTGAAAGGAGCACCATGACGGCGGCTCCGAGACCGATGTTCAGGAACGAGAAGACGAGGGCGCTCATGCCGGTGCGCGCCACGAAGCGACGCATGTACCCGAGGCTGAAGCCGTAGCACGCGGTCGCGCCGAGCATCGCCAGCTGTGCCGGCAGGCTCTGCGTGAGGTCGAGACCCTGCCACGGAGCGATGATCACCATGACGCCCAGGATTCCGACCATGATGCCGACCAGCTGGACCGCCCTCAGCTTCTCGACGCGGAAGACGAGCCCGGCCATGACGGCCGTCATGATCGGTGTCGTCGCGTTGTAGATGCTTCCGAGGCCGGACGTCACGTGCTGCTGCGCCCAGGCGAAGAGCAGGAAGGGCGCGACGCAGAAGCTGATGCCGAGAGCCAGCATGTGGCCCCAGACCCGGATGCTGCGCGGCAACGCCTCGCGGCGGGCGAGCACGAACACCCCGAGGGTGAGGGCGCCCAGGACGAGTCGGGCCCATGCCACCTGCCCGGCGCTGAGCCCCTCGAGCCCGATCTTCATGAAAAGGAAGCTCGACCCCCAGATGACGCCGCACAGGATGAACTGGGTGACCACGGAGGCGTGGCCGGGTACGCGGTCGGGGAGGGGTGCTGCGGTCATCACCCTGGTGACTGTAGCCCCGGGACGGGACACCCGCGCCCCCGGCGGGGATCGACGTCCGGAACCCGCGGATTCGTGGCAGTCAGACGCCCATGGGCGATGACATCTGTCGCGCCGTCGACGATCGGAGACCGGTTTCGCCGGGGCGTCCGCTTGCTGGTAAGATCTTGAGGTTGCCGTTTGATCGGCCGCGGATAAAGAGAGCTCGCACATCAGGTGCCGGGCGCCGCGCAATGACGAGAGAGGGGATCCCATATATGGCACTCGAAGCAGACGCCAAGAAGGCGATCATCGAAGAGTACGCGACGCACCCCGGTGACACCGGATCCCCCGAGGTGCAGGTCGCGATGCTGTCGCAGCGCATCAAGGACCTCACCGAGCACTTGAAGGAGCACAAGCACGACCACCACTCGCGTCGTGGTCTGTTCCTCATGGTCGGTCAGCGTCGCCGTCTTCTCGGCTACCTCCAGGACATCGACATCGCGCGTTACCGCACGTTGATCGAGCGTCTGGGCCTGCGCCGCTAGTCGCACCCGCGTATATCGCTTTCACGAAGGCCGCTCCACGGTGTGGGGCGGCCTTCGTCGTGCTGGCGCTCAGGCCGTCAGGACGCTGATCGCGCGGCGACCAGATCGCCGTGCCAGCGCTCCGCCACGTCGGGGTGGGCGCGCAGTCGCGACTTCAGCGCATTCTCTCCATACAGGGCATGGATCGGGTTGGTCGGATCCTGCGTCACGCCGCGCGCGTCCGCGGCGAGCTCGTCGGGCAGATCGATCAGGGGCAGCCGTGTGTCCAGGCCGGGGTTGAAGAAGTACGGGATGGAGATGCGGTCGTCGGGGAAGCGGGGCGAGACCACACGGTGGTTGGTGGCCTTGAGGTATCCCTGCGTCGCATACTCGAGCATTTCGCCGATGTTGACGACGAAAGCGCCCGGCACCGAGGGGGCATCCACCCATTCCCCGTCGCGCTCGACCTGCAGACCGCCCTTCCCGGGCTCGACCCACAGCAGCGTCAGCACACCCGAATCCTTGTGCGCGCCCACGCCCTGCTGCGGCTCCGGTGCGGTCGTCCCCGGGTAACGCACGATCTTGAGGAGGGTCGACGGTTCACCGAAGTGCTCGTCGAAGTAGGACTCGGGTGCGCCGAGGGTGAGCGCCCACGCTCGCAGCAGTTTGCGCGAGACGCCGGCGAGGTGCTCCTGCCACTCCTCGGTGATGACGCGCAGCTCGGGCTGGGCTTCCGGCCACAGGTTGGGGCCGATCAGGCGTGCCCAGTCCGGGGCGCCCGGGTCGGTGATGGCATCGCGCTCGGGTCCGACGTCGATCTGCTCGCGCCAGTCGACCCTGCCCTGCGTGCGCTCGCCGCCCACGCGGGTGTAACCGCGGAAGTGCGGGCTCGTCACGTTCTCGATCGCGAGCTTGTCGGCCTCGGGGAGAGCCAGGAAGTCGCGGGCGGCCCGATGGAGCCGCTCCTCGAGGTCGGCGGGGATGCCGGTTCCCGTGAGGTAGAAGAAGCCGACGTCGTGCGTCGCGGCCCGCAGGTCGGCGCGGAAGGCGGCGGCCGCCTCCGGCCCGTCGTCGAGGCGGGAGAGATCCAGGATCGGAAGAGTGAGATCGGCCATCCGTCGAGCGTAGGCAGGCGCCGCGCCCGATGGGGCTATGTTGCGTGACGTTACCGATGTCGTCATGCCGAGCGGGTTTGAGCGGCGCGCTCCCGCGGGGTAAGGTTCTGCTTACTGAGGTATACCTAACCTTCCCTCGGCTCCCTCGTTCCCCACCCGAAAGATCGCGCTTCCGTGCTCGCCACCTTCTTGATCGGCCTCCGAGAGGGCCTCGAGGCAGCGCTCGTGGTCGGCATCCTCGTCGCGTACCTCCGCAGGCTGGAACGCAGAGATGTCCTCGTCCGCCTCTGGATCGGAGTCGCCCTCGCGGTCGCGCTCGCGGTGGCCATCGGCGCCGTCCTCACCTTCGGCGCCTATTCGCTGACCTTCGAGGCGCAGGAGATCATCGGCGGAACCCTGTCGATCATCGCCGTCGCGATGGTCACGTGGATGATCTTCTGGATGCTGAAGGCCTCGCGCTCCCTCAAGGCGACGTTGCAGGGCGACGTCGACCGCGCGCTCGCGAACGGGTCGCTGTGGGGGATCGTGATCATCGGCTTCGTGTCGGTCTCACGTGAGGGCATCGAAACGACTCTCCTGCTGTGGTCGATGGTGCAGTCGTTCGGGGATGCCCCGCTGGCCCTCGTCGGCGCGGTGCTGGGCATCGTCACGGCCGTCGCGCTCGGCTGGCTCATCGCCCGAGGAATGCTGCGACTGGACCTCCGGCGGTTCTTCCTGTGGACCGGCGCCTTCCTCATCGTGGTGGCGGCCGGAGTTCTCGCGTACGGCGTTCACGACCTCCAGGAGGCAGGGGTCCTCCCCGGCCCGTTCACCGCCGCAGCTCCGGTCGATGCGACCGGCGTGGTCGCGGTGGGGATGAGTGCGTTCCCGTTCGGGTTCGCGTTCGACGTCAGCAGCGCCATCGCACCCGGCAGCCCGCTGGCGGCGATCCTCCAGGCCACCGTCGGCTTCATGCCGGCCATGACCTGGCTGCAGGTGCTCGCGTGGGTGCTCTACATCGGCATCGTCGGCGCCCTCTTCCTGCGTCTGTCGCTCCGCCGCCCCGCGCCGAAGGCCGCCCCGCACGAGGTCGATTCCGCAGCGGCGCCGGCCACGGCCTCCCTTTCCGACCCTGCCCGCGCGCAGCCGGTCGGTGTTCTTCCCGCACCCCCGCAAGGAGCTCGATGACCATTCCACGCACCGTGACCGCCGTCACCGCGGTCGCTGCCCTCGCTCTCGCCCTCGCGGGCTGCGTCGCGAAAGCCGACGTCGCAGCCACGGACGCCCTCACCGTGACCTCGACCGACGCCGCGTGCGACGTCTCCTCGACCACGGTCACCAGCGGCACGCTCGCCTTCGATGTGAAGAACGCGGGAGCGCAGACGACCGAGTTCTACCTGCTCGCCGAAGACGGCCTGCGCATCGTCGGTGAGGTCGAGAACGTGGCTCCGGGTGCCAGCCGCACGCTGACGGTCGTCGCGCAGCCGGGGGAGTACTTCACGCTCTGCAAGCCCGGCATGGTCGGGCAGGGCGTCGGGCGGGCGAGCTTCAGCGTCGGAGGCGATGCGGTCGTCGTCGATGACGAGGACGCAGACCAGAAGAAGCAGGCGGTCGATCTCTATGCCGCCTTCGTCAAGGATCAGGTCGAACAGCTGTTGCCCGCGGTCCAGTCGTTCACGAGCGCCTACGCCGCCGGCGACGATGCGACCGCGAAGGCGGCGTTCCCGAACGTGCGTGCCTTCTACGAGCGCATCGAGCCGATCGCCGAAGCGCTCGGCGACCTCGATCCGCGCATCGACTACCGCGAGGTCGACGCGGTGGCCGAGGGACTGGAGTGGACCGGGTTCCATCGCATCGAGAAGGACCTGTGGGTGCCGGCCGCCGACGGGGTCAACTCCGACGGAGAGACCTCCGCCTACCTCGACTGGGCGCCGTCCACCCCCGCAGAGCGGCAGCAGTACGCCGACGGCCTCGACGCCGACGTCCAGGAGCTGTACGACTACGTCCACGGCGACGAATTCCAGACGACGCTTGAGGCGCAGGGCATCGCCGGACTGTCGAACGGGGCCATCGCGCTGCTGGACGAGGTGGCCACCGGCAAGATCTCCGGCGAGGAGGACTGGTGGTCCGGCACCGACCTCTGGGACTTCGCCGCCAACGTCGAGGGATCGAAGATGGCCTTCTCCCTCGTCCGCGACTTCGCCGCTTCGAAGGGCGACGAGGGAGCGGCGGTCGTCGACGACATCGACAAGGGGTACGCCGACCTTGACACGAAGCTCGCGACGTACGGCAGCCTCGACGCCGGCTTCGTCACGTACGACCAGATCACCGATCAGGACCGCAAAGACCTGACCGATCTCATCAACGCGCTCGCCGAGCCGCTGTCCCAGTTGACGGCCACTGTTCTGGAGTGATGTGAGCGAACACGTATCGCCGCCCGCCGGCCTCAGCAGGCGTGGGCTTCTCGGTCTGCTCGGCGCCGGGGCGGGGGGGATCGTCGTCGGCGCTGCCGGCGGCGCAGTGGTCGGCACGACGGTGGCGACGGCCGCCGACAGCGGATCGGCTGCGGGAACGGTGCATCCGTTCTTCGGGGCGCACCAGGCAGGCATCACCACGCCGGTGCAGGACCACCTGCACTTCGCGGCGTTCGACATGGCCGATGACGCCACCCGGGAAGACCTCATCTCGCTGCTGCAGGACTGGACGTATGCCGCGGCGCGCATGACTCAGGGGCTCGACGTCAGCGCCTCCGGTGCGGTCGGCGGCAGGCCCGAGGCCCCGCCCGACGATACGGGTGAAGCGCTCGGACTCCCCGCCAGCGCGCTGACGATCACCTTCGGCCTGGGGCCCGACCTGTTCGAACGGGATGGGGTGGACCGGTTCGGCATCGCGGCGCGTCGACCGGCCGACCTGATCGTCCTGCCGAAGTTCCTCGGCGACGACCTCGTGCCGGCCGCTTCCGGCGGACAGCTCTGCATCCAGGCATGCGCGGACGATCCTCAAGTCGCCGTCCATGCGATCCGCAACCTGAGCCGCATCGGGTTCGGGCGTGCGAAGATCCGCTGGTCGCAACTCGGATTCGGCCGTACGTCCAAGACGTCGGCCGCGCAGGCGACCCCCCGGAACCTCTTCGGATTCAAGGACGGCACGGCGAACATCCTCGCCGACGACACCGCGGGTCTCGACGAGCATGTCTGGGTCCCGGCATCCGGGGCCGCCGGCTGGATGGCAGGCGGGTCCTACCTCGTCGCCCGCCGCATCAGCCAGCTCATCGAGACCTGGGATCGCGTGCGCCTGGTCGAGCAGGAGCGCATCGTCGGGCGCGACAAGGCGCAGGGGGCTCCCCTCTCGGGCGGGGACGAGTTCACTGCACCGGACTTCTCGAAGACGGATGCCACGGGCGCGACGTCCATCGATGCGCGCAGCCACGTGCACCTGGCGCATCCCGACGTGAACGGCGGCACCCGCATCCTGCGCCGCGGCTACAACTTCGTCGACGGCAACAGCGTCCTCGGAAGCCTCGACGCCGGTCTCTTCTTCCTGTCGTATCAGCGGTCACCCGAGCAGTTCGTCCGCATCCAGAAGAAGCTCTCGACCGACGCGATGAACGAGTACGTCCGGCACGTCGGATCGGCGGTCTTCGCGGTGCCGCCGGGCGCGACGGAGGGCTCATACGTCGGCGCGGGCCTGTTCGCCTGACGCCGTCGACTCAGCCGTTCTGTCGCGGATCGGGGTGCAGAGGTCCGGCCGACCGCGGGCGCCTGGAGCCCGTCGGATCGGACCGGCGACCTTCTTTGCCCGACAGCGACGGATCGAGGAACAGCCACGAGGGCCGGGGCTCGATGAGCGGTCGGAAGACGGTGCGCACCGGCTTCGTGGCAAGGGCCACCGCCACCGCGACGGCACCGAGCATGACGACCGGGAGCCAGAACCACACGGGCTCGAGCTCGCGCAGGAGGCCGGATTCGCGGAACGGGTACAGCACGAAGGAGTGCAGGAGGTAGACGTACATCGTGTACTGCCCGAAGTGGGTCCACCAGGTCTGTCGTCGGGGCACCAGGACGAAGAAGGCGGCCGAGAGGACGAGAGCGACGACCATCAGGAGAAGTCGTACGCCGCCCGCCCACCACTCGGTGCCGCCCAGTGCGGAGTAGGACGCGTCGTAGAACAGCCAGGAGCGCAGGTCGACCTCGCGCCAGAGGTCGCTGCCGAACCAGGCCGCAGCTCCCGCGCCGGCGAGGACGAGCACCGCTCCGGCGACCGCCGCGGGCGAGCGGCGGAGCAGGCCGAATCGGGCGACGATGTCGTGTTCGTGCAGCCACCACCCCAGCGTGAAGAACGGCAGCAGTCCGAGGGTGCGAGAGAGGGAGAAGGTGTTGTCGAGGTTGGGCAGGTACCCCGCGCCGACGGAGATCGCGACGGTCCAGACGAGCGGCCACCGGAACAGTGCGAGGTATGGCAGGACGAGACGGAAGATGCCGAGGGCGAGGAGGAACCACAGCGTCCACGAGGGCTTGGTCGGGTTCGGATTGGCCGAGCCCTCGACAGCCCACTTCGTCAGAGTCCACAGCGTCTCGAAGATGACGTACGGCACGATGATGTCGGTGACGACGCGGGACATCTGACGACGGGTCGGCGGGCCGGACTTCGAGAAGTACCCGCTGATCACGGCGAACGCGGGCATGTGGAACGCGTAGACCACGAGATACACGCTGAGCGCGGCATCCGAGTCGTAGATCATCCGCTGGGTCGCATGGCCGAGCACGACCAGCACGATGCAGGCGAAGCGGGCGTTGTCCCAGAACGGCACACGACCGCCGCCGCGCTTCGCGCCGGTCTTCGCAGCCGGCGCCGTCTGATCGCTCACCGGCCTTACGCTACCCGGCCCGGCTCCGCCCGTCCGGCCGTTGACAACGCGATCGTCGTGCAGCCCCGCACCGCGGTATCACTCGAGCAGCAGGACGCCTCTGGGTGGATGAGCAATCCGCTCGCTCGAATCCAGGAGGTCTCTCGTGTCACTTTCACTCCCTCGCCGATCTGCGATCACCGTCGCGTGCATCTCGACCGTCGCCGCCCTTTCGCTCGTCCTGCTGCCGTCGGCGTCCTACGCCGATGACGGCGCACCGCCGCCGGAGACGGTCGTGGCCGACACGACCGCCGTGACGGACGCCGCGCCCGAGCCGCCCGCCGGCCCGGCTCCCGCAGATGCGGTCGCCGACGCGACGCCGGCCGGGCCCGCTCCCGCTCCCGAGGCCCTCGCCGCAGAACCCGACGTCGCGCCCGAGCCTGCCGAGGTCACCGTGGTCGATCCCGCCGACACCACTCCGGCGGAGGTTCTCGCCTCGCCCGTCGACGCGCCCACCATCACCGTGTTCGACGCCACGGCCGATACTGACGCAGAGGCCGCTGCGGCGGTCGACGCGCCCGCGGACGCAGACACCGCCGCGGGGGATGTCGAGCCGGATGCCGCGGCCGCTGCGCTTCCCGCCCCGGGTGCTCCGTGTTATCCGGCGGTGTGCATCGACAACGGGACCATTCTGCTCGCCGTGAATCCGACCGGAGCGCTCAACACCGAGGACGGCACGGGGTCTGCCGCCGGCCCGGGTGATGCCGGTCTGGAATACCTGCCGACGGGCAACGATTCGACATCACCGGGATGCCTCTGCGAAGGGTGGGGCGTGAAGGACGGCGACACGGGCATCTGGGGCGGAGCCAACGTCGATCGCGACGGCGGCGCCGGCGGGCAGAACCTCACCGTGGAGTCCTTCGAATGGACGGCCTCGACCGCGACCTCCGTCGTCACCGTGAACGACGCGGACGGTGCCCCGCATTTCCGCGTCACGCATCAGTACGTCCCGGCAGCCGAGACGCCGAATCTCTATCAGGTGAACGTCACGATCGAGAACATGTCGGGCGCTCCGATAGCGACCGTGCAGTACCGCCGCGTCATGGACTGGGACGTCGAACCCACCGCCTTCGAGGAGTACGTGACGATCGACCGGGGGACCGCGGGTGCCATCACGTATGTCGACGACGACGGCTTCGCATCGTCCGAACCCGGGTCGAGCACGTCCCCGATCAGCGGCGTGGGCAACATGACCGACGCCGGACCGGATGACCACGGTGCCCTCTTCGACTTCTCGTTCGGTGCGCTCGGAGTCGGTCAGTCCCTGTCGTTCATCATCTTCTACGGTGCGGCCGCCACCGAGGCCGACGCTCAGGCGGCGCTCGCCGCAGTCGGTGCCGAGGCCTATTCCTTCGGGCAGACCTCGACAGACCCGTCCGGCGGCACGCCGAACACCTTCATCTTCGCGTTCGGAAAGGTCGGGGGCGCACCGATCTTCGTCCCGCAGGACGAGCCGGCCACGGTTCAGCCCGAGGTGCCTGCAGGCGTCGAGCCTGCCGTCGTGGGAGCAGCGGCGCCGGTCGCCCCGGTGACGATCGAAGCCGCGCCCGTGGCCGAGGCGCTCGCCGCGACCGGTGCGGACGCGGCGTCATCCAGTTCAGGATGGGCGATCGGTGGGCTCGCCGCGCTCGTCGCAGGCGCCGCGCTCCTGATCGCACGGCGGGTGAACGCGCGCGCTCAGCGATAACACCGGATCGGCAGGGGGACGGATGCCGCGGCATCCGTCCCCCTTCGCCTGCGTGAGAACGGGCTCGGAATAAAGTGGACCCACCGCTGTTATACGAGATACATTCATTTGCATAGAACACCGACGGAGAACCCGCCGATGAAGAAGCGGAGAGCGATCGTGAACGACACCACCACGTGGCCGGCCATGCAGTTCGGAATCTTCACCGTGAGCGACATCACGCAGGATCCCACCGACGGGCACACGCCGAGTGAGGCGGAAAAGATCCGCAACACCATCACCATGGCCAAGCACGCCGAAGACGTCGGACTCGACGTCTTCGCCCTGGGGGAGCACCACAACCCGCCGTTCTGGTCGTCCTCACCCACCACGACGCTCGCTTTCATCGCCGCGCAGACCGAGCGTCTGTTCCTGTCGACCTCGACCACGTTGATCACCACGAACGACCCGGTCAAGATCGCCGAAGATTTCGCGATGCTTCAGCACGTCTCGGACGGGCGCACCGACATCATGCTCGGGCGTGGGAACACCGGCCCGGTCTACCCCTGGTTCGGCAAGGACATCCGTCAGGGGTTGCCCCTCGCGATCGAGAACTACAACCTCCTGCACCGACTGTGGACCGAAGACGTCGTCGATTGGGAGGGCAGCTTCCGCACGCCCCTGCAGGGCTTCACGTCGACCCCGCGCCCGCTCGACGGCGTCGCACCCTTCGTGTGGCACGGCTCCATCCGGACCCCTGAGATCGCCGAGCAGGCCGCGTACTACGGTGACGGGTTCTTCGCGAACAACATCTTCTGGCCCGCCGAGCACTACCAGCGCCTCATCGCGCTCTATCGTCAGCGGTACGCGCACTACGGTCACGGAACGCCCGAACAGGCGATCGTCGGCCTCGGTGGTCAGGTCTTCATGAGCGCGAACTCGCAGGACGCGGTCCGCCGGTTCCGGCCGTACTTCGACAACGCCCCCGTCTACGGTCACGGTCCGAGCCTCGAGGACTTCAGCGAGATGACCCCGCTCACCGTGGGATCCCCTCAGCAGGTCATCGACCGATACGCCGGCATGCGTGAGCTCTACGGCGACTATCAGCGGCAGCTGTTCCTCATGGACCACGCCGGACTGCCCCTGAAGACCGTGCTCGAGCAGCTCGACATCCTTGGCGGCGAGGTCGTGCCGGTGCTCCGCAAGGAGCTCGCCGAGAACCGCCCGGTCGAGGTTCCCGACGCCCCGACCCACGCCGCGCGCGTCGCGGCCGCCTACGGTGACGGCGCCCCGCGCGAAGTGCGGCCCAACGCCAACCGCGGCGACAACCTCACGACGGGCTCGCCCTACCAGGACACCCCGGTCGCTGCCGGCTCGTCCTTCGGTCGCGCCGCGACACGCTCGGTGGCCTGACATGGGCACCCGTCGTATCGCGGTCGTCACCGCCGGACTGTCCAATCCGTCATCCACGCGTCTTCTGGCCGATCGACTCTCGGCCGCCGTCGTCGCGGATCTCGCTGAGCGCGGCATCGACGCGCAAGCGGACACCTTCGAGCTGCGGGACGTCGCGCACGACATCACGAACAACCTGCTGACCGGATTCGCGCCCCCCGCGCTGGAGTCGGTGATCAACGCGGTCGTCTCGGCCGATGCGCTGATCGTCGTCACGCCGATCTTCTCCACGAGCTACTCGGGACTGTTCAAGTCGTTCATCGATGTCCTCGATCCCGACTCGCTCACCGGCAAGCCCGTCCTGATCGGCGCGAACGCCGGTACGGCGCGGCACTCGCTCGCGATCGACTATGCGATCCGCCCGCTCTTCGCCTACCTGCACGCGAACCCGGTCTCGACCGGTGTCTTCGCGGCGTCCGGGGACTGGGGGGGAACCGGCGACGGAGTGTCGTCGCTGGCAGACCGCATCGGTCGAGGCGCCCACGAGCTCGCCGACCTGGTCGCCGCCCGCGAACATACCGTCGAACTCGATCCGTTCGACCCGGCGAACTACCTCGGAGAGGGCCGCTCCTTCGGCCACCTGCTGGGCGGTCTCGCGGGGGAGTGACCCGCAGGCACACGCACGCGTGCACCCACCCGGCTCGGTCGCTGGATCAGCGGCCGAGCCGGACCTGGTCCAGCTGTCTCAGTCTGATCCGGGGCGGTTCCTCCCGTGCCGACACGAGAGCCAGCACGTCCGCCCCGACGATCACTCCGAAGTCGACCTCGGCGATCTCGGCGATCTCGGCCACGCTGACCTGGAACGTCCGGAAACCCTCGAGCGGCGCGACGGCCACGGCGGAGCGCTGGTCCACGTCGATCAGGTCCGTCTGGTCGAGGAGGAACCCGGCGGCGGCGACATCGTCGCCGTCACGCCACACCGCGACCTTCCAAAAGCGCCGCGGCACCTGGAGGCCCCGATAGGCGGGGTCGTCGTCGGCCAGCACCGGTGCCGTGAACACGCAGACGCGGGATCGGTTCGCCCCGGCGTAGGCGAGGACGTGGTCCTCCAGCCCCAGCCACAGCTCGGGTGACTGATTGAAGCCGGATGCCTGGGGTGACGCGTTCGGGTAGAAGAAGGTCTGCTCGGTGGCGCGACGCGCGGTGGCGTCGTCCCCCCACCCGGGGTCGCGGCGGCGCACGAGGTGACCGCGGTCCAGATCGTTGTCACGGTAGACATCCGGTCCCGCCTGTTCGCTCGCAGGGACGCGATCGTCGAGATCCCAGTCGCCGGTGCGCGGCAGGTCCTTGAGCGTCTCGCCGTCGATCATGACGCCCGTCACGGCGGCGAGGCGGCGCCGCCGGTCCAACGTCACCGTGAAGTGCAGGTAGTCGAGGTGGGTGAGCGACCGTTCTCCCCCCGGAACGGGGAGCGGAACGTCGAGGCCGAGGAACGCGGGGTCGTAGCCGATGTCTGCCATGCGGTCCACTCTTCCCGGTGCGTCCGACACGCGCGAATCGGCGGACGTCATCGAGCCGGCCGCGATCTCCGGTGCGGGCGCCACGGCGGAGACCTCTCGTCGGCGGCGCAGCGACAGCAGCGCATCAAGACCTGCGCCGAGGGCCAGCGCGACGGCGACGGAGGCTATCACGGCGAGGGCGGGAGCATCCGGAAGCAGTCGTGCGATCAGCGCCCCGAGGAACGCCTGGTACATCGCCCACACGAGGGCCGCGCAGGCTGCGAACAGCAGATAGCGACCGGCGTGCATGCGCCCGGCTCCCGCCGTGAGATTGACCGCCAGACGGGCGAACGGAATGAACCGCGCCGTGAACAGCACGGACGCGCTGCGGGTGTGCAGTCGGTGCCGCGCCCAACCGAACGCCGCGGCGACGCGCGGTCGCCGCATCCACCGCCAGCGATCCGTGCCCACGCGTCGCCCGATGACGTAGCAGGCGATGTCACCGGTGAGAGCGGCTGCCGCTGCGACGACGATGACGGCGGCCAGAGGCGGTGTGCCCTGGGTGATCGACAGGGCCGCGAATGCAGTCACCGCGATCTCACCGGGCACGACCACGAGGACGGAGTCCGCGAGCACCAGGGCGAAGAGGATCGGCAGGGCAGCGGCGCCCGCCGCCACTCCCGCCAGCGCATCGTCGATCATCGGTGGGCCCACTCCACGCGGCCCGGGAGACGCGGGGGGGACGCGGCGGTGGCCCGCGCAGGAGCAGTGGATGAACTCTGGGTGCGGCATCCCGTTTCGGGCGTTGTCGGTGGCGCCGCACCGTCACTCTGGAGACGTGAGAGTCGCACTGCTCGCTGAAACCTTCCTCCCGCACATGAACGGGGTCACCGGGTCTGTCCTGCAGGTCCTGCAGCATCTGCAGCGCGAGGGTCACGACGCACTCGTGATCGCGCCGGGGTCACCCGAGAACGAACCCACCGCACGCGACGTGCACGGAGCGCGCACCGCTCTGCTGCGGTCGGCGGCCCTGCCGTCGTACCCCGAAGTACGGCTGGCGTTCGCGCGGACGGCGCATCTGACGCGCGTGCTCGCGGAGTTCGACCCGCACGTCGTCCACCTCGCATCACCCTTCGTGCTCGGCTGGCAGGGTGTGCAGGCCGCACGGGCGCTTGCGGTCCCCTCGGTCGCCGTCTATCAGACCGACGTGATCGCCTATGCCGAGAAGTACCGTGTGCCGGGCATGACGGCGTTCGCCGCCGCTCATGTGGCCCGTCTGCACAGACACGCGACCCTCACACTCGCCCCGTCGAGCGCGGCCGAGGCGCAGCTGCAGTCCCTCGGAGTGGATCGCCTGCGGCGGTGGGGCCGGGGCGTCGACGCCGAGCGGTTCGCCCCCGCGCGCCGCAGCGAACGGTGGCGGCGGGAGGTCGCCCCGGGCGAGATCATCGTCGGCTATGTGGGACGGCTCGCGCCCGAGAAGCAGGTGGAAGACCTCGCCGCGCTCGCGGACCTGCCCGGCGTGCGCCTCGTGATCGTCGGCGACGGGCCGTCTCGGTCCCGCCTCGAGTCCCTGATGCCGCGCGCGGTGTTCACGGGCTTCCTCGGAGGAGCGGCCCTCGCCGAAGCCCTGGCGAGTTTCGATGTCTTCGTGCACCCGGGCGAGAGCGAGACGTTCTGCCAGACGGTGCAGGAGGCCCTGGCGAGCGGGGTGCCGGTGGTCGCCGTCGGTCGCGGCGGCCCCGTGGACCTGGTGCGCAGCAGCGTCGACGGGTGGCTCTACCGGCCCGGCGATCTCCACGACCTGCGGGCGCGTGTCGCCGACCTGACCGGCGACGAGGCCAAGCGTCGCTCCTTCGGCATCGCTGCCCGCGCGTCCGTGCGGGATCGCACCTGGGCCGCCCTCGGCGATCAGCTGCTGAGCCACTACGACGAGGCGCGGATGCTGCGGCCCATCGACGATGCGCTGGTCGCCCGAGCCGCGACCCGACCGGTCGTCGCGCCGCGGCCGGCCGCAGCATCCGGCCCCCGGCCCGCACGGTGGGCGCGCTACGTCGCCCTCGGCGACTCGATCACCGAGGGACTGTGCGATTCGTCGCGGATGCCGGACGGCCAGTACCGCGGGTGGGCCGACCGCCTCGCGCTGCTCCTCGCGCATGCGCGTCAGGGTGGCGAGCGCTTCCGCTACGCAAACCTGGCGGTGCGCAGTCGCCGGGTGCGAGACGTCGTGAACGAGCAGATACCGGCGGCGATCGCGCTCCGACCCCAGCTCGTGTCGGTGCTGATCGGTGCCAATGACCTTCTGCGCGTCGGCGCCGACCCCGCAGCTCTGGCGCGGGAACTCGAGGAGGGCGTGCGGATGCTGCGCACGGCGGGGTGCGATGTGCTGCTGGTGACGCCGTTCCTGCCGAGACGCTCGGCGGCACGGGTGCTGGCCGGGCGCTTCGCCGCCTTCGCGTCGGAGCTGCGGGCGGTCGCCGCGCGCACGGAGGCGATCCTGCTCGACGTCGATGCGCTCCCGGGACTCGGCGAGCTCGGGATGTGGGCCGAGGACCGGGTGCATCTGCAGGCCGTCGGCCACCGCTTCCTGGCGTACCGCGCCGCCGAGGTGCTCGGCGTGCCCGACGCCGAGGCGCTCGGCGCACTCGACGCCGCCCTCCATGCCGACGACGAGCCCGCCTCCGCCGCGCTGGCGTCGCGTACCTGGCTGCGGCGTCACGCCATCCCGTGGGCGATGCGCCGGATGGTCGGGCGGTCCGCGGGGGACGGTGTCAGCGCGAAGCACGAAGGCTACGTGGAGCTGCGCCCGCGTCGCCGCAGTTCGTCGAGCCACACCGACGCGTAGAGGCGCTGCCGGGCCGGCCGGGAGCGAAGGCCCCGGCAGGCCTCGTCACTCCGAGACGCGGATGAGTACCTTGCCCGTGGCGCCGTTCTCGACGGCGTCGTGAGCGGCTGCGGTCTCTTCGAGCGCAAACCAGGTCAGGGGCAGGCCCGAGGCTTCTCCCACCGGCAGCGCTCCGTCCTCGAGCGCCGCGGTGATGTCCTCAGCGGCAGCGGCCAACGCCGCGCCGCCCACCGTGTACAGGAGCAGTCCCTGCCAGCGCGCATTCTTGGCGAAACTCTCGACGATGGGCGCGGTGAACTCCTCGCCGTTGTTGTTCGCGTAGTACGCGATGCTGCCGTGATTGGCGAGCACCCGGACATCGAGTGACGCGTTCTGCGCGGGCGCGACTTCGACGATCTGATCGACGCCGTCCGGGGCGATGGCGAGGATCTGCTCCGCGAGGTCGGCGCTCGGGTATCGCAGCACGTGATGGGCGCCGGCCGCGACGGCGAGAGTCGCTTTGCCGTCGCTGCTGACGGTCGTGATGACCGTGCCACCCGCCCACACCGCGAGCTGGATGGCCGCGTGCCCCACGGCGCCCGCGCCGCCCTGCACCAGGACGACCCTGCCGTCGAGTGATCCCGGCGAGAGCCGGTCGGGCCCGAACTCATGCACGGTGAGTGCACGGTGCGCGGTCATCGCCGGGACGCCGAGACTGGCGGCGACGTCGAAGTCGGTGTGCTCGGGCAGGGGGACGACGCGCTCGGCGGGGACGACCGTGAACTCCTGGGCGGTCCCGGTCGGGCGCTGGTGGGCGGCGAGGAAGATCCAGACGCGGTCGCCGACGTGCACGTCGGTGACGCCCTCTCCGACCTCGTCGACGATGCCCGCGCCGTCCTGGTTGGGCACGATCTCCGCGAACGGCATCGGCCGGTCCGCGGCGGCGCGCGCCTTCCAGTCCGTCGGATTGACGCCGGACGCCACCACGCGCACGCGCACCTCACCCGGCCCGGGCGACCCGGGCTCGCCCTCGGTCAGATGCAGGACGGACGACGGGCCGGTGCGGGCGTAGGAGATGGATCTCATACTGCAGTGCAAGGCGGCGACGCCCGTGGGCATTCCTCCGCCGGCCGGGCCGACGTGTCCGGGTTGCGCACGCTCCGAGCACGGCGATCCAGCGACTGGTGGACACGGTGAGGACCTCTCGCCCGTCCCGCTCGCTCACCGCCAGCGGTACTCGGTCTCGGGCCGTCCGGGCGCGCCGTACCGCGCGGACCGCTCCACCCGCCCGACATCGGCCAAGTGCTCGAGGTATCGTCGCGCGGCGACCCTCGACATGCCGAGCTCCGACGCGACCTCGGCAGCCGACATCGGGGAGCCCGCCCTCGCGGACGCCGAGACCTTCTCGAGCGTGCCCGCCGACAGTCCCTTGGGCACGTCGATCGATGCCGGGGGTCGGAGGGCGCCGAGCAAGGCGTCGATCTCGGACTGCGTCGCCTGCCCCGAGGCTGCCGCGGCCTTCTCCCGGTATGCGGCGTACTGCGCGAGCCGGTCCCGGAACGTCGAGAACGGGAACGGTTTCACCAGGTACTGGGCCACACCGAGACTCGCCGCCGCCCGTACCACTTCGGCGTCGCGCACACCCGTGATCGCGATGATGTCGACATCCTGGGCACGCGCCCGGATGTGCCGGGCGACGTCCAGTCCATGCCCATCGGGCATCGTCATGTCGAGCAGTACGAGATCGACGCCGCCCGCCGGGGGAGTCTCGAGCACGGCCGTCACCGCCGCTCGCGCGCCCGCGCACTCGGCGACCACCTCGAACCCGGCGATGCGCCCGACGTACTCGCGGTGGAGCTCACGGGTCAGACGTTCATCGTCGACGATCATCACATTGATCACCGGCTGACCTCCGCCGCGGGCAGCAGCACCCGGAACGTGGTCGGATCGGAGGTGATGTCGAGCGTTCCGCCCGCAGCGTCCGTGATGGCGCGCACCAGCGCGAGCCCGACTCCGCGCCCTTCGGCACCGGCCGGCTTCGTGCTGAAGCCGTGCTCGAAGATCTGCTCTCGCAGGCCGTCGGCCACGCCCGTGCCGCTGTCGCGGAAGGTCAGCTCGATACGTCGCCCCGATGTCGCGGCCATCCCCACGCGCACCCACCGCGGCTCCGGGCCCGAGGCGGCGGCGTCGATCGCATTGTCGACGAGGTTGCCGACCAGCGAAACGGCGTCCACCGCGCCGAGGTTCGTGCGGGGGATCGCCGGCTCCATGTCGACACTCCACTCGACCCCGCGCTCGGCGGCCTCGGCAGCCTTCCCCAGCAGCAGCGCCGCGACCGTGGGGTCGCCATCCCGGGCGATCACCTGGTCGACGAGATCCTGGCTCGTGCGGGCGGTCTCGGTGAGCAGTTCGATCGCCTGGTCGGTGCGGCCGAGCTCCATGAGGGCGACGGCGGTGTGCATGCGATTGCCGTGCTCGTGGTTCTGCGCCCGCAGCGCCTGCCCGAGGGTGCGCACCGACTCGTAGGACGACACGGCATCGCGGACGGCGCTCGCCGGGAGGTCGCCGGCGATACGGCGGGTGAATCGGCCCGCGAACCATGCCGCCGCCACGCCGACCGCCGCCAGCGCGATCGCGATCAGGACCACGAACGGCAGCTGGGCGAGCACTCCCGCACCGACGCTGCCCAGAGTGATGCCGGCCGACACCAGGGCGACCACCCGACCTTCGACCATCACGGGCACGATCGAGCGGAGGGAGGGGCCGAGCGTGCCCACCGCTTCCTCGGTGAGGGCCCTGCCCGCCAGGCCGGGACCGATGGTGCCGAGGTAGGGCTTGCCGATCTCGGTCGGATCGCGATGCGTCAGGCGGATCCCCCCGGTCGTCATGACGGTCACGAAGTCGATCGGTGTCTCGTCCATGATGCGCACCGCGATGGGTTGCAGGGCGGCGGTGGCCGCGGCATCCGTCCCCGTCGTCACCGCGTCGGCGACCGCGGGCATCTCGGCGATGGTCTGCGCGACGGCGAGCGTGAGTTCCTCGGCCTGCGCGCGCTCGTTCGCCTGCGCCTGGAACGCGAGCAGGGCGACGAGCAGCAGCGTGATGACGACCACCGCGCCGAGGAACGCGACGAAGACGCGGGATGCCGCGCTCCCGCGTTCCCTCGATCTCGTCATGCGCGTCCTCGCGTACTTGTGACCAATACGACCGCAACCGGGGGCCGGCGGCGGATCGGCCCCACAGTAACAGTCAGGACGGGCGCCAAGACGGCGGTCGGAGAAACGAAGAAGTCTTGCCAACGGAGGCGATGATGTCGAAGATCATTCCCAGCACCCAGAGCTTCAAGCTGCCCGGCTACAACTGGCGCCGGGGCAAGGCCTCGTGGGACAGGCACACCTGGCTCTACGTGGCGGTGATCATCGCGGTCGTCGCCGGAGCATCGATCGGACTCATCTGGCCCGAGTTCGCCGTCGCCCTGGAGCCGATCGGCAAGGGCTTCGTCAGCTTGATCAAGATGATGATCGCACCGATCATCTTCTGCACGATCGTGGTGGGCATCGGCTCGATCGCCAAGGCCGCAACGGTCGGCAAGATCGGCGGACTCGCCCTCCTCTACTTCATGATCATGACGACGTTCGCGCTGGCCATCGGCCTCGTCGTCGGCAACCTCATCCACCCCGGTGAGGGCCTGAACATGAGCAGCTCCACCTACGACACCTCGAACGTCGAGGCGAAGACGACGCAGGAGTTCATCCTCGGCATCATCCCCACCACGTTCTTCTCGGCCTTCACCGGTGAAAGCGTCCTGCAGGTGCTGTTCATCGCGCTGCTGGTCGGCTTCGCCCTGCAGAAGATGGGCCCCAAGGGCGAGCCCATCATGGCCGCGGTCAAGCACCTGCAGGCTCTGGTCTTCCGCATCCTCGGCATGATCCTGTGGCTGGCCCCGCTCGGCGCCTTCGGTGCAATCGCCGCGGTCGTCGGCAAGACGGGCTTCGCGGCCATCGTCAGCCTGAGCGTGCTCATGATCGCGTTCTACATCACGTGCGCGGTCTTCATCTTCGGCATCCTCGGCACCCTGCTCTACGCCGTCGCCCGCGTGAACATCTTCAAGCTCATGAAGTACCTGGCGCGGGAGTACCTCCTGATCGTCGGCACCTCGTCGTCCGAGTCGGCGCTGCCCCGTCTCATCGCGAAGATGGAGCACCTGGGTGTCGCCAAGCCCGTCGTCGGCATCACCGTGCCGACCGGGTACTCGTTCAACCTCGACGGCACGGCGATCTACCTCACGATGGCGTCACTGTTCATCGCCGCGGGGATGGGCATGCCCATGTCGATCCCCGAGCAGATCGGCCTGCTCGCCTTCATGGTGATCGCCTCGAAGGGCGCCGCCGGTGTCACCGGTGCCGGACTGGCGACGCTCGCCGGCGGTCTGCAGGCCTACCGCCCCGACCTCGTCAACGGCGTCGGCGTCATCGTCGGTATCGACCGCTTCATGTCCGAAGGACGGGCGATCACGAACTTCACCGGCAATGCCGTCGCCACCGTCCTCATCGGCACCTGGACCAAGCAGATCGACAAGAATCAGGTCAACCTCGTCCTGGCCGGGAAGGACCCCTTCGACGAGACGACGCTGTCCGGCGATCACGACGGAATGAGCACAGCGCCGGATGCTGTCGGCACGGCTGGTCTCGAAGCCGCCGCCGTGGACGAGGCCCTGGCCAAGGAGCGCCGCGCCGCCGAGCGACTGATGTCCTCCTGACCGTGACGCGAACCACCTGACGACGAAGCACCGCCCGCCGCATCGAATGCGGCGGGCGGTGCGTGGTCGTGCGGAGACGATGCCCCCGTGGCTCTCAGCCCTCGATACCGGCTTCGAACTGCGGGACCTCGAGCTGCAGACGCCGCTCGATCTCGATCTCCTCGGCGCGATCGAGCTCCACGCCCTCCTCGGGGGCGACGACGTCGCCTTCCTCGTTCTTGCGGTCGTCAGTCATGGCGACTCCGTTCTGTCGTCCGGGTGGCCGGGCTCAACCGCTCTTGCGGCGGAACTCGCGCTTCACCGATGCGGGGCCCTGCGTCTGGTGCACCGCCGAGTCCGCATCCATGTGCGACTCGCCGTTGCGGTGGTGGGCGTTCTTCTTGTCGAGCGCCTCTTTGAACTTGCGCTTCATCTCGTCGGATGCCGCGCCATCCTGCTTGTCTTCCGTACTCATGTCTTCAGCCTAGGCGGGCCGCGCCGTCCGGCAACAGGTGGAGCCGGCGCTCAGGCGCACCCTGGTAGGCTTCAGAGGGTTGCCTCCGGGCATCCGCTCTATTACATATGAGCACTCTGTCTGACACAGACACAGTGGAGCAGGCCGGCAGCAAGCTGGTCTCCTGTGGTGGATCCCTCGTCGCACACGGCGCCGGGTGTTCTTCTACTGGTGGCCAGCGCAGGTCCTGCGCGACGGAGAGTCGCGCGCCGATAATCTGCCTGTTCCTGCTCCTTCGAATGCTCGTGCGCGACATGCGCGCGCGAGACTAAACAAAGAAGGAGAGACCTCTTGGAAGGTCCTGAAATCACCGCCGCTGAAGCCGTTCTCGATAACGGCCGCTTCGGAACCCGTACGGTCCGGTTCGAAACCGGACGCCTCGCCCAGCAGGCGCAGGGCGCCGTCGCCGCCTACCTCGACGAGGAGACGATGCTCCTGTCGGCCACCAGCGCCGGCAAGCATCCTCGCGAAGGCTTCGACTTCTTCCCGCTGACCGTCGACGTCGAAGAGCGTTCGTACGCCGCCGGCAAGATCCCCGGTTCGTTCTTCCGCCGAGAGGGCCGCCCCTCGACCGAGGCGATCCTCGTGTGCCGTCTGATCGACCGGCCGCTGCGCCCCTCGTTCGTCCAGGGCCTCCGCAACGAGGTCCAGATCGTCGTCACCGTGCTGTCGATCGCGCCCGGCGAGTTCTACGACGCGCTGGCCATCAATGCGGCATCGCTGTCCACCCAGATCTCGGGTCTGCCGTTCTCCGGCCCGATCGCGGGTGTGCGCCTGGCGCTCATCCCCGGACACGGCGAGCACGCCGACCAGTGGATCGCCTTCCCGACCGTGACCCAGCTCGAAGAGGCCGTCTTCGACCTCATCGTCGCGGGCCGCGTGCTGCCCGACGGTGACGTCGCCATCATGATGGTCGAGGCCGAAGCCACCGAGAACAGCTGGAACCTCATCAAGGCCGGCGCCGTGAAGCCGAACGAGCAGGTCGTGGCGGAGGGCCTCGAGGCCTCGAAGCCCTTCATCAAGGAGCTCGTCGCCGCACAGAACGTCGTCGCGAACACCGCGGCCAAGGAGATCAAGGAATTCCCCGTCTTCCTGCCGTACAGCCAGCAGACGTACGACTTCGTCGCAGGCCGCGCCTACGACAAGCTCGTGCCGATCTACCAGATCGCCGACAAGCAGGAGCGCCAGAACGCCGATGACGAGCTGAAGGATGCCGTCAAGGCGGAGCTTCTCGCCGCCGTCGAGTCCGGCGAGCTGCCGGCCGTCGCGACGCTCGAGTTCTCGGCCGCGTACAAGTCGGTCACCAAGGTGATCGTCCGTGGGCGCATCCTCTCCGAGGGCGTCCGCATGGACGGTCGCGGCCTGGCCGACATCCGTCCGCTCGACGCAGAGGTGCAGGTCATCCCGCGCGTGCACGGGTCCGCGATCTTCCAGCGCGGCGAGACCCAGATCCTGGGTGTCACCACGCTGAACATGCTGAAGATGGAGCAGCAGATCGACTCCCTCTCGCCGGTGACGCACAAGCGCTACATGCACCACTACAACTTCCCGCCGTATTCCACCGGTGAAACCGGTCGTGTGGGCAGCCCCAAGCGTCGCGAGATCGGGCACGGCTTCCTCGCCGAGCGCGCGCTCGTGCCGGTGCTGCCCAGCCGCGAGGAGTTCCCGTACGCCATCCGCCAGGTGTCGGAGGCCCTCAGCTCCAACGGGTCGACGTCCATGGGCTCGGTGTGCGCATCGACGCTGTCGCTGCTGAACGCCGGTGTGCCCCTGCGCGCCCCGGTCGCCGGTATCGCGATGGGTCTGGTCTCGGACCAGGTCGACGGCCAGACGCGCTACGCCGCGCTGACCGACATCCTCGGAGCCGAGGACGCCCTCGGTGACATGGACTTCAAGGTCGCCGGCACGAGCGAATTCGTCACGGCGATCCAGCTCGACACGAAGCTCGACGGCATCCCGTCGTCGGTCCTCGCCGCCGCTCTGACCCAGGCACGGGAAGCGCGCCTCACGATCCTCGGCGTGCTGAACGCCGCGATCGACGCTCCGGACGAGATGGCGCCCACCGCGCCCCGCGTCATCAGCGTGCAGATCCCGGTCGACAAGATCGGCGAGCTGATCGGCCCCAAGGGCAAGACGATCAACTCGATCCAGGATGAGACGGGAGCGCAGATCTCCATCGAGGAGGACGGCACTGTCTACATCGGTGCGACCGATGGGCCGTCGGCCGAGGCCGCTCGCGCCCAGGTCAACGCGATCGCCAACCCGACCAACCCCGAGGTGGGCGAGCAGTTCCTGGGAACGGTCGTCAAGATCGCGACCTTCGGCGCGTTCGTCTCGCTCCTGCCCGGCAAGGACGGACTGCTGCACATCAGCGAGGTTCGCAAGCTCGCCGGGGGCAAGCGTGTCGAGAACGTCGAAGACGTGCTAGGTGTCGGTCAGAAGATCCTCGTGAAGATCACGAAGATCGACGACCGCGGCAAGCTGTCGCTCGAGCCCGTGGTCGAAGAGGCCGCCGGTGAGACCGCCGACGCGCCCGAGGTTCCCGCAGGCGTCTGACCGCGACTCGCGCATGACTGCGATGCCCGCTCTCTCCCTCGCGGAGAGGGCGGGCATCCGTCGTCCGGCCCCCGCCGAGGGACATCTCCCCGGGGCATCGCTCGTGATCCAAGCGTTATCGAATGTTTACCGACCCGTTGCCGCAGTGTCGGGCGTCACGGCCGGCGGGGCCTAGCCTCTAAGTACGCGCCGGGGGGCGCGTGCAAAACGATCACGAGGCTCTCCCCACGGAGGAATCGTGAGGGGGTGAGACATGGCTTTCTTCGGCGTAGGCGCATCGGCGGACTCCACGAGCCCGTCGCGTGCCGCTGCACCGTTGCCTCCGCATCCGTCCTCACCCATCCCGGTGCAGGGTCGCCCGCTCGGCGGCGGGGTCCGTGTTCCCTTCGGAGAGACGGGATGCTCGGTCTTCCCCCTCATCCTCGGGGGCGCCGAGTTCGGCTGGAACGTCGATCTCGACTCCAGCCACGACATCCTCGACACCTACACCGACCTCGGGGGCAATGTCGTCCACACCGCCGACAGCTACTCGGCGGGGCGCAGCGAGCACATCATCGGTCAGTGGATGCACTCCCGCGGCGTGCGGGACGACATCGTCCTGATGGTGCGGATCGGCGGCCACCCCGACAACCCCGGGCTGGGTCCGGTCAATCTGGTGCGCGCTGTCGAGGCCGCTCTGACACGTCTGCGCACCGATCGCATCGATGTGCTGACGCTCGATGCGACCACCGACAGCGCGACGGCGCTGGAGGACACCCTGGCCACTGCCGAGTGGCTCGTGGAGTCGGGCAAGGTGCGTGCTCTCGGGGCGGCGGGCTACACCGCGGCTCAGCTCGTCGAGGCGCGCATCCTCGCATCGGCCGGGTTCCCCCGGATCACGGTGCTCGACGTGCCCTTCAACGTCCTGCGCCGCCACGACTTCGACGCCGACCTGCGCCTGGTGGCGGGAGCGCAGTCGATGGCCGTCACCCCGTCGCACGCGCTCGAGCACGGCTTCCTCTCGGGGCGCCACCGCACCCGACAGCGGACGATGCTCTCCGCCCGTGGCGCCCAGCTCGCGGCGAACATCAACCGCCGCGGCAGCCGAACCCTCCGCGCCCTCGACGCGGTCGGAACCGAGCTCGGGGTGCCCGATGCCGCTGTGGCGGTGGCCTGGCTCCTCGCGCAGCGTCTCGTCACGGCGCCCATCGTGAACGCCTACGCCCCCACGCAGGTCGAGGAGCTCGTGCAGGGCGTGGGGGTGCGACTCGGTCGCTCTCACCTCGCCGACATCGCACGAGCGTCCGAGTAGGTCAAGACCCTGTCACCGCGTACGGGGTGGCATAGGGTGACAACGTGTCCTGGACACCCACCTCGACGAAGTGAGCTTGCGTGACGCACTATCTGTACCTCGTGCGACACGGCGAGCACCAGGATGCCGAGCACGGCCTTGTGGACGGGCCGCTGTCGCCCCGTGGTCGCCGCCAGGCATCGCTCCTGGCGGATCGCCTCTCCGGAGTCCCCCTGAGCTCGGTGCTGCACTCTCCGCTGGAGCGCGCGAGCGAGACCGCCCGGGCCGTGGCCGACCGGTTGCCGTCCGTCGCGCCCGAACCCTCGGCGCTTCTGTTCGACTGCTATCCGACGGGTATGACCCCTGAGACGCCTTCCCATTTCGAGCCCTTCTTCGGTGCCGTCAGCGAAGCCGAGATCGAGGCGGGTCGAGCGCAGATGGACGATGCCGTGAGCGAGTTCCTCGTGCGCAAGCCCGGCGACGTGCACGAACTGCTCATCACGCACAACTTCGTCATCGCCTGGTTCGTGCGTGAAGTGCTGCAGGCGCCCGAGTGGCGGTGGATGACGCTCAATCAGGCGCACTGCGGGTTGACGGTCATCGCCCAGAAGCAGGGTCGGCCGTGGACGCTGGTCACGCACAACGACCTCGCCCACCTGCCGTTCGAGCTGCGCACCGGACTGCCGGAGCAGCTCCCGGTCTAGTCGAGCGCCTTGGAGTACCAGCGCGTCGCATTGGAGTTCTCGTTGAAGCGCTCCGTCTCGACGAACCCCGACGTCCGGTAGAGACCGGCGGCCGCCTCCAGCGAGTGGTGGGTGTCGAGCACGAGTTCGCGCGCGTCCCACTCGCGGGCTCGACGCTCCAGGTCCTCCAGCATCAGGCGCCCCCAGCCTCGCCCCCGTGTGTCCGGGCGCAGATAGAGGTGCTTGACCTCGTAGCGGACGCCCCGCTCACCGTCGGCGATGCGGCGGATGCCTCCGCATCCGCGGGCCTGTCCCTCGTCGTCACGGAGCACCACGAACGCGCCCGCGGGCGGAGTGAAGGTGGCGCGCGCCGGAAAGACCGGGGTGTAGACCTGATCCTGCGCGGCGAACCCGATCGTGCGGTCCTCGAAGTATTCCGCCAACAGCATGTGGGCGTCCGGCGCATCCGCGTCCGTTCTCTGCACTTCCACCATGCCGATAAGACTAGCCAGGGCCGCGCAGCTCGTGCCGCTCGGACCGTGGACGCCGGCACTCGTTAGGCTGAGTCCCATGACGACTCGAGTGGCCCTGGTCGGAGGCACCGGCAAGCTCGGCGGCATCATCCGCGAGGTGATCGACGCTGAGGCCGATTTCGACGTCGTCGCGGTGCTGAGTTCCCGTTCCGAGCTCTCCGAACTCGACGGAGCAGACCTGGTCGTCGATGCCTCTGTTCCGGCCGTGTCGATCGACGTCGTGCGCGCAGCCATCGATCGCGGGCTCAACGTGCTCGTCGCGACCTCCGGCTGGTCGGCGGAGAGGATCGCGCTCGTGCGCCCGTTGGTGGACGCCGCGGGCACGGGCGCCGTGTTCGTGCCGAACTTCTCGCTGGGTTCGGTGCTCGGGACCGCCCTCGCGGCCGCAGCGGCTCCGTTCTTCCCCTCGATTGAGATCATCGAGGCCCATCGCGAGACCAAGGTCGACTCGCCCAGCGGCACCGCCGTCCGCACGGCGGAGCTCATCGCGACCGCGCGCGCGGGTGTTGGGCCCGTCGAGTCCCCCCACGTCGATCAGCGTGCGCGAGGCCAGCAGGTCGCGAGTGTGCCGATCCACTCCCTGCGACGCCCGGGCGTGATCGCCCGGCAGGACGCCGTGCTCTCGGGCCCGGGGGAGTCGCTGACGATCACCCACGACACGATCGAGCCGGCGCTCGCCTATGCCCCCGGCATCCGTCTGGCCCTGATCGCCGCGAGGGATGCCACCGGGGTGACGGTCGGACTCGACAGCTTCATCGACATCGGCATCCGCACGCCCGGGGTCGCCCCGCGACGCCTGGCACCTCTCGACGAGGGCGGTGTGCCCGGTCAGGTCGCCCGCACCACCGGCGCATGACCGCGCGCATCGGCGTCGCCGTCATGGCGGTGCTGCTCGCGCTCTACATCTTCCTGGTCGGGCAACGGGCGTACCTGCTTCTGGTCTCCGGGGAGCCGGTCGCGATCGCCATGGGGGTCGCCCTGATCGTGCTGCCGATCGTCGCCGTCTGGGTGCTGGGGCGCGAGCTCTGGTTCGGAGTGCGAGCGGAGCAGCTCGCCCGAAGGCTGGAGGCTGAGGGCGGCCTGCCGGAGGAGCCCGTCGACGTGCGGCCGAGCGGTCGCGTCATGCGCGAGGACGGTGACGCCGTGTTCCCGCGGTACAAGGCGGAGGTCGAAGCATCGCCGGAGTCCTGGCAGGCGCGCTTCCGCCTGGCGCTGGCGTACGACGCGGCCGGCGACCGGAAGCGGGCGAGGGCTGCGGTCCGACACGCCATCTCGCTCGAGACCGCGGAACGCAGGTCGCGTCGCGCCTGACGTCAGTCGGCCAGGGCCGCCGTCACCGCGGACTCGACGGTGGGGTGGGAGAATTCGAAACCCGATGCCTCCAGCACTTGCGGTTCCACGTCGGCGTCGACCGTGAGCAGTGCTTCGGTCGCGTCCGCTCCCAGAGCGAGCTTCATGCCCCACACGGGCGCGCGCACGATGTAGGGCCGATTCATCTGCACGGCGAGGGCGAAACCGAGGTCGTTCGCGGTCGCCCGCGTCGGCCCGGTGAGATTGACCGGGCCCGCGACGTCGGTGTCGATGACGTGCCGGATCGCGCGCACTTCGTCCTCGAGTGAGATCCACGGCCACACCTGGGTTCCACGCCCGATGGGCCCGGAGACGCCGAGCCTGGTCAGCAGCAGGAGGGGCTTGAGGACGCCGTCACGGTGCACCACAGGTGCCGTCCGCAGCAGAGCGACCCGCGCCTCGGAACCGGCCGCGAGCGCCGCGGATTCCCATTCGCCGCAGAGATCGGCCAGGAACGACTCTCCGCGCGGAGAGCTCTCGTCGAGCGGTACGCCCGGCACCGACCCGTAGTAGCCGACGGCGGATGCCGACACGAAGGCCGGGGCATCCGTTCCCAGCTCCCGCACCGCGCGTGCGAGCACCTGCGTCGGCGTGATGCGCGACCACACGAGCGTGTTCTTGTACCTCGCGGTCCACGGGAAGCGGCCGATGCTCGCGCCGTTGAGGCCCACCACCGCGGTGGCTCCCGCCAGCACGGTGGGATCGAGCGGCGTGTCGTCCTCGAGCCACTGCACCTCGTGGGGCGACGTCGGGGCATGCCGCACGAGCGTCGTGACCGCCACGCCGTCCGCGCGCAACGACCGCGCCAATGCCTCGCCGATCAGGCCCGACGCCCCCGCGAGCACCACCCGGGAGCCGGCGTCAGGCAAGCGTCGCCTCGAGCGTGATCTCGATGCCGGCCAGCGCCTGCGACACGGGGCAGCCCTGCTTGGCCTCATCGGCGATGCGAGCGAAGTCCTCGGCGCTCAGGCCGGGAACCGTGGCGTTGACGTTCAGGTGGCTGCCCGAGATGCCCTTCCCCGGCACGAAGGTGACGGATGCGGTGGTCTCGATGGTCTCCGGCGGGGTGCCGTTCTCCGCCAGGGCGTTCGACAGCGCCATGCTGAAGCAGGAGGAGTGGGCCGCGGCGATGAGCTCTTCGGGCGTGGTGACCGAGGTGGAACCCTCGCTGCGCGCCTTCCAGTTGACGGGGAGCGGTCCCTGATTGGAGCTCTCGAGCGCGACTTCGCCGCTTCCTTCGAAGAGCGTGCCCTTCCAGGTGGTGCTGGCTTCGCTGGTGACGGACATAGGAGCCTCCCGGGGTGACGGGCATCGACCGTCGATGCGCCTCGCGGTCAGCCTAACCTCGGGCGTCGGAGGCACGCGAGGGATTGACACCGCGGCGTGAGGAGTGCCGCCGTGCGAGGGCTCAGGCCTCGGTCGCGCCGTCCGTGAGTCTGGCGAGCTCGAGCTCGATGACGTCGCGACGCGGGATGCCGCCGAACCGCGTCTGGATGGCTCCGTCGCGATCGAGGATGAGCGTGGTCGGCGTCTGCAGGACGCGGAAGTGCTTCGCGATGTCGGGCCGGTTCGTGAGGTCGACGTCGAGGTGCACGACGCCGCGGCGTCCGTCGGCCACCGCCGCGAGCTGACGATGCACGCCCGGGCAGCGTCCGCACGTCTCAGTGCTGAACTGGAGCAGGGTCGCGGCCTCGCCGAGCGGCGGCGCGCCGAGCCGCTCCGGCTGCACGATCTCGTGGGGGACGTGCGGCTTCGGGCGACGCTCGCGCCACCGCAGCAGCAGGCCGATGCCGATGGTCACCACCAGCAGCACCGTGAGTGCGAGGAGGGAGCCGAGGACCGTCACAACAGATCAGGCTATCCGGTTCCGCCTGAGTGGGACCGGTACGAGGTCGTGACGTCGCCGACGGCGCGCGGTCCGCCCCGGGTATGGTGGCAGGCGTGACTGATCCACAGAGCCCCGAGATCGAGTTCCGCAGCGATGTCACGGTCGAGCTGGTGCGCTCGAGCGCCGCCGATTCCGACGTGCTGTTCGCCGCCCGGGTGTCGACGCAGGGGGAGCAGACGCTCGACGCGGCGGCGGCCGGCACCGAAGCATCCGTCCGCGATCGCGGCCTCATCAACTACCTGATGCGGGACCGCCACGGCTCGCCGTTCGAGCACAACTCGATGACGTTCTACGTGCAGGCACCCATCTTCGTGTTCCGCGAGTTCATGCGCCATCGCATCGCCTCGTACAACGAGGAATCGGGCCGTTATCGGGAGCTTCGTCCCGTCTTCTATGTGCCGTCGCCGCAGCGCAACCTCCTCCAGGTCGGCAAGCCCGGTGCGTACGAATTCCTCCCGGGCACCCCCGAGCAGGTCTCTCTGGTCGATGAGACGACCCGCGCGGCATCCGTCTCCGCCTACGAGGCCTACCAGCGGATGCTCGAGGCGGGCGTCGCGCGTGAGGTCGCCCGCATCGTGCTGCCGCTCAACATCTTCTCGTCGATGTACGTGACGATGAACGCCCGTGCGCTGATGAACTTCCTGTCGCTGCGGACGAAGGCGGAGGGCACGCATTTCCCGTCGTTCCCGCAGCGCGAGATCGAGATGTGCGCGGAGAAGATGGAGACGTTCTTCGCCGAGCTCATGCCGATGACGCACGCCGCCTTCAACACCAACGGCCGAGTCGCGCCCTAGCGCGGGCTGTCTGCTCGGTCGCCTACGCTGGCGGGCATGAAGACCGCCCTCATCACCGGTGCGAGCTCCGGACTCGGCGCCGAGTACGCCCGCCAGCTGGCCGCCCGCGGGGCCGATCTGGTGCTGGTCGCCCGCACCGCGGCCACTCTCGAGCCGGTGGCGGCGGCGATCGAGGCCGAGTGGGGTGTGCGCTGCGAGATCCTCGTGGCCGATCTGTCCCGGAGCGCGGATGTGGGTCGCGTGGCGGCGCGGCTGGCAGATGGCGGGCAGCCGATCGAGGTGCTCGTCAACAACGCGGGATTCGGTCTGTCTCTGGACTTCGAGCGCAACGAGATCGACGACGAAGTGGCGCATCTCGCGGTGCACGTGGAGGCACCCATGCGGCTCATGCACGCCGCTCTCGACCCGATGCTGGCGCGGGGGAGCGGCCGCATCATCAACGTCGCCTCTGTGGCGGGGTTCATCCCTCGGTCGACCTACGGCGCCTGCAAGGCGTGGGTGATCAGCTTCAGCCGGTGGGCGAATGCACGATATGCCGCGGACGGCGTGACCGTGACGGCCGTCTGTCCGGGTTTCGTCCACACGAACTTCCACGAGCGGCTGGGGCTGCCGCCGGGCGAAGAGGGGGTGAGTCCCTGGATGTGGCTGAACGCCCCGCAGGTCGTCGCGGAATCGCTTCGTGACGCGGCGCGCGGCAGGGCGGTGTCGATCCCGTCTCTGCGCTACAAGGTGCTGACGGGTCTCGCGCGGATGATCCCGGCCTCGGTCGCCGCACGGGTCGGCACCCGGGGCCGCTGACGGCTCCGCCGTCTCCGCCGTCTCCGGCATCGTGTGGGCCCGGCGGTCTCGCCGGCCGGACCAGGCGGCGCGAACCCGGGCCGCCGAGACCGGGACCCACCCGATAGCCTGGAAGCATGACGCACACGGGCAACCCTTTCGGACAGGTTCTCGTCGCTCTGATCACCCCGATGACAGCCGACGGCGAGGTCGATTGGCCCGCGGTCGAGAAGCACATCGACGATGTGATCTCGGCCGGTGCCGACGGCATCGTCGTGACGGGCACGACGGGGGAGACGAGCACGCTCACCGACCCCGAGAAGATCCGCCTCGTAGAGGTCGGCAAGCAGGTCTCGGGCGGCCGCGCCGCGATCATCACGGGCGGCGGGTCGAATGAGACCGCGCACGCCATCGAGCTCTACAAGGCCAGCGAGAAGGCCGGCGCGGACGGCATCATGATCGTGACGCCGTACTACAACAAGCCCACGCAGGCGGGCATCCTGACACACTTCCGATTGGTCGCCGACGCGACCGATCTGCCGGTCATCCTGTACGACATCCCGGGCCGCACCGGTGTGCCCATCAAGTACGAGACCATCCTCCGCCTCGCCAAGCATCCGAACATCCTCGCCGTGAAGGATGCGAAAGGCGACTTCAGCGAAGTGAGTCGCGTGCTCAATCAGACCGATCTGATGTACTTCTCCGGAGACGACGCGAACGTGCTGCCGCATCTCGCGATCGGAGCCACCGGGCTGATCGGCGTGACCGCGAACATCGCGCCGGCGCCCTATCGGACGATCATCGACGCCGTGAACGCCGGAGACCTCCAGACGGCGACCGCCGCCCACATGCAGCTCGAGCCGCTCGTGCGCGCCACGATGACCCACGTGCCGGGCACCGTCGCGGCGAAGTACATCCTGCACGGACTCGGCCGCATCTCGAGTCCGCGTGTCCGCCTCCCGCTCGTCGGTCCCGAGGAGTGGGAGGCCGCGGCGATCGAAGACGAGCTCGCTCTGGTCAGGAACGTCCCCGGTGCGGACTTCTCGAACTTCCGTCCCGACCGCAATGCCGCCGCCGGCGGCGCGCTGCCGAAGGTCTCGGGCACCACCCGCTGATGACCGACGTGCCCCGCTCCGAGAGTCCCGCCGCCGGGGCCGTCGGCGCGGAGTGCACGGCACCCCCACTCACCCACTGAATCGACGGATGCCGCGCGTCGGCATCTCCCAGGAGGCACCCATGCCCAGAACCGTGTACGACCCGCCCGCCCTCACCACCGGAACGCTGCGGGTCACCCCGCTCGGCGGTCTCGGAGAGATCGGCCGCAACATGACCGTCTTCGAGTACGGCGGCAAGCTGCTGATCGTCGACTGCGGCGTGCTCTTCCCGGAGGAGCATCAGCCCGGCGTCGACCTGATCCTGCCCGACTTCGAGCCGATCAAGAACCGCCTCGACGACATCGTGGCCGTCGTGCTCACCCACGGTCACGAAGACCACATCGGTGCGGTGCCCTACCTTCTGAAGCTGAAGCGCGACATCCCCCTGATCGGCTCCGGCCTCACGCTCGCTCTGGTCGAGGCGAAGCTCAAAGAGCACCGCATCAAGCCCTACACCCTCACGGTGACCGAGGGTCAGCACGAGAAGGTCGGCCCGTTCGAGCTCGAGTTCGTCGCGGTCAACCACTCGATCCCCGATGCTCTGGCCGTCGCGATCACGACCCCCGCGGGTACGGTGCTCGCGACCGGCGACTTCAAGATGGACCAGCTGCCGCTCGACGGCCGCCTCACCGATCTGCGCGCGTTCGCACGACTCGGCGAGAAGGGTGTCGACCTCTTCCTGGTGGATTCCACGAACGCCGATGTGCCCGGTTTCACACCGCTCGAGCGCAGCATCGGCCCGGTGCTCGACCAGGTCATCGGCAAGGCTCCGCGGCGCGTGATCGTGGCGAGCTTCTCCAGCCACGTGCACCGTGTGCAGCAGGTCCTGGATGCGGCGGCCCTTCATGGCCGCCGGGTGGCCCTCCTCGGCCGCAGCATGCTGCGCAACATGACGATCGCGGAGGACCTCGGCTACCTGCACGTGCCGGAGGGCATCCTAATCGACTACAAGAAGGCGCGCGACCTCCCGGACGACAAGATCGTCTACATGTCCACGGGTTCGCAGGGCGAGCCCATGGCGGTGCTGAGCCGTATGGCCAACAACGACCACGAGATCGAGCCCGGCCCCGGTGACACGGTCATCCTCGCGTCCAGCCTCATCCCCGGCAACGAGAACGCGGTGTACCGCGTGATCGACGGTCTGACCAAACTCGGCGCCAACGTCGTGCACAAGGGCAACGCCAAGGTGCACGTCTCCGGACACGCCGCCGCGGGCGAGCTGCTCTACTGCTACAACATCCTCAAACCCAAGAACGTGCTCCCCGTCCACGGCGAGTACCGCCACCTGATGGCGAACGCGAAGCTCGCCCAGGACACGGGTGTGCCCGCGGAGCGCACCATCATCGGCGAGAACGGGACGGTCATCGATCTGCGCGACGGACTCGCGTCGGTCGTCGGGCAGCTCGATCTCGGCTTCGTCTACGTCGACGGCTCGACGGTCGGCGAGATCACGGATGCCGATCTCAAGGATCGCCGGACACTCGGCGAAGAGGGCTTCATCTCGGTCATCGTCGTCATCGATTCCGCGACCGGGCGGGTGATCACGGGTCCCGAGATCCACGCCCGCGGCGTCGCCGAAGACGATCGTGTGTTCGACGCCGTCAAACCCAAGATCGCCGCGGCGCTCGCCGACGCCGCTCAGTCCGGCGTCCGTGACACGCACGCGTTGTCGCAGGTCGTGCGCCGCACGATCGGCCGTTGGGTGAGCCAGTCGCTGCGCCGTCGTCCGATGATCGTGCCGCTGGTCATCGAGGCCTGAGACAGGAGAGCGGATGCTGCGGCCGACGTCGGGTCGCAGCATCCGCTCTGCTCGGTAAACTCCCCGCATGCCCTCGACCTTCAGCGTCCGTCCCGCCACGCGGGCGGACGGCGCGTTCCTCGGCGACATGGTCGTCGAGGCGGCGAACTGGAGGCCGGGCGCGGCGCGGCCGAAGCACGACATCCTCTCGAGCCCTGAGCACAGCAGGTATCTCGCGGGGTGGATGCGCCCGAGCGACGCGGGGTTCGTCGCGATCGCGACCCACGGCGAGCCGATCGGAGCGGCCTGGTACCGGATGCTGCCGCGCACCGATCCCGGATTCGCCTATGTCGGCACCGGTGTCCCCGAGATGGTGATGGGCGTCCGGCCCATCTGGCGTGCGCACGGCGTCGGACGCATGCTGCTGCAGAGCCTCGGGGAGAAGGCGCGCGCCGACGGATACGCGCGCCTCAGCCTCAGCGTGGAGCGGGGGAATTTCGCGGTGACGCTCTACCGCAGCGAGGGGTTCGCCGTGACCCAGCCCGGCGTCGGCCGCGACACGATGGTCAAGCGCCTGCAGTAGCGGCAATCCGAGTCACACCCGTCACATGCGTCACGATGGCCTCGCGTCTATCCGGGCAAATCGGGGTGGAGCGGCCTAGCGTGGACACCATGGCCAGGAGCACCAATCCGACCACCAGTGGTCGCGCGTCCGCGAAGGCGTCTCCGCCGCGCGCCCGAAAAGCCGATCCCAAGCCCGCGCCCGCCCCCAAACGGTACGTCGGCGAGCCCGAGAGGCCGCCTGTCGTGGTGCGCGCGTGGCTCGGACTGGCGCACGCGACGGGCGGCGTCTACCGCACCTTCGGCCCGGAGACACTCGAGAAGGATCAGCGCCGAGACGGGTTCCCCTTCCTGCTCGTGCTCCTGGCGGCCGTCGGTGCGGTCATCGAGTGGTTCTTCATCGGCACCGACGTCGCCGCCGCCATCAGCGCCTACTCGGTCGGCGGTCTCCTCGGACGCACGGCGTTCGTCCTGCCGGTCTTCCTGCTCGTGCTGGCCGGCTGGCTGTTCCGGCATCCGTCTTCCGTGCACGACAACGGCAGGATCGGCATCGGCTTCGGTTTGTTCCTCTGGACGATCGCGGGGTTCTGCCACGTGCTCGGCGACCGCCCGGCGCCCAAGGACGGCCTGCCCGCGCTCAGCGAGGCGGGCGGCCTGTTCGGCTGGATGATCGGGGAGCCGCTCGCACTCGGACTCACCGCGATCGGCGCGTGCGCCGTGCTGGGGCTTCTCACGATCCTCAGCATCCTGATCCTGACGAAGACCCCGCCCAACCACATCGGTCGTCGTCTCGGCGATCTCTACGCGTGGATGTTCGACGCGGAACGCCCCGACCCCGCCGCGAAGGGTCCGGTGTTCGCCGAGACCGGTGACACGAAGGTCGCGGATGCTGCGGCATCCGACCCCTCATTGCCCTGGTGGCGACGCAACAAGACCGGACGCGAAGAGGACCCGGACGACGGCGTGCTGTCGCAGGACCTCACCGAGCTCCTGCCCGTCGGATCTTCGGAGGGCGCTTTCGATCAGGCGATCCAGCCGCCCGTGCCGCCGCTTCCCGTCATGCCGGACGCCCTGACCGAAGTGATCGCCACCTCGGCCGCGGCACCCGTCATCCCCCCGCGCAAGAGCCGCGGCGACACCTCGCTGCGCGACGACAGCCCCGACTCCGACGACATGCTGCCGGGGCTTTCGGGGATCGGCAGCGATTCCGAGGGGATGCCTCCCGCCTCGCTGTATCGCCTGCCCTCGACGGCGACCCTCGCAGCCGGCACGCCGCACAAGGCGCGCTCCGCAGCCAACGACGAGATCGTCCGCGCCATCACCAGCGTGCTCGACCAATTTCAGGTCGACGCACGGGTGACCGGGTTCTCCCGCGGTCCGACGGTGACCCAGTACGAGATCGAGGTCGGCCCCGGCGTCAAAGTCGAGCGCATCACCGCCCTCACCAACAACATCGCCTATGCCGTGGCGTCCAATGAGGTGCGCATCCTCGCCCCGATCCCCGGCAAGAGCGCGATCGGCGTCGAGATCCCGAACACCGACCGCGAGATGGTGACGCTCGGCGACGTCCTGCGCTCGCAGGCGGCCGCGTCCAGCACCCATCCCATGACGATCGGCGTCGGCAAGGACGTCGGCGGCGGATACGTGGTGGCCAACCTCGCGAAGATGCCCCACCTCCTCGTGGCGGGCTCGACCGGATCGGGAAAGTCCAGCTTCGTGAACTCGATGATCACGAGCCTGCTCATGCGTGCCAAGCCGTCCGAGGTGCGCATGGTCCTGATCGACCCGAAGCGCGTCGAGCTCACGTCCTACGCTGGGGTGCCCCACCTGATCACCCCGATCATCACGAACCCGAAGAAGGCCGCCGAGGCGCTCCAGTGGGTCGTGAAGGAGATGGACATGCGGTACGACGATCTCGCGTCGTTCGGCTTCCGACACATCGACGACTTCAACAGGGCGGTCGTGGCGGACGAGATCATCCTCCCGCCGGGCAGTGAGCGGGTCCTCAAGCCCTACCCCTACCTCCTCGTCGTCGTCGACGAGCTCGCCGACCTCATGATGGTGGCGCCGCGCGACGTCGAGGATTCGATCGTCCGGATCACACAGCTCGCCCGGGCGAGCGGGATCCACCTCGTGCTCGCCACGCAGCGCCCCTCGGTCGATGTGGTCACCGGCCTCATCAAGGCCAACGTGCCGTCCCGCCTCGCCTTCGCCGTCACCAGCGTGACCGACAGCCGCGTCATCCTCGATCAGCCGGGTGCCGACCGGCTCATCGGTCAGGGGGACGCGCTCTTCCTGCCGATGGGGACGTCGAAGTCGATCCGCGTGCAGGGCGCCTGGGTCAGCGAGGCCGAGATCGAGAAGGTCGTCAAATACGTCACCGCGCAGGCCCGTCCGGAGTACCGCTCCGACGTCGCCGTCGAAGCGCAGAAGAAGCAGGTCGACGCCGACATCGGCGACGACCTCGAATTGCTCCTCGCCGCGGCCGAGCTGGTGGTTTCCACCCAGTTCGGCTCGACCTCGATGCTTCAGCGCAAGCTGCGTGTGGGCTTCGCCAAGGCCGGCCGCCTCATGGATCTGTTGGAGTCGCGCGAGATCGTCGGACCGTCGGAAGGGTCCAAGGCCCGCGACCTGCTGGTGTCCGTCGAGCAGCTTCCCGGTGTGCTGGCCCGTCTGCGGGGCGACGATGCACCCGCTGCCGCCGCGACGCCCGCCGGCGATGGCGCACCGCTTCGCCCGGCCGCGCCCGCCGACCCGGTCGATGCGCAGTTCGAGGGGTATCCGATCGTCGAGGAGGACGGCGACGAGGATGCCTGGGGTCTGACGGGACGCGACTGATGGCCGTCCCGCGGCAGCTGCCGAACGCGATCACGATCGCCCGGATCCTCCTCGCGCCGGTCTTCCTCTGGATGCTCCTCGCCGACGGCGGCGCCGACGGGCCTCTGCGCTGGTGGGCCGCGGTGCTGTTCATCGTCGCCATCGCCACCGACGGCATCGACGGCTATATCGCGCGCAGATACGAGATCGTCACCGACCTCGGCAAGCTGCTCGACCCGATCGCCGACAAGGTGCTCACGGGCTTCGCGTTCATCGGGCTCTCCATCCTCCTCGAGCTCCCCTGGTGGGTGACGATCATCGTCCTGATCCGCGAAGTCGGCATCACCGTGTATCGCTTCATGGTCGTGAGCGATCACGTGCTGGCCGCCGCGTGGATGGGAAAGCTCAAGACGGTCGCTCAGTCGGTCGCGCTGTCGCTCGCTCTCCTCCCGCTCGCGTCGGTCGTCGGGGATTGGATCGTCTGGGTCAACATCGTGACGATGTGGATCGCGGTGATACTCACGATCGCCAGCGGCCTGGACTACGTGATCACCGAGGCCCGTGCAGCCCGCTCGAAGAAGCGTCCGTGACAACGCCCTCGGGGGATGTCGAGGGGGGTGAGGTCGACTTCCCGCACGATGCGGAGCGTCTGCTGTCGGCGCTGCGGGAGCGCGGATGGTCGCTCGCTGTCGCGGAATCGCTCACCGGGGGGCTGCTCGCGGCATCCGTCGTCGCCGTCCCCGGCGCGTCCGCATCTTTTCGCGGGGGAGTGGTCGCCTACGCCACCGAGGTGAAGCACACCGTGCTCGGTGTGGACGCCGGCCTGCTGGCCGCACACGGTCCCGTGCACCCCGATGTGGCCGCGCAGATGGCCGTGGGGGTTCGGCGAGCGCTCGAGGGCGCAGACGGCCCTGTAGACGTCGGCATCGCGACGACCGGTATCGCCGGACCGCAGTCCCCGGACGGGCAGCCCGTGGGTACGGTCCACATCGGCGTCGCCACCCCCAACGGCATTTCCGTGCGCTCGCTGACGCTGCGGGGGACGCGCGACGAGATCCGGACGCAGACCGTCCGGCTGGCCCTCGCCACCGCATCCGCCTCGCTCTGACACCGCGCGCCCGTGCGGGAATAGGCCGTGTTTCCGCTCGGTTACATTCGGCGATTCCCACCCTTTCCCCAGCGCACGGGATTAGATTGGCACCAGTCGGTGTTGTACCGTAGTCCACCCAGACAACGGCAGGAACCAGCAGTGAGGAGGGGGCCCGAATGATACTTGTACGTCAAGAGATCGGTGAAGTCCTGCGTGACTTCCGTCAGCAGAAGGGTCGCACCCTCCGACAGGTCGCGAGTCGTGCGAGCGTCGCGCTCGGTTACCTCAGCGAGGTGGAGCGCGGTCAGAAAGAGGCTTCGAGCGAGATCCTCGCCTCTGTGGCCGATGCGCTGGATGTTCCCATCTCGACGATCATGCGCGAAGTGAGCGACCGTCTTTCGGTCGTCGAGGGCCTGCAGGTCTTCCCCGATGTCGTTCCTGACGAGCTCGTCGCGTCCGTCGACGCCGAGCTGTCGCTGCGCTGATCCGCCGAACGCGAGTCGCCCGTGCGTCGCAGTGAGTTCTTGCGCGCCATCGACGAGCAGTTCGGCGGTTCGGCCGCCGCGCTGGTCAACGACCTCGTGCTGGGCGGTGTGGGTGGTCTGACCCCCGCCCAGGCCCTTCGCGACGGCGTTCCGCCGCGCGAGATCTGGCTTGCGCTGTGCGATGAGGCCGATGTGCCGGTCACGCAGCGCTACGGCGTCGGACGGCTGGACCCGCGCCAGAAGTAGAGCTGTCGCGGCCATGTTCCGTGTGCCATCGCCGGCTGCCGGCCCGGCGCGGCGAGCCGTCTCCGAGCACGGCGTGTCGTCGAAGATCTGTTCGACAGCGGCGTAGGCTCCTGCACAGGTGATGCCGGTGACGAACTGTCCACGGTTACGAGCGGGTGCAGGTCCGGATGTCGGAGGCCCTTCGTAGCGTGAACAACGTCGAACGACACCACACGCCTTGTCGCAGCATCCGCCCCACCGGGTCGGAGCGCGACAGCCTACAGGCGACGGAACGCGAGCATAAGGAGCACGCCATGCCATCAACAGCTGACCGCGAGAAGGCCCTCGAATCGGCCCTCGCCCAGATCGACCGGCAGTTCGGGAAGGGCTCGGTCATGCGACTGGGCAGCGACGACCGTGCGCCGGTCGAAGTGATTCCGACGGGCTCGATCGCCCTCGACGTCGCTCTCGGCGTCGGTGGGCTCCCGCGCGGCCGCATCATCGAGATCTACGGCCCCGAATCCTCGGGAAAGACGACACTCACCCTCCATGCCATCGCGAACGCCCAGCGCAACGGCGGCATCGCCGCCTTCATCGATGCCGAGCACGCGCTCGATCCCGATTACGCGATGAAGCTCGGCGTCGACATCGACGCGCTGCTGGTGTCGCAGCCCGATACGGGTGAGCAGGCACTCGAGATCGCCGACATGCTCATTCGTTCGGGGTCGATCGATCTCATCGTCATCGACTCCGTGGCAGCGCTGGTGCCCCGTGCCGAGATCGAGGGGGAGATGGGCGACTCCCACGTCGGGCTGCAGGCGCGATTGATGTCGCAGGCTCTGCGCAAGCTCACCGGTGGCCTCAACCAGACCAATACGACCATGATCTTCATCAACCAGCTGCGCGAGAAGATCGGCGTGTTCTTCGGCTCGCCGGAGACCACCGCCGGTGGCAAGGCGCTCAAGTTCTACGCGTCCGTGCGCCTCGACATCCGTCGCATCGAGACACTCAAGGACGGCACCGACGCGGTCGGCAACCGCACCCGCGTGAAGGTCGTCAAGAACAAGATGGCTCCGCCCTTCAAGCAGGCCGAGTTCGACATCCTCTACGGCGTCGGCATCTCCCGCGAGGGCAGCCTGATCGACTTCGGCGTCGAGCACGAGATCGTGAAGAAGTCCGGCGCGTGGTACACCTACGACGGCGAGCAGCTCGGGCAGGGCAAGGAGAACGCGCGCAACTTCCTGCTCAAGAACCCGGATATCGCGGCCGACATCGAATCGAAGATCAAGACGAAGCTCGGCATCGGCACGCCGAAGCTCGTCGAGGCGCCTGTCGGTGCGCCGCCGGTGGCGGAGCTGACCAAGAAGCGCTCGGCCTGACGATGACGACGGAGCACGGGGGTGAGCGTGAACAGCTCGCCCCCGTCACCCCATTGTTCGGTGAACGTCGCGCCTCCGACACCGCCGGACCGCAGATGATCACCCGTGCCCTCCCAGATCGCCCGCGCAGAGCCGTGACATTCACCGATCTGCCCGAAGACGAGCTGCTCGTGGATGCCGCGCCCGAGGTGGGTCCGCCGGCACCGGCGTCCCCGTCGGCGCCGACGTCGTCACCGCGGCGCGGCACGGGCAGTCGCGGCGGTTCGCCGCGAGGTGGAGCGGGTGAGCAGATGACCGAGGCTGAGGCTGAGGCTGAGGTCGATGATCGTGCCGCCGTTATCGAGCGCGCGCGGGTGGCGCTCACCCGCAGCTTGGGTCGTCGGGGCCTGTCGATCGCCGAAGCGCGGTCGACCCTCCGCTCAGCGGGCCTCGACGCCGACGAGGTGGACGACGCCGTCGAAGACTTCGTGGCCCGTGGGTGGCTCGACGATGCGCTTCTGGCCGAACAGATCGTGCACGGCGCGACTACGCGCAAGGACATGGGTTCTCGAGCGATTCGACAACTGCTCGTCAAGCGTTTGGTGTCGCGGGATGTCGTCGACGCCGTCGTGGCAGAACTGCCGGATGACGACGTGGAGCGGGCCCTCGAATTCGCGACGACGAAAGCGCGTTCGCTTGTCCGTTATGACGATGAGACGGCGATGCGGCGTCTGATGGGTCAGTTGGGTAGGCGTGGATTCGGCGGGTCGGTCGCGAGCACTGCTGCGCGCACGGCGATGGCGCGGGCTCGGGATGAGGCAGGCGGCGGCAACGCCGTTCGATTCCGCTGAGCTGTCCCACGCTGGGCGCAGCCCCGTCGGTGCCTGTGATCTCGTATCGTGAGCCCTACCGGTGAAAGGGGCTCGGATGGCGATCGACGTGACAGGGCTGACCAAGCGTTACCGTTCGCTGACAGCGGTGGATGATCTGAGCTTCCATGTGGATGACGGACTCGTCTTCGCATTCCTCGGCACGAACGGCGCCGGCAAGTCGACGACGATCGGTTGCCTCACGACGACGCTTCCGTTCGAAGCGGGAACGGTGCAGATCGCCGGTCATGACGTCCGTTCCGACGGGGAGAGCGTGCGGGCCGAGATCGGAGTCGTGTTCCAGGATGCCCTGCTCGATCCCGAGCTCACCGTTCGCGAGAACCTGACGCTGCGGGCGACATTCGCGCGTCTCGACGCCGCGCGCACCCGTGCGCGCATCACGGCGTTGGCCGATCTGATCGAGTTGGGCGACTTTCTCGACCGCCGCTACGGCCGCCTTTCGGGCGGACAGAAGCGCCGTGTCGACATCGCTCGGGCGCTCCTGCACGAACCGCGCATCCTGTTCCTCGACGAGCCCACCGCGGGTCTCGATCCTGCGAGTCGCGCCGTCGTGTGGCGGACCATCCAGGAGCTGCGGCGGTCGTCCGGGCTCACGGTGTTCCTCACCACGCACTACATGGAGGAGACCGAGGAGGCCGATCGCGTGTGCATCATCGACCGCGGCCGCATCATCGCCGACGGCACCCCGACCGAGCTGCGGTCGACGTACAGTCGCAGCGTGCTGTCTGTCACGACGTCTGATCGGTCAGCCCTCGTGTCGTTGGCGGCCTCCCATGACCTCGTGGCGGAATCGACGACCGCGACGCTCGGACAGGCGGCTTCCGCACGCCGCGGCGACATCGTGACCATCGCCGTGCCCGACGCGGGCGTCGCCCGACGGATCCTCGCCGAGCACGGCGACGCGGTCCGGGACTTCGAGTTCCGTCACGGACGCATGGACGACGTCTTCCTGGCGTTGACGGGTCATGCCGGCGTCGACGACGCACAGGGAGCAGCTGCGTGAGGGTCGTCGCGGGGATCGTCGTCCGCAACCTCCGGCTCTTCTTCCGGGATCGCCTGAACGTCTTCTTCTCTCTGCTCGGCGCCATCATTCTCTTCGCCCTCTACACCCTGTTCCTCAGCAATCTGCAGACCACCGGTCTGACCGAGAGCTTCCCCGATGCCGGGGAGGGCGCCGTCAAGGCCTTCGTCGACAGCTGGATGTTCGCCGGCATCGTTCTGATCACCACCGTCACCACCGGCCTCGGTGCCCTGTCTGTGCTGGTGGACGACGCGCAATCCGGGAGATTCCGCGACTTCCTCGTCTCACCGATCCGCCGAGGGCAGATCGTGCTCGGCTATCTGATCGCCGCCGTCGCCGTCGCCGTCATCATGTCCCTGCTCGTCCTGGCGCTCAGTGTGATCTACCTGGGCCTCGTCGATGGACTGTGGCTCGGTCCCGCCGCGGTCCTGCGCGCTGCAGGCCTCGTCACCCTGTTCTGCTTCGCGTTCACGTCACTGTCGGCGCTCGTCGTGTCGTTCGTGCGCACGGCAAGCGCGTTCTCGGCGATGTCCACGATCATCGGCACGGTCCTGGGTTTCATCGCGGGCGCCTACATCCCGGTGGGATCTCTCCCCACCACCGTCGGCGATGTGATCAACGCGCTCCCCTTCGCGCAGGCGGGGATGCTGCTGCGCCGGGTCTTCACCGCGGAATCGCTCACCGCGGTGACCGGGGGGGAGCCTGCGTCCGACGAGGCGCTGCGCGCGGTCTACGGGATCGACTCGATCGTGGGGGAGTGGCTGGTGCCGACCGGCGTCGCGATCGCCGTCCTGGTGGGGATCACGGTCGTGTGCACGGCGCTGTCCGCGATGCGCATCCGGGCCCGCATCCGCTGAGCCTGATCGAGCGGCTGCCGGCGCGCCGTAGAATCGAGCAATCATGACTCTGCTGGATGGCACCCCCACGATCATCGCGCCCTCGCCCTCGGCGCACGACGAGAGCGGACGAGCACGCACCTACGAAGTGCGCACGTTCGGCTGTCAGATGAACGTCCACGACTCCGAGCGACTCTCGGGCTCCCTCGAGAGCGCCGGCTACGTGCCTGCCGCCGACGGTGCCGAGGCCGACGTCGTCGTCATCAACACGTGTGCTGTCCGAGACAACGCTGCAGGCAAGCTCTACGGCACCCTGGGGCACCTCAAGGCCCGCAAGGACCGGCACGAGGGCATGCAGATCGCGGTCGGCGGATGCATGGCGCAGATGGACAAGGACGTCGTGCTCGACAAGGCCCCATGGGTGGATGTCGTGTTCGGCACGCACAACATGGGCTCCTTGCCGAGTCTGCTCGAACGGGCGCGGCACAACGACGAGGCCGAGTTGGAGATCCTCGAGGCCCTCGAGGTCTTCCCCTCCACCCTTCCCACGAAACGCGATTCGGTCTACAGCGGGTGGGTGTCGATCTCGGTCGGCTGCAACAACACGTGCACCTTCTGCATCGTGCCGAGCCTGCGCGGCAAGGAGAAGGACCGTCGTCCCGGCGACATCCTGAACGAAGTGCGTCTGCTCGCTGAGGACGGTGCGATCGAGGTCACGCTCCTCGGCCAGAACGTCAACTCGTACGGCGTCGAGTTCGGCGACCGCCACGCCTTCGGAAAGCTGCTGCGCGCTGCCGGCCAGATCGACGGGCTGGAGCGCATCCGCTTCACGAGCCCGCACCCCGCTGCCTTCACCGACGACGTCATCGACGCGATGGCCGAGACGCCCGCCGTCATGCCCCAGCTGCACATGCCGCTCCAGTCCGGAAGCGATCGCGTATTGAAGAACATGCGCCGGTCCTACCGCAGCGAGAAGTTCCTGGGCATCCTCGACCGGGTTCGCGAGCGCATGCCGCACGCCGCCATCACCACCGACATCATCGTCGGCTTCCCCGGTGAGACCGAAGAGGACTTCCTCGACACGCTGCGCGTGGTCGAACAGGCCCGGTTCGCGAGCGCCTTCACGTTCCAGTATTCGATCCGTGAGGGCACACCCGCAGCGACCATGCCCGACCAGGTGCCGAAATCCGTCGTGCAGGACCGCTACGAGCGCCTCGCCGCCCTCCAGGAGCGCATCTCGCTCGAAGAGAACGAGAAGCAGGTCGGCCGGGAGGTTCAGGTCCTGGTCTCGCAGGGCGAGGGCAAGAAGGACGCCGCGACACATCGGCTCACCGGACGCGCAGAAGACAACCGCCTGGTCCACTTCGAACTGCCCGTCGGTTCCGACGTCCCCCGTCCGGGTGACGTGGTCAGCGTCGTCATCACCCGCGCGGCGCCTTTCCATCTCCTCGCGGATTCGCTCGACGGCGGCGCGCTGCGCATCCGCCGCACGCGGGCAGGCGACGCGTGGGACCGCACGCAGGCGGAATCCTGCGGCGTCCCCGCCGGCGCTGCGTCGTCGGGTGCCACCACCGCCGTCGCACTGGGGCTCCCCTCGCTGCGCATCGGGGTGTGAACAGCACCGATCACGAGGCGCCGCCGCGGCTGTGGGCGATCGTGGGGGCGACCGGTACTGGCAAGACTGGACTCTCGCTCGACCTCGCGCAGCACCTGTCCGCCCAGGGCAGGCCTGCTGAAATCATCAACGCCGACGCCATGCAGCTGTACCGCGGCATGGACGTCGGCACGGCGAAGCTCCGACCGGACGAGCAGCGCGGCATTCCGCACCACCTCTTCGACGTGCTCTCCGTCACTGAGGAGGCCGCCGTCGCCTGGTACCAGGAGGTCGCGCGGAACGCGGTTGCCGCCATCCACGAGCGCGGCGCCGATGCGATCCTGGTCGGCGGCTCGGGCCTGTACGTGTCCGGCGTGATCTACGACTTCCGGTTTCCGCCGCGTGATGAGGTCCTGCGGGCCCGGCTCGAGACCGAGCTCGCCGCGGACGGGCCCGGCGCGCTTTTCGCACGCCTGAGGGACGCCGACCCGGTGACCGCGGCCCGGATCGACCCGAGGAACGGCCGTCGTGTCGTGCGCGCCCTCGAAGTGCTGACCCAGGGCGAACAGACCCACGGTGCAGCACTTCCCGACGAACCGACGCTCTGGCAGGCCGGTACGCGCGTGATCGGGGTGCGGATGCCGCGCGACGAACTGGTGACCCGATTGGACACCCGGGTCGAGCGGATGTGGGAAGGAGGTCTGCTCGACGAGGTGAAGGACCTCCGGGAACGCGGCCTCGAGCGCGGTGTCACGGCGCGCCGCGCCATCGGCTACGCGCAGGCGCTGGCTCAGCTCGCGGGAGAACTCCCGCAGGATGCGGCGATCGCCGAGACCCGAGCGCTCACCCGTCGGTACGCGCGGCGTCAGGTGTCGTGGTTCCGGCGCTATCCGGGGGTCCGGTGGGTCGAGGGCGGCGGCCCCGTCGACCTCGAAGGACTCACAGGGTGGTCCTGAGACCGTCGTCCCCGATACTGGTCTCATGACCAGCATCCGGCCGTTCGCCCTCCGTGACACCGAATCCGTGATCTCCCTGTGGCAGGCGACCGGCCTGACCAAATCCTGGAACAACCCCCATCTCGACATCCGGCGAAAGCTCACCGTGCAGCCCGAACTCTTCCTGGTCGCTGTCGAAGGTGAAGATGTGATCGGTTCGGTGATGGCGGGCTATGACGGGCACCGGGGGTGGATCTACTACCTCGCCAGCGACCCCGCGCATCGTGGGGAGGGCATCGGACGCATCCTCGTCGAGCACGTGGAGGAGCTGCTGCTCGAGATGGGCTGCCCCAAGGTGCAGCTCATGGTCCGTCCGGGCAACGAAGATGTGCTCGGTTTCTACGACACGCTCGGGTACGAGCGGTTCGACACCACCACGACCGGCAAGCGACTCATCGCCGACTGAGGCCGGTCGTCTCCCTGGATAGGATCGTGGGATGCCGCAGACCATTCCGTTCACGAAGGGCCACGGCACCGGAAACGACTTCGTCCTGATCGCCGACCCCGACGGGCAGCTCGATCTCTCGGACGCGCAGGTCGCCGCGATGTGCGACCGGCGCTTCGGGATCGGTGCCGACGGCATCCTCCGGGTCGTCCGGTCCGTCGCCATCGCGGAGGGCGGGGCGACTCCGGACGCCGAGTGGTTCATGGACTACCGCAACGCCGACGGCTCAGCAGCCGAGATGTGCGGCAACGGCATCCGGGTCTTCGCGCGCTACCTGCTGCAGACCGACCTCGCCGACCTGGCCGAGGGCGGTTCGCTGCTCATCGGCACGCGCGCCGGCACCAAGGCCGTGTCGCTCCCCGGGGAGCACCTCGAAGTCGATCTCGGACCGTGGGTGGTCGCGGAGGATGACACCCTCGTGAGAGCCAGGGGGCTGCCGGTCGCGAGACCGGCGACGGGGATCGACGTCGGCAATCCGCACGTCGTCGTCGCGCTCGCCAGTGCGGCCGAACTCGATGACCTCGACCTGACCGCGCAGCCCGTGCTCGATCCCCGGCCACCGGACGGGGCGAACGTGGAGTTCGTCGTGCCGAGTGACCCGCTGGTGCGCAGCGGAGTCGGATCGATCACGATGCGCGTCTTCGAGCGGGGTGTCGGGGAGACCCTCAGCTGCGGCACGGGCGTCGCTGCGGCCGCACTGGCGGTACGTCACTGGGCAGGCGCCGCGGCACCCGACCAGTGGAGCGTCGGTGTACCGGGGGGAACGCTGGGCGTGCGCGTGCTGAACGGCCACGTCCTGCTCTCGGGGCCGGCCACGCTCGTCTTCAGCGGCGAGCTCACGTTGGCCTGACTCCTCAGACGGTCGCGACGGGCCCGGTGGCCGTCACCCCGTGCCGTCGGACCTTCAGCACCCGGAAACCCCGCCCGATGGCGGCGCGATGCACGCTGTACTCGTGCGGGAAGGTCGCTGCGATCCATCGCTGCAGCGAATCGGAGCCGAGGTTGCGCTGCACGACGAGCCAGGCATCCGATCTCTCATCCAGCCGCGGGATCCATCGCTCCAGCAGGCCGTGCAACTCGTTCTTGCCGACGCGGATGGGCGGATTCGAACGGATGCTGCGGAACACGACATCGTCGGGAACATCATCGGGCAGCACGGCGTTGACATTGGTGAGGCCGAGGATGTCGCAATTGCGACGGACGAGGTCGAGTGCGCGTTCGTTGACGTCGACGGCCCACACGGTGGCGTGCGGAGCGTCGAGTGCCAGCGACAGCGCGATCGGACCCCACCCGCAGCCGAGGTCGAGCAGGTGGCCCCCCGGCGGCGGCGGGGGGGTGTTCGCGAGAAGCACTGCGGTGCCGGTGTCGATGTGATCAGGACTGAACACACCGCCCGCAGTCACCACCTCGACGGATCTGCCGGAGAGTGTGACGCGGATGCGGCGAAGGTTCTCGGCACTGGACGGAGACGCGCTGAAGTAATGATCGCTCCCCATGCAGGCGAGCGTACCGGAGACCCCGCCCACGGCGGGAGGCTAGAATTCACGGACCCTTGGAAAGGACCCCATGACAGACATCTCGACACCTTCGAGCACCGACGAGACGTCGGTCGACCCGGTGGATCGCGTTCTCTCGCGGTCGGAGGCGCGCTCGGGTGTGCGGGTATTCGGGTCTGCTCAGGCGCTTCAGGATGCCACCACCACGGTCGGCGCTCACAGCGACGGCGAGCAGTGGGATCGGGAGGAGCGCGCCGCGCTGCGTCGTGTGCCCGGACTCTCCACGGAGCTCCAGGACGTCACCGAGGTCGAGTACCGCCAACTGCGGCTCGAGAACGTCATCCTCGTGGGTGTGCACCCGCAGGGTGAGCAGGGCGACGCCGAGAATTCCCTCCGCGAACTCGCGGCACTGGCGGAGACCGCCGGCGCCGTCGTGCTCGACGGCGTGCTGCAGCGTCGTCCGCATCCCGATCCGGCGACCTATCTCGGTCGAGGCAAGGCGCAGGAGCTCCGCGACCTCGTCGCCGCTCTCGGCGCCGACACGGTCATCGCCGACACCGAACTCGCGGCCTCTCAGCGGCGCGCGCTCGAGGACGTCGTGAAGGTGAAGGTCATCGACCGCACGACGGTCATCCTCGATATCTTCAGTCAGCACGCCAAGAGCCGTGAGGGCAAGGCGCAGGTCGAGCTCGCGCAGCTCGAGTACCTCCTCCCGCGACTGCGTGGTTGGGGTGACTCGATGAGCCGCCAGGCAGGTGGCCAGGTCGGCGCGGGCGGTGCCGGTATGGGCTCGCGTGGTCCGGGTGAGACGAAGATCGAACTCGATCGTCGGCGCATCCGCACCCGCATGGCCATCCTCCGCCGGCAGCTGCGCGACTTCGCACCCGCCCGCGACGCCAAGCGGGCCGAGCGCAAGCGCAACACCGTGCCGTCGGTGGCGATCGCCGGTTATACGAACGCCGGCAAGTCGAGTCTGCTCAACCGTCTGACGAGCGCGGGCGTCCTGGTCGAGAACGCCCTGTTCGCGACCCTCGATGCCACGGTGCGACGCGCCGAGGCATCCGACGGCCGCGTGTACACGCTGACGGACACGGTCGGATTCGTCCGCAATCTGCCCCATCAGCTCGTCGAGGCGTTCCGCTCGACGCTGGAAGAGGTGGCCGACGCCGACGTGATCGTCCACGTCGTGGATGCCGCGCACCCCGATCCGGCAGCACAGCTGCAGACCGTGCGTGACGTCATGGGCGACGTCGGAGCGCGTGACGTGCCCGAGCTGGTCGTCTTCAACAAGGCCGACCTCGTCGACGACGATACCCGCCTCGTCCTGCGCGGACTCGAGCCGAAGGCCCTCTTCGCGTCATCGCGTTCCGGCGAGGGTATCGACGAGCTGCGTGCCGCGATCGAGCAGGCTCTGCCGATGCCTGCGGTCGAGGTGCGCGCGGTCGTCCCGTACGACCGCGGAGACCTCGTGTCCGCGGTGCACGGCACGGGCATCATCATGAGCGAGAGTCACGAGCCCGAGGGCACGGCGCTGCATGCGCACGTATCGGCGCGGCTCGCGGCCGAGCTCACGCCCTTCCTGGCGTGACGGCGACGCTCGTCCGTCGCGGGGCGAACCACTCGTCACTCGTCACTCGAGGGTGAGCGTCGGCACGTCCGCGGGCGTGAAGCCGAACACCTGACCGAAGAAGCTGACCTCGGCCTCCAGGCATGCGATCACCGTCTCGGGTCGGCGGAAACCGTGCGACTCGCCTTCGAACGCGAGGTACGCGTGCGGGATCCCGCGGGCTGCCAGCGCGTCGCGCACCGCTTCGGACTGCGTAGGCGGCACGACGGGGTCATCCAGCCCCTGTTCGATCAGCATGGGCGTGGTGAAGCGGTCCAGGTGCGAGAGCGGTGACCGTTCCACGTAAACGGCCTCGTCCTGCGGGTACGGCCCGACCAAGCCGTCGAGGTAGCGCGCTTCGAAGTCGTGGGTGTCCTCGGCCAGAGCCCGGAGGTCGGCCACGCCGTACCGGCTGACCCCCGCGGCGAAGCGGTCGGTCGCCGTCAGCGCGCAGAGCACGGTCCATCCGCCCGCCGATCCCCCCCGGATCGCGAGTCGGCTGCCGTCCGCGAGGCCCGCCTCGACGAGCCCCTCCGCTGCGGCCACGACATCGTCGCGGTCGACGATGCCCCACTGCCCGCTGAGACGCTCCCGGTAGGCCCGGCCGTAGCCGGTCGACCCGCCGTAGTTGACGTCCAGCACACCGATGCCACGGCTCGTGAAGTATGCGATATCGAGCGATGCCCCGCCCGACACGTTCGAGGTGGGGCCGCCATGTGCGAGCACGAGGTACGGAGGTGCGCCGTCGGCGGCGGGCTGGTCGGGATTGACGGGCGCGTACGCGAACGCATGGACGGGCCCGTGCGGGCCCTCGAACGTCATGGCCCGCGAGCGGGACAGCCAGGCGGCATCCGGTGCGGCGTCGACCGTGCCGCGCACCAGGGATGCGGACGGAGTGGCGTCGTCGAGGTCGATCTCCCAGAGGCCGCCCAGCGTGGACACTCCGGAACCCGTGAAGAGCACGCGGGCGCCGCGGACGTCGTGCAGCAGGAGGCGGGACGAGACATCGGTCGGGATGTCTCGCACGGTGCCGTCCACCTCGATGAGGGCGAGTTCATCCGAGCCGTTCGTACGGACCGTCAGCACTCGTCCGTCGCCGAGCGGCGCGAACCACCGAATACCGAGGTTCCACAGTGGTCCACCGGTATCGGCGTCGACAGGGGCGACCGCCACCGGCCCCTCGTCCTGCGTGGTGACGTCCACCCGGTACAGGTTCCAGCGTCCGGAACGATCGGACGCCACCCGCAGCTCGCGCTCGTCGATCCACTCGGGCTGCACCACCGATTCCTCCGGTCCGCCGAGGATCGTTCGGACGTCGGAGACCCGACCGTGGGCGTCCCGGTCGCCGATGCGCAACTCGGTACCGTCCCACGGCATGCGGGGGTGATCCCAGGCGATCCATGCCAGACGCTCGCCATCGGGGGAGACGCGGGGGTACGCGGCGAAATCACTCCCCGACACGAGGGACATGATCGCCGTTTCGTCATCGCGGGCCGAGCCGTCGAGGGGGATCGAGACGATGTCCCGGCGAGGGGCGCGCGACGCTCCGTCGGTCTCGCGCACCGCGAGCAGCTCGCCGTGCTGCACCGCGAGGTCGGCGAACCGCATTCCGAGCGCGGCCGGAGTCAGCGGCGCCGGCTGCTCGCCCGGCGTCTGCACCCAGACCCTCTGATCGGTGCTCTCGACGAAGTAGAGCGTCCCGTCCGCCGTCGCCGTCCACGCCGCCCCGCCGTACTCGTGGACGCGCGAGCGGACGTCCCACGGGCGAGGCAACATCGTCTCGGGCTCGCCGCCGTCCGCGGCGGTCCGTCGCACGGTCGATCGTCCGCTTTCCGCGGGCATCCGCTCCAGCCACCAGATCGCGTCACCGACGTAGCGGGCATCGGTCACGGGGTGAGACCCGGCCGCCACGATCCGCGCCGAGATGGGGGAGGGCCAGGAGCCGTAGGCAGAGGGTGCGTTCACCCACTCCACGCTACGCGCAGGACGTCCGCGCGGACGTCTCCGAGGCGTGACCTCAGCCGGGGATCGGATGCTGCAACCGGACGCATCCGCGTCTGTGAACGCTGGTCAGGGGAGCGCGCCACGGGGCACGTCGGCAGCGTCCGCGTCGATTGTGGCGGGGGCGTCGCCGACGAACGCTGCGTCGCGCTTCTGGACGAGTTCCGTGAGCCACCACACGAGGGCGCTGACGATGACGACGAGGAAGATGTCGCCCACGCTCAGCGGGCGCAGGAGCAGGAGCCAGAGCACCATCAGCACGCCGAGCACGACGCGGACCAGAACCCGCTGCTGGAACATCCAGGTGCCGAATCGCCCGGTGTTCACTCCGCGGAGCGTGAGCGTGGAGCGGATGCTGTCGTTCACCGCCGCGATCCCGCCCCGAACGGCTCGTGCACCGCGCCACCGCCCGCTCACCCACGCGAGGAGGGCGATGATGATGCCGACGACCATGACGACCACTGCGGTGTGCTGCATCGCGGCGACGACCGCCGTGTAGACCGCTGTGAGGGCGGTGGCCGGCACTCCCAGGTTGGTGGCGCTCAGGCCGAGGACCGTACCGCCGACGGCGATACCCGTCGCGACGGACAGCCCACCGAGCGCCAGTCCCACGCCCGAGCCCAGCACGGCGGTACTCCGCCGTCGGGCGATCAGGATACCGGTCACGAACAGCGCGAGCGCCACGAAGGGGAGCCACCAGCCGACGGTCACCGCCAGTGTGTACACGACGCCCACAGTGGCCAGCGCGTCGCTCTGCGCGATGACGATGGTGCGGTCGATCGTCGGAATTGCGGACGCGAACCCGACACCCTGGTCGAGCAGTCGCTGCTTGACGGCGTCCACGATCGGCCCGAGGGCGATGCCGAGCTCGCCGGAGTCGCTGATCGTGACCGCGCCGTTCGCGCTCCCGCCGTTCGCCGTCGCGACGAGCGCGCGGTGACTCGCCACGAGAGTCGTCTGCCAGATTCCCGAGAACGCGTCCGACGCGACCACCCGGCTGACCGTGGTGGTCACCAGACCGTCGAGTGCCTGGGCGGCGGGGCCGCGCAGCAGATCGATGGATGACAGCGCGGCGGGCGGGAGGTCGAGGGTGGCCACGCCGTCGAACAGGTCATCCGTGATCCCGTCGAGGTCGACCGACTCCGTGATGGCCGACGATGCCTGATCGACGATGACCGCCTGCACGGAAGGATCGTCGATGAGCGGGGCGAAGGTCGACACGAAGGCGGTCTCGTCGACGAGCTGCGCGCGTGCCCATCCCGCGATGATCGTCGTGGGGATGAGCAGCGCTGCGACGATGATGCAGAAGGCGGAAAGCACCGCACGCCATCCTGTGCCGGGAGGGCCGGTCCTCGTGGCGGGCCGGGGCGCGTCCGCCCGCAGCCGTGCGTTCTCCGCCTCGAGGCGGTCGAGCCGAGCCTGGAGTTCATCGACGGATGAGGGTGTGGTGCTGCCGGCGAGGGTCATTGCTCACTTATAGCGCGGAAACACCGCGCCGGACAGGGCTTCCGAGCGCAGCGCCGCGCGGGGGGCGGGTCAGACGGCGCGCAGAACGGCCACGATGCGCCCGAGAACCACGGCGTCGTCGCCCAGGATCGGTTCGAACGCCGAGTTGCGCGGAAGCAGCCACGTGTGACCGTCCCGTCGACGGAACGTCTTGACGGTCGCCTCGCCGTCGAGCATCGCCGCAACGATGTCACCGTTCTCGGCATCCGCCTGCGAGCGCACGACGACCCAGTCGCCATCGCAGATCGCCGCGTCGATCATCGACTCGCCCGAGATCTTGAGCATGAACAGGTCACCCTTGCCGACCAGCTGACGCGGAAGCGGGAAGATCTCCTCCACCTGCTGCTCCGCGGTGATCGGCACGCCGGCGGCGATGCGACCGACGAGCGGCACCATGGCCGCGTCGCCGACGGCGGGGGCGGAATCGGCGGGGTTCTCCGTCGACATGCCGGGCAGATCGATGAGGACTTCCATCGCGCGGGTCTTGCCGGGGTCGCGACGCAGGTATCCGCTCAACTCGAGCTGATTCAACTGGTGGGTCACGCTCGACAGCGACTTGAGATCGACCGCGTCGCCGATTTCGCGCATGCTCGGCGGGTAGCCGTGGCGTGCGATCGAACGCTGGATGACCTCGAGGATCGCGATCTGCTTGTCGCTCAGACTCTTCCGCCTGCGCGTCTGGGGCTTCTCCCGCGGGGTGGCCTCGCTCATGATCTCTCCTACTCTCACGGCCTCTGATCGGCATCGTTCTTCGAATGTCGGAGGTCCGTGGTGGGGTGTCGCTATCGAAACCGTATCCGGTTCCGAGCGATCCGAAGAGGAGGTGGCGCGCGTGTCGCGTTCGAACGATCAGACCCCGGGGCCCCGGTTGACAATCTCTCACGTCGAAGATAGCTTCGGAAAAGAGATTCGTATTCGGCCCTCCCGGCCGAGGGTCGAGTACGAATCTCTTCCCACCCCAGGAGGAGCCATGACCAGCGTCGCGTTCTCAGACCGGGCTTATTCGAGCCCCTCGTTCTCGAAGTCCACGCGTCTCACGCTCACCGCGCGGGGGCGTCGCGTCCTCGCCACCCTCGCCGCGCTCCCCGCAGCAGGCGTCCTCGTCCTGGCTCTCGTCAGCGGCGGCTCGGCGATCGCCTCGGCGCAGGACGGCGCGCCCCCGACCACGTTCGCGACGGTCACGGTGATGTCGGGTGACTCGCTCTGGTCGATCGCTCAGGACGTCGCCCCGCATGCCGACCCGCGGGATGTCGTCGACGCGATGGTCCGCCTGAACGCTCTGGAGGGCGCAACGGTGTCCGCGGGTCAGGAACTGGCTATCCCGGCGCAGTACAGCGCAGCGCGCTGAAGCACTTCGTCGGCCGGGCGCGGCGCTCTCCCGCCTACGATGGGACAGGTGAGTGCACGCCTGGAAGATCTGCCGATTCGTGACGACCTGCGGGGGATGACGCCATACGGCGCACCTCAAGCGGCACTGCCCATCGCGCTGAATGTCAACGAGAACACCCATCCTGTTCCGCAGGACGTGGCCGACGACATCCTGGACGCGGTGGCTCGGGCTCTGCGCGATGTCAACCGCTACCCCGATCGAGAGTTCACCGCTCTGCGCGAGGGATTCGCCGACTATCTCGGACACGGCCTGCGCCTCGAACAGATCTGGGCGGGTAACGGCTCGAACGAGGTGCTGCAGCACCTGATGCAAGCGTTCGGGGGACCCGGCCGAACGGCGTTCGGCTTCGCGCCGACGTATTCGATGTACCCGCTCATCTCGCGGGGAACGGGCGCATCCTGGATCGGCGGATCGCGAGGGCACGACTTCCTGGTGACGCCGGAAGATGCCGCCTCCCAGGTCTCGGATGCGCAGCCGGATGTCGTGTTCCTGTGTGCGCCGAACAACCCCACCGGCACTCCGATGACCCTAGACGTCATCGAGGCCGTCTACGACGCGACCGACGGAATCGTCATCGTCGACGAGGCGTATCAGGAGTTCGCCCCCCGCGACGAGCGCTCCGCAGTGACGCTGCTCGACGGCCGGGAGCGGTTGGTCGTCTCCCGCACGATGAGCAAGGCTTTCGCCTTCGCCGGCGCACGAGTGGGGTATCTCGCCGCCGATCCCGCCGTGATCGACGCCCTTCGTCTGGTGCGGCTCCCCTACCACCTGAGCGCCCTCACTCAGGCGGCGGCAACGGCTGCACTGCGCCACTCCGACACGATGCTCGGGATGGTCGACGAGATCGTCGTCCAGCGCGAGCGCATCTCCGCCACTCTGGAGGCGCTCGGCTACGAGCCGTACGACTCGTGGACGAACTTCGTGCTCTTCGGCGGGGTCGAGGATCCCGCCGCCACGTGGCAGGCCCTGTACGACAGGGGAGTGCTCATCCGCGACGTCGGGATGGCCGGACATCTGCGTGTCACCGCCGGCACCGAAGAGGAGACCACCGCGTTCCTCGATGCGCTGGCCTCGTTAGGATCGGGCGTATGACGGCCCTGGATGTCCACCGTACGGCGTCGCTTCGTCGGTCCACGAGCGAGTCCACGGTCGAGCTGACCCTCGACCTCGACGGGACCGGTACGAGCCACATCGACACCACTGTTCCGTTCTTCGACCACATGCTCACGGCGTTCGCGAAGCACTCGCTCACCGATCTCACCGTCCGCGCCTCGGGTGACACCGACATCGATGCGCACCACACGGTCGAGGACGTCGCCATCGTGCTCGGACAGGCGATCAGGGAGGCCCTCGGCGACAAAGTCGGCATTTCGCGGTACGGCGACGCCCTGGTCCCGCTGGACGAGGCGCTCGCCCAGGCGGTCGTCGACATCAGCGGCCGCCCGTACCTTGTGCATGACGGCGAACCGGCGGGCTTCGAGCATCACTTGATCGGCGGACACTTCACCGGTTCACTGGTGCGGCACACGTTCGAGGCGATCGCCTTCAACGGTGGGCTGACCGTGCACGTGCGCGTGCTCGCAGGCCGTGACCCGCACCACATCGCCGAAGCCGAGTACAAGGCATTCGCTCGCGCGTTCCGCCAGGCGAAGGCGGTCGACCCGCTCGTGCAGGGTGTTCCCAGTACGAAGGGTGCTTTGTGAGCGACCGTCCAGTGGTCGCGGTCCTCGACTACGGATCCGGCAACGTCCACTCCGCTGTCAAGGCGCTCGATGCCGCAGGTGCTGACGCGCGGCTGACCAGCGACCGCCAGCTCGTGCGGGAGGCCGATGGTTTGGTCGTGCCCGGCGTCGGCGCGTACCGAGCCGTGATGGATGCGCTGCGCGCCAATCGCGGCGACGAGCTGATCGGTCGCAGGCTCGCGGGCGGGCGCCCTGTCCTCGGTATCTGCGTCGGGATGCAGGTCCTCTTCGAGCTCGGGGTCGAGCGGGGTGTGGACACGGAAGGCATGGGGGAGTGGCCCGGGGCGGTCACTCAGCTCGATGCCCCGGTTCTTCCGCATATGGGGTGGAACACCGTGCAGTCCGGCGCGGGATCGCGTCTGTTCGCCGGCCTCGAGGACGAGAGGTTCTACTTCGTCCACTCCTTCGCCGCGCAGCAGTGGACGCTCGACGTGCAGGCGCCGTTCCCGCAGCCGACGCTGACCTGGTGCACGTACGGTGTGCCCTTCCTTGCGGCGGTCGAGAACGGTCCGCTCTCCGCGACCCAGTTCCACCCCGAGAAATCCGGGGCTGCGGGCATCCGCCTCCTGTCGAACTGGATCGACGGGCTCGGCGCGGCTACGCTCTGACCTCGTGCCAATCGCCGGTGAGATCCGTCGCCGCACCCGTCGGCACGAGGAGCTATGAACGACTTCGCATCCACACCTGAACTCATCCTGCTGCCTGCGGTCGACGTCGCCGACGGCAAGGCCGTCCGTCTCACCCAGGGGGCGGCCGGCACGGAGACGAACTACGGCGACCCGGTCGATGCCGCACTCGAGTGGGCGCGCCAGGGTGCGCAGTGGATCCACCTCGTCGACCTCGACGCCGCGTTCGGTCGCGGCAACAACGCATCGGTCCTCCGCAAGGCGATCCGGCAGGTGCGCGGTGTGCAGGTCGAGCTCTCGGGCGGCATCCGCGACGACGCGACGCTCGATGCCGCTCTCGAGAGCGGCGCCGCCCGCATCAACCTGGGAACGGCGGCGCTCGAGAACCCCGAATGGGCGGCCGACGTGATCGGGCGCTACGGCGAGGTCATCGCAGTCGGCCTCGATGTGCGGGGAACGACGCTCGCGGCGCGCGGCTGGACGCGCGAGGGCGGCGATCTCTGGACCGTTCTCGATCGTCTCGAGGCGGCCAACTGCAGCCGTTACGTCGTCACCGACGTCACGAAGGACGGAACGCTGCAGGGGCCCAACGTCGAGCTGCTCCGTGAGATGACCTCCCGGACGCCGAAGCCCGTCGTCGCGTCCGGCGGCATCTCGAGCCTCGACGACATCGCGGCGCTCCGCGATCTCGTGCCGCTGGGCGTCGAGGGGGCGATCGTCGGCAAGGCGCTCTACGCCGGAGCGTTCACGCTGGCGGAAGCGCTCGATGTCGCCGGCGGCTGAGCACCCCGGTGACCCCGGCGCGACAGGCGGCAACGATCCGCACGGGCGCGCCGGCGATTCCGCGGGCGTTCCGTGGGAAGGGCGTCGGTTCGAACCCAATCCGCACTCGTCCGACGACGGGTCGGCTGATCCCGCCCTGCTCGCCGCGCTCGCCGCAGTCGTCGGCGGCGCCGGCGACCCGGTCGCCGTCATCGACGCATATCGCTCGGCGCGTCTCTTGATCCCACTGGTGGCGGCGAAGGGCGAAGAGGGCGTCGGCGTCCACGGGCTGGCGGTCGACAAGACCCAGGAGCTCTCGATCGTGACGGTCGCAGCCCCCGACGGCCGCCGCGTGCTGCCGGTGTTCACCTCGGTGGCGGCGTTGGGCCGGTGGGACTCTTCGGCCAGGCCGGTGCCTGCCGAGGGCGTGCGCACGGCGCTCGCGGCATCGGCGGACGACACCGAGTTGATCGTGATCGACCCGGGCTCGGACACCGAGTTCGTCATCCGCCGACCGGCGGTGTGGGCGATCGCGCAGAACCAGCCGTGGGAGCCCGCTTACGCCTCGCCCGAGGTCTTCCTCGGGCTGCAGCAGAGCATCGGCGGCGAACTGGCCGTGGTCGACGTCGCGGTCGAGTCCGGCGATCCGGCAGCCCGCCTGCGGGGGCCGGAGATCATCGTCAAGCTGACCCTGATCGACGGCCTCGACGCGACGGAGCTCGAAGCGGTCTTGTCGCGGCTGGCGCGTCGGTGGGCTGCGGACGACCGCGTCGCGACCCTGGTCGATTCGCTGACGGTCAAGCTCGTCCGCTCCCGCCCCTGACGCCGTGGGACGAGGTCAGTTGACCGGTCCGGTCCACTTCTCGCCCGGCCCTTTGCCGATCGGATCAGGAATGGCGGATGCTTCGCGGAACGCGAGCTGCAGGGATCGCAGACCGTCGCGCAGGGAGCGTGCGTGCATGTCGCTGATCTCGGGCGCGCCGGCGGTGATGAGGCCGGCGAGGGCGTTGATGAGCTTGCGGGCTTCATCGAGATCCATCTGCGTGTCCGGGTCGTCGGCGAGGCCGAGCTTGACGGCGGCCGCGCTCATGAGGTGCACGGCGGCGGTCGTGATGACCTCCACCGCCGGCACGTCGGCGATGTCCCTTGTGGCGGCCGTGGCGGCACGCTCCTGCTCCTCCCAACGAGCCTGACGCGCAGCATCCGTCCCGTCCGTCTCCTGGGGAAGGCCGTCGTCGGTATCAGGAATCGTGTTCACGTCACTCTCTCTGCTAAGCTGGTCGGGCCTCCGGAGCGTTCTGCCCCGGATCCAAGAGGATGACATCCCACCCGCGCTTGCCGCTCAAGGCTACCGGGTCATGGCACTCCGCCTCTCTCATCAGAGAGAGGTAGCCCTTCGCGGGGTTCAGGGTGCGAAGCCGGCGTTCACGCGTCGTGCCGGGTGGAGTCGCCCTCGTGGGCCGAGACGCTGAACGCGTCGAGGTGGTCTCAATCCACGAAGAGGAGTTCCGCATCAGCGATCCCCGTACCAATGACCGCATCCGCGTCCCCGAGGTTCGCCTCGTCGGCCCCGCCGGTGAGCAGGTCGGCGTTGTCCGCATCGAGGTGGCGCTGCGTCTTGCTCAGGAAGCTGACCTCGACCTGGTCGAGGTGGCTCCGAACTCGAAGCCCCCTGTGGTCAAGATCATGGACTATGGGAAGTTCAAGTACGAAGCTGCGCAGAAGGCCAAGGAAGCACGTCGCAACCAGGCGAACACGATCCTCAAAGAGGTTCGCTTCCGCCTGAAGATCGAGGCGCACGATTACACGACCAAGCTCAAGCGCGCCGAGGGCTTCCTCCAGGCGGGCGACAAGGTCAAGGCCATGATCCTCTTCCGTGGTCGTGAGCAGTCGCGTCCCGAGCAGGGTGTCCGATTGCTCCGTAAGTTCGCCGAGGACGTCGCCGAGTTCGGCACGGTCGAATCGAACCCGACGATCGACGGTCGCAACATGGTCATGGTGGTCGCCCCGCACAAGAACAAGTCCGAGGTCAAGACCGAGCAGAATGCCCAGCGCACTGCCAACCGCGAGGCGGCGCGTCCGCCCCGTCCCGAGGACGCCGACCGCGTGGCCGCTCCGGCCGACGCCGAATAGGCCCCCACAGTCTCCCGCTCCGCGGGTAACTCTCCATCGCCCGCAGGGCTCATCAACAAAGGACAGACAATGCCGAAGCAGAAGACCCACTCGGGTGCCAAGAAGCGGTTCAAGGTCACCGGCAGCGGCAAGCTCATGAAGCAGCAGGCCGGCATGCGCCACAACCTCGAGGGCAAGTCGAGCCGTCGCACGCGTCGTCTGAACCAGGAGCAGGTCCTCGCTCCGGGTGACGCCAAGCAGGCCAAGAAGCTCCTCGGCCGCTGACGCGCGCCGACGTACGAATAGGAACAGAACGAAATGGCTAGAGTCAAGCGGGCGGTAAACGCCCACAAGAAGCGTCGCGTCATCCTCGAGCGCGCGTCCGGCTACCGCGGACAGCGTTCGCGCCTGTACCGCAAGGCGAAGGAGCAGGTCACCCACTCCCTCGTCTACGCGTACCGGGATCGTCGCAAGCGCAAGGGGGACTTCCGCCGTCTGTGGATCCAGCGCATCAACGCTGCGAGCCGCCAGAACGGTCTCACCTACAACCGCTTCATCCAGGGCCTCGGCCTCGCGGGTGTGCAGGTCGACCGGCGCATGCTCGCCGAGCTCGCGGTGAACGAGCCCGCGACCTTCGCGTCGCTGGTCGCCACGGCGAAGACGGCTCTGCCGGCCGACGTCAACGCGGCGAAGGTCTCCGCCTGACCCCGTTGTGATGAAAGGGCGTCCTCCTCAGAGGGCGCCCTTTCTCATCCGCCGTGACCGCACCTCTACACTGGTGAGGTGCTCGAGAACCCGCGCTCGCCCCGTGTTCGCGCCGTGGCGAAGCTCGCGAAGCGCAGTGCTCGAGAAGAGACCGGCCTGTTCCTGCTGGAGGGCCCGCAGGCCGCCCGCGAGGTGCTGGCCTTTCGTCCGCACACCGTGCTCGAGCTCTTCGCGACACCCACCGCGCTCGAACGCCACGCCGATGTCCGCGAGGCTGCTCGCGGGGCCGGGGTGGACGTCGAGTTCACGACCGAGGCGGTGATCGCGGCGATGGCCGACACGGTCACCCCCCAGGGGATCATCGCGGTCGCCCGGCAATCGCCGACCTCGCTCCGCGATGTCTTCGCCGCCGGACCGCGACTGATCGCCGTCTGCGAGGAAGTGCGCGATCCCGGCAACCTCGGCACGATCATCCGCGCTGCGGATGCGGCGGGCGCCGATGCGGTGCTCCTCACCGGTCGCACCGTCGACCCCTACAACCCCAAGGTCGTCCGCGCCACGACGGGTTCCCTCTTCCACGTGCCGATCGTCGTCGATGTCGAGCTCCCGGCAGTCGCGGCGGCCGCGCGCGACGCCGGTCTCCGGATCATCGCCGCCGACGTCGGCGGGTCCGACTTCCTGGCCTCGCGAGGGCTGCTCCGCGAGCCCACCGCATGGCTCTTCGGCAACGAGGCTCGTGGGCTGGATGAGGCATCCCTCGACCTCGCCGACATGTCTCTGCGGCTGCCGATCTACGGCAACGCCGAGTCGCTGAACCTCGCGACAGCCGCCAGCGTCTGCCTGTATGAGAGCGCGTTCGCGCAGCGCGCGGGCGACTGAAGCGCGCCCGGCACGCCGCGCCGACGCGCGGGTCGTTGCCCTGCCGGCGAGACCGGATGCCGCGTACCCGCCCTGTTACGGTCCGGTAAAGGTTGCCGTTGCGAGAGTGGTCGCGGCGGCAGCCCCCTCATAGGGTGAGGGGCATGGCAGACAGCGCAACATCCGCCCCCCTGGTCGTCGTCAGCAATGTGCAGAAGCACTACGGGCAGTTCCAGGCGCTCACGGATGTGGATCTGACGGTGCACAAGGGGGAGGTCGTCGTTGTCATCGGTCCATCCGGATCGGGCAAGTCGACGCTCTGCCGCACGATCAACCGCCTCGAGACGATCACGAGCGGCACGATCACGATCGACGGTAAGGAGCTCCCGAAGGAGGGGAAGGGCCTGGCCGCGCTCCGTGCCGACGTCGGCATGGTGTTCCAGTCCTTCAATCTGTTCGCGCACCTCACCATCCTCGAGAACGTCACGCTCGGGCCGATCAAGGTGCGCAAGATGAAGAAAGCCGATGCCGAGCGCGAGGCCGCTGTCCTCCTCGACCGCGTCGGGGTGGGTCACCAGGCCTCGAAGCTCCCCGCACAGCTGTCCGGCGGTCAGCAGCAGCGCGTGGCGATCGCCCGCGCACTGGCGATGAATCCCAAGGTCATGCTCTTCGACGAGCCCACCAGCGCGCTCGACCCCGAGATGATCAACGAGGTGCTCGACGTGATGGTCGGGCTTGCGAAGGACGGCATGACCATGATCGTCGTCACCCACGAGATGGGCTTCGCCCGCAAGGCGGCGGACCGCGTGGTCTTCATGGCCGACGGCAAGATCCTCGAAGACCAGAAGCCCGACGACTTCTTCACCGCTCCGAAGACGGACCGGGCGAAGGACTTCCTCTCCAAGCTCATCACCAACTGAGACTTCCCGTGCCGCTGAGGCCCCGTCGCGACGGGGCGGCGCGGGGACACCGAAGAACCATACGAAACCCAGGAGGACTCACATGCGCAAGAACCGCATCATCGCCGGCGTCGGCATGACCGCCGTCGCCCTGCTCGCTCTCACGGCCTGCAACAGCGGCACCCCCGGTGCCACCACCGGAGAGAGCGGCGCAGCCGAATCGGACGGTGCCCTGTTCGAGGTCGCCACCGACGTCACGCTCGAAGGCAGCCCGACGTTCGACGCGATCACGGAGCGCGGCACGGTCAAGATCGGCGTCAAGGAAGACCAGCCAGGACTCGGCTACCTCGACCCGACGACCAACGAGCGGTCCGGCTTCGACATCGACATCGCCCGTTGGATCGCGGCCTCGCTCGGCTACGACGAGGACAAGATCGAGTTCACCTCGATCCCGTCGGCGAACCGCGAGCAGGCGATCATCAACGGCGATATCGACTACTACGTCGGCACGTACTCGATCACCGACAAGCGCAAAGAGCAGATCTCGTTCGCCGGGCCGTACTTCGTGACCGGCCAGGGCCTGCTCGTCGCCGCCGACAGCGACATCGAGAGCGTCGACGACCTCACGGGCAAGAACGTGTGCTCCGCCACCGGCTCGACCTCGATCCAGCGCATCAAGGACGAGCACCCCGAGGCATCGACGACGGAGTTCGACACCTACTCGCAGTGCGTCGAGCAGCTAAAGTCCGGCCAGGTCGACGCCGTCACCACCGACGAGGCCATCCTGATCGGCTACGCAGCCGGTGACCCCGACAACCTCAAGGTCGTCGGCGACGTCTTCAGCGAGGAGCGCTACGGCGTCGGCATCCAGAAGGACGACACGGCGTTCGTCGAGTTCGTCAACACGATGCTGACGGACGGCGGTGACACCTGGACGGCGATCTTCGACAAGAACCTCGGCGCCTCGGGCGTCAAGGCCACCCAGCCCGAGGTCGACCCGGTCGGCTGATCGACATGGTGGCGGCATCCCGTTTCGGATGCCGCCACCATCCCTCCTCACCGCGAACGCGCGACGGGAGACGGCCGGCAAGACGGACATGAATCGAAGGGATCGCCGTGGGGATCATCACCGACAATCTCGACCTGTGGGGCGAAGCGCTGTGGGGGACCATCGTCCTCTTTCTCGCGGGCGGGGCGATCGCCCTCGTGCTCGGCGTGATCGTCGGCGCGATGCGGGTCTCGCCGATCCCCGTCGCGCGAACCGTCGGCACGCTCTACGTGAACACGGTGCGCAATACGCCGCTGACGCTGATCTTCTTCTTCTTCGCCTTCGGGGTGCCGCTACTCGTGGACTTCCGGGTGAATTTCCTGGTGCTCGGCATCCTGGCGCTCGGCATCTACACCGCGACCTACGTGGCAGAGACCCTGCGCTCGGGTATCAACACCGTGCCCGTCGGTCAGGCCGAGGCCGCCCGTGCCCTCGGCCTCACTTTCGGTCAGGTGATGAGCCTGGTCGTGCTCCCGCAGGCCGGGCGTTCGGTCATCCCTCCGATGATGAGCGTGCTCATCGCCCTGCTGAAGAACACCACCGTGGCGGCGGGCTTCTCCGTGCTGAACCTGGGCTCGATCCGCGCCAATCTGAGTGAGCGCGGCGAGAACGCGTTCGGCGTGATCCTGTGGGTCATGGCCGTGTTCGTCGTCCTCGTCCTGCTGCTGGCAGCCCTCCAGAGATACCTCGAGAACAAGTGGAGGGTCGCGCGATGAGCTCCGTCCTGTACGACGTCCCCGGTCCCCGCGCCATCACCCGCAACCGCATCCTCGGCGCCATCACCATCGTCGTGGTGCTGGCGATCCTCGGCTTCATCCTGTGGCGATTCGCCATCAGCGGTCAGTTCAGCGCCGAGAAGTGGTCGGTGTTCACCTACGTCGCGATCTGGGAGCAGTTCGGCCTGGCCGCCCTGCGCACCCTCGCGGCGTTCGGCGCCGCGGCGGTCGGCGCCGTGGTCCTCGGCTTCGTGCTCGCGATCGCCCGACTCTCCGATCACGCGTGGGTGCGGGTCCCCGCCACCGTCATCGTCGAAGTGCTGCGTGCCGTGCCCGTGCTGGTCCTCATGCTGTTCCTGTACTTCGGCCTTCCGGTGATCGACATCAAGCTCGGTTCGTACTGGTCGGTGGTCATCGCCCTCGTCGTGTACAACGGCGCCGTCATCTCCGAGATCCTCCGCGCGGGTATCGAGTCGCTCCCGCGTGGTCAGAAAGAAGCCGGCTACGCGGTGGGCCTGCGGAAGTCGGGCGTGATGCAGCTGATCCTGCTGCCGCAGGCGATCCGGGCCATGTTGCCGGTCATCATCGCGCAGCTCGTCGTCACGCTGAAGGACACCGCGCTCGGGTTCATCATCACGTACCCCGAGCTGCTGGACTTCGCCAAGAAGCTCGGGTCCAACGCCCTGTACGGCTCGCCGCTCATCCCATCGGCCATCATCGCGGGCGCGATCTACATCGGCATGTGCCTGCTCCTTTCCTGGGCCGCTGTCACCGCCGAGAAGCGCATGCGCCGGTCACCGCGCGTCATCGCGGCCGGAGCCGCGGCGCCCCTTCAGGACGGTGTGACCGACACGTCGCTCATCGTGGCGCAGCAGGATGGGCCGGACGCGAAGGGCTGATGGCCCCGTCTCGGCGGTCGCACCGCCGTCGGTAGACTCGACTCTCGTGCCAGACAGTCCTGAAATCACCCCCGAAGCAGTCGAGGCCGCCGTCGCCGATGCGCTCGCGGCGATCGCCGCGGCAGCCGATACCGGATCGCTGAAGAGCGCCCGTGCGGCCCACACGGCCGAGGGATCCCCGCTTGCCACGCTGAATGCGGGGCTCCGAGCCGTCGAGCCGTCCCGCAAGGCCGAGTTCGGCAAGCTCGTCGGCCAGGCGCGGGGACGGGTGAACCAGGCGCTGTCGGCCCGCGAGAGCGAACTCCTCGAAGCCGAGACAGCCGCGCAGCTGGAGGCCGAGCGCGTGGACGTCACCGCCCTGGCCACCCGGGCGCGCGCCGGGGCGCGGCATCCGATCTCCCTCCTCCAGGAGCAGATCTCCGACCTCTTCGTAGGGATGGGCTGGGAGATCGCCGAAGGGCCCGAGCTCGAGCACGAGTGGTTCAACTTCGACGCCCTGAACTTCGATGTCGACCATCCCGCACGTCAGATGCAGGACACGTTCTTCGTCGATCCGGTCGACCGGCATTTGGTGATGCGCACGCACACGAGCCCTGTCCAGGTGCGCTCCATGCTGCAGCGTGACCTCCCGATCTATGTGCTGTGCCCCGGCCGGGTGTATCGCACCGACGAGTTCGACGCGACGCACCTGCCGGTGTTCACGCAGTTCGAAGGGCTCGTCGTCGACAAGGGAATCACGATGGCTCACCTGAAGGGCACGCTCGACCATTTCGCGCGCCAGCTCTTCGGCCCGGAGGCGAAGATGCGCTTCCGCACGAACTACTTCCCCTTCACCGAGCCGTCTGCCGAGCTCGATCTGTGGCACCCCACCTTCAAGGGCGGCGCGCGATGGATCGAGTGGGGCGGCTGCGGCATGATCAACCCGAATGTGCTGCGGGCTGCGGGTATCGACCCCGACGAGTACTCCGGCTTCGCGTTCGGCATGGGCATCGAGCGGGGACTGATGTTCCGCAGCGGCGTGCAGGACATGCGCGACATGGCAGAAGGCGACGTCCGCTTCAGCGAGCAGTTCGGGATGGTGGTCTGATGCGCGTCCCGCTGTCGTGGTTGCGCGACTTCGTCGATGTGCCCGCGGATGCCTCGCCCGAGGATGTCCTCGCCGACCTGGTGCGTGTCGGGTTCGAAGAAGAGGATGTCCACCGCTTCGAGCTCCAGGGGCCGATCGTCGTCGGAGAAGTCCTCTCGTTCGAGGCCGAGCCGCAGACGAACGGCAAGACGATCCGCTGGTGCCAGGTGCGCGTGGCCCCCGACGGCGTCGAGGCCGCCGACGGAGGCCCCGCCGTGCACGGCATCGTCTGCGGGGCCGGCAATTTCTTCGCGGGCGACAAGGTCGTCGTGACCCTGCCCGGAGCGGTTCTTCCCGGCCCGTTCCCGATCGCCGCGCGCACGACGTACGGCCACGTGTCGGACGGCATGATCGCGTCGGCCAAGGAGCTCGGCCTCGGCGACGAGCACAGTGGCATTCTGCGCCTCGTCGAGCTGGGCATCGATGCGCCGGTGGGCACGGACGCGATCGCCCTCCTCGGCCTGGACGACGTCGCGATCGACGTGAACGTGACACCGGACCGCGGGTATGCGTTGTCGGTTCGCGGCATCGCCCGGGAGTACGCACTCGCGACCGGTGCGGAGTTCCACGACCCGGGCGATAAGGCTCGGGGCGACGTCGATCTGCGTGATGTGGCCGCCTTCGCGGTGTCGGTCGACGATCGGTCCCCCCTCCGTGGCCGCGTCGGCGCGTCGGAGTTCGTCGCCCGCATCGTCCGAGACGTCGACCCGTCCAGGCCGACCCCGGCGTGGATGGTGGCTCGGCTGACTCTCGCCGGCGTCCGCTCGCTCGGCATCCTGATCGACATCACCAACTACGTCATGATCGAGCTCGGCCAGCCGATCCACGGCTACGACCTCGACCGACTGCGGGGGGGCATCGTCGTCCGGCGGGCGACGGCGGGCGAGAAGCTCGAGACGCTCGACGGCAAGCTGCGCACCCTCGATCCGGAAGACCTGCTCATCACCGACGATTCCGGACCGATCGGGCTCGCCGGGGTCATGGGCGGCGGCCCGACCGAGATGACGGATGCCACGCGCAACGTGCTGATCGAGGCTGCGACGTTCGACACCGTGTCGATCGCGCGCACCGCCCGCCGGCACAAGCTTCCGAGCGAGGCGTCGCGACGTTTCGAACGCGGGGTCGATCCCGGCATCCCGTTCGTGGCTGCCGCACGGGTCGCCGAGCTGATGGTGGCCCACGCCGGCGGCACCGACACCCGCGCCGGTGGTGCGCTCATGACCGTGCGCCAGACCGTGGGCATCGATCTGCCCGAGCCGTTCGTCTCCACGCTGATCGGTGTCGCATACACCCGTGAAGAGATCGTCACGGCGCTCGAGAAGGTGGGCGCCCTGGTCAGCGAACGCGGGAGCGATTGGCTGGTCACGCCGCCGTCCTGGCGTCCGGATCTCACCGACAAGTGGACTCTCGCCGAGGAGGTCGCGCGCATCCACGGGCTCGATCGCATCCCGTCGATCCTGCCGACGCCACCGTCGGGCCGCGGTCTGACCTCGGCTCAGCAAGGACGTCGTCGCGTGGCGAATGCCCTCGCCGCGGCCGGATACGTCGAGACGCCGTCGTTCCCGTTCTGCACGGAAGCAGACAACGCCCTGCACGGGTCGGCCTCCGGGGTGCCGTTGCCGTCGATCAAGCTCGCCAATCCGCTCGACGGCCAGTCGCCCTTCCTGCGTCGCTCGCTGGTGCCCGGACTCCTCGCGGTGGCGCACCGCAACCAGTCCCGCGGTCTGACCGATCTGGCGCTTTTCGAGACCGGCTCGGTCTTCACGCCGGAGGGGGGCATCGCCTACGGCACCGCCTTCGTGCCTCCGTTGGCCGTGCGACCGGACGCCGCGACCCTCGCCGCGCTCGACGACTCGATCCCACCCCAGCCTCGTCACGTCGCCGTTCTCCTCGCGGGGAACGTCTCCCCGAAGCAGCCGGGCCGACCCGCCGCGGCGGCCGACCTCGGCGACGCGTGGGACGGCGTCCGCACCCTCGCGCTCGCGGCGGGAGTCACGGTGGAGCTCGCGCAGACCACCCGTGCCGCCCTCCATCCGGGGCGGGCGGCCGTCCTCACCGTCGGAGATCGCGAGGTGGGCTATCTCGGCGAGCTGCTGCCGAGCGTCGCCTCCGCCGCCGAGCTGCACGGACGTGTGATCGTGGCAGAGCTCGACCTCGACCTGCTTCTCGAGCTCGCGGGCGAGCGGGTGGTGGTGGCGTCGCTGTCGGCCTTCCCCGCGGCGACCCAAGACGTCTCGCTCGTCGTCCCGTCGGAGGTTCCCGCCGCAGAGATCCAGGCGGCACTGGTCCACGGCGCAGGCGTGCTTCTCGAGTCCGCTCGGCTCGTCGACGACTACCGCGGCCAGGGTGTGCTGCCGGGTTCCAAGAGCCTGACCTTCGCTCTGCGCTTCCGCGGTCGGAGTCGCACTCTCACGGCCGCCGAGGCGACCGAGGCCAAGCTCGCGGGCGTGGCCGTCACGGCCGAGCGGTTCGGCGCCCAGCTCCGCGAGTGAGGTCCGACCGCGTCGAGCGCATCACCTTCCGTCGAGAGCACGACTTTCGGTCGCACGAAGGTCGTGCGCTCGTCGGCATGCCGTGCGTTCGACGGTCGACGGCCCACGTGCGGCCGGACGTGCGCGCGGCCGAGTTGCGGATGCCCCGACCCGGCGGCTATCGTCGGCGCATGCCTTCGGCCACTCCGGTTCGCGTCGCGCTCGCTCAGAGCGCCGCTCCGGTATGCCGACGTCAGGGCGGACGCCGACTCTAGGCGACCCCGATTGCGCGCCCTCGTGGGCGCGCGACAGGTGTCGCCGTTCCTGGCCCCCGACCCCAGAACGTTAAGGTGGAACCCATGACCTATTCGGTCGCCGTCTCCGGCGCCTCCGGCTACGCGGGCGGCGAGATCCTGCGGATCCTCGCCGCGCATCCCGACATCGAGATCCGCACGGTCACCGCTCATTCCAACGCGGGTCAGCCCCTGGTCGCCCACCAGCCGCACCTCCGGTCGCTCGCCCATCTCACGCTGCAGGAGACGACGCCGGATGTGCTCGCCGGCCATGACATCGTGTTCCTCGCGCTGCCGCACGGGCAGTCGGGGCAGTACACCGAGGCGCTCGCCGGCACACCCCTGGTGATCGATGCGGGCGCCGACCACCGGCTCGAGTCGGCCGCTGCCTGGGACGCCTTCTACGGCGGCGACTTCCACGACCCCTGGACGTACGGTGTGCCCGAACTGCCGGTGGCGGGCGGCAAGCTTCGGGATCAGCTGGTGGGTGCATCCCGCATCGCCGCGCCCGGGTGCAACGCCAGCACCGTCAGCCTGAGCCTCGCGCCCGGCGTGGCATCCGGCGTCGTCGATCCCTCCGACATCGTCACCGTTCTCGCAGTCGGTCCGAGCGGCGCCGGGAAGAGCCTCAGACCCAACCTTCTCGCGAGCGAGATCCTCGGCTCGGCGAACCCCTACGCGGTGGGGGGCACGCATCGACACATCCCCGAGATCCGGCAGGCGCTCGCCGCCGCGCGCGCGGCCGGCGCTGCAGCAGACGGGCACGTCGGCGACGAGGGCATCGGAATCTCGTTCACGCCGGTGATCGTGCCGATGGCGCGCGGCATCCTGGCCACGTCGACGGCGCCGATCGCCGCAGGCGCGACTGACGACGACATCCGTGCCGCATGGCAGGGCGCATACGACGGCGAGACGTTCGTCCAGCTGCTGCCGGCGGGCTCGTTCCCGCGCACCGCCGACGTCCTCGGGGCGAATACGGCTCTCATGGGGTTGGCGATCGATCGTTCCGCCGGACGCGTGGTCGTCATCACCGCACTCGACAATCTCGTCAAAGGGACGGCCGGCGCGGCCGTCCAATCAATGAACATCGCGCTGGGCCTTCCCGAAGACCGCGCATTGACCGTGAACGGAGTCGCGCCGTGACCGTCACCGCGCCCCAGGGGTTCGAAGCATCCGGAGTCGCCGCCGGTCTCAAATCGACGGGCACCTCGGATGTCGCGGTCGTGGTCAACCGTGGCCCGTTGCGTGCGGGCGCGGCCGTGTTCACGAGCAATCGCGCGAAGGCCAATCCGATCATCTGGTCGGAGCAGGCCGTCAGGGACGGCGTCGTCGAGGCGATCGTGCTGAATTCGGGCGGGGCGAACTGCTTCACCGGGTTGTTCGGTTTTCAGACCACCCACCAGACGGCCGAGAAGGCCGCGGCGCTGCTGGGGGTGAGCGCGGGCGATGTGCTCGTCTGCTCGACGGGGCTCATCGGCACCGGTGACGAGGTATTTCGCGGCAAAGTGCTCGAGGGCGTCGCGGCGGGGATCGCGGCGCTCAGCCCGGACGGCGGAGCGGATGCCGCGCACGCGATCATGACGACGGACTCGAGGGCCAAGCAGGCCGTCGTCCGGCGCGACGGGTGGTCGATCGGCGGGATGGCGAAGGGCGCGGGGATGCTGGCGCCGGGCCTTGCGACGATGCTGGTCGTCATCACGACCGACGCCGTGCTCGATGCCTCCGCCGCCGATGCGGCGCTGCGTCGCGCCACCCGGGTCAGCTTCGACCGGCTCGACTCCGACGGCTGCATGTCGACCAACGACCAGGTCACCCTGATGGTGAGCGGAGCGAGTGGGATAGCCCCGGACGAGGACGAGTTCGCCGCGGCGCTCGCCGAGATCAGCCTCGATCTCGCCCGTCAGCTGCAATCGGATGCGGAGGGCGCGAGCCACGACATCACGATCGAGGTCGTCCACGCGGCGTCCGAAGAGGACGCGGTGGAGGTGGGGCGGTCCGTCGCCCGCAACAACCTCTTCAAGGCCGCCGTGTTCGGCAACGACCCCAACTGGGGGCGCGTGCTGGCGGCGATCGGAACCACGCGGGCCGAGTTCGACCCCTACGACGTCGACGTCTGGATGAACGGCGTGCGCGTCTGCACCGCAGGCGGGCCCGACCGGCCGCGGGAGGAAGTCGATCTGACGCCGCGGGCGACGCACCTGATCATCGATCTCCGGGTCGGCGAGGCATCCGCCACGATCCTGACCAACGATCTGACGCACGATTACGTCCACGAGAACAGCGCGTACGCATCATGAGCGACGTCGAGGTGCAGGACACCGACCCGGCCGAGGCCAGCACGCGTGCGATCACGCTGATCGAGTCGCTGCCCTGGCTGCGCCGGTTCCGCGATCAGGTCGTCGTCATCAAGTACGGCGGCAACGCCATGATCAGCGAAGAGCTGCAAGACGCCTTCGCGGCCGACATCGCCTATCTGAGGTACGTCGGAGTGAAGCCCGTCGTGGTGCACGGGGGCGGTCCGCAGATCTCGTCGATGCTGGACCGACTGGCGATCCCGAGTGAATTCAAGGGCGGCTACCGGGTCACCAGCACAGAGGCGATCTCGGTCGTGCGCATGGTGCTCACCGGTCAGATCAATCCGCACCTGGTCGCGAAGATCAACGCGCACGGCCCGCTGGCGACCGGTCTCTCGGGCGAAGATGCGGGACTCTTCGGAGGCCGGCGACGCGGGGTCGTCATCGAGGGCGTGGAGCACGATCTCGGTCGGGTCGGCGACGTCGTCCAGGTCGACCCTCAACCCATCCACGATCAGCTCGATGCCGGGCGCATCCCGGTCGTCTCGAGCATCGCCCCCGACCTCGATCACCCCGGGCACTCGTTGAACGTGAACGCGGATGCTGCGGCCGCGGCTCTCGCCGTGGCGCTGGGCGCGTCCAAGCTCGTCGTCCTCACGGACGTGCCGGGTCTCTACGCGGACTGGCCGAACCGCGATTCCCTCGTGTCCCATCTGACAGCCTCGGAGCTGCGCGCAATGCTGCCGAAACTCGAGTCGGGCATGATTCCGAAGATGCAGGCGTGCCTGGATGCAGTGGACGGTGGCGTCGAGACGGCGGCCATCATCGATGGGCGGGTCCCGCACTCGGTGCTCGTCGAGATCTTCACGAGCAAGGGAATCGGAACAGAGGTGGTGGCACAGTGAGCGGCAGTAGCGTGATCGGCGCGACAGGGACGACATGGCAGGACGACGTGGGTCGCGACCTGCTGCGCAACCTGGGTGATCGACTCGAGCTCCTCGTGCGCGGGGAGGGCGCCTACGTCTGGGACGTCCAAGGTCGCCGCTACCTCGACTTCCTGGCGGGCATCGCGGTCAACTCGCTCGGCCATGCGCACCCCGTCTTCGTCGAGGCGATCTCCCGCCAGGCGGCGACGCTCGCGCACGTGTCCAACTACTTCGCCACGCCGCCCCAGCTCGAGCTCGCGGCGCGCCTGAAGCGCCTCGCCGGCACCGGCGAGGCCGGCAGGGTGTACTTCGGCAACTCGGGGGCCGAGGCCAACGAAGCGGCGTTCAAGCTGGCGCGGTTGCACGGGGGAGCGGCGGGCCGCACGCGCATCCTGTCCCTCAAAGACGCCTTCCACGGTCGGACGATGGGCACGCTCGCCCTGACCGGCAAGCCGTGGATGCAGGAGCCGTTCCTCCCGATGGTGCCCGGGGTCGAGTTCATCGACTCGACGATCGAGGCGTTGGATGCTGCGCTCGACGAGACCGTCGCTGCGCTGTTCGTCGAACCCATCAAGGGCGAGGCCGGCGTGCTCGAGCTGCCCGCGGGCTATCTCCAGGCGGCCCGCGCGCTCACGGCGCAGCGCGGCGCGCTGCTGATCATCGACGAGATCCAGACCGGCGCCGGCCGCACCGGGGAGTGGTTCGCCTTCCAGCACGCCGGCATTCAGCCCGACGCGATCACGGTCGCGAAGGGCATCGGAGGCGGATTCCCCATCGGCGCGCTCATCACGTTCGGCGCGGCGAGCGACCTGTTCTACCCGGGAACCCATGGCTCGACGTTCGGCGGCAACGCGCTGGGTACGGCTGTCGCCGGCGCGGTGCTGGCCGAGATCGAGCGGGCGGACCTCGTGCGCAACGCCGCCGAGCGGGGCGCACAGCTGCGCGCCGCCATCGCTGCGATCGATTCGTCCATCGTCGAGGGATGCCGCGGCCAGGGTCTGCTGATCGGCGTCGCCCTGCGGCATCCGGTCGCGAAGGCCGTCGTCGCCGCCGCGCAGGAGCACGGTCTCATCGTCAACGCCCCGAACGACGACACCATCCGGCTCGTGCCACCGCTCACGATCGGCGACGTCGAGATCGACGAGTTCATCGAGCTCTTCTCCGCGACGCTGGCGACCGTGAAGGACGCATTGCTGCTGGACGCACCCACGAAGGAGACCACGACGTGACTCGCCACCTGCTTCGCGACGACGATCTGACAGCCGCCGAGCAGTCCGAGATCCTCGATCTGGCGATCGAGCTCAAGAAGGATCGGTGGGCGGACAAGAGCCTCGCCGGTCCGCAGACCGTCGCCGTCATCTTCGACAAGTCCTCGACCCGCACGCGCGTCTCCTTCGCGGTGGGGATCGCCGACCTGGGTGGCTCGCCGCTGATCATCTCGACCGCGAGCAGTCAGCTCGGCGGGAAGGAGACCCCTGCCGACACGGCGCGCGTGCTCGAGCGGCAGGTCGCCGCGATCGTCTGGCGCACCTACGCGCAGTCCGGTCTGGAGGAGATGGCGCGTGACACCCGGGTGCCGGTCATCAACGCGCTCTCCGACGACTTCCACCCGTGCCAGCTGCTCGCGGACCTTCTCACGATCCGCGAGCACAAGGGCGAGCTGCGAGGTCTGACGCTCACGTTCTTCGGCGACGGGCGGTCGAACATGGCCCATTCGTACATGCTCGCCGGAGTCACGGCAGGCATGCACGTGCGCGTGGCCTCGCCGGAGTCGTACGCCCCACGGGAGGACGTGGTCGCCGATGCCGATCGCCGCGCCGCCGAGACGGGCGGCTCACTCACCCTCTACACCGATGCGAACGAAGCCGCGGGTGGCGCCGACGTGATCGTGACCGACACGTGGGTGTCGATGGGCAAGGAGGAGGAGAAGCTGGCTCGACTGCGTGACCTCGGCGCCTACAAGGTGACCCGCGACACGATGTCCATCGCACGCCCCGACGCCATCTTCATCCACTGCCTGCCGGCCGACCGCGGATACGAGGTCGAGGCTGAGGTCATCGACGGCCCGCAGAGCGTGGTCTGGGACGAGGCCGAAAATCGTTTGCACGCGCAGAAGGCGCTGCTGGTGTGGCTGCTGCGCCAGGATTGATCGCCTCCCCACCGGCTCGGGGTACGAGCTGGTTCCCGTCGAGGTGGGAGCGGCTGAGCGGTGAGAGCCGGCTCACCGGTGTCGACCTGGCGCGCGGCCTTGCCATCCTGGGGATGTTCGCCGCCCACCTGGTCGCCATCGACCCGATCGTCTGGACGGATGCTTCGACGTGGGGCGGGATCGTGCACGGGCGCTCATCCATCCTGTTCGCCACCCTCGCCGGGGTCTCGATCGGTCTGATGTCGGGGGGACCGGCGCCGCGGCCGTGGGCAGCGCTGCGTGTGGTGAGACTGCGGTTGGTGGTGCGCGCGGTGATCTTGTGGCTTCTCGGTGTCCTTCTCATCGCCACCGGCGTGCCCGTCTACGTAATCCTGCCCGCATACGCCGTGCTTTTCGTCCTGGCGATCCCGCTGCTGTCCCTGAGTTCCCGCGTGCTGCTGCCGCTCGCGGCCGCGCTGGCACTCGCGATGCCGCTCGTGCAGGCGGTCGTCGATGCGTCCGCCTTCTGGCGCACCGACCCGGGCGGAGCCTTGAGTCTGGTGCTCGGCTGGCATTACCCGTTCCTGACGTGGATTGCCTTCGTCGTCGCCGGAATGGGACTCGCGCGGGCGGGGCTGAGGCGCACCACCGTGCAGGTCGGCATGCTCGTGACCGGTCTTGTCCTCGCTGTGCTCGCGTACACCCTGGACGTCGTGAGCGGCGCGGACGAGGCATCCGAGTCCGCCTCGTGGTGGGGCGCGGTGTGGACCGCCCGCGCGCATTCCACGGGTTTGCTCGAGGTCGTCGGCTCGGGAGGATTCGCGCTCGCCGTGCTCGGCGCGTGTCTCCTGGTCTGCCGCACGGTGATCGTCTGGGTCGTCCTGCCGCTGCGTGCGGTGGGTGCCATGCCGTTGACCGCCTACACCGCTCAGATCGTCGCGTGGGCTTTGGTCGCGCAGGCGGCGCTCGGCGACCCGTCGGATCTCGGGGGGTTCCGTGCGCTCGAGCCGTTCGCGCCTTTCGTGGCTTGGACCATCGTCGGTTGCACCGCGTGGGCGCTGATGGTCGGCCGTGGACCGCTCGAGTGGTTCGTCGACATGGCGGCGCGGCGGATCGTCCCCCGCGCTCGTGCGACCGAGGACTGACGTGCCGGTCGACGCGGCCGCCCGGGCGCCGGCAGTGCGCTCGGTAGGCTGAGGAGGTGAGCGATACGAAGAACGACGGGACCAACGAGGGCGCACTCTGGGGCGGCAGGTTCTCCACCGGTCCGTCGCCCGAACTGGTCGCGCTGAGCCGATCGACCCACTTCGACTGGGCGCTCGCGCTCTACGACATCGCCGGTTCCCACGCGCATGCGAAGGCGCTCGCCGCTGCCGGGTACCTCACGGGCGATGAGGAGCGGCGGATGCACGAGGGTCTCGACACCCTCGCCGAACGGGTGGCCGACGGTACTCTGCAGGCGGTCCCCGGAGACGAGGATGTGCACGGTGCCCTCGAGCAGGCCCTGATCAGCGTGGTCGGCCCGGAGCTCGGAGGAAAGCTCCGTGCCGGCCGCAGCCGCAACGATCAGATCGCGACGCTCGTGCGGATGTTCCTGCTCGACCATTCCCGTGCGATCGCCCGCGACATCCTGCGTCTCATCGACGCGATCGTCGCGCAGGCAGAGGCGCACGAAGCGGCGGTCATGCCGGGACGCACTCACCTCCAGCACGCACAGCCGGTGCTGCTCGCCCACCACCTGCAGGCGCACGCCTGGCCGCTCGTCCGCGATCTCGAGCGACTCCGCGACTGGACCGCGCGCGCGGTGGTCTCGCCTTACGGGGGAGGTGCGCTGGCGGGGTCCACGCTGGGTTTGGATCCGCAGCTGGTCGCGAACGAGTTGGGATTGGCCCGTCCTGCCGAGAATTCCATCGACGGCACAGCAGCGCGCGACGTGGTCGCGGAGTTCGCCTATGTGACCGCGCAGATCGGCATCGATCTGTCGCGGTTCGCCGAGGAGATCATCCTCTGGAACACGCGCGAGTTCGGTTTCGTCACCCTCGACGACGGGTACTCGACCGGCTCGAGCATCATGCCGCAGAAGAAGAACCCCGACATCGCCGAGCTCGCCCGAGGGAAAGCAGGACGGTTGATCGGCAACCTCACCGGTCTGCTGGCGACCCTCAAGGGCCTTCCCTTGGCCTACAACAGGGACCTGCAGGAGGACAAGGAGCCCGTCTTCGACTCGATCGCCACGCTCGAAGTGCTTCTGCCGGCATTCACCGGAATGGTCGCCACCCTCCGGTTCGACACCCAGCGCATGCGAGAGCTCGCCCCTCAGGGCTTCAGCCTCGCCACGGACGTGGCCGAATGGCTCGTCACGCAGGGCACACCGTTCCGTGATGCGCATGAGATCTCCGGTGCGCTCGTCCGCGAATGCGAGACCCGGGGGATCGGGCTGGAGGATGCGTCGGACGAGCTGTTGACCCAGGTGTCGCCTCTGCTGACGGCCGATGTGCGCGAGGTGCTGTCCGTCGAGGGTTCCGTGGCGAGTCGCACGGGTCTGGGCGGCACAGCACCCGCGCGGGTGGCGGAGCAGCGGTCGGAGCTCATCGCCCGGTCCCAGGCGCTGGCGCACGCCCTCGTCCCGTAACGGACGATCACCCGGGCGCGTTATTAAGCGTATGTCTTATTTCTCTTGGAAATAAGCGATAGGCTGATCAAATGGCGATAGCAGTCATTGCGGACATCATCGGATCTCGTCGGCTCCCGGATCGCGACGCCGCCCAACGCACGCTCGACGAAACCATCGCGGCTGTGGAACGGGGGCTCCCTGCTCCGGTTCGGGGTCTCCGTCCCACCTTCGCCGACGAGCTGCAAGGGGAGTTCTCGGCTCTGGCCGACGCGCTGGCGTTCCTGCTCATGCTGCAACTGGCTCTCCCCGACGACGTGCAATGCCGATTCGGCATCGGCATCGGTTCCGTGGGTCTCGTCCGCTCTGTCAGCGGGGACTTGCCGGAGGGACCGGCGTGGTGGGCGGCGCGGGAGGCGATCGACACCGTCCATGACAAGCAGCAGCGCCTCGTGCCGACCACGCGCACGTGGGTCGGAGTAGCCGCAGACGAGCCGGCCTCCACGCGGGAGACGGCCATGCTCGCGAACACGATGCTGCTCTCCCGCGACCAGCTCGTCGCGGCCATGAGCGAGCGCACCCGCCGGCTGACGTACGGCCGCTGCCGAGGGGAGACGCAGAGACAACTTGCGGAAGCCGAGGGCATCACGCAGTCCGCGGTGTCTCAGGCGCTCGCCGGCGCCGGCGCCGCCGCGGTGATCGAGGGTTTCCGTCTGCTCCGCCAGGACGCGTCTCCTGCTTCCGGCGGGGCGGCCTGACATCACCAGATGGCGAGGTGCACCAGACCGCCGACGACACTCGCCCACAGCAGGCTGGCCATGGTGCCGATGATGAACCGCTCGCGCGACTCCGCCGCCGCCAGCTCCGAGAATCGTCCGACCCCCTTCACCGCCACGATGATCGCGAGCGCTTCCGGAAAGCCCGCCACGATCGCCACGACGACAGCCGTCCGCTCCAGGTACCCGATCGTGGCCCCGCCCCGCATCACTTCGCGCACCTCGGGGTGAGAGCTGACCGATGCCTCGTTCGAGTCCTCCGTCGCCGACGCCGGTGCGCGCAGCAGGATTCCCCCCGCGGCTCCGTCGCGGACGGTCCCGTGGGTGGCGATCGTCAGCACCTGGCGGGTGACCGGGTCGCCGCCGAGGATGGCGAGGGAGGTCCCGAGAAGGGCGATGATCAGTCCGACGGCGACCGGAACGTTCACGGGGGTCACGGCGACGATGATGAGCGCCAGCACCACCAGCCCCGTAGCGGCGATCAGCAGAACACGCGAAGGACGGCGGAGACTGACGATCACCAGCGCGAGCGCAGCGCTGAGGGCGAGGAACAGGAACGTCGAGAGCAACGCCACGATCAGCGCATCGAAGGGGAGCATCATGCGCCCCAGTGTGCCACCGACGTCCGTCATCGGACGGCGGCGAACGGTCGCGTCGGATGTCCGCTGATACGCTGAAGCGCGTGTCTGCACCGTCCTTGCCCGCTGTCGAGCCCACGAACGATCCGACGTTCGACACCCTGTGGGATGAGCTCGAATGGCGCGGCCTCGTGCACGTGTCCACGGACCCGGCGGCTCTTCGTGAGCTGCTCGACGGCGATCCGATCACGTACTACTGCGGCTTCGACCCGACGGCGCCCAGCCTTCACCTGGGCAATCTCGTTCAGCTCCTTCTGATGCGCCGTCTCCAGCTGGCCGGCCACAAGCCGCTGGGGTTGGTCGGCGGCTCGACCGGGTTGATCGGCGATCCCAAGCCGACCTCTGAACGCACCCTGAACGATGCGGCGACCGTCGCCGAGTGGGTGGGATACCTTCAGCAACAGGTGGCGCGCTTCCTGAGTTTCGACGGCGAGAACGCGGCGCGGCTGGTCAACAATCTCGACTGGACGGCGCCGATGAGCGCCATCGACTTCCTGCGCGACATCGGCAAGCACTACCGCGTGGGCACGATGCTGAAGAAGGACGCGGTCAGCGCCCGCCTCAACTCCGACGAGGGCATCAGCTACACCGAGTTCAGCTACCAGATCCTGCAGGGACTCGACTTCCGAGAGCTGTACCTGCAGTACGGATGCGTCCTGCAGTCCGGGGGCAGCGACCAGTGGGGCAACCTCACGAGCGGCGTCGATCTGATCAAGCGCTCCGAGGGGGCCAGCGTCCACGCCATCGGCACGCCGCTGGTGACCAACTCCGACGGTCGCAAGTTCGGAAAAAGCGAAGGCAACGCCGTCTGGCTCGACCCCGAGCTCACCAGTCCCTACGCGATGTACCAGTTCTGGCTCAACACCGACGACGCCGACGTGGCCGACCGGTTGAAGGTGTTCACGTTCCTGTCCCGCGCCGAGATCGAGGAGATCGTCGCTGAGCACGAAGCGGCGCCGTTCCGGCGGAGCGGGCAGCGGGCGGTCGCCGTCCTGGTCACGGAGTTCGTGCACGGCTCGGATGCCACGGCCGCGGCGGTCGCGGCATCCGAAGCCCTCTTCGGCCAGGGTGACCTGACTGCTCTGGACGCGGACACCTTGAGGAGCGCGTTGTCCGAGCTCCCGCATGCGGGCGTCACGCGGACGACCTCGGTGACGCAGGCGCTCGTGGAAACGGGCCTGTGCGCCAGTCTTTCGGAAGCGCGGCGCGCGATCGCCCAAGGCGGAGTATCGATCGACGGCGTCAAGGTCGTCGATGAGACGGCCGTCGTTCCGGGTTCGTTACCGGGCGGGGTCTCGGTACTGCGGCGGGGGAAGAAGACGATGGCCGGGCTCTTCGTCTCGGGCTGACGATGCCCTTCACTCCCAGTCACGCGGTCGTCGCGCTGTTGTTCGTCCGCACGCCGCTGGTGCCGGCGGCGATCGCCGTGGGTGCCATGGCGCCGGACCTCCCGCTCTTCGTCCGGGGGACACCTGTCACCTACGGCGGCACGCACGACCTTGCGCAATTGCCGAGCACGATCCTCGTCGCACTCCTCCTGCTCCTCACCTGGCGGATGGTGCTCCGTCCCGCAGCGCGTGAACTCGCGCCGCGCATGCTCGCGGAGCGACTGCCGGTTCAATGGGACGGCGGTGCCGCCACCGGGTGGCGCGAGACCTTCGCGGTGGCGGGCTCACCTCGACGCGCATCGTTTGTCGGTGTCGTGCTTCTGGTGACGTCTCTCGCGCTCGGCATCCTCACCCACGTGGTGTGGGACCTGTTCACACACGAGGGACGGTGGGGCAGCGAGATGCTCCCCGTGCTGGACGAGGAGTGGGGACCCTTCACGGGGTACAAGTGGCTGCAGCACGGTTCGAGCGTGCTCGGACTCGTGATCCTCGCGGTGTGCGCGCTCATCTGGTGGCGGCGGGCGGATACGACCGCCGTGCCTCCGCGGAGGAACGCGGAGCGGGGGATCGTTGACCGAGTGCTGCCCGGGTGGACGCGCGGCGCATGGTGGGTGTCGTTGCCCGTGATCCTGGTGAGCGGGTGGATCTGGGGAATGGTGGCGTTCGGACCGTTCTCTGCGGAGTGGACGATTCCGCACCTGGCATACCGGGTGCTTCCTCCTGCGTGCGCCCTCTGGGGGTGTCTGACCATCGTCGTCTGCATCGCCGTGCAGGTCGCCCGCTCAGCCCGGCGTGGCGCATCGGCGACGGCGGTCGGGAACGAGTGACCGCGCTGAGACACAGCGGCCGACCGGTGGTCGGGCCGAATCGGTCATCCTGTCTCGACCGGCCACTCCGGGGCATCGCATCCCCACGGCCGCGGCGCCGGGTAGTCCGAAGGCGCACCGGAGTAGGCGATCGCGGGACGCGTGGTGGTGACGAGGCCCGACGCGGTCGAGTACTCACGAAGATGACCAGCAGTGTCGACGGTGGGCGCGACGGACCGGTCGCCACGGGGCATCCCCAGGAGTTCCGCCGCAATACGTCGCAATGATGTCCTCACCATCCAGGTGCCGCCGTCCCGCGATTGGCGGAAAAGGGCGTTCATCACAGCGGCGGCCAGCAGATAACCCGCGCTATGGTCCAACGCCTGAACCGGAAGCGCACCGGGGGTCGAACCGTCGGGGGACTCGATCCAGGCGATCCCGCTCTCGGCCTGCACGAGACTGTCGAATCCCCGCCGAGACGCGGCGGCGGTGCCGAACCCCCAGGCGGAGAGCTGCGCGATGACGAGCCCGGGATGGGTCGCGCCGAGGTGGCGCAGCGACAATGACGCCATTGCGCGGGACGAGGGGCGGTAGGCGCCGACCACGACGTCGGCAGCGGAGAGCAGCCGTTCGAACCGATCGACCTGCCGTCGGACGTCCATGACGGCGGACCGTTTGCCGTGCCCAGTGTCGAGGTGCTGCCAGGGCAGCTCGGGCAGCCCCGGGGGATCGAGGCGCAGGACATCCGCTCCGAGATGGCTGAGCACCCGCGTCGCCACAGGCCCCGCGATCACTCTCGTCAGATCCAGAACACGGATGCCACGCAGGGGCGCCTCCGCCTCGGCGACCTGCCTTCGTCGAGCCGGCGCGCCTGCCCATCGCTCGACCGCCACGACGGGGTGCGCGCGCAGCAGCGCGTCGAGCGAAGGCTGCTCCCGTCGCACGACCACGCACAACCCACCGGCGGCCGTCGTCGCGTGGACGACCTCCCGTGAGGACAGTCGGAGGATCGCTGCACACGTCGCGTCCTTGTCGGCGTGCGGCGGCACGCCGAGCGCGTGGCGGAGTGCATCGGCGTGGTGAGGGTAGTTCGCGTGGGTCCGCACCCAGCCGTCCGACGATCGGAAGAAGCCTGAGAGCGGCGACCAGATCTGGGGCGGCGTCCCGTCGATGCGCAGGTGACGTTCGCTGGCGTAGGCGATTGCGATGCGCCCGCCGTCGAGTCGGACGCCCGCGGCGGGTGCCACCCACTCGGCTGCAGCCGATGAGGCCGCGGCCACGCTGGCATGGGCGAGCGCGGACGCCGCGGTCTGCGCAACGAGCGGTACATCGGCGCGCACATCGTCGGCTATGGCCGTCCAGTCCGCGCCGAGGTCGCTGCGCACACGTGCCCAGAGGTTCGCCGCTGTTGCGTGATCGCGCATGCACCGGACGATACGCGCCTCGCCGCCGGAACGCCGCAGGCGAGCACGTCGTGCGCCAGCGACCGGATCCCGCGGAATGACAGGGCCCGCCACCGCGACACGCCCGGGGTGCACGCAGGATTTGCCGACGCCTGAATCGGCACGTAACTTATTACTTGTTCGCCCCACAGGGAAGCGGAAAGGCCGAAAAGCCTCATCCCCCCTCAAGCGGAGAACCACCCCCCACACGAACACCCCTTGCGGGTTCGTCCTTCAGGACTAGAGTGGGGTTCTCACTCCTCATTGCAGTCGAAGAGTGCTGACCGGAGACGATAGACAGTCACGGACAGCCGATTTGACAAGCCGAGCGAGAGAGATAAGATAGACAGGTTGCTTCGCAGCATGGCCATTGAGTCATGTGGGCGGGGCCACAATGTCTGTCTTCGGGACACGCGGTCACAGCCGGCTTCGACATCACGTCGGAAAATGCTGATTTGACATGCGGGTCGCGATGAATAAGATAGAGAAGTTGCCCTGCAGGGGATGCCGAGAG